>JBNKSV010000016.1:0-48861 GCA_050297535.1 Sedimenticolaceae bacterium
GATTTCGTCCGGCTCGTTCGGGTCTATGAATCCGCTGATGATGTCGGTCAGACGCATCTCCTCAGTCTTGACCTTATCGAACATCTCCAGCAGTTTTGCGACGGTGTCAGGATAGGCGCTTATGGCGGTTAGGACGTGTGTCAGCCCCTCTTCGATGCGTTTGGCAATCTTCAGTTCGCCCTCGCGGGTGAGGAGTTCTACGGTGCCCATCTCGCGCATATACATACGGACCGGGTCGGTAGTGCGTCCGAATTCACTGTCTACACTGGCCAGGGCGGCCGCGGCGGCCTCTGCGGCGTCTTCATCCGTTGAGGTGGCGCTATCTGTTATTGCGTGGTCATCTGCGTCCGGGGCGCTCTCATGCACGGAGATGCCCATATCGTTGATCATGCGGATGATGTCTTCGATCTGCTCCGGCTCAACGATGCTGTCAGGTAAGTGGTCATTTACTTCGGCATAGGTCAGGAATCCTTGTTCCTTCCCTTTCGCGATCAGCTGCTTAAGTTGGGATTGCTGTTGTTGTTGATTCATTTCTGCCTTGAATTAGTAACCAGTAGTTCGGACGCAAGCCGACAAGTATAGCAATGGAATTGTGGCATTTCTAGACGATTGCGGTTAATCCGCATGTTTTGGCTGCCCTTTTTTGATAGTTTCCATCAATAGTTGGCTCAATCGACTCTTCTCCTGATCTTTAAGGTCGGTGGTTTTTGCCTTTTCCACCAGCCGGTTCAGTTCGTCAGAGCGCATCTGTTGCGCTATGGCCGCGAGTGTATCCCTGAATTCAGCCGCTATTCCCTGTTCTGGTATGTATAACTCTACTGTGGATAGCTTGGACAAGTGCTGATGCTCTTCTGTTCCTCGCCAGCGTTCGATCAGTTGGGCTGTCTTAAGATTAGGATGCTTCTGCGCTAATTCAAGTAATTTACCCAAAAGATTTGCGCCTTCAGAGTCCGATTTTTGCCATGTATCTGGGAGGTTATCCAGGGTGGCGAGTTGGGGGTGCTGCAGCAACATGGTGATGGCGCGGCGCACCATGGACATGGGTTTTTTTGTCCTGGATGGGGTTATGGGGCGCCTTTTTGCATGGGATTGCCCCTGCTCACCCATTATTGGTGAGATATCCAACCCCACGATCTTGTTTAGTTGTTGTTGCAGAATATCGCGGAAAACCCCTTTGGGGATGCTGGATATCAGGGGTTTTGCCAGTTCCGCTAGACGGGCCCGACCTCCAGGCTCGGTGGTGTCGATCTCACTGGATAGGCGGTCAAACATGAATTGAGAGAGGGGGGTGGCGTTGTCGATACGTTGGGCAAAAGCCTCGGCCCCCTCTTTTCTGATTAGGGTATCCGGGTCTTCTCCGTCCGGTAGAAACAGAAATTTAGTCTCGCGGCCATCCCGCATCTGGGGCAGGGCGGTCTTTAGGGCCTTCCAGCCGGCCTCGGCGCCGGCCCGGTCACCGTCGAAACAGAAAATTACCTTGTGGGTGACGCGAAACAGCTGCTCCAGGTGTTCATTGGTGGTGGCGGTGCCCAGGGTGGCTACGGCGTAGCGGATGCCGAACTGGGCCAGGGCCACCACGTCCATATAGCCTTCCACCACCAGCAGTTGTTCGATCTTGCGCAGGGCCTTCTGGGCCTCAAACAGGCCGTAGAGTTCGCGGCCCTTGTGGAAGATGGGGGTTTCCGGGGAGTTCAGATATTTCGGAGAATCATCCTTACTCAAAACACGTCCGCCGAACGCGATCACCCGGCCCCGCCGGTCGCGGATGGGGAACATGATGCGGTTACGGAAGCGATCGTAGCATTTGCCATCCGGTTCCGAGATCATGCCGGTGATGCGCAGGTGCTTAATGCCTTCTTCGTTTGCACCAAGTTGTTTTATCAGGTTGTCCCAACCCGGAGGGGCGAAGCCCACGCCGAACTCCGCCGCGATCTCGCCGCTGAGTCCCCGGCCTTTCAGGTAATCGACGGCTTGTTGGGCCTGCGGGTGTCTGCGGAGTTGTTGTTGGTAAAAGCTCGCGGATCGTTCCAGGGTATCGTACAGGGGGCGCAGGTCCGGTCCCGATGATTGGCCTTGTTCCCGTGGTACCTCCAGACCCTGTTGTTGGGCCAGTTCTTCTATGGCGTCGACAAATTCCATATTGTCGTATTCCATGAGAAAGCCGATGGCGGTGCCGTGGGCGCCGCAGCCGAAGCAGTGGTAGAACTGTTTTTCCCGGCTTACGGTGAAGGAGGGGGTCTTTTCATCGTGAAAGGGACAACAGGCCTGGTAGTCGCGTCCGGTCTTTTTCAGAGGTACGCGGCCGTTTATCAGGTCGACGATATCGACCCGGTTTAACAGTTCATCAATGAAATGTGCTGGAATTTTGCCTGCCATGCCGTAAGACTAAAGTAAAGCATCGCAAACTAGAAGTGATTCAGCTCCCAAGCAGCTGCTTTATCTGGGCGCTGACCGCGCCGATGTCGGCGCGTCCTTGCAGTTGGGGTTTTAGTTGCCCCATTACCTTGCCCATGTCGCGCATGGACTCTGCCCCGGTATCCGTTATGGCCTGTTTGATGAGGTTTGTAATCTCTTCTTCGCTCAGGGCCTCTGGCAGATAATCCTGCAGTACCTCTATCTCGAATTTTTCCTGATCGGCCAACTCGTCCCGTCCGGCTTTTTCGTACTGTTCAATGGAATCGCGACGCTGCTTTACCATCTTGTCCAGGACAGCCAGGATCTGCTCGTCATTCAACTCAATTCGCTCATCCACTTCGCGTTGCTTGATCGCGGCCATGATCAGGCGAATGACGCCAAGCCTGCGCTTGTCGCCGCCTTTCATGGCGCTCTTCATGTCGTCCTGAATGCGTTGCTTGAGCATGGGATGGATAGAGCTAGAACAGGTAGGATTTAGTATTGACGTTCGAACTTACGGCTCTCGCGCTGCACCTTCTTGATGGTGCGTTTTACTGCGGCGGCGGCCTTACGTTTACGCTCGGAGGTCGGCTTTTCGTAGAATTCGCGACGACGCACTTCAGCCAGGACCCCGGCCTTCTCACATGAGCGCTTGAAACGGCGCATGGCGATCTCAAAAGGTTCGTTCTCTTTTACACGTACGCTGGGCATTTGTTACCTCAAAAATGGTTAATTTAGACCAATAAATAGCTAAAGAGCGGGGATTCTACTGCCTGCAGGCCATGAATGCAAAAATCTTTATCCAGGTACGAAGAGAAAAATTGCCGGTAATTAGGGGGATAGAAAGGAAATTGATAACCTAACTCGGATGAGTTGGGGTAACATTTTCGGGCTTTGTTTGTCGGCGCATGATAGATGCCGGATAATATCTAGTAAAATCATTCTGTTATATGGGATTAGGGGGTGTTGTGCGGGTTCTGGGTATTGAAACGTCTTGTGATGAGACCGGAATCGCTATCTACGATAGCGAACGGGGTCTGCTGGCCCATAGCCTATACAGCCAGATCAAGACCCATGCGGACTTCGGCGGTGTGGTGCCGGAGCTGGCTTCACGCGACCATGTACGCAAGACCCTGCCCCTGATCAAAGAGACCCTGGCCCAGACCGGTGCCGGACTGGAGCAGTTGGGTGGTGTGGCCTATACCGCTGGTCCGGGTCTGGTGGGGGCCCTGCTGGTTGGCGCCTCTATTGGGCGCAGTCTGGCCTGGACCCTGGGGGTGCCGGCGATAGGGGTACACCACATGGAGGGCCATATGCTGGCCCCGATGCTGGACGACAGGAAACCGGATTTTCCCTTTGTCGCCCTGCTGGTCTCCGGTGGTCATACCCAGCTGATCGAGGTGCAGGCGGTTGGTCATTACCGGTTGCTGGGGGAGTCCATAGACGATGCCGCCGGTGAAGCCTTCGACAAGACTGCCAAGCTGCTGGGGCTGCCTTATCCGGGAGGTCCGGAGCTGGCGCGGCTGGCAGAGCAGGGCGATCCGCAACGGTTTCGTTTTCCGCGTCCCATGACCGATCGTCCCGGTCTGGACTTCAGCTTCAGTGGCCTCAAGACCTTCGCCCTAAACACCATGCAGCAGGAACTGTCCCCGGAGAACGGCTTGGATGAGAACGCCGCCCACCAGACAAGGGCGGATATCGCCCGCGCCTTTGAGGATGCGGTGGTGGATACCATGCTGATCAAGTGTCGGCGCGCGGTGCGGGATTGCGCCAGCAAGACCCTGGTCCTGGCCGGGGGGGTGAGCGCCAACGCCCATCTGCGACAGCGTATGCGACAGGCCATGGATAAAGAGGGGGTGGAACTATTCTATCCGCGTCCGGAATTTTGCACCGACAACGGCGCCATGATCGCCTATGCCGGATGGCAGCGGTTGCTGGCCGGTCAGTCTGAGGAGCTGAGATTTAACGCCAGGGCGCGTTGGCCGTTAGAAGAGTTGTCTTCTCTCTAAGATTTGGTTGCAGCATTGCTGCCGCTCAGATGGTTGCTGTTAGTATTGGTGAAGCGGCCTAATGTCTTCAACGGTATAACCTAACGCAGATTGTTTCAGAATCAGCTCTGCTTCTATTTCTCCTGTCGGCAATCGATTGTAAAGGCTTTCTGAAATGCAGTAATGGAAAAATATCGCGTCTATAGACTTTGGCTCAAGTTGGTAATGACATTTTCTTCTAGAATAATGCCTGCTTTTTATGACGATATCTTTTTCCACATTGTATGTGCCAAGTATTGCGGTAAATAATTGCGGTATAGAGGTTCCCAAGTTACTCCAAAATAACGCAAATACAAATAATGGTGTAAGGAGAAGTAATATGATTTTTTTTAGCAGGGAACTTTTATACCAAGTAGGCGCAGGACTCCACCAGCCTTTCGTATACCAGTAGCGCACAATGGCCATACTCACCAATGTAAGGGCTAATGAGGCATATATAGAAAAACGTGCGATATTAGGGCTGGCCACAAAATTGTGCGTAAATATTACGAAGCCTGTCCCAATGCTCGTAATTATGAATGTTGCGTTAATTATTTTTTGATGCTTTGTAGCGCCTTTGCCCCAGAATAGCTGCATGATCCTTCCTTGATCTCTAACTGGTTCAGTCTTCAACGCCAGGTTTATCTTTGATGGTTCCTTCCGAGCCCTCCAGCAGGTTCTTGATATTGGAGCGGTGTCGCCAGAACAGCAGGATGCTCATAACGACCTGCATCCCCACCAGTTCTGGCGCAGGCCAAAACCACCAGACCACCAGGGGCGCCAGGGCCATACAGACCAGGGCCGAGAGGGAGGATATCTTTAGCACCTTGGCCACGAATAGCCAGATCAGGGCGATCACGCCGCCGATCTGCCATCCCAACCCGAACTGACAACCCAGGGCCGTCGCTACACCCTTGCCGCCCTGAAAGCGGAAGAATATGGGATAGAGATGGCCCAAGAATGCCGCCATGGCTACGGCGGCCAGGATCAGGGGTGTGACTCCCATGAGATTGGCTACCAGTACCGGGATCAACCCCTTCAGCATATCCCCCACCAGGGTGATCGCGGCCGCCTTCTTGCCGCCGATGCGCAGGACGTTGGTGGCGCCTGGGTTGTTGGAGCCCAGGGTGCGCGGGTCTGGCAGGCCCATGATCTTGCAGACAATGATGGCGCTGGATACCGAGCCGAGCAGATAGGATGCGAGGATTAATATATAGTCAGACATTGTTTTTCTAGATCGTCGCTCAAAGAGGGCTAATTTGACTCCGCCCCCTGAGGATAGTCAAGGCGGTTTGTTATTCGCCCCGTCTGCTTTACCATACCGGTTCGACCAAAACAGGAATAAAGTACATACCTATGGATATAGTATTTTTAAACGATCTGCGTATTGAGACGGTCATCGGCGTCTACGACTGGGAGCGCGAGGTGAAACAGACCGTGGCCCTGGATGTGGAGATGAGCGCGGATGTCGCCAAGGCGGCTGCCAGTGACCATATCGACGATGCCCTGGATTACAAGGCGGTGGCCAAGCGTCTGATCGAGTTTGTGGAACAGTCGGAGTTCCAGCTGGTGGAGACCCTGGCCGAGCGCTGCGCCCGGATCGTGCGCGAGGAGTTTGGTGTGGCCTGGGTACGGATAACCTTGAACAAGATCGGTGCGGTCACCCATGCCCGGGACGTGGGTGTCATCATAGAACGTGGCGAGAAGTTTTAACATGCAGCAGAGGGTCTGGCTGAGTATCGGCAGCAACGTGGAGCGTGAGAAAAACGTTAGCGGTTGCATCCAGGCGCTAGGCGCAGAGTTTGGTGAGTTGATCATCTCGCAAGTCTACGAGAACGCCTCTTTCGGATTCGAGGGCAGTCCCTTCTATAACCTGGTGGTGGGTTTCGATAGCGACCGGTCGGTCGCTGAGCTTACCCGCACCTTTCGCAGGATCGAGGCGGAGCACGGCCGGGTACGCGGCGGTCCCAAGTTTGCCGCCCGGAGTCTGGATATAGATCTGCTGACCTATGGTGATCTGGTTATTTGGGAAGGCGCGCTGGAATTGCCGCGCCCGGAGATCCTGAAGTATGCCTTTGTGTTGGGTCCCTTGGCGGAGGTTGCCGGAGCTGATCGGCACCCGGTTGTCGGGAAGAGCTATGCCGAACTATGGGGCGAATTCGATCAGGCCGAACATACGCTGATCCCGGTGGAGGTGCCGGGTATAGGTTAGTGCTCTTCTTTGTGATCAATCATATCCAGCTTTTGGTCATAGATAGCCGTCTCCACCTCGAACAGTCCAAGTATGGTGTGAAACAGATTGTCATGGGTGTATCTGTTGCCGGTTTTGCCGCTTAGTGCCGCAAGATCAATCTCGTCTGTATCGAAGTCCTTGCCGAACCACATAATCATAGGCACATGGGTTTGGGCCTCCGGCGCCAGCATGTCTGGCAGACCATGCAGGTACATGTTGTTCTCGCCCAGTGACTCGCCGTGATCACTGATATAAAACATGGCCGCCTCGAACTGCTCGTCATTCTGTTTCAGTAGCGCGATGGTCTTGGCCAGGAAATGGTCGGTGTACAGGATGGCATTGTCGTAGGCGTTGTTGATCTCTGCGTTGCTGCAATCCTCCAGTTGATTGGTGTTGCAGGCCGGGGTGAAGCGCTCAAACCCCTTGGGGTAGCGTTTGTAGTAAGCAGGCCCGTGATTGCCCATCTGATGCAGGATGATAAGGATATCTCCCTTGGGATGCTGATCTATGTAGTCCTGCAGATCTACCAACATGCCTTCATCCCGGCATTCAATATCACATATTGGGTTTGTCTCCGGCGTCTTGTAGTCAGCAAAGTTCACCCTTTCCGCCACGCCCTTGGAGTCGGAGTTATTGTCGCGCCACAGGATATTGACCCCGGCGTGTTGCAAGACATCCAGCATGTTTTCTACCGCATTGGCCTTGCCGTTCAGGTAGTGGTCGTGGTCGTAGATAGAGAACATGCAGGGCACCGAAACGCCGGTGGAGGTGCCGCAGGCCCAGGTGTTGCTGAAGCTGTACAGGGTCTCCTGTTCCAGCAGGGGATTGGTCTTTTTGGGATATCCGTTCAGAGAGAAGTGATCGGCGCGGGCCGATTCTCCCACCACCAGGATGATCAGTTCCCGGTCGGTGTCGGCCTCAGGTATTTTTGCGTCTTCCCCCAAGGCCTTGGGTGGCACGTTGGTGTAGCTGGCCTTCTCGATTGGGTACTTGATGGCTGCATATAAGTAGTAGATCGGATTGGCGTAGAACCGGAGCGGTTTGTATTTGCGAACGAATGACGCATAAAAGTCACCAAAGATAAACACGCCGGAGACGGCAATGCAGATCGACAGCGCAATAGTAGATAGTCTGAAGACGAGCGCCTGTCTTAGGCCTTGCTTGACTAGACTTACCTTGTATACCAAGAACGCGGGTACTATCCCCAACAGTACAAGGTAGACAACCAGTTTGGTGCTGATCAGGTCGAATGCCTCTGCGGGATTGGTATTGAGTACGTTATCCAACATCTCTCCGTTGAGGATGACGTTATAGCTATCCATGAAATATGCGGCGACGGACGAGGTTAAAAGTACAAAGATCAGAACCGGTTTGATCGTGTATCTGAAGCAGATCAGGGAAAAGAAGACGATATTGACGCAACCATAAAACAGGGCCAGTGATAGCAGGAACCAGATGTTCTCCTGGTTGGGTGGGAAGGCCTTAAAGGTATTGGAAAAAAAGGCGAAGTTGCTGAAGACAATGAGGAATATCGAGACCAGGATGATTAGCTTGTTGCTGGTGATCTGTTTCATGTATCAGAGATTCTTCATGTGAAAGCTGAGTTGGTTCTGCCTTCTTGGGTTTTATCTGGGACCGGTGATGGCTCGCATAGTTCAGGCCCATTATTGCTGGACAGTACGTCCCCCATCCACGTTGATGATATGGCCTGTGATATAACCGGCGTCGCGCACCAGGAACAGGATGGTGTCGGCTATGTCCGCTGGCTGACCAGCTGCTTTCAGTGCGGTTCTGGAGAGAATTTCTTTTTTGGTCTCGGCACCCATCTCCGCATCCGGCCAGAGGATGACCCCGGGGGCGACGCCGTTTACCCGCACCTCCGGTCCCAGTTCCCGCGCCAAGCTCTTTACCAGCATGGCATTGCCAGCCTTGGCGATGGAGTAGATGGGGTATCCGGCCAGGGGGCGTTCGGCGTGGATGTCCACCATGTTTATGATATTGCCGCGATTCTGTCTCAGCATCTCCGCCGCTGCCTGGGCCAGGAAGAACGGCGCCTTCAGATTGGCGGAGAGCAGGTCGTTCCATTGCTGTTCCGTGCTTTCTCCAAGAGGTGTGGGATAAAAGCTGGAGGCGTTGTTTATCAGTAGGTCCAAACGTCCACGCCACTGCGCTATCTGTTCGATCAGGTTCGGGATGCTGTCTATATCCGCCAGGTCTGCCTGTAAGAGCAGGGTTGACCCTTGGCGCTTTTCTTCAAGTTCGCCTTGTAGTTCCTGGGCCGCCGTTGCTGAGTTGCGATAGTGGATGGCGACATCCATGCCTGCGGTGTGCAGGGTTCTGACGATCTCGGCACCGATACGCATGGACCCTCCTGTGATCAGGGCCACCTTTCCGGTCAGGGAGTTGGAATTTTCTGTCACGGATAGCCTCCATGATTGATACACTAGATCCAATAATAGATTAACCGAGCTGATCAAATATAGAAACCTATGGCCGAACTACCAGACCTGCCACGCCCCAGTGATGAGGAGCAAGCCCACAGCGAACTTCTGACTAACCATATTCGTCAGGAGATGGAGCAGGCGGACGGCGGGATTACCTTTGATCGCTTTATGGAGCTTTGTCTCTACGCCCCCGGCCTGGGTTATTACGTGGCCGGTGCGCGCAAGTTCGGCCAGGAGGGTGATTTTGTCACCGCGCCGGAGATCTCGCCCCTGTTCGGGCGTTGTCTGGCGCGCCAGTGCGCGCAGGTATTGCACGAGATCGGCCCCGGCGATCTGTTCGAGTTTGGCGCCGGTACCGGTGCTATGGCGGTGGATATCCTGGCGGAGCTGGAACGGTTGGGCCGTCTGCCGCAGCGTTATCTGATCCTGGAGTTGAGTCCGGACCTTCGATCAAGACAGCTGGAGACATTGCAGCAACGGGTCCCGGAGTTGGCCCATCTGGTGCAGTGGCTGGATCAGATGCCGGAGCCTGGATTCAAAGGGGTAGTACTGGCCAACGAGGTGCTGGACGCCATGCCGGTGCAGCGGTTTCGGATGGAGTCGGGCAGGGTGCGGGAGCAGTTCGTGCGCTGGCAGGATGGGGGTTTCGATGCCTTTTGGGCTGAGCCGGTAACCCCAGGTCTGGAACAGGCGGTACAGGATCTGGAACTGGATGACGGCTTTGAGTCTGAGCTAAATATGCGCGCCGCGCCCTGGGTGCAACAACTGGGTGAGATGGTCGCTGCCGGGGCGGTGATCCTGATCGACTATGGCCATTCCCGGGCCGAGTACTATTATCCACAGCGCAGTACGGGGACGCTTATGTGCCACTACCGGCATCGCGCCCATCCCGATCCCATGTTGTTTCCTGGATTGCAGGACATCACCGCCCACGTGGATTTTACCGCCGTGGCCGAAGCCGGTCTCAAGGCCGGGTTCGATGTCAGCGGGTTTACTACCCAGGCATTTTTCCTCATGGGTTGTGGTTTGGATGGCATGCTTGCCGAATCCGATCCGAATGATGTAGAGACACATATGAAGTTGGCGACGCAGGTCAGACGCCTTACTCTGCCGACGGAGATGGGAGAGCGTTTTAAGGTATTGGCCATGACCCGTGGCCTGGAACAACCACTGATAGGATTCAGTATGAGGGATCAGCGTGAGCGGCTTTAAATGGCACCTATTACTCGCGATGTTTTGTGCGGGCTTGTTGGCCGGCTGCACCCTGCCAACCCAATCCGACTCCAAGATCAGCAACCGTCCATTCCATATTCAGGATCTGGCCAAGAGTGATGTGGACCTTGTTCTGGAGATGCAGCTCAACTATTCGTTTGAGTATCTGAAAGAGTTCATGATCAAGCTGTACAAACGCAATCCCAAGGAGTTGCGCAAGGGCGGCTGGCAGGATATCAACAGCGTGGTGAAGCGGGTGTTCGGTCCGGGCGGGGCATCAAGTGCGCCCATGTTGCGGGGCAAACGTTCGGTAGACGCCATGCGTCTGGCCTTCGATGATAATTACTATGGGGACCGGGTGCTGGCGTTGGTGGAGGGTCTGCGCGGGATGTTACTGGATTCATACAGCGGCAAGCGCGAGTTCTTTCTGTTGGATGAGCTGAATCCGCAGAAACTTTACAATGCCGCCCGGAATATCGAGATCGCAGCCTGGAAGTTGAACCATGATCGCAATGCCCAGGGGCAGCTATTCCTGGTGGCAAACGAGATGGCGGGTCCGGTACAGAACCTCAGCTTTGAACGTCTGTTGGGGAAGATGATAGCGGTGCAGGATAGCGCCGCGCGTTTTGTGTCTCAGGCCACCAACCGCAGGATCAAGAATGTGATTCAGTCTATCGCCTCTGCGGTGTTTATTCCGATCTAGTTCGGGAGATAGCGGTAGGAGCCCAGTCCTCTGGGCGATTGAATCTCTAGGTTATGCACGAAGTTTGAGCATATCGCCCGCGGGAGCGGGCTCCTACTGTCAAACTACAGATCTATTCTGCACCCTGTTTTATTGCCTTCTTTATGGCTAGCTGGCGGGCGCGCGCCAACTTTGCGGCTATCTCTTTCCCATCCTGCATGCCCTTGGTTAGAGATGCGGCGTCCACACTCAGCGCGGCCTCTCTTGCCGTTCGCAGAAGATCGGCCTGAGGGTATGGGGTCTGCTCGTACCCAGGACGTCCCAACAGGTCGGCATGGCAGGCCAGCAGGAAGCGTTCAAAGCGGTCTTGGTGGTGCATGGCGTCGGTCTTCTGCAGCAGTTTCAGAATGGTCTTGGGACGGAGTTCCAGGGCGCGGTGGCAGTCGATATGATGTTGCGCTACGCGCTGGGCCAGACGGTCCCATTCGTTTGGTATGCCGAGCCGTTTGCCTATCCGCTTAACCAGCGGTACGCCGCGGTGTTCATGGCCGATGTGGCGCGGCCACTCTTCTGGCGGCGTGGTTCCCTTGCCCAGATCGTGCATGATGGCGGCGTAGCGTACCTGGGGGTCGTTGCTGAGTTTGGCGGCTTGTTCCAGGGTCAGCAGGGAGTGGAGGCCGGAGTCTATCTCCGGGTGGTGTTGTTCCGGTTGCGGCACCCCGAACAACCGGTCTAGTTCCGGGATGATAGGCTCGAGTGCGCCCCAGGCACGCAGCTCGCGGAAAAATATATCCGGATGTTCTTCCGTCATGGCTTTGTGCAGTTCTGCGAAGCAACGTTCCGGCACCAGATTGTCCAGCTCGCCGGAGCTGGCCATATCCTGCACTAGTTGTCTGGTCTCGGGGGCGACACGAAATCCCAAGGCATGATAACGGCTGGCGAAGCGGGCCAGGCGTAACACGCGGATCTGGTCCTCGCGAAATGCCGGGGTGTGACGCAGGATGCGGTCATGCAGATCCTGCTGGCCGTTGCAGGGGTCGATCAGGGTGCCGTCCTCATCCATGGCCATGGCGTTGATGGTGAGGTCGCGCCGCATCAGGTCCTGTTCCAGGGTGACTGTTGCGTCTCCGGGGTTGCTGCGGTCTTTGCGGGGTAGGGCGTACTCCTCTTTAGTCTGCGGGTGCAGGAATACCGGGAAGTCGCGCCCGACCTGTAGAAAGCCTGCCTTGATAAGTTGTTCCGGGGTGGTGTCGGTTACCAGCCAGTCGTGGTCCTTGATCTCCAGGCCCAGCAGCCGGTCCCGCACCACGCCTCCCACCAGATATTTTCTCATCCTAGAATCCTCAGTTGATCGCTACGATGGCAATTTAAGGCATTGAAAAAATAAGTTGCTATTGATGTTGCTTCACTCACCTGTCGAGTGAAGGTCGCTACACCGCGAATGGCGCGCTTGGGACGCCCCATGGCCTCGTTGCAACTCCTTGCAATAGAATCACTATTACGCGTCGTTGCGCCTTGCCCTGGAACGTCCCAAACACGCCCTTCACGGTGTCCAACTGAGGATTCTAGGATCATGCGCTGCATTGTCGGTTAGATTGATGGATAATGCCAAGCACGTTCAATAATTATCCGGATGTATGTAGGCATGTCTCACTTTATCTCTGAATTAGTCACTGTTTGGCCCATGTTGCAGGAGGTGTTGATCTTCCTGGCCTTGGGTATGGTGGCCGGACTTTCGGCCGGGCTGTTCGGTGTGGGCGGCGGGTTGATTATTGTTCCTACCCTGCTGTGGGTGTTTAAGAGTGCAGGGATTGATTCGTCAGTTGTGATGCATCTGGCCATTGGCACATCCTTGGCCACCATTATTGTGACTTCGTTGTCATCGGTCTATGCCCACAATAAACGCAAGGCAGTGCTTTGGAATCTGGTCGTTATGCTCACCCCCGGTATTGTGTTGGGGGCTTGGTTGGGTGCGGCCATCGCGGATATGCTTTCGACGCTATGGCTGCAGCGGGTGTTCGCCGTCTTTGTCCTGTCAGTGGCCATACATCTGGGATTGGATATGGATTTTGGTAGACATAGAGATCTTCCCGGAAGAGTGGGTATGGCCGTGGCTGGCTCCATCATAGGGATGGTCTCTTCCATCGTTGGGATCGGTGGCGGTTCCATGACTGTACCCTATCTGCACTGGAACAGGGTGGATATCCGTAATGCGGTTGCTACCTCCAGTGCTTGTGGTCTGCCGATCGCCATAGCCGGTACCCTTGGGTTTGTGGTTGCCGGGTGGGGCGAGGATGCACTTCCGTCCGGTAGCAGCGGTTATGTCTACTGGAGTGCTATGCCATGGATTGTGGTTGCTTCTTTTATCTTTGCCCCCATGGGTGCGAGATTGGCCCATAGTTTGCCGACCAAGATATTGCGGCGTTTGTTTGCTCTGCTGATGTTTGTTATCGGCGTCAAACTTATGTTTAGTTAGGTGTCGGGATAGATGCTGGTTTGTGATAAAGTAAAAATAATCTTATCAAATACTTGCCACTGTTAGTGGATAATGATTAGCATAACCAACAATCGATAATCAAAGGGGAGTATGACTATGTCTGAAGGAGGCGTCATAAATAGGGAAAGACGAACCAGGACCGCAGATATGGTGGATAAGCTCCTGATGGAAAGGCAGGAGATGTTGTCCAGGTTTTGTCAGGTGGCGGGTTTGGAACCCTATACCTCTGCCGATAGTGATGAGCGGGCGTTGCGCAAGTTCTGCCAGGTGCTGATGGACTATATTGCGTTTGGACATTTCGAGATATACGAACGCATTGCGCATGGCGATGAAAAGAGAGCCGATGTCATCAAGGTCGCCGGACAGGTGTATGACAGAGTGCTTGAGGCCACAGAATACGCAGTGGCGTTTAATGATAAATATGATTCTCTTAGTAAATATGATCATAGCCAGTTGGAAAAGGATCTATCGGTATTGGGTGAGGAGCTGGCCGTTCGCATTGAGATGGAAGATAAGTTGGTGGCGGCAATGATCTCCTGATCACCCATGCCTTGCGGATGACATACGGGAAAGCGACCGCTGCATGCTAAATAATCTGAGAAAACTGTTTAATCGACAGCAGGAAACTGATGAACTCTTTTCATCTCTACCGGCGGGTATGCCGTTCAGATTATCTTTCGACCGCATCCACAAAGGGGTGGATAACACCCACATAGATGTATATCTGTGTCCTCAGTTTACCACTGCTACCAGGGTTATGGTGCGTAGCATGCTGTTACAAGAGGTTGGCGAAGATTCCTGGGGGGAAGACCATCCGCCACCGGCAGCAAAGGTCCTGAAAGATTTTGAGGAGGCCTATACCGGCCTGATTGAGGCAGGGGTAAATAAGACCAGAAAGGAGTCGTCACCTGAGCAGATGCAGCTGCTGCAGTTAGCGATACTTCAATATCTGTTGCTGGCGGTAAACGATGCTTTGCTTTATTACCGTGATAGCCTGCAGCAGGCCAGGACTATGGATGGTGATCAGTCCGGCGGCAACGCCGTGCATTTGCATGACAAGCTGGTGACTTTGGCGCAACAGGAGGCGTCCCTGAGATATCGTCTTACGCGCAAATTATTCCGGCATGTCTATAAGCTGGAATCAACCGCTCTGCGCAAGCTGCGCAAATCAGTATTGGGGCGCTCCTGGCCCATACCAAAACCGGTGTTGTTTAATCCTATACTGCAACTCTCCAGTCTATGGATGGAAGAGCAGTTCATGCATCATTATCCGTTGGCATTGATGCGGAAGAGTGAGCCAGACTGTTTCAGCAAGGTAAACGCTATAGTTACAGGGATATTTGATTGTTATCTGCCCGCCTGGAGTCATGCTCCCTGTTTGCCGGAGCCAGGGCGCGCTGATGAACCGTTGGGGCGTGGCGTGACAGAGACGCGTCTGCGCCAGGATCGTGGGAAATTGCCTGGTTTTCTCGAGACCGAGCTGGTGCTTGCCGGATCTCTGCAAGAGGATGAATATAGCGAAGGGCTTTGTTCTTGGCTGGATAATCCTAACAATATGGAGATGATACTGTCTTTAAATGGGACGAGCAGGCGTAACCGGACGCGTAGAAGCAATGAGCCAAAGGCGGGGACCAGTGAACAGTGGCGGGCGTTGTCCGGGCATGTGGTTTCCGAGGCACAACGCCGCTTTAAGCAGGCTGGGTTAGAGAAAAAGATACTGGCATCCTATGAGGCTCCAAAGGTTTTTAGAGAGCTGTATGGCAGGGTGCCTTTGGGATTGATCTTTCAATACCTGGAGGGGGATATCCCGCGGCGAAAGCTGTTGCAGAAGCTATCCGGCATCAAAGGCGTTACTCAGCCGGATATTGCCAAGAAGGTGCTGGATATCGCAGCCGGACGGATAAAGAGTATGCCCAAGGAGCGTCAGGATTACCGCACCAAGTGCTTTTTGCGGGATTTTGTCATCTTGCGCCGTGATCTGAAGTTGGCCTATCAGAGTCATGCCGCCATGAACCGGATAAGGATATTGTTCCGGGATGATGTAATAGAACTGTCCCGAAGCAACGATAGTCTGCAGGAGTTTGTACGTGGATATAAAAACCGCACAGGGAAACATCAGATGCGCAATCACGTCATCATCAAGGCGGATGTGCGCGGTTCCACGGCTATTACAGCCGAGTTGATGGAGCAAAATCTAAATCCGGCTACACACTTCAGTCTTAACTTCTTCCAACCTATTAATAATCTGTTAGAGAGTTTCGGCGCCAGCAAGGTGTTTGTGGAAGGCGACGCCATTATCCTGAGCATCAGTGAATTTGAGGATGCACCCTATCAATGGTTGTGCGTCTGTCATGCCTGTGGCCTGGCCATAAAGATTCTGCAGGTGGTGGATGTGCAAAATGCACAGAACAGAAAGAATAGCCTGCCGGAGTTGGAGTTGGGAATCGGTATATCTTTCAATGACGGCTCTCCGGCGTTTTTGTATGACGGAGACAGGCAGATCATGATATCACCCGCCATCAACCGGGCGGATCGCCTCTCTTCCTGTAGTGCGGTGTTGCGCAATACCTCTATAGGGGAGCAGGTCAAGAGAGGGGTGGAGGTCGTGGTGCCGGTGGATAAGAGCATAATCGGCAAGACCCGTAGCGACGAACTGTTAGGGTACAACGTAAATGGCATTGAGCTGGATATGCCAGCCTTTTTTAAACTGAAGACGGAGTTGTCTCTGTCGCGGCTTGGTGGGCATGTTCCTGGGTACAGTGATCAGAGTGTGTTTTACGCCGGACGCTACCCTGATCGTATGGGTAAAATGCATTGGTTGATAGTGCGCGAGGCCCCGGTGCGTATGTGGATAGGAAACACTATCAATACGGAGGAAGAGTGGGGCCGTCGATTTTACGAGGTGATTACCGACCAGGAGGTCATCTCGCTGCTCAAAGAACGGTTGTCAGGTAGCAAGAGTGCTGACGCCGTAAATACCCATATATCCGAATATCCGGATGATGAACCGGACAGCACCTACATACACTAGGACTGATGGTTCTCAGTGACCAGACATAAGCCTGCGTAAGTTTTCGTTCAGTTGTTCTTTCCCTGACCTTTTTAGGTTTCGTTGTATCGGCGGCAGGCTGTCAGTAAGACGCTCAAGTTTTTTCCCCAGGCGTTGTTTATATATTATGGTGTAGGCCAACACCCGCTGGAGATAACCTCTGGTTTCAGCAACCGGTACAGTGGCAATCCATAGATCGGCTGGCATGGCCTTTTTCGGCAGCCAGCCTCTAACCCGGCCTGGGCCGGCGTTATAGGCCGCAGTTGCCAGGGCCTTGTTCTGTCCCAGTTCATCGAACACGCTGCTTAGGTAGCTGGTCCCAAGACGTATATTTACATCTGGTTGGAGTATGGCGCTCTCCCCCGGGGACCCCATCTTTAATTTTCTGGCAGTGCTGCGAGCAGTCATCGGCATCAACTGCATCAGGCCCAGGGCCCCTACCGGAGAGTGCGCGTCCTGGATAAAGGTGCTCTCTTGGCGGATTACCGCAAACACCCAGGCGCTATCCAGGTTCTCTTTCTGAGCTGCTTGGTCCACCAGTTCCCGATGGGCGATAGGGAAGCGAAGGCCCAGGTCTTCCCACAGACCGGCCTGAGCCAAGACCGCTATTGAGCGGTCATGCAGATTCCATCTGCGGGCCAGGATGGCTGCACCTTTGAGTTGTTCCACTGGCATCTTTTGGGTGGCGGCGCGCCACTCCCGACGGCCTTCGACAAAGCGGTTGAGCAGAAACATCTCCCTGGAGCGAAGCAGACCCTGGTGTTTCTCCAGCCGCTTTATGGTGGCGGTGCTGACATCTATCGGTTGATAGTCCAGGTTGTATTTCGTGTTGAGCCGGTCAGCGGCCAGAAAACCATAAAAGCTGCGTTCTTTGGTCAGCTTGCCTAATTCCGTTTCCGATTCTTTGGTCTTGCCAAGTTTTTTTAGGGCTATAGCGTTCCAGTAGCGCCATTCATCATCTGCCCTGAGTTCCTCAGGTAGTTGTTGGAACCACTTATTCAATAGCTCCCATCTTTGTTGGGTCAGAACAAAACGCATGCGGCGTTCATGTAACTGGATGTCGGACGCGCCAGGTTGGATTTGATCCAGAAATTCCAGGCTACGCTTGTGTTTGTTGCGCAGCATGCGCATGGCGATGGCATGTTCCGCATCTTGTTTGAGCGCTGTATGGAGATTGCCGTTTTCTTGTACGCGCTCCCATACCTTAAGGGCGTTGTTTATATTCTTATTGGCCAGACGTTTGAGTCCGTGAGCCAATATGTTCTGCTGTAGCTCTTCCGGACCTTTGAGCTTGGTTTTTCGCACCAGTCTTTCCGGGTTGTTGTGGATGTGCAGCCATTGGTTAAACCATCCCTGCTGATTTGCTGGCAGATAGCGCTTTAGGTAGTTGGCCAGCGAGGTATTTTCCTCCTGCATGGCCAGCTTGATACGTCCCCAGGCTAGTTCCGGGGTCAGCTTTCCAGCCTTGTGCCAGGCCTTGAATACCTGGTTGCATTCATCCGGTTGGGATTCTCCATGTAACCATATCTGGGAAACCAGCTTATACGCCTTCTCTTCCTGTTTGTTATCTAACAGGGCGCGCAGATAGTTGCATTGGCGGCCTATGTTGCGCTGGGGGGTATAGAGTTCAAGATAGCCGTTCCATTCTTTCTTTTCTGCCAAATAGTTCAGCCAGGCGCTACGCAGCATGTCTGATATGGGCTGTCCCTTATAGGTCTCCAGAAACTTTTTTACCCGTGGGAGTTTTTTGTCGGAGAATCCATAACGCAGTTCTCCGTATTCCAGATATGGGTACAACGGATATTGCTCCAGGCCCTGCCTGAGGGTCTGATACTGGGCGATATCGCCTTTTCTCAGGGCCTCTTCGGCAGCAACAAACTCCTCCCGTTCTTTTTTATATATGGCGCTAACATCCGCGGCCACAACTTGAAAGGATAGTAGCAATATCAATAAAAACAGATTGTTACGAAAGGGGTTGATGGTCTGTTTCCTCCATGAAGGAGCTAGTTAATTAACAGCAGGGCGTAAGGATAGCATAGTATGAGTGGCCATTGATGCCATATTATATTAGGGTCCGTTATCTGTTTGTATCCGGCTAAATATTTTTGGGAGATTGTGATGTTTGAGTTAGATGAGAAGACGGCTATGGAGTTGCAGAGCGGGATTTCTGCCTTTGAGGCCAAGTATTTTGGCGATGCTTCAAAGCTACTGTCTCCCCTGGCTGATGCCGGTCATCCGGAGGCGCAGTACCGGATGGCGGTGATGGCCCAGAACGGGCTGGGTATGGTAAAGAACGAGAATATGGCCCGGAAATACATGACTGCCGCAGCCGAGGACGGCCACGCCCTGGCGCAACATGGTTTGGGATTCATGTACATGCAGGGCGACTGCGTGGAGGCGGATGCCACCAAGGCCATGGAGTGGTTCCGGAAGGCTGCGGACCAGGGCATGATCGGATCACTCACTACCATGGCCATGATGTATAAGGATGGCCTGGGGGTGGAGCGGGATCTGGAAGAGGCCCAGCGACTGTACCGCGAGGCCGGTTTCGACGAGTTTTAGGCCTTTCCGCTCCGGCGCTGATTCACCGCATCCGCCAGCACCCGCAGCAGAGGTTCGCTCTCTTCCCAGCTGATGCAGGCGTCGGTTACGCTCTGACCATAGACCAGTTCCTGATCGGGGCGGATGTCCTGGTTTCCCGCTACCAGATTGCTCTCAACCATAACGCCAATTATGCGTTCATCACCGCGGGCGATCTGACCAGCTACATCATGGGCAGTGCTGATCTGTTTTTCATGGCGCTTGCGGCTGTTTGCGTGGCTGAAGTCTATCATTACCTGGGGTTTATGGCCTGCCGCCTCCATCTCCTCGGCGGCGATGTTTATGCTCTCGGTGTCGTAATTTGGCCGGGAACCGCCGCGCAGGATGACGTGGCAGTCATTGTTTCCGCTGGTGGCAAATATGGCGGAACGCCCCTGTTTTACCACAGAGAGGAAATGGTGTGGCTGGGAGGCGGAACGGATGGCGTCCAGCGCAACCTTCAGGCTGCCGTTGGTGGCGTTTTTGAATCCCACCGGACAGGAGAGGCCGGAGGCGAGTTCCCTGTGTACCTGACTCTCCGTGGTCCTGGCGCCGATGGCGCCCCAGCTGATCAGGTCCGCCACGTACTGGGGGCTGATGGGGTCCAGGTATTCCGTTCCTGCCGGAAGGCCCATGCCGTTTATGTCCAGCAGCAGTTGTCGCGCCAGACGCAGGCCCTTGTTGATGTGGAAGGTACCGTTTAGATCTGGGTCGTTGATCAGGCCCTTCCAGCCGACCGTGGTGCGCGGTTTTTCAAAGTAGACCCGCATGACTATTTGTAGGTCGTTCTTGAGCTCATCATGCAGCGGCTTGAGTCTGGCGGCGTACTCCCGCGCCGCGTCAGGGTCATGTACCGAGCATGGTCCGATCACCACCAGGATGCGGTCATCCTCTTGGTGCAGGATGCGGTGGATGGCTTGCCGCGCCATGAATACAGTCTCTGCCGCATGGTCAGTGATGGGGAGATCGGTCAGTAGCTGCTCGGGAGAGATAAGCTCTTTTATCTCGCGGATGCGAAGGTCGTCTGTTTGGTAAGTCATTGTTTCCGATGGTGTTATATGCTGGTCTTAGTTGACGGATTAAATCTCAGGTAGGTGTTATTCTGAATTTTAGGGTGAAATGGCAGTCCATGCATTAACTTTGTCGCGCGATTGACAGGTTTATTCGGCGGAGTAGCCGTAGATAAGGTAGAATCGTCAGAATGCCTTTTTGCAGAATGAAGTATTTGGAATGAGTGAAGATAGATATCCACTGCTAGACCTTATAGATAATCCATCCGGGTTGAGGCTTTTAAATAGGTCTCAATTGGACCAGTTGTCGGATGAACTCAGGGATTTTCTGGTCGAATCCGTGTCCAGAACCGGCGGGCATCTGGCGGCCGGGCTGGGGGTAGTGGAGCTTACTATCGCCCTGCATTACGTGTTCGATACCCCCTGGGACCGGCTGGTGTGGGATGTTGGGCATCAGGCCTATCCGCATAAGATCTTGACTGGACGGCGGGAGCGGATGGGGACGCTGCGCCAGCAGGGCGGTCTATCCGGTTTTCCGAGGCGGGAAGAGAGTGAGTTTGATGCTTTTGGCGTAGGCCATGCCAGCACCTCCATAAGCGCAGCCTTAGGGATGGCGGTTGCATCCAAGCACAAGGGTGAACGGCGGCAGATCATATCCGTGATCGGCGATGGTTCCATAAGCGGTGGCATGGCGTTCGAGGCCATGAATCAGGCCGGAGATATGGACATAGACCTGCTGGTTATCCTCAATGACAACAATATGTCTATATCTCCGCCGGTGGGGGCATTCCGCAATCACCTGGCCAGGGCGTTGTCGAGTAAGTTCTATACCAAGGTCAGGGAAGGTGGCAAATCGGCCCTTAGTAATCTGCCGCAGGTGAGCGAGTTGGTGGGTCGAGCTGAGGAGTATATGAAGGGTATGGTGATGCCAGGGACCCTGTTTGAAGAGTTGGGGTTTAACTACATCGGCCCGATTGACGGGCACGATATAGATACCCTTATCTCCACTTTGGAAAACATGAAGGGAATACCTGGTCCGCGCTTCCTGCATGTAGTAACCAGGAAAGGACGCGGCTTCACCCCGGCGGAGGGCGATCCATGTTTCTACCACGGGGTGCCGCCCTTCGATCCGGAGACGGGTGAGATCTCCAAAAAGAGCTCCGGTCCCACCTATACCCAGATCTTTGGTGACTGGATCTGCGATGCGGCGGCGGCCGATCCCAGGCTGGTCGCTATAACGCCGGCCATGCGCGAGGGTTCCGGTCTGGTGCGGTTTGCCGAGGAGTACCCGGATCGCTATTTTGATGTGGGCATTGCCGAGCCTCATGCGTTGACCTTTGCCGCCGGTATCGCCTGTGAGGGTCTAAAGCCGGTGGTGGCGATCTATTCCACCTTCCTGCAGCGCGCCTTTGATCAACTGGCGCACGATGTATCTTTGCAGAATCTGGACGTGACCCTGGCGGTGGACCGTGCTGGGCTGGTGGGGGAAGATGGTCCCACCCACGCTGGGAGTTTTGATCTGAGTTATGTGCGCACCTTGCCTAATATGCTGGTCATGGCACCGGCGGATGAAAACGAATGCCGCCGCATGTTGCAGACCGCCTATGAATATCATGGTCCTGCAATGGTGCGTTATCCGCGCGGTATAGGTCCTGGCGTTGCGGTATCAGAAGGGCGTGAACCTCTGCCGATCGGGGAGGCCGAGTTGGTCAGAGACGGCAAGAAGATAGCCCTGTTGGCATTTGGCAGTATGCTTGCGTCGGCGCTGGAAGCGGCGGAAAGCATAAATGCAACGGTGGTGAATATGCGTTTTGTGAAGCCCCTGGATGAGAACTTGGTGATTGAGTTGGCCGCAAAACATGATATGTTGGTGACCCTGGAAGATAACGTGATTCAGGGCGGCGCCGGGTCTGCTGTGAACGAGTGCCTGGTCAGAAATGATGTCAGCGTCGGGGTATTGAACCTGGGGTTGCCAGACAGTTATCTGGAACAGGCCGCGCGGGCGCAGCAGCTGCAATTGTGTCGTTTGGATGCGGCTGGAATAGTTGCTTCTATACATGAGCATATGGGCGAAGATAGATTGGGAAATGCCTTGTCTGGTTAGGTCATGTGTGATTTTGTTTGTTATAAAACAATGATTGATATTTTGGGATTGGAGCCCTTATGAAAAAGATAGCCATTCTGTTTGTTATTTTGATTGCCGCCCTGTTTATAGCGCCAGGTCTTATCGGGTTTAAGGTGCAGGGTCAGTACCAGAATTTTATTAATGGAGCGCAACAGAGTGGCCTAGAGGTGGTCAGCAACGATTACCGGCGCGGATGGTTTGGCTCTAATGCCGAGACCACATTTAAGCTTACGCCGCCATCCGGAGCGGAGGGCGCAGCCATAACCTTTACCATGTTGCAGGACATTGTGCATGGTCCGCTTTCTCCGGCCGGCGGCGTTGGCCTGGCCTTTATAGGTACATCTTTTCAGGTGGATGGCAAGGCGCTCTTCCCGGATGAGGATAATGAGATAGCGCATACCAATGTCGGACTGAATGGTAATGGAACCACCCTGATTGCTATCCCGGCATTAAAGCTTGCCGGTAAGCCTGGACGTCCTGAGATCCAGTTTAGTGGCGCGGATGGTAACCTGGCATTTGACTCAGGTCTGAGCCGATTCGACCTGGAACTTAAAGCGCCGGGATTATGGGTCGGTGGTGGAGATAATGGTGAGAGCATCACGGTCACGGATGTTGCTCTTAGTTCTCACTCCAATACCGGGGCTATGGGCCTGTTATTGGGAAATGGTGAATTCAAGGCCAAGCAGATAGAGTTCAATAGCCCTAAAAATGCCGTGACGGTAAAGATAGATGCCGCTAGCGCCTTAGGTTATAGCCGGGAAGAAAGTGAGCAATTGGCCTTTGGCGCAAAATATGCGGTTGAGGCGGTAGCGGTGAACGGTATCGTCTATGGCCCGGCAGAGTTTGAAATGGAGTTTGCCAACATTCCTGCCGAGGTTGTGGCCAAGCTGCAGCAGGATATGCGCGAGGTGCGTGGCCAGGGGTTGACCAAAGAGCAGGAAGGCATGGCCATGATGAGCATGCTGATGGGGGCCGGACCGGATATTTTGCAGGCCAATCCAAAGATATCCATAAAGCGTTTATTCGTTGGGACCCCGGATGGTGATATTGATGGCAATCTGTCCGTTGCCGCCGTAGGTTTGCAGTGGGGCGAGATCGGAAATATGCAGGTTGTCTTGAAAAAACTGGAGGCGGATGCTGCGCTCAGTATGCCGGAGAAGTTCGTTCGGGCGATTATGGAGAGGCAGGCGCAGACCATCCTGGCGCAGCAGTTTGAGACGCGAAAAAAGGATGATCCCGATATCCAGATGCCTTCGGAAGAAGAGGCGGCTGACCTTCGAAAGAAGATGGCGGACCAACAGCTTGAGTTTTTTATGCAGCAGGGACTGTTGAAACGTGACAAAACAAATATCTTTAGCGAGGCCAAGCTAAGCGGCGGTCTGCTCAGCGTGAATGGCAAGACGGTGCCCTTGCCTTAGGCCTGACCACTTACCCTCGGCTTTGGCCTCCTGCGGCGCTCTACCTCCTGCATCCATGCAGTCGTAACCCTCTCCCCAATGGGGAGAGGGGGATAATAACCCCGATCCATCGTAGCACCTTCGATACAAACATATTCGCGTTCAATTACGGTTCTTGGTGCCTATTGCGGTTTGCGCCTGAGTGTTAGTTTGCCATTTTCGATCACGGGGCTAATGCCACCTTCCAGCACATCAACCAATACATCCCCTACCAACGACTTGCGCCAGCCGTGTAGCAAAGCCGTATCTTTGTCGCCTGTTATAAGTGATTCCAGGTCCTTGCGGCTTGCCAGGGCGCTGGGGGTGATCTCTTCCTGCTCGGCTATCAGGCGCAGACAGCATTGCAACAGATCGACCACGGCCTCCTGGTTTGGGGTTAGGGTTGTTGAGGATCTTTTTGTCCGTGGCCATTGCTCTTTTGGTAGGTTTCTGGACTCGGAGATCAATCGCAACAGGGTGGCTCCATGGCGTTTTATATTTCCTGGCTCTAGTCCGCGTATGCGTCCCAGTTCTTGCGTGTCTTTGGGTTTGCGCCTTACCAGCTCGATCAGAACCTCATCTTTCAGAATCCAACGTCTGGGGCGGTTGGCCAGTTCCGCCTGCTGTTCCCGCCACGCCGCCAACTTCTGCAGAATTACAAGCTGTACCCCTTTCAGATGTTGAACGCCTTTTATGCGTTGCCACATATTGTCCGGATCTATGCTGTAGGTTGCCGGGTCTGCCAGTTCCGTAAAGTCTTCCTGCAGCCAGGTTTCGCGGCCTAAAGATTTAAGTTTTTCTCTGAGGTCCAGATAGATGTCGCCCAGATATATGACGTCATCCAGGGCGTAGCGCAACTGCTCTTGATCCAGAGGACGTTGCGACCAGTCGGTGCGGGATTGGCCCTTCTCCAGTTCTCGACCGGTTAATTTCTGCACCAGATTGCCATAGCCGATCTGGTTGCCGAGACCCAGCAGGGTGGCAGCCAGTTGGGTGTCGAACAGCGGTTGTGGCAGCTTGCCCCAGAGTTGGTGAAATATCTCCAGGTCCTGACGTCCTGCGTGAAATATCTTGATGATGTTTGGGGCGTAGATGATATCCACGAGTTCGCCCAGGTCTGGGAGCGCCAGAGGATCAACGCTGGCGGCGACTGTGCCGTTACTTATCTGCAGTAGGCAGAAGTGTGGATAATAGGTTTTATCGCGGATGAATTCGGTATCCAGTGCCAGCCAGGCGCTGCCCTGGAGTCGGTCGCATAGTTCCTGTAGTTGTTGTCTTGTTTCGATGTGTAGTTCCAGCATGAATCGGATAATCCTTGGTAAAAGGGTTGCAAAGGATAACATGACTTATATAGAAGCAGCGGTGTTGATTGGTCAGGAGAATGTGAAGAAGTTGGAGCTTCGCATAATAGATGTATCCCATTTCATCTTCTGGGAGATGGGAGTTTGCAAGTAAGAATTATCGCATGCCACCTTATAATTCTGTGCCTATTGACTTAATCGCACCTAGATTTCCGGATTGAAATCCTTGGTAGATGTCGTTGCAGAGGATAACATTGCACTTGGTCGAGTTGAGAGGCTATTGATAAAATTTGCCTTTGGTGTCTGTATGTTAAGGTCCATGTACTAATGCATATCCATATACTGGGAATCTGCGGTACCTTTATGGGGGGGCTGGCGTTGCTGGCCCGATCCCTTGGCCATGAGGTGAGTGGTTCCGATGCTGGAGTCTATCCCCCCATGAGTACCCAGTTGCAGGAGGCGGGTATAAGACTCATGGAGGGGTATGATCCCGCGCATCTGCAACCGCATCCGGATTGCGTGGTGGTGGGGAATGCCATGTCCCGCGGCAATCCAGCAGTGGAGTATATGCTGGAGCAGGGCATGCGTTACACCTCTGGTCCTCAGTGGTTGGCAGAGCATGTGCTGCACGGCCGCTGGGTATTGGCGGTGGCGGGTACCCACGGCAAGACCAGCACCGCCAGTCTGTTGGCCTGGATTCTGGAAGATGCCGGCATGGACCCTGGCTTTCTCATAGGTGGCGTCCCAAGGAATTTCGGTATCTCGGCTCGGCTCGGTGGGACACCCTTCTTTGTGGTGGAGGCGGACGAATACGACACCGCCTTCTTCGATAAACGTTCCAAGTTCGTCCACTACCATCCGCGCACCCTAATCCTGAATAACCTGGAGTTTGATCATGCCGATATCTTCGATGATCTGGCCATGATCCAGCGTCAGTTTCACCATCTGGTGCGGACCGTGCCCGGCAACGGGTTGATCATCGCGCCTGATGAGGATCAGGCCATAAATCAGGTGTTGGATATGGGTTGCTGGACCCCGGTGGAGCGGTTTGCGGCTCAGGGCGATGCCCAGTGGCATGGTGCTGACTCCAACCCCCAGGCCAGCAAGTTTGATCTGTACAATGGTCCTGACAAGGTAGGACGGGTGGATTGGGAACTGAATGGCCAGCACAACCTGAACAACGCCCTGGCGGCGGTGGCAGCGGCCCTGCATGCCGGAGTGCCGCCAGCCATCGCTGTGGAGGCCCTGGGTAGATTCAAGAACGTAAAGCGGCGCATGGAACTGCGGGGCGAGGTGGGAGGTGTTGCCGTCTATGATGACTTTGCACATCACCCCACTGCGATTGCTACTACTTTACAGGGGTTACGCGCCCAGGTCGGAGAGGCACGCATCATAGCCGTACTGGAGCCGCGCTCTAATACCATGCGCATGGGTGTGCATGTGGGGGGGTTGGCGACATCATTGGAAGATGCCGATCAGATACTGGTCTATGCCCCAAAGGATCTGGAGTGGGATGCAGGATCGGTATTTAACCGCTTGGACTCCAAGGCGCGTGTATTCGATTCTGTGGACTCAATAGTTACAACCCTTGCGGCAGAGGCCAAGAGTGGCGACCATGTTCTGATAATGAGCAATGGCGGGTTTGGCGGAATACACCAGCGGTTGTTGGATGCACTGCACGAGGAACAGAAATGAGTATAGATCCGAACCGACCGATTGCACTTGCCATTACCGGGGCATCCGGTAGCGCCTACGGCCTACGGCTGCTGGAGGTATTGTTGCAGGAGGGGAGGCGGGTCTACTTGATGATCTCCAAGGCGGGGGGGCAGGTGATCCCCATGGAGACCGGTATGGAACTGCCTGCCGATGTCTCCGATGCAGAGGCCATGCTGGCCGAGCGCTACGGTGCTGCAGAAGGACAGCTGCGCCTGTTCGGGCGCGAGGAGTGGACCGCGCCAGTGGCCAGCGGCTCCAACCCGCCCGCCGCTATGGTGGTCTGTCCCTGCACCGCCGGTACCCTATCCGCCATTGCCTGTGGCGCCAGCAACAATCTGATCGAGCGGGCCGCGGATGTAATGCTGAAGGAGCAGCGCAAGCTGATCTTGGTGGTGCGGGAGACGCCGCTCTCCGCCATCCACCTGGAGAACATGCTCAAGCTGGCGCGTCTGGGGGTGGCGACCATGCCGGCCAGTCCAGGTTTTTACAACCGGCCGCAGACCATAGATGAAATAGTGGACTTCATGGTGGGACGGGTATTGGATCATCTAGAGATTGAGCATGATCTGGTTAAGGCGTGGGGCTGAGGGCTAACTAAAAGCAAAATCAGGCCGCAAATAAACGCCAATAACCGCAAAAGAACGTACACCTTATCCCCTCTCCCTTATGGGGAGAGGGGCGGGGGTGAGGGGTCAGATCCAAAATTTCCTTCATGTTGAGTATACACCTTGTTCACATGCTCTAGCGTGGGAACCAGATAAATACCATTTGCGTTCATTCGCGGCTTGCTTTGTATATCCCTATGGTTTCGTCCATAGCAACAACAGATACGGCTCTTTTACAGGAACCTGATGCGGCAGAATCTTGCTGTCTTCGAGTAATATCTGGAACGGCTCTTCAAATGTATTTCCCGTCTCCGCATATGCCAGCATGTCTGCGATCGTATGTTTATGCACCTCAGTGACGCTTCCCAGCCAGAGTGGTTGGTTCGTAGGCTGCAGTTGGACAAAGGCGGGCCAGAGGCGCAGCACCAGATATCTGTGGTCTGGCAAGGTCTTGATCATGGCCAAAGACTCATGCCTGCCGTCGTGTACCTGTGGTAACAGGGGCAGTTCCTGCAGCGGCAGGTCTGGCGAAAGGAATTTCAACAGGTTGCCCCAGGTCAATGCCGTTGCCTTGGACCAGCCCTTGGTCTCCAGGACAGACTCAATCTGTGTGAGGTCTCCGGCATATTGGATATTCAGCGTATGATCCTTCTGGTTGCGGGTATCTTTCCTTACCAGTGGTAGTTGTCGCCAGCCGCCGTTCCGCCACTGCTGTGCCGGGATCTGGGTGATGTGCGGTGTGGGTAGATATAGTTTCAGATCTTTCTCATGTTTTATCCTGGTTTGAATCGTGGTGGCGCTGGCGATAATCAGGATAGATGCGATACTCAGACCCAGCCAATGCGTCTCGGCCCTGGCGTGGCGATAATATGCAATCCCTAGCACAGAGACCCAGGCCATACCCAGGGTGAGGCTGCCCAGGATATCCGATAACCAGTGTACCCCGAGATAAAGACGGCTCAAGGCCGCCAGGATGATCATCAGTCCGGCCAGACTATAGGGCAGCCAACGCCAGCTTTCACGCATGGGGCGGGCGATGATTAGGGCCAGAAATCCGAACAGGACCACGGCCTTCAAGGTGTGTCCGCTGGGGAAGGAGTAACCTAGATCAAAAGGCAGATTTGGAGGACGCGGGATTTGCAGGCCGTGTTTCAGTGCGGTCGATGCCAACAAGGCGAAGCCGGCAGCGGTCAGCCAGTACATCAGGGTGCGCCAGTGTTTTTGTATGGCTAGGAACAGGCTGACCACAACGATCAGGATAGTGATAACCATTTCATCGGCAAGATGGGTGCTGAATAGCATCAGCTGGTCTGTCCAGGGTGTATGCAGGCTCTGGAGTGTATTGAGGATCGTGTGGTCAATCCCGGCCAGGGCGCTGCCGCTTAATACAGCCCCTAGCACCAGGGCGGTGAGGCCGGTGGCAAAGATCAGGATGGTCGCCAGTAAGGCTAGTCCCTTGGCCTCCGGGTGTTTGGGGTCGGCTAGTGCCTCGGCAATGCCGGTGAATGCCGGATGTAGGCGCGACCAGTTGAGGATTGCATGCAGCCAGGAACTGGCATGAGGCTGGAAGACGCGGAAGGTGAAGCGCACCAGCCAGATCGTCAACCATATCAGTATGACTAGTAGCACAATCAGAATCACCAGACGAAACGCCACCTGCGAGGCCAATTCCAGGGATGCGCCAAACACCATGCCTGGAGCCAGGTAGGCGGGGGCCCATACCAGTGCTGAAAGAATATTCGCTACGGCGAAACGCCATGGAGACATTCCCATGCTGCCAGCTACCAGCGGGACTATTGCCCGTACTGGTCCGAAAAAACGCCCGAAGGCGACACTCATGCTGCCGTATTTAGTAAAGAAGGATTGCCCAAGTTCCAGACTTTTTTTGTGGCGGGTGAAAGGCCATATGTTGGAGATGCTTTCGCGGAAGTGGAATCCCAGGAGAAAACTGCTGACATCCCCCACGATCGCACCGGCAACTGCCCAGGTGAAGGCGTACCAGAACTCTATGGCTCCGGCGGAGATGAGCGCGCCGATGCCGAACATGATGGCGACGCCGGGGACGATCAATCCTACTATGGCAAGGGATTCGGCCATGGCCACCAGGAATATGGCGATCCCGGACCATAGCGGGTGCATCTCAACCCAATGCAAAAGTTGTTGGAATATCTCGGCCACTATTTCTTTTCACCAATCCTGGATGTGTAACGCATCATCATTGTTCCATGAAATATGGTTGCGGGCGAGTTTATACAAGGTAATACCCTGTTGTAGGAGCCCTCTCCTGTGGGCGATTCTTGATTAGTGCGTACCAACTCCAATCGCCCACAGGAGTGAGCTCCTACAGGTTGCGGTTTCAGATAAGATGGATTTCCCAGTGTAGTGGTTGGTAGGTTTGCCGGATATGAATTGGATCATCCATATCAGGGGTATGGAGAAAACAGCTTGTAATAACAGAGGTTAGGGTTGCTTTATGAGCAACAACCGGCCTTTTTTATAGAGCTCTGATGCGATAGCATTTCGTAGAGCTTGTCCTTCAATACGACGCGTTTCTTCTTGAGGTCTTCGGCATAGGTGTCGGAGACCGCTTCAATATTCTGCTCTATCTCCAGGATCTCCTTGTCCAAGGCATCGTACTCCTTGTACATGGCATCGAATACTGGATTCACATCACGCAGGCACTTGATCAGCTCTGCGTGCTCCGGGAACTCGTGTGGCAGGTCGTGTCTTTCACCAAACATCTGCTTCTCCTCAATACATCTGTTAATAAGACTGGATAGGAAACGCGTTTTGTGTTTTTCTATCACTGTTTAATACTAAAAAAAAGACCCTTTACGGATTTATTTCAGCCAGACAGGAGTTTTAGCTGACCGAAATCATCTTTGGGCCTGTTTCAACACTAAAGAAGGAAGCAATCATGCCTCGATATACTGCAGAAGATATCCGCAATATCGCACTGGTGGGGCAGAGTGGTTGTGGTAAGACCACCCTGGTTGAGGCTCTCCTGGTGCAGTCCGGTACTATCAACACCGCCGGCAGTGTGGAAAAGGGTAATACCGTAAGCGATTTTGATCCCCTGGAAAAAGAGTATCAGCACTCTCTAACATCCTCGGTGGTCAGCATTGATCACGATAACATCCATGTGAATGTCATCGACACGCCGGGACTCCCCGATTTTATCGGCCAGTCCATCTCGGCGCTCCCTGCGGTGGAGACGGTTGCGGTGGTAATCAATGCGGTAGCCGGGATAGAGATGGTAAGCAGACGCATGCTGCAGTTGGCCGCAGAGCGCAAGTTGTGCCGCATGATCATCATCAACAATATCGATGCGGAGGGCGTGAATCTTCCAAAACTGGTCGAGGATATACGGGAAGAGTTCGGTCCAGAATGTCTGCCGATCAATCTGCCTGCCGATGGCGCCAAGAAGGTGGTGGACTGTTTCTTCAACCCGGATGGGGAGTCGGACTTCTCGTCCGTGTCTGAGGCCCACACCCAGATCATCGACCAGGTGGTGGAGGTGGATGAGGAGTTGATGGCCATCTATCTGGAACAGGGCGATGTGCTCAATCCGGAACAGTTACATGACCCCTTCGAGAAGGCGCTGCGGGAAGGTCATCTGGTCCCTATCTGTTTTACCTCCGCTGTAAATGGCGCCGGTATCTCCTGTCTGTTGCATGTGCTGGAACACCTGATGCCGACCCCGCTGGAGGGTAATCCGCCCATGTTTATGCAGGGCGAGGGCGAAAAGGAACGGCCGTTTGCGGTTGAGCCTGACCCAGAGAAACATGTGGTGGCCCATGTCTTCAAGGTGGCCGCCGATCCCTTCGTAGGTAAGCTCGGGGTGTTCCGTATCCACCAGGGCACCATCACCAAGGATAGCCAGCTCTATATCGGGGATGGTCGCAAGCCCTTCAAGGTAGGGCATATCCTCAAGCTGCAGGGCAAGGAGCAGAAAGAGATGTCCAAGGGCATACCTGGGGATATCTGCGCCGTGGCCAAGGTGGAGGACATCCATCTGGACGCGGTGTTGCACGACTCCCACGAAGAGGATTATCTCCACCTCAAGCCGTTGGAGTTTCCGGTGCCGGTATTTGGTCTGGCCATACACGCCAAGGCGCGTGGTGATGAGCAGCGTCTGAGTAACGCCCTGCACCGGGTGGTGGAAGAGGACGCCTGTCTTAAAGTTGAGCATAGTGCCGCCAACAACGAGACTATCCTGCGTGGCCTGGGCGAACTGCATCTGCGCCTGACCCTGGAGAAGATGAAGGATCGTTTCAATGTAGAGGTGGATACTCAGCCACCAAAAATCAGCTATAAAGAGACCATCAGCGCCCCGGCAGAAGGGCATCACCGTCACAAGAAACAGACCGGCGGCGCCGGGCAGTTCGGAGAGGTCTATCTGCGTATTGCGCCCCTGGAACGGGGGGCTGGCTTCCAGTTTGTGGATGAGGTGAAGGGTGGCGTCATCCCTTCCAATTTCATACCGGCGGTGGAGAAGGGTGTGTTGCAGGCTATCAGCGAGGGGGTAGTGGCCGGATATACCATGCAGGACGTGAAGGTCACGGTATATGACGGCAAGTATCACTCGGTGGACTCCAAGGAGGTGGCGTTTGTTACCGCAGGTAAAAAGGCGTTTCAGGATGCGGTCGCCAAGGCCAAGCCTATCTTGCTGGAACCAGTGGTTACTCTAGATTTGATGGTCCCGGACGAGACCATGGGTGCGGTAACCGGCGATATCTCCGGTAAGCGCGGCCAGCTTCTAGGGACCGATGCCATGAGCGGCAGCATGCTCAATATCAAGGCCAAGGTGCCACTGTCCGAGATCAGCCAGTACGCCAATGAGTTGAATTCCATCACTGGCGGACGCGGTTCATACACTTTGGAGTTCAGCCACTATCAGCAGGTCCCGTATGAGATACAGCATGCGCTGGCGTCTGAGTATAATCCGGTTGAGGTTGATGATTAGCAGGGACGCGCTAGTAGGTCCTAGGTGTCGGAAATAACAGCCATCCCCGCGCAGGCGGGGATCCGGCTATTTTATGTTACAGGGTCGGAGTCGCATAGAAGATTCAGAATATGGCGACTCCGACCACTGAAGCTATTACTGGGCCTGTCCCTGAGTGTATTTAATAAGGGTCATGGTGTAGGCCTCTTTCTTCTCTATCTTCTCAATCTGCACCGGCAGATAGTTTAGCTGAGGGGCAAGCCAGAATGTTGTATCAGGTTTCTGGCCAGGGGTAGTTTCGATTAGTTTTATGCTTTCGTAACTGATGCCGTTGGACTTAATCTGTTCCTTTCCCTGCGCGCCCATCAGATATTCTTTCAGTTTGCCTTTGTCTGCAACCTGAATCCGTATCTCACTAGTGGCAGGTGTCATCGTCTGCATCATGGCCAGGACCATGCTGGCCTTGTCTTGAACGCCGTCAGGGATATCTATGGTCTGTGACGGTTTCGGTTCCTGGCTGGTGAGTTTGTGGTTGGACCAATCAAACAGTTGTTTGCGCAACTTGGGGCGTTTTTTCCTTTTATGATCGTAGACGTAGCTGGATGGGATGACCTGTCCGCCGACGATGCGCCCCTGGCTGGTCTCGGTGATCAGGTCATTGCTGAAGGCTGCCACTATCCCTACCGGTTTGGTGATGGAGGTATATTTGTAGCCGCCATCTGTATCTATTTGTAATGTATTGGTTACCTTGCCGATGAGCATACGGCCGCGGCTGAGTTGGTATTCCGCAGTGAATGGTTGTAGTCCGGTATCAGGCTGGGCCAGGACGGGACAGGCGAATATCAGGCATATCCCTATGAGGATCAGCGACACTCCGATGTGGCGCAGTTGTAGCATTATGTCGTCTCCCTGATCCTGTCTATTATGATCGGTGATGTTAGCGGCTTGCCGTTATGATATACCTCATTACCATCCATGCGTAACCTGCCTTCGGCAAACATGCGGATGGCCTCGGGATAGATGATGTGCTCCTGCTGCAAGACTCTGGCCGCCAGGCTGTCCTGGGTATCATCCGCCAGTACTGGCACCAGTGCCTGGATGATGATGGGGCCGCCATCCAGCTCCTCGGTCACGAAATGGACGCTGGCGCCGTGTTCCTTTTCTCCGGCCTCCAGGGCGCGCTGATGGGTGTGCAGGCCGCGATATTTGGGCAACAGGGAGGGGTGGATGTTGAGCATGCGTCCGTGGAAGCGCCGTACCAGTTCCGGGGTCAGGATGCGCATGAAACCCGCCATGATGACCAGGCTGGGCCGGTACTCCTCGATCAGATCACCCAGGGATTGATCGTAGCTCTCACGGTCATCGAATTCGTTGTGATCCAATATCCTGGTCTCAATGCCGGCCTGGTGCGCCCTCTCCAGGCCATAGGCGTCCTCCCGGTTGCTGATGACGGCCTTGATCTCCACTGGCAGATCGGCCGCTGCTGCGTCAATGATGGCCTGCAGATTACTGCCGCTTCCGGAGATCAGGACTACCAGGGAGAGTCTTTCTGTCATCAGCTTACTACTACCTTCGGGGCGCCGGATGATGATTCGATCCGTCCCAGACGCCATACCTGCTCACCGGCGTTGCTCAGTGTCTCCATGGCCAGATCCGCGTCCTGTTCGGACACGCACAGCACCATGCCGACGCCGCAGTTGAAGGTGCGCAGCATCTCGGACTCGGCGATGTTGCCGTTCTGTTGTAGCCACTTAAATATCTCCGGCCTCTCCCAGGAATTGGCGTCGATCACTGCCTTGACCCCATCCGGCAATACCCGTGGCAGGTTCTCCGGCAGACCGCCGCCGGTGATGTGGGCCAGGGCGTGGATATCTATCTTGTCATGCAATTCCAGCAGGGGTTTTACGTAGATTCTGGTTGGGGCCAGCAAGGCATCCCCCAGGGTGGCTCCGGCGAACGGTTGCGTAAGATCGGCCTTCGCCACCTCCAGCACCTTCCTGATCAGGGAATAGCCATTGGAGTGGGGGCCGGACGAGGCCAGGCCGATGAGTACATCGCCAGGTTGCACTCGGCTGGCCTCGATGATCCTGGACTTCTCCACGACGCCGACGCAGAATCCGGCCAGGTCATAATCGTCCGCGCTGTACATGCCGGGCATCTCTGCGGTCTCGCCGCCGGTCAGGGCGGCACCGGATAGTTCGCAGCCCTTGGCAATACCCCTTACCACGTCCACCGCAACATCCACATCCAACTTGCCGGTGGCGTAATAGTCCAGGAAAAACAGTGGTTCCGCCCCGGTTACTATGATGTCGTTTACACACATGGCCACCAGGTCGATGCCAATGGTGTCGTGGCGCTTTAGCTCCAGGGCCAGTTTCAGCTTGGTGCCGACACCGTCGGTTCCAGAGACCAGGATCGGTTGCTTATAGCGGTCCAGCGGCAACTCAAACAGGGCGCCAAACCCACCCAGGCCGGTAACTACTCCTGGTCGGAAGGTCTCTTTCACTATCGGTTTGATGCGTTCCACCATGGCGTTGCCGGCATCTATATCCACCCCCGCATCGCGGTAGCTGATGGATGTTGGGGTAGAGTTGTTACTTTGTGTCATGAATTGACTCCTGGCCTGGGGAATTGTTTGTCTATCTGATTTATAAAGGTGGATCAGAAGGAGTAGCGGGATTCTACCAAGCTTATGGATGGCAGGAAAACCCGGCTTTCTGCCGCATAGGCAAAAGTGGTCTAACGGTATGGCATTTTACACTTGGCAACCAAGCAGTTTATTATCGGACTGCCTGGGATTTATTACTAAATATCACTTCAGTTATAGAAGGATAGCTTACAAGAATATAACGCTATAGATCATGCAAGTTAGAGATATTCCAAACATCCTCAGCATCCTCCGGGTATTTTTGTCAGTACCCGTGGTGTGGATGCTGTTACAACACAATTTTGGTATTGCTTTGATCCTGTTCGCCATAGCCGGGATTACCGACGGCCTGGATGGCTATTTGGCCAAGCATTATGGCTGGCAAAGCCGTCTGGGTGGTTTGCTGGACCCGTTGGCGGACAAGATCCTGCTGGTGTTTTCCGTGCTCTCTCTCGGCTGGCTGGAGCTGTTGCCGTCCTGGCTGGTGTTTATCGTAATCCTGCGTGACCTGGTGATTGTGACCGGAGCCATTGTCTATAACTTCCAGGTGGAGGAGTTGGATGCCGCCCCCACGATGATCAGCAAATTCAATACTCTGGTGCAGATCTTGTTGGTGCTGGCCGTGGTGTTGGATCAGGGGTTGGTCCATCTGCCGGTGTTGCTATTGCAGGGGCTGATATGGCTCACCCTGATCACGACCCTCTGGAGTGGGGTCAATTATGTCGTGGTATGGTGTGGGCGTGCTGCGGACCACAATAAAGAGGCATAGCAGGATCTACTCTGGCGTGAGCAGGCTGCGTACAAACGGTATGGTGAGTTTACGTTGGGCCGCGAGTGAGGCATGGTCCAGTCGATCCAGAAGCTCTAGCAGTGCAGAGATATCGCGGGAGTGGTTCTTCAGGATGTAGCCGGCGGTATCTGCAGTTAGCTCCATTCCGCGTTTATCCGCTTTGTCTATCAAAAGTTCTATCTTGGCTCCGTCATTCAGAGGCTCCAGGCGATAGCTGGTGCCGGACGCTAGGCGTGAGACCAGATCATGTAGTTTGATTTGCAGACTGGATGGACCGCAATCAGCGGTGATGATCAAGTTGGTATTCTGTTCCCTAGCGCGGTTGAAGAGATGAAATATTCCTTCCTCCCAGACTGGGTCTCCGGCGATGTCGTGAATATCATCCAGACATATCAGATCCATCTGTTCTATGTTATCCAGCATCTCCGGGGACAGCTCTGCTGCCTGGGACAGAGGGATGAATGCGACAGAACAGCCGTTTTCGTTCGCCATCCTTGCGGTCGCAGTTATCAGGTGGGTCTTGCCAGTGGCGCTCGTCCCCCAGAGGTATATGTATGTTCCATTCCTGCTCCGGGCGCAATCTTTTATCCCGGCCATGACCTGTTCGTTGCCTGCCTGGATGTAGCTGTCCAGGGATGCTGTCTGTTTCAGGCCTAACATGAGGGGGAATTGCTGGTTCATTGTTTTATGGATGTAAAGTTCTGGCAGATATGGCTAAGATGTATGTGTTTGGTCTGGCTGTTGCTGGGCGATATAGTAACTGCCACCAAATTCTAACCCATATTGATCGTTTTACGAAAAGCAGAGCCTGGTGATACGAATGGAAAGATTCTCCACACTTTGGAAGAGACAGTGGCACTTTTTACGCTTGCTCGGGTCCCGTTTTATTGAGGATCGCTGTCTGCCGAGTACGGCATCGTTAACCTATACGACGCTGTTGGCGCTGGTGCCTTTTATGACATTGTCGTTGATTCTGTTTTCTGCGTTCCCGGTCTCTGAGCGGGTGGCGGAACAGATCCAGGACTTTGTGTTTGCCAATTTTATCCCGGCGTCAGGAGAGGTGCTGCGGCAGTATCTGCAACAATTCAGCCAGAAGGCATCACAACTGACCGGAGCAGGTTTTGTGTTTCTCATCGTGGTGGCGCTGGTGTTGATGGCGAATATCGACAAGGCCTTTAATACGATTTGGCGGGTCAAGACCAAGCGCAGTCCTTTGGGAAAGTTTATCGTCTACTGGTCCATCCTTTCTTTGTGGCCGCTGCTGATCGGCGTGAGCATGGCGGTGACATCATACCTGGTTTCTATACCGCTTTTTTCAGACGCGGCGGCCACCTTCGGCATTGGGCGCAGTCTGCTCGGATTGACCCCTTTGCTGGCGTCTGCGGTTGCCTTTACCCTGCTGTATGCCGTCGTTCCTAATCGTAAGGTGCCTGTCAGGCATGCCATGGCCGGTGGTGTGCTGGCAGCGCTGTTGTTTGAATTGGCCAAGCGTGGTTTTGCCTTTTATCTGACCAGTTTTCCTACCTACGAGGCTATATACGGCGCACTGGCTGCAGTGCCTATCTTTCTGGTATGGATCTATCTCTCATGGCTGGTTACATTGTTCGGCGCCGAGTTTTCCTGTTGTCTGGGTGTATATCAGGATGAGTGGTCGATTGAGGAGAGCGAGGCCATGGGGTCGGTGTTTTTTCTGGCCTTTAGGTTATTAAAGCGGCTGTGGCGGGCGCAGCAGGTTGGAGAGTTGTTGTCAGTCAAGCAGCTTTCCCGGGAGTTGCATGGTGGCTCGGAGGAACGCCTGGAGGTCATTTTATATGACCTTGCCCGGGCCAATCTGGTGTTTCATGCGGAAGGTGGAGGTTGGGCCTTGGTAAAGGATATGTCTGAGGTAAAGCTGCTTGATCTGTATAGGATTGCTAATTGCTCACTTCCGCAGTTGCCGCAGTTGGAGGGGGTGGAAGACCCTGGCGAATTGGCGTTTTGGGAGGTAATACGCCAGGTAGAGGCGGATCAAAGCCTGGCTATGTCTGTGTCTCTTGGCAGCATGTTCCGGGCAGAGTCCTAGTTATGATGCAGAATATTATATTCGAAGCAGTCAAAACAGTTGGTTGTCTCCAGTAGCTTTCCCGCGATTACCCTGTGGGCGCTGTCGCCTTGTACATCAAGCACATAATGCCTGTTTGCCTGATATATGAAGTGGGGGGCGATCAGGGCCTTGGGTTGGTTTTCACCTAATTCTAATGCTACACCAGGTTGCAGGTCGGCGCTGTGTTTGCGGCCGAAGATCTCGGGCCGGACTGTGGCGGCATATAACATTCCTGGGAGAAACTGCACGCCAAATTCTATGATGTTGTTATCCCGGTTGACGATCCTTTTTACTATGCCTACTTTAAGTCGGCCGGTATTTTCTGCGGTTGAGCTCTCCGTTACTATGAGCTGGCCTATCTTCAGGCTGTCTATGTTTTGTTCTGATGAGAGGATCATCATGCCGCTTGCGCTTACGTTTTCCTGTCGGCATTCGTATATGTTGAGGATGCCGGATAGCTCCGGGTCTGGCGCATTACCTTGTGAGCTCTTATCTTCTTCTGCTATCGGCTCGGCATATGGTTGGTGCATGGAGCCTTCTTTGAGGAAGTGATATACCTGTCCGACCCCGAAGGAACAAGATATACGATCGAATCTGTCCTTGCGCTCATGGCGTCGTTTGGGATTGGTGTGCCAGATGTGTAGCATTTGTTTTAGCAGCAGCCGTTTGGCCTCTGTCTCTATCCTCTCGCAGCCCCTAATCGGGGCGTATTTATCCTCTGAGAGGATATCCAGGTGTCGGCTTATCAGGATATTGAGTCTATGGGTCTCCAGGATCATAAATTTTTCTGGGTTGGCTGGTGGCCGCTTTGGGTCGAACACAACTGGTTTTTCAATACCGTCTCTGGGGACCAGATAGTTGCCGGGGTGTTCTGATGCTTGCTCTACCGAGGAGAGTCTTGCATTCTTCGCATACCAGGAGAGGTAGTCGTAAGCCCCCCAGGTATCCTTGGGGTCGAGTCTGGAGGTGTCGAGTATGGAGATCAGTATGATGCTTTTGAAGGTGCTGAGGATTGAGGTCTCGTTATCGGCATCTGGCATGATGTCGGCTATCCGGATATTTGCCGCCCCAAGCTGTTGCGCCCTTATGAGTAGTTGGAAGATCTCGCGCCATACCGTGCGCGATTCCGGTTTGTGCGCGGCCATATCCAATAGCAATCCGATGGATAGACTAAACATTGCCAGATGAATATGGGTGGCGCATTCGTTCGGAAGCAATTTGATTTCAGCGCGCATCTCATCCAGAACGATATGTTTGAAACCGTAGGCCATCTCTGAACATATGGCCGATGCCGCTGTGAGCAGTTCTTTATTGATTTTGCTTAGCCCCTGGCTGCGGCGATCCTGGCAGCTTATTTTGCGCGCTATCTCTATGATCTCGAAGAATGGGGGCAGATATATCTTCATTAGCTCCGGGCGTTGCGGCACCTTTGCTGGGTGCCGGTTCAACTTCTGGAGTGAAGATAATACATTCTGGGCCATGCTGGCCGGATTGGCGGAGGGTAGGTCTTCCACCCAGGCCTTCAGTGAGTTGGGTTTGGTTATGGTGTCATGATTGATCCCGCTGTCGGCTGCGGGTGTTGTAAGGTGGATTTTTTTCAGTTCTTCCGGCACCGCTAGGCCCTTGTGTTAGATGTTCATTATAGTATTAGATTTTTGTTATACATCTATGGTTGTATGTTTGAACCGGGGTTCCTTCCACATATTCAGCCTGATTCGACAATAATAGCAGCTTAATCCCCATGACTGAAAGGGATAGGGTGTGAATCTAGGACTGAGATTAGTAGCCGCTGACGCTTAGATCGATCCCGGCTGGGGTTTGTTCAAGGAATTCGATGTCGGTTTCTATGCTTCCGTCTGGCAACATGGCCAGCCAGCGCAGTCCGGGTGGGGTCGGGTCTATCGCAAAATTATCCTGATTGGGTTTGAATTGAATGCAGGTGGAAGGACTCCCCATCAGCTTAACTCCGTTGCGTTCCCCTTCATAGCGTTGATGGGCATGGCCCCATAGCAGTCCGCGCACGTTATGATATTGGTCCAGAATAGAGAATAGTTCGTCCGGATTGTCCAGGGCTAGTTGGTCTATCCATGCGCTGCCCAAAGATATGGGATGATGGTGTAGCGACACCAATACATGGCGATCCTGATTTGCCTCCAAACCGGCCTTTAGTAAATCAAGTTGCTGGTCGTTTAGGTGCCCGCTTACCTTTCCTGGGACCGCTGAGTCGAGCATGATCAATGCCCAGTTTCCGTGTGTGGACATGGTGTGGGTGCCGATCTTATCGCAACTGATATGTTGCTCCATGGTCGCGATGTCGTCATGGTTTCCGGGTATACAGTAGGTCTGGGCATTGAGGGCCAATAAGTGCCCCTTCAGGCGTTGATAGCCTTTAGGTGATGCGTCATGGATGAGGTCGCCGGTAACCAGTATTAGATCTACGGGCAGGATGTACTCCTTGGCGATGTCCAGTAGGTGGAGTAGGGATTGTTCCGTGTTGATTCCGGCAAGGCTGTTGGTGGGGTCTGCATAGAGGTGGCTGTCAGTGATCTGTAGCACCCTGAGAGACCCTTCAGGTAGTTTGCTGAAGAGTTGCTTGGGTGAGCCATCATTATGCCGTTTTTCCTTCATACGCTCTGTTTCTTATTGAAAACCGTATACCCCTGCATTATGTTCCATTCCTGCATTAAAACCTGTGTAGATCAGATGGTCCAGCTATTTATAATACACACCACACAAGGCGGCATTAACTGTAGTCCGCGTTTGTGTGGTCGTTCACTTTTTAACCGATTATCTTCCTGGTAAGCATAGACCATCATTATTTTGAGTGTGTCATGGCTAATTAGAAGCTGTCCGTAGAGGTAAATAGCCCAACTCTCAGATCGGTAGCGGTATAGATCTCGCGTCCATCCACTTTTACAACTCCGTCAGCCACACCCAGCACCAGTTTGCGGCTTATCACCCGCTTCATATTGATTTCGTAGGTTACCAGTTTGGCGCTAGGCAGTACCTGCCCAGTGAATTTCACTTCACCCACTCCAAGGGCGCGGCCATGGCCGGGATTGCCGATCCAGGCCAAAAAGAAGCCGACACATTGCCACATGGCGTCCAGCCCCAGGCATCCCGGCATGACAGGATCTCCTGGGAAGTGGCAGTCAAAGAACCAGAGGTCCGGTGTTATATCCAGTTCCGCAATGATCTCACCCTTGCCGTGGCTGCCGGTGTGGTCGGTTATGCGGGTGACGCGATCCATCATCAGCATGTTGGGTGTGGGTAATTGGGCGTTACCTGGACCAAACATCTCTCCGTGACCGCAGGCGAGTAGTTCTTCCCGGGTAAAGCTTGCTTCTTTTGCCATAATTGTTTGCCTTGTGTTGGGCCGAACACCTATCAGTTGGACTGATTTGTGTGGTCGGTCTATTCATATTAAGCGGTGGCCGTAGGCCGTAATAGTTTTTATCTCTTTATTCTATAGCCATCTCTGTATCGAGTTTCTGGCGCAACATAGGGACTATGTTATCAATGTTGATCATGCTGTTCTCGGTCTCTTTGCGACCGCGGTACTCAACAGTTCCTTCATCCAGGCCCTTTTCTCCTACAACCACCCGGTGCGGAATGCCGATCAGCTCCATATCGGCGAACATGAAGCCGGGGCGTACGTCGCGATCATCCAGGAGTACTTCGATACCTGTGGCTACTAATTCATCGTATAGCTTTTCTACGGCCTCACGTACTCGGTGGGAGCGGTCCATCTTCATAGGTAGCAGCGCCACCTGGAAGGGTGCGATCGCGCTTGGCCAGATGATGCCTTTGTCATCATGGTTTTGTTCGATAGCGGCGGCAACCACCCGGGATACGCCGATACCGTAGCAGCCCATGGTCATGATCTGGGTACGGCCGTTCTGATCCAGAACGGTGGCGTTCATGGCCTCACTGTATCTCTGGCCCAGTTGGAATATGTGTCCGACCTCAATGCCGCGGGCGATGGTGATATTGCCCTTGCCGTCCGGGCTTGGGTCGCCCTCTTGTACGTTGCGCAGGTCTGCAATCTGGCTTAGTGTGACATCTCTATCCCAGTTGACGCCGGTTAGGTGTTTGCCGTCTTGGTTGGCGCCGCAGACGAAATCTGCGACAGCGGCAGCACTGCGATCAACGATATACGGAATGCTTATCCCAACCGGACCTATGGAGCCGACGGAACAGCCGATGGCGGCCTTAATCTCTTCTTCGTCGGCCATGGTCAGGGGCTCGGCTACCGCCTCCAGCTTTTCCGCCTTGATGGGGTTGAGTTCGTGATCACCGCGCAGCACCAGCGCGACCAGACTGCCTTCTTCTGATCCCTGTACGATCAGGGTCTTCAGGCATTGGCTGGGATCAACCTTGAGAAAACCACTAACCTCTTCGATGCTGTGTTGTCCCGGGGTATCTATGGTCTGCATCTCTGTTTGGGGTTCAGGGCGTGCGCCAGCAGGGGCCAGGGCCTCGGCCAGTTCCAGGTTGGCGGCGTAATCGCTCTCGGTAGAGAAGGCGATGGCGTCTTCTCCAGATTCGGCCAAGACGTGAAATTCGTGGGAGGCGTTGCCGCCGATGCTGCCGGTATCCGCCTGTACGGCCCGGAACATGAGGCCGCAACGCTCGAAGATGCGGGAGTAGGCCGTGTACATCTGGTCGTAGGTCCGTTGCAGTGACTCCTGGTCGGCATGGAAGGAGTAGGCGTCCTTCATCAGGAATTCCCGCGCCCGCATGACCCCGAAGCGCGGACGAATCTCGTCCCGGAACTTGGTCTGGATCTGGTAATAGTTGACCGGCAGCTGTTTGTAGCTCTGCAGTTCGTTACGTGCAAGGTCTGTAATGATCTCTTCGTGAGTGGGGCCGAAGCAGAACTCGCGATTATGTCTATCGGTTATGCGCAGTAGTTCCGGGCCATATTTTTCCCAACGCTTCGATTCCTGCCAGAGTTCGGCCGGTTGCACCGCTGGCATGAACAGTTCCAGGGCGCCGGCCCGATTCATCTCTTCGCGCACTATGGTCTCGACCTTGCGCAGCACCCGCAGGCCCAGAGGTAGCCAAGTATAGAGCCCGGACGCCAGTTTGCGGATCATCCCGGCGCGCAGCATCAGCTGATGGCTGGCGATCTCGGCCTCGGATGGGGTCTCCTTGACGGTCTGTAATGGAAACTGGGATGTACGCATTTGCTTTGGTCCGGTTGTAAATGACCGGTTATTCTAGCGGCATGATAGGTTGGTAACAATCCGTAATGCGCGGTTGATCTGCCTAGGAACCCATGGAGGATTCAAGTTTCTGATATTTCGGGCGAAATAGTTGTTAGGATTAATCTGATAATGAGGGGATGGGGCGTATTTGCAACAAGTGCGGCGATTATCATTCTTGAAGATAACAACTGCAGTTTGGCGTTCAAGGTCTGCGGGCGGACGCCCGCGGCCGTTTCGTATGGCCCCTATGCTCTGGTTTTTCGCCACATTGGTGGTGGCTGAAGGAATAGTACTAGGCCCGGAATTGATCAAGAGTGTGCGGGAAAAATATGGTGAGCCTGCGGTGGAGCGAGTGCTGAAGTGGCAGAGATTACTGCAGGAAAATAGAGATATAAGGGAGGCCGAAAAGCTGGCCGTGGTAAACCGCTTCTTTAACCATCTCAAGTTTCGTCCGGATAGCATTACCTGGGGTAAGAATGACTATTGGGCTACGCCGATAGAGGCGATGGGCAAGGGGGCGGCTGATTGCGAGGACTATTCTATAGCCAAGTATTTCACCTTGCGTGAGCTTGGGGTCCCGGACACCAAATTACGCATAATGTATGTAAAGGCCCTGCGGCTTAATCAAGCCCATATGGTGCTGACCTATTATTCCAGTCCCGATGCTGTCCCCTTGGTTCTGGATAATCTAAACCCCCGTATCCTACCCGCAACCCAGCGCACGGATCTGGCTCCGGTGTACAGCTTTAATGGTGATGGCCTCTGGCTGGCCAAGAGCCGGGATAAAGGCTTGCGTGTTGGTACATCCAAACGTATAAATCTATGGCAAGATTTGAAGGCAAGGATGGAACGGGAAAACAGAGATAACACAACTAATAGAAACAAGGGAGAGAAACCATGACCTTGTCACGTCGATTGGCCCTGCTGGTGTTGGTGCTGCTGCTGTTCGTGTTTATCGGCACCTTCTTTACCAGTGTGCGCAATACCCGAGACTATCTTGAGGCGCAGTTGGAATCGCATGCACAGGATGCAGCCACCTCTCTGGGGCTCTCCATATCCACCCATCTGGCGAAGGGTGATCAAGCCAGCATAGATTCCATGTCTGATGCCATCTTCGATCGGGGTTATTACCGCAAGCTTGTCGTAGAAGACGCCAATGGCAATATCCTGAAGAAGCTGGAGTTGCCAATTACCATAGAGGGGGTGCCGTCCTGGTTTATCTCCGCATTCCCTTTGGAAACCCCGGTGGGAGAGGCGGCGGTGATGTCGGGCTGGACCCAGGCCGGACGGGTGATTATTCAGAGCCATCCGGGATATGCGTATATAGATATGTGGGGTAATGCTAAGGATACTGCTATCTGGTTTTTTATTAGCGCCCTGTTCATCTTGACGATAGGGATGGCGTCGTTACGAGTGCTGCTGAAACCGTTGAAACGCATCGAGTGGCAGGCTGACTCTATCTGTAATCGTGAATTTCCGGTGCTGGATGATCTTCCAAAGACGCCGGATCTGCGACGTATCATGGAGGCCATGAACCGCATGACCGCCAAGGTGCAGTGGATGTTGTCAGAATTGGAATCCCTGGTTTCGCGGTTAAGGCAACAGGCCTATCAGCATCCGGTAACCGGGCTTGATAACAAACGGCGCTTTATGGATATAGTCAGCGACCGGATCAAGTCGGAAGAGGATTTCATGCAGGGGGCGTTTTATCTGGTGCAGGTTAAGTCATTCAAAGAGTACAACGATCGCAAGGGTTATCAGGCCGGTGACGAGTTGTTGTGCGAGGTGGCGCAATGTCTGGTTAAGGCGACAGAGGATGTTCCGAAACACACTCTGGCCCATCTTACTGGCGCGGATTTTGGGCTATTGGTGGAGGACTGTAGCCTGGATGATTCAAAGCATCTGTGTCAACGTATTAGCTCAGCCTTGTCCGGTCTGTATGCAACCGGAATGCCGGAATCGCCGGATGTGGCTCACATCGGTGCCGCCTACTTCGACGGGCGTCAGAGTCTTAAAGAGCTGCTTTCCGAGGCGGATATGGCCCTGCGTTCTGCGCAGTCTCAGGAGGCAAATAGTTGGCAGCTGACGGCGCCGGAGAATCTTGATCGCAGAAAGGTACGTGCCGCGGCGGATTGGAGGGCGTTTATTGAAGATGCGTTGGAGCAAGACAGGATCGCTCTTCTGTATCAGCCGGTGGTTAGTTGTCCTGGAAGACAGCTTATGCATAGAGAGGTATTGGTTCGTATCCCGGACAACGATGGCGAACTGATTCCGGCGGGTGTATTCATTCCGGTGGTGGAGAGCGTTGGTCTGGCGGCCAAGGTCGACCGAGCGGTGGTGAATAAACTGGTGAGTACGCTATTGGACGATGCCTCTATTCAGGGAAGGTTAGCTATAAATCTTTCTCCGCAATCGCTCTCTGATGCGCAGTTTATGGAGTGGCTAGAACAGATGCTCTCTCAATATGCGGATATTTCCCATAGACTGATCTTCGAGCTCCCTGAGTATGGGGCTATAGCCAATCTGCCTAAATTGAAGGAGTTGATAGACCGGTTGGGCAAGTTTGGTGTGATGTTCTCGCTGGATCATTTCGGGCGCAGTTTCAGTTCTTTGGCGTATCTTAAATCCCTGAAGATTGATTATCTTAAGATAGATGGCAGCTATCTGCGCACCTTGGATCAGAATCAGGATCATCAATTCTTTATTCAGGCCCTGACGGATATCGCCCATGGTCTGGATATTCAGGTCATTGCCGAGTCAGTGGAATCAGAGGCGGTCTGGGATTTGTTGCAATCTCTGAATATGGATGGGGCGCAGGGGTATTACATAGGCGTTCCAGAGTAGCTGTTTGAACTATTGTGGTGCAAGAATGGTAAATCTTGTGATAAGGTGAAATACTGGTGGTTTAGTGGTGTTATTAGCTGCCGACATTGGGGTTTGTTGGTGGTAACGAATTGAAATAGCTGATGTTTTTCCAGGTGCGGGATAGAAATATTAGCTTTACCCCAAATAGGGGATGTTAATAAAGGCTATAAGGTTAAGAATTACAGCTATGAAGGCCCAAGGGTGTAACCACGCTGGGCGATTTAATTCCTGATATTACCTGTGTGGCGCTGGGCGAATGGCTTAGAACACGGAGATTACTAAGATGGCACAAAACGATCAAAACACCGGGCTTCAATTGCACATTCCTGGTATGGGACAGTTTAAGGATCTGAAGTTTCTTCAAAGTGAAGCCAATCCCGCCGATCTGGTTGTGCAGCTGCCCGATGGTACCGAGGTGGTTTTTCCGAACTATATACCTCTGGCGCAGGCAGGCGCGGCACCTGAGATTACCCTTGATGATGGAACCGTCGTTCCCGGTCAGGAGATCGTAAGCCTCATAGATAACCTCAATTATGATTTGATTGCACCTGCAGCCGGTGATGATGCTGCAGGCCTGGTCACCCCAGGCAACGCAAGTTTCTCGGCCGATCCCAGTGGTTCACTGGGGGACGATATTGGGCATGGCCCCTATGCTGGCGGCGTGCATATAGCCGATAGCGTGGAATTTACCCAGGTGCCTGGTTATACAGATACTGGTAGTGATGTGGTGCCCCCAGAGCCGGAGCCAGAAGAGCCAGAAGAGCCAGAAGTCCTTAGCATCTCTGTCGCCAACAATATCGGTGATACCTTCGCTTTGATGGATGAGTCTTCAATTGCATTGTCTGACAGACCATCAGATTCTTTTACGGTTGAGTTGGAAACGAGATCCGCAAATAGCATGTTTGCAGATTGGGATGGTATGCGCGTATGGCTCCAGGCGGGAGAAACGATAACCATTGAGCACGATGGTTTATCTCCTGATGATTATTACATTGCATTGGAAACTGATATCGCTGCGACTAACGGCTATGATCCTTTGTACAGTGCGAATTACAGTTCATTTTTCCCCCCACCTTTTAAGATTGGCACTAGCGATGATCTGGATTGGCAGTACGTGAGTGGTGACGGATCAATAAGCTACACGGCAACTGGTGACGGCTGGGTCTACATAGGAACGGGATTTGAATCTTATAATACAGCCGGTACCTATAACACCCATATTCTAGTAGAAGACGATGATGGCGTGCTTACCGGCTCCAGTGGTAATGATATATTGGTGGGCGGTAATAGCGACGATGTAATCACAGGCGGAGCCGGGGATGATCAGTTAGCCGGTGGTTCAGGTAGTGATGAGTTTGTGTTTGGCGATGTTACGTCAGATGGTCATGATACGATTTATGATTTCACTACCGGTGATGGTGATGCCATAAATCTGGATGCATTGTTTGATGCCTTATCTATATCTGGCTCTGCTGCACGCGAGGCGCTGGTAACTTTAACGGAAGGTGGCGGTGATACTACACTCACTATAAATGGCTACTCTGATTTTTCCGTTACTTTAGACGGAACGACCGGTTTGGGTTCTGTGGCAGGTCTTGTTGGCAGCGGCAACCTTGTAGTTGATGAGAGTTGATTCTCGCGAATTTAAGTAAAGCAATGTTCGATTGTTTTGTTGTTGCTGGGATATAGTTCGCAGAAAGCGTTTGTATATTCTTAATATAATGAAAACGGATGCTGGTTTGGGATTTAAATACAAGTGAGCGATATTAACTACCAAATAGACCTGGATGCCTTGTTTGATATGCTGAATGCGGGTGGCAACCGAATTGGCAAGATAAATGAGGCATCTGGTGAGATTATCGTGTCCTGTTCCAATCTCAGTGTGTCTGCCTCTCAGGAATCGCTATCTTTTGATACAAATCTTTTTTACGTCGATCTATCGGCGGATCAGTCCTAATGGTGTAAATCTGCTGTCTCCAGTAAAAATACCCTCGTGTTTTTGAAAATCTGACTATAAAGCAGCAACCGTGTGTAAATTACTGCGATTGTTTGCATGTCTGTAGATTCAAGCAGTGCTTGTGCGTAGCTTATCGGCATTATCTGCTATCGGTCATTTTTAATCCCAAAGCCAACAATAACAAATAGATAGATATTCTGATTAAAGTCTATTTCGCGCAATCACTCTTATGTGATTGATTTTAAGTGTATTATCTCCTGCTGGTGTGGCTGCATGTGGCTGGATGCGATTTGTCACCAGGAGTAAGTTATGAATGGATGCTGAAAAAACTCAACCCTTAAACCCTATACCCAAGGCGCTTAATAGCATAGAATTGGCCCGATTAACTATATATTAATCCATGGTGTTTCAGATAGGGTAGTCGTAGGGAGCTCTTAGGTGTAGTGCTGAAGGGGATCATAAAATGAGAAAAAGTCGGGATTCTAACAGTTTAGTGATTGGTGTGATCGGGTTGCTGGGAATGGTATGTGTGTCTTCGGTTGCTGCCCAGTCTCTAAAAGGCGCCGTGCAAGCAGCATTAAATTCCTATCCGGAAATACAAGACGCCCAGCACCTTAAGGGTGCTATCGAGAGCGATCTGGGCGTGGCAAAATCACGCTATATGCCTACATTGGATCTTGAACTAGCATATGGCCGTGAGTTCTCCGATAACAGTGCAACCCGTGCGGCTGGGTATGGTGATGGGACATCTCTTGATCGTAAAGAGTCGGCGTTAATGATGAGAGAGGTCATCTTCGACGGCTTTGAACGTGAGGGTACCGTAGAGGAGCAAGAGGCTAAATTGCGTGGCGCCGTAGAGCATATAGGCGATCGCGGGGAAGTCTTGGCGGCCGATGTCGCTTTCTCCTATATAGATGTTGTACGTCACACTGAGATTCTCGCCCTTGCCAATGAGAATCTCGGCGTGCATCAGCAGATCCTTGATGATGTGAAAAAACGTGTTGATGGTGGTCAACTGGGTATTGGTGATTTGCATCAGGCTCGCTCCAGATT
>JBNKSV010000017.1:0-43193 GCA_050297535.1 Sedimenticolaceae bacterium
CTATTACCAGTACCAGGTGGTCTTGAAGCCGTCGCCCAAGAATATCCAGCAACTCTACCTGGGCTCCCTGCAGGAACTCGGCCTGGATCTCAAGCTGCACGACATCCGCTTCGTTGAGGACAATTGGGAATCGCCCACTCTCGGCGCCGGGGGACTCGGCTGGGAAGTCTGGCTCAATGGCATGGAGGTGACCCAGTTCACCTATTTCCAGTAGGTCGGCGGTCTCGACTGCCGTCCGGTCACTGGTGAGATCACCTACGGCCTGGAGCGCATCGCCATGTATCTGCAGTCCAAGGAGAGCGTGTTTGATCTGGTTTGGACCAACGGTCCGCAAGGCCCGGTTACCTATGGCAATGTGTTTCATCAGAACGAGGTGGAACAATCCACCTACAACTTTGAGATTGCCGATGTGGACTACCTGTTCGGATATTTCGACCAGTGCGAAAAGGTGTGTCTAGAGCTGATAGAGAAAGACCTACCGCTGCCGGCCTATGAGCAGATATTGAAGGCATCCCACACCTTTAACCTGTTGGATGCCCGCCACGCCATCTCGGTGACCGAACGTCAGCGCTTCATCCTGCGAGTACGCACCCTGGCCCGGGCCGTAGCCCAGGCATATTATGACCGCCGGGAGGCCCTCGGCTTCCCCATGCTAGCCGCAGCAGGAGGTGCCACCCATGGCTGATACCCGTGACCTATTGGTGGAGATCGGCACCGAAGAACTGCCGCCTACCGCCCTGGATCGTCTCTCCCTCGCCTTCATGCAGGGCATCGAAGACGGATTAAAGGGCGCCGAACTCGGCTTCACCGAGATCAAACGCTACGCCTCGCCTAGGCGTCTGGCGGTCCAGATCACCGCTCTGGCCACCGCCCAGGAAGACCGGATGGTGGAACGCAAAGGCCCGGCGCTACAGGCCGCCTTCGACGCAGACGGCAATCCTAGCAAGGCCGCTGAAGGCTTCGCCCGTTCCTGTGGCGTTACCGTAGAGCAATTGGAACGGCAGGAGACCCCCAACGGCTCCTGGCTGATATTCCAGCAAAAGCAGTCTGGCAAGAATACGGCCGAGCTTATCCCGGAGATCATAGATAAATCCCTCGCCGCCCTACCCATCCCCAAGCGCATGCGCTGGGGTGCCCGCACCGAAGAGTTCGTGCGTCCGGTGCATTGGGTGCTGTTGCTGTTCGGAGATGAGGTGATCCCGGCCACGATCCTGGGACAACAAGCAGCACGCTCAACTCGCGGTCACCGCTTCCATCGCCCGGACGCCATTGAGATCAGTGCGCCAGCAAACTACCTGTCTCAACTTCAAGAACAAGGCATGGTCTACGCTGACCTGGTACAACGCAAGGAGCTGATCCGCAAACAGGTCACAGAGACCGCCGCAGCCGCCGATGCCCAGGCCGTGATCGACGAAGATCTGCTGGATGAGGTGACCGCTCTTAACGAGTGGCCGGTACCGGTCATGGGTAGTTTCGATGAAAGTTTTCTGGAGGTCCCGGCCGAGGCCCTGGTCCAGGCCATGCAGGGGCATCAAAAATATTTTCCGGTGGTGTCCGCAGACGGCGCTTTGCGTCCCAACTTCATCACCATCAGCAATATCGAAAGCCAGGATATCTCCCAGGTTCGGGCGGGTAACGAGCGGGTGATCAGCCCCCGCTTCAAGGATGCCGCCTTCTTCTGGGAGCAGGACCTGAAACAGCCTCTGGAGGCCCACCAGGAAAGCCTGAAGACGGTGGTGTTTCAGGAGAAGCTGGGCACCCTGTATGACAAGACCCAGCGCGTGGCCAAACTGGCCCGCTCTATTGCGGAGCATACCGGCTCCGATCCGGCCTTGGCCCAACGTGCCGCTGAACTGTGCAAATGCGACCTGATGACCAATATGGTCAACGAGTTCCCCAAACTACAGGGCGTCATGGGCAGCTATTACGCCGCCAAGTCTGGCGAGGACCCGCAGGTGGCCGCCGCCATGAAGGAGGTCTATCTGCCAAAACAGGCCGGTGACGATCTCCCCGCCGGAGAGTGTGGCCGCGCCATCGCCGTGGCCGATCGTCTGGATACCCTGGTGGGCATCTTTGCCATCGGCCAGAAACCCACCGGGGTGAAAGACCCGTTTGGTCTACGTCGCGCCGCCCTGGGTGTGCTGCGCATCCTGATCGAGACCCCGCTGGATCTGGACCTGGAGGCCATGCTGCAACTGGCCGCTGAGGGTCTGGCCGACAAGGTGGATGCCAGCGCCGCGGTGACTGAGGTGTTCGACTACATGATGGATCGCCTCAAGGCCTACTACGCTGATCGCGGCATAACCGCCGATGTGATCGATGCGGTCCTGGCCTGCCGTCCTACCAGACCGGCAGACTTCGACCTGCGGGTGAAGGCGGTGACCGAGTTCCGCAAACTGCCGGAGGCCGAGAGCCTCTCCGCCGCCAACAAACGCATTCGCAATATATTGAAGAAGAGCGATGAGGAGTATTCGGCGCAACCGGATGCCGGCATCTTCGAGGAAGAGGCGGAGAAGGAGCTTTTCCACAAGGTCGCGGAATTGACCCCGGTGGTGGAACCGCTATTTGCCCAGGGTGACTACACCCAGGCCCTGAAGCTGCTGGCCGCCCTACGCGAATCTGTGGACGGGTTCTTCGATAAGGTGATGGTGAATTGTGAGGACGTCGGCCTGCGTCGTAACCGGCTGGCCTTGCTAAATTCCCTGAGCGCCCTGTTCCTGAGCGCCGCCGATCTCTCCAGGTTACAGTGATGCAGAAAGATTCATACACGGAGATGCTGGCTGCGGTACAGGCCTTTCACGACAAACACCGTTTCCGGGAGACCGGTGGTGAAGAGATGGCCTATCGCGTAGCACTCATGGCGGAGGAGTTGGGGGAGATCTCCTCCTGCGTCACCAAGGGCAAGAGTAAAGAGGCTCTGGCGGAAGAGATCGCAGACCTGCTGATCCTGATCCTCGGCACCGGTATCGCTCAGGATATAGACCTGAACCAGGCCTTCTGGGAAAAGATGGAAAGGCTGATGCAGCGCGAGGCCAAGATGATCAACGGCCGCATCCGGGTATCCGAATTCAGGGATATGGAGTAATTGTTCACTAACCCTGTAACACCATGAATACAATCATTCTTGACCGTGACGGCGTAATAAACCAAGACTCCGATGCCTTCATAAAGGACCCGGACGAATGGATTCCGATACCCGGCAGTCTGGAGGCCATCGCCCGCCTGACCCAAGCCGGATACCGTGTAGTGGTGGCAACCAATCAGTCCGGGGTGGCGCGTGGGCTGTTTGACCTGGAGACCTTGGAAGCCATTCACCGCAAAATGGAAGTAGAAATAGAACGGCACGGCGGTAGATTGGAGGGTATCTACTATTGTCCGCACGGACCGGATGACGGCTGCTCCTGTCGCAAACCCAAGCCGGGCCTGTTGCTACAGATAGGGCTGGATCTTAATACCGATCTAAGCCACGCCATTGCGGTAGGCGATAGCCTGCGTGACCTACAGGCTGCGGCTGCCGTTGGGTCCACACCTGTATTGGTTTTGACCGGCAAAGGCGCGAAGACCTTTGCACAAATCAATCCGGAACAGGATGTTGCAACCTACCAGAACCTGGCAGATTTTGTGGAAACACTTATCACCAAACCGGTTTCAGATGAAGGCATCTAATAATGTTATTAATCCGCTCCATTATATTTTTCACTTTGTTGTTGCTTATCACTATCGTACTTACTATCCCGCTGGCGACTATTGGCTTGCTGATGCCCTTCCGCGCTCGCAGTCAAATCGCCAATACCTGGGCCAAAATCGCTCTGTGGATGTTGGATAAGATCTGTGGTCTCAAATACGAGATAACGGGTTGGGAAAACCTGCCAGAGCACTCTGCGATTATCATGTCCAAACATCAGTCCGCCTGGGAGACCATAGCCATGCGCGGACTATTTCCGCCGGAACAGGCCTGGATAATGAAACGGGAGCTGAAGTGGGTACCGGTATTTGGTCTAGCCGTAACAGCGGTGCAATCTATTACCATTAACCGCGGTAACAAACGCCAGGCCATGCAAGACATCATCACCCAGGGCATAGAAAGACTAAAGCAGGGCCGTCTGATAATGATCTTCCCGGAGGGTACCAGAGTAGATCCTGGCCAGCGCAAACGCTATGGTACGGGCGGAGCTATCCTGGCGGAAAAATCCGGCTATCCCATTATACCGGTCGCCCACAATGCTGGAATATTCTGGCGTCGCCGCGACATAAAAAAATACCCTGGTACCGTGCAAATGGTAATCGGTGAACCGATTGATCCTAACGGAAAAACATCCAACGAGATCATAGCCGAAGTGGAGGAGTGGATTGAATCTACTGTGGCAACACTGCCTTCATAACAGCAGTTGATACAATAATGGCAGTGTTGCAAAACTCAGGATAATGCCTATACCAACCATGGCCGCCGCCAAGGTGGGCGCCAGGTTGGCCAAAATGGCCAGGGCCCCGGCAGAGATCATGGGGGGCATGCCAGCCTCGAAGATAGAAATTCGCACCGCATCCCCTTCCAAACCTACCAACTTACAAAACGACAATGCAACCAGCGGAACAACTACCAACTTAATTGCCAAGCCCATGCTAAGTTGAGATGTGACCTCTCTGCTTAGACGGAACGTCAACTGGAATCCCACAGCGATCATCACCAATGGCACCAGGGTCGCGGCCAATGTCTCTAGTAGGGTTACCGCCACGGCAGGATAGGTAAACGGCTTGAGCATAAAGGCCAGGACCAAGGCGATAAACGGTGGAAACAAGACGATCTTTTTAGCCACGCCCATTGCCGTCGGTTTAATCTGATCGGCGCCATAGATGGCTAGAATGAGCGAGCCATAGATTGCCAGGGCCAAAAACGAACCAAATTGATCATACAGTAGCGCATAAGGAATCAGCTCTTTCCCAAAAAACGCCTCAATCATCGGTATACCCAAAAATGAGGTGTTGCCCAGAGGGACCAAAAGCAGCATACAGCCGGTAACCTCTCGTCTCCAGTGCAATAGGCGGGACAACAGCAGCACGATAGCGCAGGACAACAGCAACGCACCCCACGGCATAAGCATGGGCACCAACAGATTTTTCGACAAATTCAACGCGGGAATATTGATAAGGACCAATGCCGGCAGAGAGACATAGATAACAAACAGGTTTAATACCTTAGCCGTTTCATTGGGAAACTCTGGCATACGCCTTAGGCCCACACCAATGAGCAAAAACGCCAAAATGATTACAAAATTTTCCATGAACAGAAACTTATCATCTCCCGTTTGATCGGGATAGCAAAATCAGGGGGCCAGAATGCCTGACCGAGAGGATTCCCAATTATCGGTTACGCGATCCCGGGGATGCCATATAACAATGCGCCGACCAAAAAGTAGATGGTAAGCCCTATAGATACCTTATGACGCATATCGTAAAAAACTATCTGCTGTCCCGTACGAAACAGCCAGAAGATCGATATGAGAATAAGTATCGATTTTCCAAGTGTGGTATTTAGTAGCTCGTCAGTGTGTGCCAGTGATATATACGCAAATATGGCAAAGATGAACGTGATGCTTATATTAAGCACCTGAGTCGTTGCTCTGTCTACCCTGTTCAGTGGTGCGAGCGTTTCTGGCCATTTAAATATGCGCCAAAAAAGAACATGAAATACCGCCAGGGTAATCATGTAACCCCCGCCAATAAGAACCAATATCTCATTCATCGTTTTGCTTGCTTATTGCTTGGTTAAACTCTCTCTACTACCCCAACAAACTCAACTCACATTCGGATCAAGCAGGCCCTCACGTACCTCTACCCAATCTTCGGTAAATACAAAAATCGTGATCTCCACATCGCCGCCAGAGATAATCTTTTTTCTGAGGGCAGGATCTATGGTAAGCCTTACTGATCGCCAGCGCATGCGCCCCTCAGGAGTGGCAAAGACAACATCGCCGGAATCCTTTACATCACGGTGCCCAAACCTATGGTAGTTGGCGCGGTCCTGGGCAAGAATGGCTCGGACATCGGTAAGTCTCATCCCCCGTGAATTAAACCGATCTTTATCGGAGATGACACAATCGTAAAGATCTAACCCATCGTAAGCAGATACGACCTGGCTGAATACTAGGCCAGCAAAAAGATTGATCACCATCACTTTTGTATGGTTCATAAAGTTACTATCTTCTTAGGGGTTATACATATTTGCTAATCGTGGTGTTACTTACAAGTCGCCCCATCAAAATATCTTCGTTTGCGATTTAGAAATTATTATTCCTCTGCCTGATCACAACATAGGCTGCCTGATGATAGTTTTCCACTTTTCCGGAGCGGCCCGCCTTATGTCACTCAAATATACTTCGTGGTGTTTACCTTTTCTCTGACTTCCCTGCTCTTCAATAAATGAGTGCAGCCTTTCTATGGTCGGACCCTCTTCTGAAAATGGGCCAATATGCATGATTTGTGCGGCCTTGCCCTCGCAAAAAGATTCAAATCTTACCTATGAAAGAGATACCGGAGCCTTTTTGGCCTTTACCTGCTCGATAGCATTTGCGACCAACGCCTCTGTAACAAGCTCTGGCTGCATGATCATAAGTGTCCACTTCCATCCAGCTTTATCGTCTACGCTAAAAGAGGACATATTGTCTGCCCACCAGAGACCCTCTAGTGGCATCACCCCGTAATCAATACCCACCACCCCTCTCTTAATCATAAATTTCAGTGCGTACGAGAGCGGATACAAGACATCAATGGCGTCCTGAAATGATTGAGAGGTATTTGGGTCCCCTTCTCCATCAATCATAAGGTAGTTCCATTTCGGCACCTCAACGACCTCAACCTTCTTGGCCGACGGTTGATACAGCTGTTTAAATTTCTTTTTGTAATCTATCTTCTGCATAGCCAACCAAACACTGCTTTCGGGTACATCTTGAAGCGTCTTTCAAATATAACAAATTAACATATGACTTGTGCCTATACCGTAATGTATTACATACGAAAATCTTGCGGAGCCTCGCTTACTATATGGCTAATTAACATCTAGTATGCGAACGCTTACTATCATTAGAGGCCCTAAAAAACCGCCCAATTAGGGCGGTTCTTTTAGTTGATCTGACTTCCTTAGATATCCAGATTCTCCACAGAAAGGGCATTCTGTTCGATGAAGTCGCGGCGCGGTTCTACCTGGTCGCCCATCAAGGTGGTGAATATCTGGTCTGCCGCCACAGCGTCCTCAATATCCACCCGCAGCAGGCGCCTAACCTCCGGGTTCATAGTGGTCTCCCACAGCTGATCCGGGTTCATCTCTCCCAGCCCCTTGTAGCGCTGGATATGCTGGCCGCGCTTGGCCTCATCCATCATCCAGTTTAGAGCCTGGCTGAAGCTGAAGATCTCCTGCTTACGCTCACCTCTCTTGATATAGGCGCCTTCCTGGATCAATCCATCCAGTTGTGCTCCCAGATCTATCAGACGTCGATAATCACTGGTGTTAAAGAAATCCAATGGCAGCATGGATTCACTCTCAATACCATGAATCTTGCGTACTACGCGGACGGCCTTGCCCTGATCCTCCATATCCACTATCGGGCCTATTGCATACTGGTCAGATATGCCGCGTTCCGCGTTTATTCTTCCAGTAAGCTCCTCCAGCCATTGCCGCTGCTGGGAGCCATCCGCCAGCAAGGCTTGATCCACCGCCGGCATAAATATCAACTTCTCCAGCACCTCCTTGTCATAACGCTGCGCCAGTCTCCTGATGCCGGCCATGACCGATGTGTATTTCTGAGCCAAGGTCTCCAAAGCAGTACCGGACAATGGCGGAGCCACATCTGATACAAACAGTTCCGCATTATCCAAGGCGGTTTGTAATAGATATTGATCCAGATCGGCATCATCTTTCAGGTACTGCTCCTGTTTGCCCTTCTTAACCTTGTACAACGGTGGCTGGGCAATGTAGATGTGGCCACGCTCCACCAATTCTCCCATCTGACGATAGAAAAAGGTGAGCAGCAGGGTACGAATATGGGCACCGTCCACATCTGCGTCGGTCATGATTATGATGCGATGATAGCGCAGTTTGTCTGGATCGAACTCTTCCCGGCCGATACCACAACCCAGGGCGGTAATAAGGGTGCCGACCTCGGCAGATGAGAGCATCTTGTCGAAGCGGGCCTTTTCTACGTTCAGGATCTTGCCCTTTAGAGGAAGTATGGCTTGGGTCCTACGGTCCCTGCCCTGCTTGGCAGATCCACCGGCCGAATCACCCTCCACCAGGTACAATTCGGACAAGGCTGGATCTTTTTCCTGGCAATCAGCCAGTTTGCCCGGCAGACCAGCGATATCCAGGACGCCCTTGCGCCGAGTCATCTCACGAGCCTTGCGCGCAGCCTCACGGGCGCGGGCCGCCTCTACCATCTTGCCAGCAATGGATTTGCCTTCTGCTGGGTTCTCCAACAGAAAATCGCCAAAATGCTCCGCCAGGAGCGCCTCTACGATCCCCTTTACCTCGGATGAGACCAGTTTGTCCTTGGTCTGGGAGGAGAACTTAGGATCAGGCACCTTAACTGACAATACGGCCGTAAGTCCTTCGCGGGCATCATCGCCGATGGTATTTACCTTTTGTTTCTTGGCCAGGCCCTCTTTTTCGATATATTGATTTAGGGTCCTGGTAAGTCCTGCCCTAAATCCGGCCAGATGGGTGCCACCATCCCGCTGAGGTATATTGTTGGTAAAACAGAAGATACTTTCCTGATAGGTATCATTCCACTGCATGGCCAGCTCGACACCAACATCGTTGCGCTCTGTACTGAAGTAAAACACCTTCTCATGCATTGGGGTCTTGTTGCGGTTCAAATGTTCTACAAAGGCCTTTATGCCGCCTTTATACTCGAAGGCGTCAGTCCTTCCATCCGTCTCGTCCAGCAAGACAATGCGTACACCTGAGTTGAGAAATGACAACTCGCGCAGGCGTTTGGCCAGGATATCGTAGTGAATTTGCAGGTCGGAGAAGATTTCACCGCTGGGTTTGAACCATATTTCCGTGCCGGTTGTGTCGGCATCTCCGACTTCAGCCAGAGGCGCAAGCGGCTCACCCATGGAATATTCCTGCTGATGTATCTTATTGTGGCGTCTGATAGTCAGTTTTAGATGGCTGGAAAGCGCATTCACCACGGACACACCTACCCCGTGTAAGCCACCGGACACCTTATAGGAGTTATCATCGAACTTACCGCCAGCATGCAAAACGGTCATAATCACCTCTGCTGCTGATTTGTTCTCTTCCTTATGTATATCCACCGGAATACCGCGCCCATTATCAGTGACTGTGATAGATTGATCTTCGTGGATAATTACCTTTATCTCTGAACAGTATCCAGCTAGGGCCTCATCAATGGAATTATCCACTACCTCAAACACCATATGATGCAGTCCTGTGCCATCATCTGTATCACCGATATACATGCCCGGACGTTTGCGTACCGCATCCAGACCCTTAAGCACCTTGATATTTGAAGAATCGTAACTCATCTACAGCTCCTAAAATCCGAACAGGCATTATACACGGCTATCAATTTTGGTGTTTGGATTTGTGTTCCCAAGACTAAACCACCCTACCTTGTTCCACGTGAAACACTTTAGAAAAATATGTGGCATCTTGAGAGATATCGTCAACACCAGTTATCAACACCTGATTACCAATCTCTCCCAAGTACTGCAACAGAATCTCCCTATTGGACACATCCAGTTCTGAAGTAAGATCATCTATGAGCACAATAGTGTCGGTGCCAGACAACTCCTTTGCAACCGCCACTTGTGCCAAATACATAATGGCCACCAGCATCTTTTGTTGGCCTCTGGATGCTATCTTTTCAATCTTTTGTCCCGTCATTTTTATGGATAGATCTGCCCGATGTGGGCCATACCTCGTATATCCAGTTTGGATATCCCCCTGTTTTGTATCCTTCAGCACCTGCTCAAAATCACTTTTATCGGTCCAGCCCCGCATCCAATTTATCTCTATTTGTCCTATATCCAGCAACCTATTAGCCAGCGTAGTTATTTTTTCAGAAAGAATCGCCTGATATCTTGACCTATAAGTGTCAATCTCATCTGCCAGTATCGCGAGATCTTTATCCCAAGTGCCGTCAAAGCCTGACCTTATCCTAAGTGCCGCGTTCCTTTGCTTTAAACATCTGGAATATCTTTCGAAGGCGTTGCGGAAACCCGGTTCCACGTGGAACACCCCCCAATCTAAAAACCTCCTCCTGTACTGAGGTCCACGCTCAAGGATTTCGTGAGAGTTGGGTGTTATGACGGCGAGTGGCACAGTCCTAGCGAGATCAGACATTCTGGTAACTCGCTCGCCATCCAGCCTGGCTTGTGTTGTTACTTGGCCTTTTAAAAACCCTATAGCATGTTGCCTGCTTATGCTTTGAACGCGAGCGAAAATAGTAAGTTGTTCCCGCCCTTTTGTAATTAGCTGCTCATGCTCTGCGTTCCTGAATGATTTTCCCCTTCCCAATAAGTAGACGGCTTCTAATATACTGGTCTTGCCAGAGCCATTTTTGCCCCAAATAAGATTTAATCCCTGCGTTGGTTCCAACTCGACATCTTCTAACACGCGAAGATTTTTTATCTTGATTTGCTTTATAGCCATCTAGGGTATCAGACAAAAGGGACCTGAATAGGTCCCTTCCAGTGTGCATTATGGATCGTCACTATGCTAAATGCGCATTGGCATCACAACATATCTGCTCTTTTCGTTTTTATCAGATTTTATTAAGCAGCTGCTATTTTCATCCTTTAGCTCTAAGACCACATTCTCACCATCTATGGTAGAAAGGACCTCGATCAGGTAACCGACGTTAAAGCCGATTACCAGTTTTTCTCCAGAATAATCTATCTCCAGCTCCTCTTTTGCCTCTTCCTGTTCAGGATTGTGGGCAAGAAGCTCCAGATTGTTGTTATCAAAATTGAATCTTATACCCCGGTACTTCTCATTAGACAGAATAGATGTGCGGTGCAGTGCCTGCTTCATTACGTCTCTGTTTATGACTACATGTTTATCTGTCTCTTCCGGTATTACCTTGCGGTAGTCCGGGAACTTGCCATCTATCAACTTCGAGGTAAACACGGTATCTCCCATCATAATACGCACATTATTGGTACCTACCTCTACCGCGATCTCTCTATCGCTATCCTCCAGCATCCTTCCTAATTCCAGCACGGCCTTTCGCGGAATGAGGATCTGAAAATCATCAAATCCTTCCATCCCCTCAGTTTCTTCACACAGGGCCAAACGATGTCCATCAGTTGCTACGGCCTTCAAGACTCCAGCAGACATCTCCAGTAACAGGCCGTTTAGGTAATACCTTACATCCTGCTGCGCCATCGCAAACTGAGTCTTTTCTATAAGGCGTTTGATTACCCCCTCTTTCACTTTAAATCCTTTTGCCGCCCCATCGACCTCTATTGCCGGATAGTCTTTAGCTGGTAGTACTCCCAAAGTAAACCTGCTTCTGCCAGCAACAATTACGGCCTTTTCTCCCGTTACATCTATAGAGATCTTAGAATCCTCAGGTAGAGCCCTGCAGATATCTATCAGCTTTCTTGCAGGTAAGGTGAAATCTATATCTCCACCTTCTTGGACCTGGGCCTGGGTCTTCAATTCAACCTCAAGATCCGTGGCGGTTATCCTCAATCTATCCTTATCAGCATTGATCAAAATATTTGCTAGGATGGGTAGGGTTTGTCTCTTTTCAACTACTCCACCAACCATCATTAGAGGTTTAAGTAACTCTTCTCTGCTTGTGACTATCTTCATGTTTAAGCTCTCTTAAACAAATTAAGTAATTTAATTAAAGTTATTATTATTGGTATTGTTAGTAACTACAATATTCTGTTATTTATTTAATAATTTCATATTGTTAGTTAAATTAATACCTGTTAATAACTATCGATTTCTATCAAACTAAACCTGAAATACCTGTGGATAAATTATTGGTTTATGGAACCTTTGAATTTATACACAGTTTATACACATTAATTGGTAAGGGTTCTAAACAGGTTTCCATAATCTTCTTCTACCCTGTTATCGCTCTCCTTAAGCTCCGCTATCTTGCGCGTGGCATATAGAACCGTGGTATGGTCTCTTCCCCCAAAGGCGTTTCCGATCTCTGGGAGGCTATGGTTTGTTAGCTCTTTTGCCAGCGCCATGGCTATTTGTCTTGGTCTAGCTATAGTTCTGCTTCTGGTGCTGGATAGAAGCTCAGATGTCCGAATTTTATAGTATTCGGCCACGGTCTTCTGGATATTTTCTATAGTCACCAGTTTGTCTTGAGCTGCCAGCATATCGCGCAATGCTTCTTTTGCAAAATCCAATGTTATTGGACGACCGGTAAACTCAGCATTTGCTACTATTCTACGCAGTGCTCCTTCCAACTCTCGTATGTTCGAGCGAACCCGATTACCAATGAAGAACGCAACTTCGTTAGGAAAATCCACACCGAACAGCTGCTCCGCCTTACTCTTAATGATAGCAACCCGGGTTTCCAGATCAGGCGGTTCTATGGCGACTGTCAATCCCCAACCGAAACGTGATTTCAGGCGTTCTTCAAGGCCGGGCACCTCTTTAGGAAAGCGATCGCTGGTCAGGATAATCTGTTGTTTCGATTCAAACAGGGCATTGAAGGTATGAAAGAACTCTTCCTGTGAGCGCTCTTTGCCTGCGAAAAATTGGACGTCATCAATAAGGAGGGCGTTTACAGATCTATATTCGCGTTTAAACTCATCTATCTTGTTGTGTTGTAAGGCCCTAACCATGGCGGCGACAAACCCTTCTGAATGTTTATATAAAACGGAAGCAGAAGGGTTGTTCTTGAGAATGGTGTTGCCAATGGCGTGCATAAGATGGGTCTTGCCCAGCCCCACTCCGCCGTAGATAAACAAAGGGTTATATACGCGGCCAGGATTTTCTCCGATCTGGATGGATGCGGCCCGTGCTAGCTGGTTGGACTTTCCTTCAACGAAGGTATCAAATACAAATTCCGGATTGAGATTGCTCTTAATCTGCGGCCTGGATTCAGCAATAGAGATCTTATTGTGGGTGGCTTTATCTGCGTCAGATCGACCGCTTCCGATACTAATTGAGACTAGGGTAATCCGACCTTTAGATATTTCCTGCAATCGTTCTGAAATCTGTCTCTGATAATGATTTTTCACCCAATCGAGAACAAACTTATTGGGCGCGAATAATCTAATTTCTGTCTCGCTTTCATCCGCCTGCAGGGGACGGATCCAGGTGCTGAACTCCTGATCCGAGAGTTCGGACTCTAATTGCTCTACACACTTATTCCAAGGAGTCACAATAGCTTTACACTCTCAATACGTTATGTGTTTTAATTATTTGCCGATTAATGTCGTCTTTTGCTCCAAAGACCGGATCAGTCGGTAGCTACCAGAGTCTACATAAAAGCGTTAAAGTTATCCACAGCTTAAGAATAATACTAAGGATCTGATATTCTGGTATAAGTACATTTTACTGCCTATCTGTATTTATTAGTTATTTCAGATAGATATATAATGTTATCCTACGATGGTCGGATTTGATGCTTGCGTTCGTTTGCTAAGTTTAAAACCTTAGTGCGCACCTTATTTTTGTTGACAGATGTGCTGCTGTCAAAGTACTCTAAGCGCCTTTTTTTCCAGGCCTTTTAGCTCAATCGCTAGATGGCCATATACTTTTTGGTGAATTGTAATGAAAAGAACTTTTCAGCCCGGTACATTAAAGCGGGCACGCACACACGGTTTTCGCGCACGTATGGCAACGCGTAACGGACGCAAGGTATTAAATGCGCGTCGCGCCAAGGGCCGGGCAAGGCTGATCCCATAATTCAACCTTGATTCGGGATAGCGGGGTAGGTTTTGCGCGCGTCGACAGGCTGTCAAAGTCAGCAGAATACCGCGCGGTTTTCAGTGGATCGATAAAGGCCGCAGATAGGTGTTTCACGGTGCTTTGCCGACCAAATGGCCAGGACATACCCAGGCTGGGTCTAGCCGTGTCCAAAAAGAATAGCCGTTTGGCGGTTGATAGAAACCGGATCAAGAGGATCATAAGGGAGAGTTTTCGACACAATAAAGGGATGCTTGGTGGTTTGGATTGCGTGGTTATCAGCCGAAGTGGCCTAAATGCCGTGGCTAATCAAGAGTTGTTTACTTCACTTGAAAGACTTTGGGGAAAACTTAGGAAACAGACAGCTGAACAGAATGCTTAAGCAAAACGTTGCAACTGTTTTCTGTTTCCACGAGTCCTTATCTTACCATTTATATATGTAACCTATACATTTAGTCATCTAGAGACCGTCCATGGATAATCTGCGTCTGATCTTGTTAGTTTCTTTAGTCTTCGTTTCGCTTCTTCTGTGGCAAGCATGGCAGCGGGATTATGGACCGGCATCCCAAACGACAACCGCAGCTGCTGCAATGGAACAACAGCCAGCAGCAAAATCAGATACCGCACAAATCGCGGCCGCCAGTGAGACATCTGTGCCAGATATAAATGCCATGGCCAGCGATGCAAAGCATGAGAATCTAGGCGTTGGTGACACGGCGGAAACATCCGGAACTAAGGTTGAGATCAAGACAGATCTGTTACGTCTGGAAGTGGGTACCAAGGGCGGTACCGTCAAAAATCTATATCTTTTAGATTACCCGCTGACACTGGACTCTGAAGAAAAATTCCAGCTGATGAAGGAAAGATCTCCGGGGATGTTCATTGCTCAGTCTGGACTAAAAAGCTCCATAAAAGATATAGCTCCTACCCATGAAAACCAGTATCAGGTCAATGGCGACAGTTTTGAGATGCGGGAAGGCGAGGATAGTCTTGCTGTGGATTTTACATGGTCTAACGGCAACGGAATCACTGTTATTAAACGCTATATCTTTACCCGTGGTTCCTATCAGATAAAGGTGCAACATATCGTTAAGAATAACTCAGCTGGAGATTGGTCTGGTCGTGAGTACACGCAGTTGCAGCGTAGTCCAGATGAGAGTGGTTCCAGCGCCTTTATGAATACCTATACCGGGGGCGCCATCTACAGTCCGGATGAAAAGTATAAAAAGATATCTTTTGACGACATGGAAGAAAAAGAGCTCAACCTAGATGTAAAAGATGGTTGGGTGGCGATGTTACAGCACTATTTTCTTGGGGCTTGGGTTCCAAAGCCCGGCGAATCCAATCATTTCTATTCCAAGGTATATTCCGGAGAGCGTTATACGCTGGGAGCATATACCCCCGCCGTTACCGTACCCAGCGGTGGAGAGTACACCTTTGAAAGCTCGCTGGTTGTAGGCCCCAAGCTACAGAATCAACTGCGTGAGATTGCTCCGGGACTGGATCTGACTGTTGATTACACCTGGTTGACTATCATAGCCCAGCCGATTTTTTGGCTTATGGAAAAGCTGTACGCCCTCCTGGGTAACTGGGGCTGGTCTATCATCCTGCTTACCGTATTGATCAAGGCCGCATTCTTCAAGCTGTCCGAGACCAGCTATAAATCTATGGCCAACATGCGCAAGATGACTCCGCGCATGACCGCACTTAAAGAGCGTTATGGCGATGATAAGGAACGTCTGAATCAGGCCATGATGGAGCTGTATAAAAAAGAGAAGATCAATCCCCTCGGCGGTTGTCTTCCGATCTTGGTACAGGTCCCGGTATTTATCGCCCTCTATTGGGTGTTGATGGAAAGTGTGGAATTGCGTCAGGCCCCGTTCATGTTCTGGATACAGGATCTCTCTGTAAAGGATCCGTATTACGTACTGCCACTGATCATGGGCGCATCCATGTTTATTCAGCAGAAGCTGAACCCGCCACCACCCGATCCCATGCAGGCCAAGCTTATGATGGCACTGCCGTTCGTCTTTACCTTTCTGTTTCTTAACTTCCCGGCCGGTCTGGTGTTGTACTGGGTGGTCAACAATGTGCTGTCTATTACTCAGCAGTGGTACATTACCCGGCAGATCGAAAAGGCCAGCCAATAACCTTAGGTTGAGACCCGCCTGTGTCTGAACAGGATACCATTGCCGCTATCGCCACCCCCCCTGGTCAGGGTGGAGTGGGGATAGTGCGGGTCTCGGGACCGCTGGTAATCAAGATTGCCCAAGGAATTTTGGGGCGTCTGCCCCAACCCCGTCTGGCAGCACTGGCCAACTTCCGTGATACACAGGGCGAGACCATCGATGATGGCCTGGCCCTGTTTTTCCCCAACCCCCATTCCTTTACCGGCGAAGACGTGCTGGAGCTTCAAGGCCATGGCGGTCCGGTGGTTATGGATCTGTTGTTGCAACGGGTGCTGGAACTAGGTGCGCGCATTGCCCAGCCCGGAGAATTCAGTCAACGCGCCTTTCTCAACGGCAAACTGGATCTGACTCAGGCCGAGGCCATTGCCGATCTGATCGAATCCGGCACCGCGGCGGCGGCCCGTCTGGCGGTGCGTTCGCTGAGTGGTGAATTTTCTGAGCGTATCAACGGCCTGGTGTATGCAGTTACCCAACTGCGCATGTATGTAGAGGCCGCCATAGATTTTCCCGAAGAAGAGATAGACTTCTTATCAGAGGGGAAGGTGAGCAGGGATCTTGTTGCCATCCGTCAACAGTTGGCCGAGGTACAAAAGAGCGCCGCCATGGGCCGTTTGCTGCGGGATGGAATCACCCTGGTGATCGCCGGGCCGCCCAACGCCGGAAAGTCCAGCATCATGAATGGACTCTCCGGACGGGACACCGCCATCGTCACCGATGTCCCCGGCACCACGCGCGATCTATTAAAGGAGCAGATCCAGATCGACGGTCTGCCGCTGCATCTGATTGATACCGCCGGGTTGCGGGAGAGTGGGGACCAGGTGGAGCAGGAGGGGATACGCCGCGCCCGTGAACAGATCGCCAACGCCGATCGCATCCTCTGGGTGTTCGATGATCAGGCCGACCCGCAACATGCCGCATTCAATCGCAACGAACTGCCAGCAGATATTCCGGTAGTCTTTGTGCGCAACAAGATCGACCTCACCGGAACGCCATCGGGGATAACGGAAACCGCCAACGGCAGCGAGATCGCTATCTCTGCCCACTCAGAAAATGGCATCCAATTATTGCGGGACTATCTCAAAGAGAGCGTCGGTTTCCATGGCGCACAAGAGGGCGAATTTCTGGCCCGCCGTCGCCATCTGGATGCTCTGGAGCGGGCGGCGCAACACCTGCAAACCGGGGAGCAGGCTTTGCACAAAACCGGTTCGGGCGAATTGTTGGCGGAAGACCTGCGCCAGGCGCAGCTGGCCCTGTCCGAGATCACCGGGGAATTTACGGCCGACGATCTACTGGGGGAGATCTTCTCCAGTTTCTGCATTGGTAAATAATGTAGAATCCACCCATGTTTTACGCAGATACCTATGATGTGATTGTAGTGGGAGGGGGGCACGCCGGGGCCGAGGCCGCCATGGCGTCTGCGCGCATGGGGGCGAAGACCCTGCTGCTTACCCACAGTCTCGAAACCCTGGGGCAGATGAGTTGCAACCCGGCCATCGGCGGTATCGGCAAGGGCCATCTGGTGCGGGAGGTGGATGCCCTGGGTGGTTTGATGGGACATGCTGCGGACCTGGCCGGTATCCAGTTTCGCACCCTCAATTCGCGCAAGGGCCCGGCGGTGCGGGCCACTCGCGCCCAGGCCGATCGCCAGCTCTATCGCACGGCGGTACGCCATGCCCTGGAAAACCAACCCAACCTGGATCTGTTTCAACAGCCGGTGGATGACCTGATCATTGAAGATGATCGCGTGGCCGGCGTTATCACCAAGATGGGCCTTAATTTTCGTTGCCGCGCCCTGGTGCTTACCGCCGGGACCTTTCTGGGCGGGCGCATCCACATCGGTCTGAGTAACTACGAAGGTGGGCGCGCCGGCGATCCCCCGTCCAACGCCCTGGCACAGCGCTTACGCGAACTGCCGTTTAACGTGGAACGATTAAAGACCGGCACCCCCCCGCGCATCGACAGCCGCAGCATCGACTACTCGGTGTTGCAGGAACAGCCCAGCGATGATCCGTTACCGGTATTCTCCTTTCTCGGTTCCGTGGCGGAGCATCCGCGCCAGATCTCCTGTCACATCACCCACACCAACGAACGCACCCATGAGATTATTCGCGGAGGGCTCTCCCGTTCGCCGATGTATACCGGGGTGATCGAGGGGGTGGGGCCGCGCTACTGTCCATCCATCGAAGACAAGGTGGTGCGTTTTTCTGACAAGTCTTCACACCAGATCTTTATTGAACCGGAAGGACTCAACTGCAACGAGGTCTATCCCAACGGGATCTCCACCTCTTTGCCGTTCGATATCCAGTACCAACTGGTGCGTTCCATGCGCGGCTTCGAAAACGCCCGCATCATGCGTCCCGGCTATGCCATCGAGTATGATTTTTTTGATCCACGCGATCTGCACTCCAGTCTGGAGACCAAGTTTATTCAAGGGCTCTATTTTGCCGGACAGATCAACGGCACTACCGGTTATGAAGAGGCGGCGGCTCAGGGATTGTTGGCCGGGGCCAATGCGGTACTGAAGATCCGCGGACAGGAGCCCTGGTGTCCACGCCGCGACGAGGCCTATCTCGGGGTGTTGGTGGATGATCTGATAACCCGAGGCACCAGCGAACCCTATCGCATGTTCACCAGCCGGGCCGAATACAGGCTGTTGCTACGGGAGGACAATGCCGATCTGCGTCTGACCGAACAGGGCCGCAAGCTCGGACTGGTCCCGGATGCACGCTGGCAGGCCTTCGAGTGCAAACGTGAGGCCATCACGACAGAACAGCAACGGTTGCATGGTATTTGGATTCACCCGGATACCCCGGCGGCGGAGCAGATCACTAGCGCTACCGGCACCTCCATCAGCAGGGAGGTGCGCGCCCTGGAGATGCTGGCCAGACAGGAGGTCAGTTATTCAGAACTGCAGAGACTGGAAGGTATCGGGCCTGGGGTAGATGATCCCCTGGTGGCGGAACAGATCGAGATCCAATCTAAATATGCCGGTTATATCAAACGCCAGCAGGCGGAGATCGAACGGCACCAGGCCAATGAAGCGGTGCGAATTCCAGCGGATTTGAATTACACAGAGGTGCGGGGACTATCCTCCGAGGTGCGGGAGAAACTCAGCCGCAACCGGCCGGAGACCATCGGCCAGGCCGGGCGTATCCCCATGGTCACACCCGCAGCGATCTCGCTATTGCTTATCCATCTGAAAAAGAAGCGGGCAGGATGAGTGCGTATCCGGCAAACTGGGAGGAGCAACTTGCGACCGGTCTGAAACAGATGGGCTTGGCGATCAGCCAGCCGCAACAACAGAAGCTGCTTGCTTACCTGGCCCTGCTGATGAAGTGGAATAAGGCCTACAACCTGACCGCCATCCGTGATCCCGATGAGATGGTGCCACGTCAGCTGCTGGATTCACTTTCCATTCTGCCGCTGGTTCAGGGACAACGTATCCTGGATGTGGGAACCGGGGCCGGTCTGCCCGGGATCCCTCTGGCCATCTGTATGCCGGAGACCAAATTCACCCTGATAGATTCCAATGGCAAAAAGACTCGATTCGTACAACAGGCCCGCATGGAACTGGGTCTGGATAATCTGCAGGTGCAGCAGAGCAGGGTGGAACAGCTAGATACAACAGATAGATTTGACACCATAACCAGCCGCGCCTTCGCCGCCTTGCCCGATATTGTGAGACTGACCAAATGGCTTCTAACAGAGAATGGAACCCTGCTCGCGATGAAGGGGTCTATCCCGGAACAGGAGATTAAGACAGTACAGGCCGAGGGCGCTGTGGTGGATGTCGTGGAACTTAAACCGCCGCTGCCAGGAGAGCGGCACGCGATCATTATCCGCTTTACTGGCTAAAACTGGATTAATCCCTCATATCGGTTAGACTCTGGAATGATTACAAAACGAGCGACCATAAACAAGGTATAGACCTTCTAATCTTCTAGAAATACCAAGAATGACGGAGAGATCATAATGAATACATCCCTTAAATATTCCCTGCAGCTGTTGCTTTCAATCCTGTTTCTCACCTTTGCCATGGGTGCAAGCGCCATAGACAAGTGGGCCGGTACCAGCGATGGCGGCAAGGTGGTCGATTCATCCGGAGATTGTGTCCAAACGCTAGGTGGCAGCCAGAAGACCTGCTCTAGTGATGCCGATGGAGATGGGGTGCCGGATGATCTGGATAAATGCCCGGATACGCCCAAGGGGGCTCCGGTTGACGCCGAAGGTTGTCCATTGGATACGGATGGAGATGGTGTTCCCGATTATATGGACAACTGCCCGCAGACCCCACCGGGCGCAACCGTGGACGAGGTGGGCTGCATGCGGCAACTGGTCCTGAACAATATTGAATTTGTGGTGGATAGTTCGGAACTGACCTTTGATGCCAAGAGCACCCTGGACCGGGTTGCGGAGGGGATCAAGGCAAGTCCTAGCATCAAGAGCATGAGTGTGATCGGCCATACCGATAATACCGGTTCCGACGCCTATAATCAGAAGCTGTCAGAGAGTCGGGCGAGTGCGGTGGCCAGTTATCTGCGCAGCGCCGGGGCGCAGTGTAGATTTATAACCTCGGGTAGCGGCGAGAAACAACCGGTCGCGGATAATTCAACCGAAGAGGGCAGGGCCAGGAATCGCCGGGTTGAGTTGAATGTAATGGATTAGTCCATAAGATGTTGTGGCAATCGGAAAGGACTCGCATCTATGATGCGGGTCCTTTTGTTTTAGGCCTTGCATAAGCCAAACGGTAGGTTAGACTCGGAGTTTGCGGGGCACAGGGTACTAAAACGGACACCGGGGACGATACTTATGAGAACAGAGATCGTAGGTAGCTGCTGGAGCTGTGGCAAGGATCTCAAGAGCAGCGACTATGGACGTGAGACCAACTGCCTGGGATGTGGCCGCCCCACCAAGGTGTGTCTCAACTGTCGCTGGTATGATACCTCCAAGGCCAATGCCTGCGCCGAACCCATGGCGGAGGAGGTGATGGTGAAGGATCGCCCCAATTTTTGTAATTTCTTCGAGCCAGAGATCAAAGAGGGACCACAAGCAACAAAAGACTCCGAATATTTGGCTGCGGCAGAAGAGCTGTTTAAATTCTAGTTAGCAATGGTATAAGGGGATCTTTGGCCAAATTGGCTGTTTCCTAAGTATCTGATATTCAAAAAGGCATACATAACTCGCCTCCAGCCTGCGGTACTCTGGTATTTTTTGTGGTTAGGTTCTGATATTCTCGCTTTCCTGCGCCAGGCTATGCCGGACAATCAAACAAGATAAAGTTGCGGAAGAGATCTATGGGTCGAGTGGTATCTATTGCGAATCAGAAAGGCGGGGTGGGGAAAACTACCACCACGATAAACCTTGCCGCCTCCCTTGCCTCCAATGGCAAAAAAGTACTGATGTTGGATCTTGATCCCCAAGGCAACGCCACCATGGGTAGCGGGGTGGATAAATATGGGCTGGAAAAATCTGCCTATGATGTGCTTTTGGGCAATGTCCAGGTTGCAGAGGCAGTGGTGCGTTCAGAGTCAGGAGGGTTTGACGTACTCCCTTCCAACAGCGACCTGACTGCTGCGGAAGTGGGACTGATGGGGCTGCCGATGAAGGAGAAGCGGCTCAGTCTGGCCCTGTCTCCGGCTCGGGCTAAATATGACTATATATTTATTGATTGTCCGCCTTCATTGAACATGCTCACGGTGAACGCGCTGGTGGCGTCGGATGGAGTGCTGATCCCGCTGCAGTGCGAATACTATGCTTTGGAGGGGCTCACCTCCCTTCTCGATACCATTCGTCAGATCAAGCAGAGCAGAAATGCGGATCTGGAGATAGAGGGCATCCTGCGCACCATGCACGATCCCAGAAACAATCTCTCCAATGACGTATCAGCGCAGCTGATCTCCCATTTCAATGATCTGGTGTTTCGCACGGTGATCCCCAGAAACGTGCGCATCGCCGAGGCCCCCAGTCACGGGCTGCCGGTGATGGCCTATGATAAAGGCTCCCGCGGGGCCTTCTCCTATCTGGCCTTTGCCGGGGAATTTTTGCGACGCAATGAGCGGCGCGGGGCCGCATCGGCCTAATATAATAGATGCATCTTAATCACACTTATTAGTTGGAACAGAACAGATGGTGGCAACAAAGAGAGGACTGGGACGCGGTCTGGATGCCCTGCTCGGCGGGGCTGCGATGGCAGAAGACGACCTAGAGAAAGACGACAAATCGGCAGATAGCCTAAACACCCTGCCGGTGGATATCATTGAGCGTGGTCGTTATCAGCCGAGACGCGACTTCAATCCCGAAAGTCTGCAGGAGCTGGCCGATTCCATCGCGGCCCAGGGCGTGGTGCAGCCGATCGTGGTACGGCCGATCGAAAAACCCGGTCGTTACGAGATCATCGCGGGCGAACGCCGCTGGCGTGCTGCGCAACTGGCCGGTCTGGATGAGATCCCGGTGGTGATCAGGAAGGTGCCGGATCAGACAGCCATGGCCATGGCCCTGATCGAAAACATCCAACGCGATGATCTAAATCCACTGGAAGAGGCGGAGGCCCTACACCGACTGTTGCATGAGTTTGAATTGACCCACCAGCAGATAGCCCAGGCGGTGGGTAAGTCACGCACCACGGTTACCAACCTATTGCGCCTGTTAGAGCTAAACGGCGATGTAAAGGATTATATCTACAATCGCAAGATGGAGATGGGACACGCCCGCGCCCTGCTGGGGCTGAAAGAGCGGGCCCAGAGCGATGCGGCCAAACAGGTTGTTGCCCAGGGCCTTTCCGTGCGGGAAACGGAAAGACTGGTGCGTCGGCTGTTGGACGGGCCCAAGCCCAAGTCGGCCGCCAAATCTGCGCCAAAGGAAGACCCAAACGTCAAGCGGCTGCAGGAAGATCTTTCGGGCAAACTGGGCGCGCGGGTGGATATTCAGCAGGCGGGTACAGGCAAAGGCAAGTTGGTAATCACATATAACAGCCTGGATGAACTGGAAGGGATACTGGAACATTTCCATTAATTAATAAGCGGTTATCCTCTTATTGGGGCATGCCGCGCGCCAAAAAGTGGCAGGATGACGGCTCAGATTTCCCAGTACGATTTTATTTTTATATTTATTTCCATATTCATTGACCTTATAAACCAAAGTCATTATAGTTCCGCCCCTAATAAGGGGTGTCCATGTGGGGGTGTACTATAAATAACGCTTCCAACAAGGCTCTTACAGGTCAGGATGTAGGTTGGAAAATGACCTTGGCCCAATTGTTGCTTAGCGCACTTGTGGCCATACTCCTGTTACCGCTTGATTGGGTTTATGCGTATTCCGGTGCGTTGGGCGGTGGAATAGCCACCGTTGGGAATGCATTGTTTGCCAGGAAGGTGTTTGTAGAGTACAGGGCGCAGAATCCGGGAAATCTGCTGGCACGGTTTTATGCGGCAGAGATCCAAAAGATTATTGTCATAGCAGTATTATTTGCATCGGCTATTATTGGGTTTGACGTGTTGAGCTACGTAACGCTCTTTGGCAGTTATCTGCTGGTTCAGATACTGCCTTTAATATTATTTCATCTTAGAATTATTTAGATTAATACAGTTAGGTTGTACATAAATGGCTGGCGATACGCTCACTTCCGGCGAGTATATTAAGCATCACCTTACCAATCTTGCCTTTGGTAGAACCCACGATGGCTGGGGGTTTGCCCACAATGCAGACGAGATCAAAGAGATGGGCTTCATGGCTATCCATGTGGACACCATGTTTTGGTCTATCCTACTCGGTGTGCTGATGATTTGGGTCATGCGCCGGGTCGCGGTCAATGCCACCAGTGGCGTACCGGGCAAGTTGCAGAACTTTGCCGAGATGCTGGTGGAGTTCATCGACAGCAACGTACGCGGCTCCTTTACCGGACAGAATCCCCTAATATCGCCCCTGGCCCTTACCATCTTTGTTTGGATATTCCTGCAGAATCTGATGGATCTGGTGCCAGTGGATTTGATCCCGTACGTGGTTGGTGATCACGGTCTTGGCCTGGTTCATTTTATGAAGGTGGTTCCTTCCACCGATCCCAACGGCACCTTCGGTATGGCCATCGGCGTCTTTCTACTGATGCTGTATTACAGCGTCAAGATCAAGGGGATCGGAGGTTTTGCCGGTGAGTTGGCCCTGCAACCCTTCAGCGCCAACAACATCATAGTTAAGATACTGTTTGTGCCGGTGAACCTGATCCTGGAGTTGGTCGGTCTGTTGGCCAAACCCATCTCTCTCGCCCTGCGACTATTCGGCAACATGTACGCTGGTGAGATGATCTTCATCCTGATCGCATTGATGTACAGTGGCGGTATTGCCCTGGGGCTGTTTGGCGGGCTTTTGCAGCTGGGCTGGGCTATCTTCCACATCCTCATTATTACGCTACAAGCATTTATCTTTATGGTGCTGACCATCGTCTATCTGGACATGGCGCACCATGAGCATTGATTAATTTAACAACTGATCTTTATAACTGGAGACCAAAATGGACCAAGCACTTATATACATCGCCGGCTCACTCATGATGGGCTTTGCCGCCTTGGGAGCCGCCGTGGGCATTGGCATGCTAGGTGGACGTTTTCTTGAGGGTTCAGCCCGTCAGCCAGAACTTATTCCGCTGCTGCGTACCCAGTTCTTCATCGTCATGGGCCTGGTGGACGCCGTACCTATGATCGCTGTGGGCCTGTCCATGTACATTCTTTTTGCTGTTGTTGGCGGCTAAGCGCTTTGACGGTAAAGAAAACACAGATTAACTCGTTCAACGCAAGGTAATTCCCAGATGAATATTAATTTGACTCTGGTTGCGCAGATGCTCTCCTTCGTTGTGTTCGTGTGGTTCACCATGAAATATGTCTGGACCCCGATCATGGCGGCGCTGGAAACGCGCAAGCAGGAGATCGCTGATGGCTTGGCCGCGGCGGAGCGGGGGCAACATGAACAGGAACTGGCTAAGAACCGCGCCAGGGATGTACTGCACGAGGCCAAGCTACAGGCCGCAGACATCGTAACCCAGGCCCAGAAGCGCGCCTCGGAGATCGTGGATGAGGCCAAAGGCAACGCTCAGGTTGAGGGTGCTCGCATCCTGACCGCCGCCAAGGCTGAGGTGGAGCAGGAGACGGTAAGGGCGCGTGAGCAACTGCGCGCTAAGCTGGCAGAGCTGGCGGTAGCCGGTGCGGCCAAGATCCTGGAAAGAGAGGTCAATGCCGAGACGCATAAAGATATCGTCGAAGCCTTGGCCGAGCAGATCTAGCACATATGGCCATCGACGCGACCACACTGGCACGCCCCTACGCAGAGGCCCTGTTTGCCCGGGCACAAGAGACCAACTCTCTGGATGTCTGGGGTGGGACCCTGGAGCTGCTGGCGGCTATGGTGCAGGATCAGGTTATGGCGAACGCCATATCCGATCCACTGCTGAACAAAACCGATCTTATCAAGCTGATCCTGGATATCGGCGGCGACAGGTTTAATCAGGAGGCAAAGAATCTGGTTCAGCTCCTGGTGGAGAATGGTCGTCTCCCGGTACTGCCAGAGATAGCGGCCTTATATGAGCAACTGAAAGCAGAGAGTCAGCAGATCCTTAAGGTGCATGTGCGCTCTGCCTATGAATTTACCACCGACCAGGAGCAGCAGATCGCTGCTGGTCTGAAACGCAAGCTTGGTCTTGATGTAACCATCACCAGTGAACAGGATAAGACCCTGATCGGCGGGGTGCATATACGCGCCGGCGACCTTGTCATTGATGGCTCCATCAGGGGAAAGATCGAACAATTGGCCAACGAATTGGGAATTTAAGCGAGAAGCCATTATGCAACTCAATCCATCAGAGATCAGCGAACTGATCAAAAATAAGATCGAGAAACTCGATCTCAAGACCGAGGCCCACAATGAGGGCACCGTGGTCAGCCTGACCGACGGTATCGCCCGTATCCACGGTCTGCAAGGTGCCATGTCCTACGAGATGCTGGAGTTTCCCGGCAATACTTACGGCCTGGCCCTGAACCTGGAGCGTGACTCCGTCGGTGCCGTGGTGCTGGGTGACTACAAGCACCTCACCGAGGGTGACCCGGTAAAGTGCACCGGTCGCGTATTGGAGGTGCCGGTAGGCGAGGGGCTGCTGGGACGGGTGGTGGATGCCCTGGGTAATCCTATTGACGGCAAGGGCCCGATCGAATGCGATCAGACCTCACCGATCGAAAAGGTTGCACCTGGTGTAATTACCCGTAAATCGGTAAACCAACCGGTGCAGACCGGACTTAAGGCCATCGACGCCATGGTGCCGATCGGCCGTGGCCAGCGCGAGTTGATCATCGGCGACCGCCAGACCGGTAAGACAGCGGTGGCCATTGACGCCATCATTAATCAGAAGGGTACCGGGGTTAAGTGTATCTACGTGGCGGTGGGTCAGAAGAACTCATCTATCGCTCAGGTGATGCATAGATTGGAACAGCACGGTGCCCTGGAACACACCATCATCGTAGCTGCCCCGGCCGCCGATTCGGCTGCCATGCAGTTCATCGCACCGTACTCCGGATGCACCATGGGTGAGTATTTCCGCGACAAGGGCGAGGATGCACTGATCATCTATGATGACCTGACCAAGCAGGCCTGGGCCTATCGCCAGGTGTCCCTGTTGCTACGCCGTCCGCCCGGACGTGAAGCCTATCCCGGCGACGTGTTCTATCTCCATTCCCGTCTGCTCGAGCGTGCCGCCCGAGTGAACGAGGCCTATGTAGAGAAGGCGACCAACGGCGCGGTTAAGGGCAAGACCGGTTCTTTGACCGCATTGCCAATCATCGAGACCCAGGCCGGTGACGTATCCGCCTTCGTTCCGACCAACGTGATCTCTATCACCGACGGTCAGATCTTCCTGGAGTCTGACCTGTTCAACGCCAACATCCGTCCGGCCATCAACGCCGGTCTATCGGTATCCCGTGTGGGTGGCGCGGCCCAGACCAAGGTGATCAAGAAGCTAGGCGGCGGTACTCGTCTGGCCCTGGCTCAGTATCGTGAGTTGGCGGCGTTCTCCCAGTTCGCATCCGATCTGGATGAGGCCACACGCAAGCAGTTGGAGCGCGGAGAGCGTGTTACCGAGCTGATGAAACAGCCGCAGTATTCACCTATGTCCGTAGCCGAAATGGCGGTATCCCTGTTCTCGGCCAACGAAGGCTATCTGGATGATGTGCCAGGTAACAAGGTTGTGGATTTTGAGGCCGCTCTACAAGGTTATATGAAGAGCAATAAATCGGATCTCCTGGACAAGATCAACGAGACCGGTGATTACAACGACGAGATCGAAGAGGCCCTGCATTCGGCCTTAAAAGATTTCAAGGCCAACAACACCTGGTAATTGGCAACTTCGGAACGATCACGTCAGATAAGGTTTAGAAATGGCAGGCGCAAAAGAGATACGCACACAGATCGCTAGCATCAAAAACACGCAGAAGATCACGCGTGCAATGGAGATGGTGGCGGCGTCCAAGATGCGTAAGGCGCAGGATCGCATGAAGGCAACCCGGCCTTACGCAGACAAGATGCGTAACGTGATCGGACACCTGGCCCATGCCCATCCTGAATATCGCCATAGCTTTATGAAGGAGCGCGAGGTCAAGCGGGTCGGATATATAGTCATCTCTTCCGACCGTGGACTATGCGGCGGTTTGAATAACAACCTGTTCCGCATGATGCTGAAGGACCTGCGTGCGCATCATGATGCGGGTGTCGAGATAGATTTTTGCACTATCGGCACCAAGGCCCTGGGCTTCTTCCGCCGTTTCGGCGGTAAGGTGCTGGGACAGATTACGCACCTTGGTGATGCGCCCCGTTTCGAGGATCTGATTGGCACCATAAAGATTATGCTGGATGCCTATGAGTCAGGCGAAGTGGATCGCATATACATCGCATCCAATGTGTTCGTAAACACCATGACCCAAAAGCCGACCGTAGAACAGCTGGTTCCGATTGCCTCCAAACCGGACAAAGACCTCAAGCACTATTGGGACTACATATATGAGCCCGATTCTAAAGAGGTGCTGGATAGTCTGTTGAACAGGTATATCGAGGCCCTGGTTTATCAGGGAGTGGTGGAGAACGGCGCTTGTGAACAGTCGGCCAGAATGGTGGCCATGAAGTCGGCATCTGACAATGCCGGCAATCTGATAGATGAGCTACAACTGATCTACAACAAGGCGCGTCAGGCTGCCATTACCCAGGAGATCTCCGAGATCGTCGGCGGCGCTGCCGCGGTCTAATCCTGGATCAGAATAGAACGTTAATGCGTCGGGCCAGCCCGACATATGAGTAAAGTTTAGATATAAAGAGGAACCGCAAATGAGTCTCGGAAAAGTGGTGGAAATCATCGGCGCTGTGGTCGACGTTCAGTTCCCCATGGGCGACATGCCAAAGGTCTACGACGCGCTGAAGATTGAAGAGGTCGGACTGACCCTGGAGGTTCAGCAGCAACTGGGTGACGGCGTTGCGCGTACTATCGCCATGGGTTCAACCGACGGACTGAGACGTGGTCTTGAGGCAGTAAACACCGGCACCCCGATCCAGGTTCCGGTAGGGCAGGGTACCCTGGGACGCATCATGGATGTGCTGGGCAATCCTGTGGACGATGCCGGCCCGATCGAGACAGATACAGCTATGCCGATTCACCGTACGGCGCCCACCTTTGAAGAGCAGGCTACGGCCACCGAGGTGCTGGAGACCGGCATCAAGGTTATCGACCTGATCATGCCTATTGCCAAGGGTGGTAAGATCGGCCTGTTCGGGGGCGCGGGTGTGGGCAAGACCGTTACCCTGATGGAGCTGATCCGTAATATCGCGGTTGAACACTCCGGTTTCTCAGTATTTGCCGGTGTCGGCGAGCGTACCCGCGAAGGTAACGACTTCTACCACGAGATGGAAGAGGGCGGGGTTCTGGACAAGGTGGCCCTGGTCTATGGCCAGATGAACGAGCCTCCCGGCAACCGTCTGCGTGTGGCCCTGACCGGCCTGACTATGGCAGAGTTTTTCCGTGACGAGGGTCGCGACGTACTTATGTTCGTAGACAACATCTACCGCTACACCCTAGCGGGAACCGAGGTGTCCGCGCTACTTGGTCGTATGCCATCCGCTGTAGGTTATCAGCCTACCCTGGCGGAAGAGATGGGTGTGCTGCAGGAGCGTATTACCTCCACTAAGACCGGTTCCATCACCTCCTTCCAGGCGGTTTATGTACCGGCGGATGACCTGACCGACCCTTCCCCAGCTACTACCTTTGCTCACTTGGACGCCACCCTGGTGTTGTCCAGGCAGATCGCTGAGTTGGGCATCTATCCCGCGGTGGATCCGCTGGATTCCACCTCCCGTATTCTGGACCCGAACGTGGTTGGCCAGGAGCACTATGAGGTGGCACGTGCGGTACAGGGGACCTTGCAGCGTTATAAGGAGCTGAAGGACATCATCGCGATCCTGGGTATGGACGAGTTGTCGGAAGAGGACAAGCTGACCGTATCACGCGCCCGCAAGATTCAGCGCTTCCTGTCCCAGCCGTTCTTCGTGGCCGAGGTGTTCACCGGCACCCCAGGCAAGTATGTCAGCCTGAAGGACACCATTAAGGGCTTTAAGGCCATCGTTGCCGGCGAGCACGATAGCCTGCCGGAGCAGGCCTTCTATATGGTTGGCGGTATAGAAGAAGCGGTTGAGCGCGGCACCAAGAGCTAGGAGATAGCACCATGGCAATGACAATCCATGTGGATATAGTCAGCGCAGAGGCCGAGATCTATTCCGGCCTGGCGGAGATGGTCTATGCCCCTGCGGAGATGGGTGAGGTTGGTATCGCCCCGATGCATGCTCCTCTGGTAACCCGCATGCAGCCTGGCGAGGTGCGGTTGGACCTGGGCGAGGGTAAGGAGCAGAAGAGTTTCTACGTCTCCGGCGGTATTCTTGAGGTGCAGCCATATACCGTGACCATCCTGGCCGATACCGCCATTCGCGCCGCCGATCTTGATGAGGCCGCAGCCCTGGCAGCCAAACAACGGGCCGAAGACGCTCTGGCCGGGCACGCTGCTGACATGGAGTTCGCCAAGGCCCAGGCCGAGTTGCATGAGGCCGCCGCCCAGCTGCGTGCTATTGAAAGAATCCGCAAGCAGTCATAGAATCCTTCCCTTTGTCCCGGCCCATACTGGGCCGGGCACATCGATACAATTACGGACCTTGATATGTCTACGGAAACCATTCAGCCGGGAAAGTTCGTCTCTCTCACCTACACCATAAGCGATATAGATAATAATCTGTTAGAACAGAACGATATACCGGTCAACTACATCCACAGCGGCGACAAGGAACTGATCGGCGGAATGGATAGTGCGGTTATGGGGAAGTCAGCTGGCGATACCGTTGAGATGTTGGTGCCGCCGGAAGACGGTTTTGGTGAGCCGGATCCCGATCTCACCTTTACCGATGACCTGGAAAATGTTCCGCCTCAGTTCCGCCATGTTGGGGCCGAGGTACAGATGCAGAACGATTCCGGCGATGTTAAGACCTTCTACGTCACCAAGATCGAAGATGGCAGGCTCACCGTAGATGGTAATCACCCCTTGGCGGGCAAGACCCTGAAGGTAAGGGTGAAGATCCTGGAGGTGCGTAATCCCACCCTGGAGGATATGGGGCCGGATATGAGTGGTGTCACCATAAACTGATCACCTGGCGTGTAAATTTCATCAAAAAGGGCCGCAGCGTCCTATTCACTCAGTTATAATGCCCGACAAAAGATGAAAGATGGAGAGGCTATGAAGTTGGGCGTTGTTATTCTTGCGGCGGGACAGGGGACCAGAATGCGTTCTCGTTTGCCCAAGGTCCTGCACGATCTGGCAGGGCGTCCCCTACTGGACCACGCTATCCAGGCGGCAAAACGGCTGTCGCCAGAGAAGATTGCAGTGGTCTATGGGCATGGTGGAGAACAGGTGAAGAGCGCCTTTTCAGATCCGGATCTGGTCTGGGTCGAGCAGAAAGAGCAGCTTGGCACTGGCCACGCCGTTGCCCAGGCTTTACCTGCGTTACAGGGAGTGGAGCATATCTTGGTGTTGTATGGCGATGTGCCACTATTGCGCGACAAGACCCTCTGCTCTTTGGTCACCGCCAGCATGTATTCCGATCTTACCCTGCTTACCGCTGCCTTCGACGATCCTACCGGATATGGCCGCATAGTACGCGCCCGTGATGGTAAGATTCAGCGCATTGTTGAACATAAGGACGCCACCGCAGGCGAGCGGGAGATAACAGAGATCAACACCGGTATCCTTATCGCAAAACGTGATGCCCTAGAGGGCTGGCTGGAGAAGGTGGACAACAAGAATTCGCAAGGGGAGTTCTATCTTACCGATGTGATTGGATTGGCGGTTGCCGATGGTGTCTGTGTACAGTCATCGCAACCGAAGGAGTTGGATGAGGTGGCGGGGGTAAACGACCGCGCCCAACTGGCCCATCTGGAACGCCGGTTTCAGCAGTGGCAGGCCGAAGAGCTGATGCGCGCCGGTCTGAGTCTGCGTGACCCAAGCCGCTTCGATCTGCGCGGCAGCCTTGAGTTTGGCGAAGATGTGAGCATTGAGAGCAACGTGTTGCTGGAAGGTGATGTAAAGCTGGGTAGAGATGTAGTCATTGGCGCCAATACTGTCATCCGCAACAGCCTGGTCGGTGACGGCGTGGTTATCAAAGAGAACTGTGTGATCGAGGATGCCGTCGTGGGTAATAGCTGCACCATCGGCCCGTTCGCACGTATCCGGCCACAGACCGAATTGGCCGAAGACGCCCATATCGGCAACTTTGTCGAGATAAAGAAATCTAAGATCGGTTCCGGCAGCAAGGTCAACCACCTCACCTATATCGGTGACTGCCATATAGGCAAGGCGGTGAACGTGGGCGCGGGCACCATCACCTGTAATTACGACGGGGCCAATAAACACCTGACCGAGATCGGCGACCGAGCCTTCATCGGCTCCAACAGCTCGTTGGTGGCGCCGGTCAAGATCGGTGCAGGCGCTACCATCGGCGCCGGTTCAACCATTTCCGGCAGCGCCCCGGAAGAGACCCTGACCCTGACCCGCGCCAAGCAGATATCTCTGCCGGGTTGGAAGCGACCGACCAAAAAACCGAAGGAGTAACATTGTATGTGCGGTATCGTAGGGGCCATTGCCGACCATCAGGTGGCGCCGCTTCTGTTGGACGGTTTGAAGCGTCTGGAGTACCGTGGTTATGACTCGGCCGGGATCGCCATCCATGGCAGTGACGGTGAACTACGGCGCATCCGATCCGTAGGCAAGGTCGCGGAACTAGAAAAATCGTTAAACAATTTATTCATCGAAGGGGTGATGGGCATAGCCCATACCCGCTGGGCTACCCACGGCATTCCGGCGGAGCGTAACGCCCATCCTCACATGAGTGGCGAGAGGGTGGCGGTGGTGCATAACGGCATCATAGAAAATCATGCCGAGCTGCGCGCCGAACTGGAAAAACAAGGTTTCACCTTCACATCAGATACCGACACAGAGGTAATCGCCCACCTGTTGGCCAGCCTGTTGGACCAGGGCGCGAACCTGCTGGACGCGGTGCGCCAGACCATCAAGCGCCTGGTTGGGGCCTATGCCCTGGTGGTTATGTCGCCGGACGATAGCGAGCGGTTGGTAGTAGCCAGGGCTGGAAGCCCGTTAGTGATCGGTGTCTCCGATCAGGGTAACTATGTGGCCTCGGATGTATTCGCTCTGTTACCGGTGACCAGGCAGTTTATGTTTCTGGATGAAGGGGATTTGGCCGAGGTGCGCCGCGACGGCGTAACCGTTTTTGATAGAGACGACAAACGGGCCGAGAGGGCGGTGCGCGAGTCCAGCCTGATCGCAACCGAGGCTGATAAAGGACCATATCGGCACTACATGCTCAAGGAGATATTCGAGCAACCGGCGGTAATTGCTGAGACCCTGGAGGGTCGTATCTATCAGGGCAGATTGCTGGAAGAGAGCTTCGGACACGAGGCCAAGGCCCTGCTGGACAAGGTGGAATATATCCAGATCATCGCCTGCGGCACCAGCTACCATGCCGGTTCCGTTGCCCGTTACTGGTTTGAAGAGATCGGCATCCCCTGCAGCGTTGAGGTGGCCAGCGAATTCCGCTATCGCAAGACCGTTGTGCCAGAGGGCGCGCTGTTCCTGACCATATCCCAGTCTGGTGAAACGGCCGATACCCTAGCGGCCCTGCGCGGGGCCAAACAGCAAAACTACCTGGGTAGTCTTTGTATCTGTAACGTGCCTGAGAGCTCTTTGGTGCGTGAGTCCGATGTTACCCTGATGACCCGTGCTGGTCCGGAGATTGGCGTTGCCTCCACCAAGGCATTCACCACCCAGCTGGTGGCGCTGCGTCTGCTGGTGCTGGCCCTGGCGCGTCGTCGCGGCATGACACCGGAGCAGGAAAAAGAGCTGGTGGATGAGTTACACGCCCTGCCGCGCCAGGTGGAGGTAGTTCTTAGTTTGAGTGACGCTATCAAGAAGATGGCTGACTCTTTCGCCGATAAGAAGAACGCCCTGTTCCTGGGTCGTGGCACCTTCTATCCGGTGGCGCAAGAGGGCGCGCTAAAACTCAAGGAGATCTCTTACATCCATGCCGAGGCATATCCGGCCGGGGAATTGAAGCACGGTCCTTTGGCATTGGTCGACGCATCCATGCCCGTTATCTGCGCCTTACCAGACGATCCGCTACTAGAAAAGGTGCTTTCAAATTTACAAGAGGTACGGGCTCGCGGCGGCAATCTATTTCTGTTCAGCGATCAAAAGATTGACATCAAATTGGACAATTACCAAAACCTTACCCTATCTGACATCTGTCCCACCACGGCACCGATTGTCTATAGTATTCCGCTGCAACTACTGGCCTATCATGTGGCGGTGTTAAAAGGGACGGACGTGGATCAGCCACGCAATCTGGCGAAGTCGGTAACGGTGGAGTAAGGCGACAGCGGTGGTAAACTGATGGACTACATTCGAAATATTTAAGAGGTGCAAAAACAATGTATGAAAAAAGCGTGGAACTGCTCAACAAGGCCGTAGCGGACGAGTTGTCCGCAGTACATCAATACATGTATTTCCACTTTCACTGTGATGACCAGGGCTACGATTTGTTGGCCGCGCTGTTTAAGCGCACGGCCATCGAAGAGATGATGCATATTGAGCGCATAGCGGATCGCATCCTGTTTCTCAAAGGTGATGTAGAGCTAGGCAACGCCGATCCGGTGCAGAAGATACATGATGTTTCCGATATGTTGGAGATGGTCTGCGGCATGGAGCAGGAGGCGATCGTAATGTATAACAAATTCGCCCTTGAATCAGCGGGCAATGCCGATTCTGCCTCGCGCAAGCTGTTCGAGTCGCTGGTGGATGACGAGGAGCGTCATTTTAGTCAGTTCGACAACGAACGGGAGAACCTGCAGAAATTCGGAAAAGAATATCTGGCGTTGCAGTCTATGGAGCGGAGCAAGGCATCATCAGGTGCAGGGGGCGGCACTGCTGCCGAGTAGTCTGAGAATCTGGCGTTAAAGCGCAGGACAGGCTTCTTTAGGTTACAGATATTATATGGAACTCATTAAGCGTGCTTAGGCAGTCTCATCCAGGGGATCATCCCACGAAGCAACGGCTGGAGCGCTCACGGTTTCGGCGCGTCTGCACCGCAGCAATAACTGCGTTTCTTGCCCTGATCTTGTTTGGCTGCGCCACCCAAGGGACTCCTCCACCGGAAGACGTGGAAAATGTCTGTTCCATCTTTCAAGAGAAAGCGGATTGGTATCAGGATGTGGCCGCTGCGGAGCGCAAGTGGGGGACGCCGGCCCATGTGCTAATGTCCATAGTCCGCTATGAATCCAACTTTGTGTATGACGCCAAACCCCCGATGAAGACCTTCATGTGGCTGATACCCCTTGGTCGACCATCTTCCGCCTATGGGTACTGTCAGGCGGTGGATGGTACCTGGGAAAACTACCTGGCTGAGACCGGCAACTCCGACGCCAAGCGGAATAATTTCCATGACGCTATGGACTTCATCGGCTGGTACACCAACGTCAGCTACAACAAGCTGGGCATATCCAAACAGGATGGATATAACCAGTATCTGGCCTACCACGAAGGACATCTGGGATATAGCCAGCAAAGCTACAATGCCAAGGCGTGGCTATTGCGGGTGGCGCAGAAGGTGCACAACACCGCTGAAGTATATGCATTGCAGTTATCGTCATGTAGAGAGGATTTGGAACTCAAGCTGGCGGAAACGGAAAAGGTTAGTGAAAGCACCGATAAGATCAAGGCGTTTATCCAATAACTTGATTTAGCAAGGGGTAGGAGCCCACTCCTGTGGGCGATAGGATTTCGTTTCGATTTCTATGATCGCCCACAGGAGTGGGCTCCTACTCAGGGAATCAGGCAGCAGTAAATCATTTGCGGACTGTCTTTTTTCGCCCTGATACAATGGCGGTATGGATGTATCTCATATTCTGGAAGGGCTGAACGAGGCCCAGCGCGAGGCGGTTACAGCTCCGACGGGCAGTACCTTGGTTTTGGCAGGGGCCGGTTCCGGCAAGACCCGGGTGTTGGTACACCGCATCGCCTGGATCACCGGGGTGGATGGGGCGACGCCTTGGAGTATTCTGGCCGTTACCTTCACCAACAAGGCGGCGCGGGAGATGCGCCACCGCATCGAACACCTGCTGGGGCAACCGGTGGGCGGTATGTGGGTCGGCACCTTCCACGGTCTGGCCCACCGATTGTTGCGGGGGCATTGGCAGGATGCCGGTCTGCCCAAGACCTTCCAGATCCTGGACTCGGATGATCAGCAGCGCCTGATCAAACGCATCATCCGCGAGATGAATCTGGATGATTCCAAGTGGCCCCCACGCCAGGCCCAGTGGTTTATCAATGCCCAGAAGGACGAGGGCCGCCGGGCCCAGCATCTGGATGACGGCGGGGATCACTATCAGCGTCAGATGATCGCCATCTATCGCGCTTATCAGGAGGCGTGTGACAAGAGCGGGGCGGTGGACTTTGCGGAACTGCTGCTACGCGCCCACGAACTGTTACGGGACCGGCCCGATATTCTGCAACACTATCGCGCCCGTTTTTCCCATATCCTGGTGGACGAATTTCAGGATACCAACTCCATTCAATACGCCTGGTTGCGCCTGTTGTCCGGCGAGCGCGACAACCTGTTCGTGGTGGGGGACGACGATCAATCCATCTATGGTTGGCGCGGGGCCAAGGTGGAGAACATCCGCTTCTTTCAACGTGATTATCCCAAGACCACTCTGGTGCGGCTGGAGCAGAACTATCGCTCCACCGGGAATATCCTGCAGGCGGCCAACGCGGTTATCTCCAACAATTCGGATCGTTTGGGTAAGGATCTTTGGACAGATGATGGTGCGGGCGAGCCGGTGCGAGTCTACGCCGCCTTCAACGAGGTGGACGAGGCGCGCTTTGTGGCGGGGAGGATTGCGGCCGCCATCGAATCCGGGCGCAGGCGGGACGACATCGCCATCCTCTACCGCACCTCAGCCCAGTCGCGTCTGTTTGAAGAGGCGTTGCTGCAGGGTGGTATCCCCTATCGAGTCTATGGGGGGTTGCGCTTCTTCGAACGGGCCGAGATCAAGGACGCCCTGGCCTACATGCGGCTGGTCTCCAATCGAGACAGCGATCCCGCCTTCGAGCGGGCAATAAACCAACCGCCCCGCGGTATCGGTGCGCGCACCCTGGATGCGGTGCGGGGCCATGCCCGTGACTTCGGCTGTTCCATGTGGCAGGCCAGTGAAGAGTTGTTGCGGGGTGGTGGCATGACGGCGCGGGCTCACAACGCCCTAAAGGGGTTTGTCGAGTTGATCGAAGAGCTGACGGTGGCGACCGCGGATATGGATCTGGCCAATCAAACGGCCGAGATATTGAATCAGAGTCGGTTGGTGGAACATTTTCAGAAATCCCGTGACGGCAAAGGTCAGGACCGTATTGAAAACCTGGAGGAGTTGGTCAATGCCTCTCGGCAGTTTGAGGATGTCTCTATTATTGATAAGGGGTCAGAGTCCTTTATTGGTCAGGATGAAGTGGTTGGTGATGGGGTCGAATCAAAAAAGGGCTCTGACCCCATTTTATCTGTGGAAGAAATGTCAGAGCTGGATGCCTTTCTGGCGCACGCCGCTTTAGAGGCGGGAGATACCCAGGCCGGAGAATACGAAGAGAGCGTGCAGCTTATGACCCTGCACTCCGCCAAGGGCCTGGAGTTTCCGCTGGTGTTCATCGGCGGCATGGAGGAAGGGCTGTTTCCCCATAGCATGTCGAGTGACGACCCGGAACGCCTGGAAGAGGAGCGGCGTCTTTGCTACGTGGGCATGACCCGGGCCATGCAACAGCTCTACCTCTGTCATGCTGAGAGCCGTAGGCTGCACGGTTCAGAAAGCTATCCCATGCCCTCGCGCTTTCTGCGGGAGATACCCATTGATCTGGTGGAAGAGATCCGTTCCCGTCCCGATGTCTCCCGGCCAGTGGTAACGCCCGCCGGTGGATTCAATATGGCGCGGGAGACCACGGGGTTTTCTCTGGGACAACGGGTGACCCATCCCAAGTTCGGTCAGGGCGTGGTGCTGAATGCCGAAGGCCAGGGTAGTAGCGCCCGGGTCCAGGTCAACTTCGAGCAGGCGGGGGCCAAGTGGCTGGTGGTGGCCTATGCCAATCTCCAACCCATCTAAGCGGCACCCATGACCGGTCTGCCGGAGACACCACCGCTTTCTCTGTATATTCACACCCCCTGGTGTGTGCAGAAGTGTCCCTATTGCGACTTCAACTCTCATGCGGTCGTGGGCGAACTGAATGAATATGCCTATGTGGATGCATTGCTGCGGGATCTCAATAAGGGGTCAGAGCCCTTTTTGTCTAATGAAGAATTCGAGGATGGACCGACGAGTCACAAAAAGGGCTCTGACCCCTTATTGAGGGAACTGATCAGTATCTTCATCGGGGGCGGCACCCCCAGCCTGTTTTCCGGGGCCGCCATCGCTCGACTGCTGGATGGTGTCAGGGACAGATATACCTTTGCACAGGATATAGAGATCAGCATCGAGGCCAACCCAGGTACGGTGGATCGGCAACACTTTCAGGACTATCGCCAGGCCGGGGTGAATCGCATCTCCATCGGGGCGCAGAGCTTTGACCGGGAGCAGTTGCAGGCCCTGGGCCGCATCCATGGTTCGGATGAGATCATGGCGGCGGTTACTGCCGCTCGGGCCGCCGGATTTGCCAATCTGAATCTGGATATCATGTACGGGCTGCCGGGCCAGACTTTGGCCGCCGCACGTGCGGATATTGCCAAGGCCATCTCTCTGGGACCGGAGCATATCTCCTATTACCAACTCACCATCGAACCCAATACCCGCTTTCATGTCGCACCCCCGGCGGTCCCGGATGACGATCTTCTTTGGGAGATCGAGACCCAAGGCCATGAACTTCTGGCGGCGGCAGGCTATCGGCAATATGAGGTGTCGGGGTTTGCACGCGCTGGCTATGAGTGCAGACACAATCGCAACTATTGGGAGTTTGGCGACTACCTGGGAATGGGTGCTGGGGCCCATGGCAAGCTAAGCGATTTCGCGCACGGCAAGGTAATGCGCACCCGCAAACCAAAGAGTCCGGATGCCTATATAAAGGGAACGCAAATGCCGTCTGCGCTTGAGCATATTGAGCAGATAGCAAAGAAGGACCGGGCATTGGAGTTTATGCTGAATGCGTTGCGCTTAACGCAAGGATTTCACCCCGACCTGTTTGAGCGCCGTACGGGATGCGCATTAAGCAGTATTCAAACAGAGCTGGATGCAGCAAGGAAAGATGGGCTGCTGGATGTCTCAGCAGAACTCATCCGCCCGACGCCCAAAGGTCGGGCATTTCTAAATGATGTGTTAGCGCTGTTTATGTCCAACGAATAACGGACCCTAAAACGGGGATGCCGAAAAGGCCAGGATGGGCCATAATTCGCCTATCTAAATTCAGATCAAAGGGTAAACAGGTGGAAGAAAACAAAAACTTTTTATTCGGTAATATCGTCCTCGGTGTGGCGCTATTGATGCTGATTAACATCAATACCCTCTGGGACGCTATGGGTCCGGCGGCGATGGGGCTGTGGGCCGCGGTGGCCGGATTGGGATTCTTCCTGTTGATGAACAAAGGGAAAAAATAGCGCCAGTTTTGAATGCTTCGGTAATGAAAAAACTAAGGAACATCTGATTAATTCCATTTTCGTCATCCCCGCGTAGGCGGGGATCCAGGAAAATCAAACACATAGATTCCCGCCTACGCGGGAATGGCGAATTAATCAGAGTTTCCCTAATCTGACAACGATCAGGGTCGGGATAATGCCGTGGCGTCCATTGTTTCGATAAACAGCTTCAGATAAGCGCATCTTAATTACCTGGATTATCCTTCTGCTGCAGGACTGATATCTTCTGATTGGTCCGAGCTCTTCGCTCCCGCACGCAGGCCGCCGGAAAAACCCACTATGCCACCAATAGTCAGCCCTACCAGCAGTACAAAGGGTATTCCGATTAGATGAATAATGGGAACCGACATTTCTGATGCTCCCTTATTAGAACTGAAAGCTATTTCTTTTTGGTCTTGGCCTTAGCTTTAGCCTTGGCGGGCGTTTTAGTCGCGACCTTTTTCTGGCTGGCGAGGGACGCAACACATCTCTGAAAATCCGGCAGTGCGATGAGATAGCGTACCGGTGATATAACTACCCGGATATTGGATAGAGGCGTGTCTTTCTTTTCACAGTCGAAACTGATCATCATTCCCTCGGCAAGGCCTTGGTATACCTTTTGGGCGGCACTGCCCTTGGCCTGGATGTGTTCGGCGCCAGGCACTATCTTGATGGTCCCCAGGCTTTGGGTGGGCATGCCGTGGCGCCATGGCGGTGGCGCTATCATTACCTGGCATTGGGTGCCCAGGCTAACATCCTGTGCGATATGCAGCTCAAAGGTTAGGGGTTCCTGGCGGCTTTGGCGCAGTTTGGTGTCACCGACGCCGGGGATCTCCTGTTGCAGCAGGCACTCGCCTTTTTCCTCGGACGCCAGCCATTGGGCGTCGTGTATGGATGCCATATATTCACGGGCAGGGGCTTCCGCGCCCATAGCCGCGCTGGCGGCCAGGAGCAGAACGATTGTCAGGCTGGATGCGGCTGAATTCATGGTGTCATCTGCTTATCTTGTCCTGCTCAGGATGTCGGCAAAACCGGCTGGGAACTTTAATCTTGGCGAATAGTGGACTTTTAGCTCCAGGCTCAGAGTCATGCCGTCCAAATATACTAGCTCCGGGGTCAGAGTCAGGCCGGCCACATATGCAGATTTTATCCTGTATGTTTCACGACCTGACTCTGACCCCTCACCACCAGGATTTCCGGGGATTCATGGAATTTCCCCTTGCGTCCGCCGGTCTATTCCCATATTATTCGCGATTCTCTCCGCCACTGAGGCGGAACGATGATTTAAGACAGATTTTGAAGAGGCAATTATGAAGCCGGACATTCACCCAAATTACGAGCAGGTCAAGGTGATCTGCAGCTGCGGTAACGAGTTCGAGACCAAATCCACCCTGTGTAAGGAATTGCACGTTGAGGTTTGCTCTTCTTGCCATCCTTTCTACACCGGCAAGCAGAAGATCATGGATACCGCCGGTCGTGTAGACAAGTTCCGCAAGAGATACAGCCGCTAAGCGGTTTATCTCCGTTATATATGAAAAGGCGCCGAATCCGGCGCCTTTTTTATTGCCTGATGCTTGCGTTTTTGTCCCCTCTCCCCTGCGGGGAGAGGGTCAGGGTGAGGGGGGGTGTTAGTTCAATTCTCTTGCTCTTCACCCTCACCCCATCCCTCTCCCTCTCCCTCAATGGAGAGGGGGTGGGTACTGAGCGTTGAAGGGCCGGAGTTTTGTTTAATCGTTTGACATAGGCGCGAATTTTATGCAATTAAAATGGTGGCTTTGGCTGCCGTTTTCGGTAGGCGCTTGCGTTTTGTCCCCTCTCCCCTGCGTGGAGAGGGTTAGGGTGAGGGGGGATGTTAGTTCAGTTCTCTTGCTCTTCACCCTCACCCCATCTCTCTCCCTCAATGGAGAGGGGGTGGGTACAACTACACATCATAGCCGCCCCAACCTTATCGCCTCTTCATATTCATCCATGAAGTGATACAGAGAACTATCCAGGACCTTGACGGCGCCGTTGATCAGGTGGCAGCGCCCGGAGTTGGGCAGGATCTTACACAGGTTGATCAGGGAGTCCAGGTCGGCGCGTCGGCCCTGACCAGTGTCGATCTTGCTCAACAGCAGCGAGATATAGTAGGTGCCGGTCTTGCAGGGTGGACATTGGCCGCAGGAGGAGGCGGCGAAGAAGTTCACGTACTCGGTGACCCGCTTCACTATACCCGTACCCTCAGAGACCACGATCATGGCCCCGGTGCCCAGGGCCGAACGTCGTTCCGCCACCGAATCGAAATCCAGCTGTACATCCAGGTGTTGCGGGGTGAGGATGGTGTTGGAGGGGCCGCCTGTGAATACCGCCTTGATGTGTTTGCCCTGCAGCATGCCGCCGCCATAGATCTCAATCAGGTCCGCCAGTCTGGTGCCCATGGGCAGCTCGTAGGCCCCAGGGTGAAGGACGTCACCACTTAGACAGTAGATCTTGGTCCCACTGGTGTTTCCCAGGCCCAGGTTCTGAAACCACTCCGCACCGTTGCGCATGATATGTGAGACGTTGGAGAGGGTCTCAATGTTGTTGATCAGGGTGGGGCAGCCGAACACACCGGATTGCGCCGGGAAGGGCGGCTTGCCGCGGGGGAAGGGAAACTTACCCTCCACCGACTCGATGGCAGCGGTCTCTTCACCGCCGATGTAGTGGCCGGAGCTCTCCATGACCCGGTAGTCCATCTCCTTACCCAAAAAGATGGTTACTTCGCGGTTCAGATCCGAGGCCTTCCACTGTTCCACCGCCTTGTGCATGCTGGCGATGGAGGCCTTCTGGTCCGGGTTGATATAGAACACGATACGGTTGATGCCGTTGGCGATGGCGGTGATCACCGCCCCCTCTATAACCTGATGGGGCGTCTCTTCCAACAGGATGCAGTCCTTGAAGGTGCCTGGTTCATCCTCATTGCCGTTACAGATGAGATATTTTTCCGGGGCCTCGGTCGCTGCAACGAACTCCCACTTTTTGTAGGTGGGGAAGCCGCTGCCGCCCAGGCCGCGCAGGCCCGCCTCCTTTATCAAGGGGATGATGCTGGATGGATTGTGCAAGGCCTTACGCAGACCTTCGCCTCCGCCGTGGGCCATCCAGACATCAAGGTCAGCGCCGACACGCACCTCTTTTCGTAGCAATACCTGATTTAATTTATCCATGTCTGATCCTCTGGCCTATGGTTGGATGACTCTGCTGCTTCTACGGTTCTTATGCAGACCGTCGTAGTCAGAGTCGTCATCAAATTTGGCGCATTCCGGAAACAGCATCGGCCCCTTCCGGTCCATAGGCATCTCGGCGATGGTCAGGGTGCGCCGCAGGGAACTCAAGTGATCAATGGAGATCTTTTTGTGTCCAGGTCGGCGGCAGTTTTCCACCGCATGGGCCCCGGCCCGACGGCCAAAACAGATGATATCCAGCAGGGCGTTGCCCATGATGCGGTTTTTACCATGGATGCCGCCGCTCACTTCGCCTACGCAGTAGAGGCCGGTTACGCTGGATTGGCCGTTCTCGTCGATCTGTACCCCGCCGTTTTGATAGTGCAGGGTGGGGTAGATCAGCAGCGGGGTCTGTTTGGGGTCGATGCCGCATTTCTTGCCCAGTTGCAGCAGCTTGGGGAATCTTTCCGCCATCAGCCCGGGGGATCTAAGCTCCAGTCCGGGGGTATCCAACCAGACACCGATGGCCTCTTCACTGACCCGGATGCCTCGCCCTTCCGCGCACTCCCGGAGGATGGCGGATGATACGTGATCGCGGGTCTTCATCTCATCCACAAAACGGTTGCCTTCGCCATTCAGTAGATAGGCGCCAGCCGACCT
>JBNKSV010000018.1:0-42699 GCA_050297535.1 Sedimenticolaceae bacterium
CTGCGGGCGATAGAAATTTATTTTAATCGCCCGCAGGAGCGGGCTCCTACACTATCCGCTGGGCGTACCCTCTCTGAACACAACCTGATAGCCGCGATTTGCCTGCATATCCCGTAATCTGGCCATGGCCTGCTCGGTTCCGCGTGTATCTTTATGAATGATCTGCGCTGACGAAGCATCAGTATAGATGTTTGATTGTTACAAAATCTGACTTGGCGTAATGCATCACACATTTTGTGTGAAAGCCCCCCCATTTTACAGAATAAACGTGTTGGCGTGCCGCCTCTCTAGTGGCAGAGTAGGTTATGCCCGTATACCGATTGACGGTGTGTTATGAGTCATATCTGTAAGAGTGACGAAATGCACTGCGAATTCAGAGATGAGGAGAGGAAATGAGCATGATATATAGCCAGACTGATTCCAGACAGGAGATAGTTGCTTTGCGAGATAAATGCGTATGGCAATTTGATGCTCATGTTAAAGATAGGTATCTAAAAATAGCAATTTTGGTTGTATTGCTATTTCTCTCTATGACGGCAAACGCTGCCTTAGTCAGTCTGGACTGGAAGTCTGTAGGTGATGGTGCGCTAACTTATGATGATAACTCAGGGCTGTGGTGGCTTGACCTTACTGAAACGGCCGGAATGTCCTACTCCCAGGTTTCCTCCGAGTTAGTGGCTGGCGGATCACTGGAGGGATGGCGTTACGCAACACTTACTGAGGCACAAAATATATATGCCCAATTTGGGTTATCGCCTGGCGCTGATACCTCATTGCCTATAGAAGATTTTAGAGCGGCCATTGCGACGATGAATTCTTATCTTGGAGATCTTTTGTCACCATTTTCTGATGCTTACTCCGGGAGTTGGGGTATCACCGGTACCGAATGGGATGTTAGCTATCCAGACTGGCATATTATGCTAGAAGCTTATACCAACCAAAGTGGTGCTGGTGCTGTGTTGGATTTGGGGAATTTTGCTGCCGACCTGGATATGAGCTGGGAATATGCAGGGTCCTTCCTAGTAAGAGACGATAATCCGGTTTCTGCAGTTCCTTTGCCTGCGGCGTTGGCGCTGTTTCCGGCAGGGCTCTTTGTATTCGGGTGGGCTGGGGCCGGTAGAGGCAAGAGGCTATAGCCCCTATCTGGGGAGGGCGCGAGGTACTTAATTCTTTGTTGTGGAACCTGTGCCTTCCCTTAATATCCGGAGTCACATAGAAGGCCGAGGTAATGATTTACGGTGTTCTAGTGTAGTTTGCATCATCGGGCAATGCTCTCTTTAAATACCACTCGATAGCCGCGGTTTGCCTGCATATCCCGTAATCTGGCCATGGCCTGTTCTGCCTCGTCACGTTCTTTAAAATAGCTGCGTTTGATCTGTCCGCGGCTACCCTGAAAGCCGGATTCACGCACCAAGACCCAACTGCCCAGCAGGTCCTGCTGTAGATGCAGCTGATAGAACCTTACCGGCTGGTCCTGGCTATGTATGGTTTGCATGTATATTCGCATGGTCGGTATGTTATAACCTGTGGCCAATATGAGCCAGATAATACCTTTCTTTCCGTCATCCTCATCCCTTGCAGCACATGGCTCCGACGGTGTCGCTCTGATATGCGCGGGCGAGAAGATAACCTACGCCGTTCTTTCGCGTCAGGCGCATGCATTGACGGCCCAGTTGGCGGAGCAAGGGGTAAAAACCGGCGGCCTGGTTGCGGTGCTTGGTTCTTCTTCCACCCTGTCTTGGATGTTGTATGCCGCATTGTATCTGGGACTGGCCATTTTTCCTCTGGACAAGGGCATGGCCGGTGAGCGCAGAAACCGGCTGTTGGCACAGGCCGGATGCAGATGGGCGATATCTGAGGTCGAGTTGGACAACCTGCCGGAGGGGGTGAGTGGTATCCAGATAGATCTGTCGGATATGACGGAGAAAGCCATGGAAGCCAGCGGTAACCTGAGCGAGGTGCAACTCATCATCGCTACCAGCGGTAGCGAGGGTGACCCCAAGGGTGTGATGCTGTCGGGCGCAAACGTCGCGGCCAGCGTTGCTGCATCCAGGAACATACTGGGGCTTAAGCCCGGCGATATATGGCTGAACTGTCTGCCCATGTTTCACATCGGCGGGATTATGATCGCCTATCGCTGTCTCGACGCCGGGGCTGGTATGTTGCTGCACTCCGGTTTTGACGCGGACAAGGTGTGGGCCGACCTGCATGAGTATCGGGTTACGCATATATCCTTGGTACCTGCCATGCTGGCAAGGCTGCTAGATGTCTCTGCAGATGCGTCGCTGCCTGATAGTTTGCGGGTTGCACTGATCGGCGGCGGTCGCCTTGCGCCGGAGGTGGCGGCGCGGGCTCAGGCCGCAGGCTGGCCCCTCTGCGTCAGCTATGGCATGAGCGAGAGTTGTTCCCAGTGTGTTACCGATTGTGATGAATGTGCCGGTCTGGTCTCGGGTCGGGTAGGGTTCCCGCTAGAGGGTTTTGAGATTGCGCTGTCAGGGCATGGCCGCATCATGCTGCGTGGTCCGGCGGTGATGCTGGGCTACGTAAATCCAGGTCGCTCTCCCGGATCTGGATTGTCGGATGAGGGTTGGTTTGAAACCGGCGACCTGGGCGAGATAGATACAGAAGGACGCCTGCGGGTATTGGGTCGGGCCGATGATGTGCTGATATCCGGCGGCAAGACCATACATCCGAGCGAGATAGAAGGCCTGCTGATAAATTGTCCTGGGGTGTATGAGGCGGCGGTCACCGGCCGTACAGATCAAACTTGGGGGGATATCCTGGTGGCGCTGTACAGGGGAGACGCACCGGTCGCTGCGGTCGAGACCTGGTGCCGGGCAAACATCCCATCGGCCCTACGGCCGCGGCTATTTACGCGGGTGGAGGGATTGCCGCGCAATGCTATGGATAAGCTGGATCGCAACGCATTGCGGGCCATGGTAGGTCAGGGGTAGGGGCGAAACCCCAGACCGGCAATCTGCTGGATGGTGATGATCCCGTTACGAATATCCGGTCCTTTGCCCAGGTCATGTTGCAGCCAGGCCCCGGTCCCCAGGCCGTGACAAAGCCTGCTTTCCGTGTCCAAGGCCGCGGCCAGATGGGTCGCTGCCCATACCCCGGCGGCGCTGTCTATGGTGGTGGTTACTACCGCCTCTATTCCAAGTCCTTGGGCGCGTTGTCCTAATTCCAGAGCAGGTATAACTCCACCCAGGATCATGGGCTTGAGTACTATGCGGCGCAGTGAGCGGAGTCTAGGCAGATCATCTGCCTTCAGTCCCACTAACGTCTCGTCCAGGGCCAGGGTGATGTCGGTTTCGTCTTGGAGTTGCGCCAATTTTTGTACGTCCGGTTGTGCCAATGGTTCTTCCAGAGATTCGATCGGCAGGCCTTGGATGCTGGTCAGGAATTGTTGGGCCGTTGCCTGATCCCAGGCCCGGTTAGCATCCAGTCTGAGTTGGACAGATTCCGGCAGGTCCTCGCAGAGCAGGGTTAATAGCTCCATTTCCTGTTGCGGGGCGGAGATTCCGACCTTGAGTTTGAGTATCGAGTACCCCTGGTTGATTGCGGTGGCGGCGCGTTGCGGCGACCCGTCATCCAGCGCCCCGATGGCGGCGTTTACCTTAACGGTGGGATTTGAACTTGGGCTCAGCCTGCGGTGCAGGGCCATGTTTCCCTGTTGCGCCAGCAGGTCCAGCAGCGCCGTTTCCATAGCGCAGCGGGCGGCAGGGGTGATCGTTGCATCTGGGAGGTCATCCAGTATCCCTTGGGCCGATCTGCCCGCTAGGTGCGGCAGCATGTTCTCCAGGGTGGTCAGGGCGTCCTCCTCCGTTTCGGTCCCATGGTTTGGGAGCGGCGCGCAGTCGCCGTATCCGCTATGGTCGCAATCGTCTTGCAATATGAGCAGGTGGCCGCGGCGTGTTGTGAATAGGTGTGCGCGGTCTTGCCACGGAGAGAGTAGCGGGAGTGAGTAGGGTACGAGTTTGGCGTTGGTTATCGTCATCCTTGGTACAGTATGCCCGCGCCACGATACGGATCGGGCGCGGGCATATCAGATGCGTCTTACAGTGATGAGTTGATACCGTACTCCTGGCCGTAATACTTCACGACGAAGTCGATATCCTTGTCGCCGCGGCCGGAGAGGTTGACCAGGATGGAACCGCGCTCACCGTTTTTGGCCATGCGTAGCGCCTGGGCCACTGCATGGGCCGATTCGATCGCCGGGATAATGCCCTCAAGACGGGAGAGCTCGAAGAAGGCGTCGATTGCCTCCTTATCGCTGATGGTCTCGTAGGTGACGCGCTCAATATCTTTCAGATAGCTGTGTTGAGGTCCGACCGCTGGATAGTCCAGGCCGCTGGCGACGGAGTAGACCTCTTGGGGTTCGCCGTCATCATCTTTCAGCATGTAGGACTTGAAGCCGTGCATGACCCCGGGCTCGCCCTTGGCCAGGGTAGCGGCGTGTTCCCCGGGGGTGTTCAGATCCCGGCCCGACGGTTCACAGCCGTACAGTTTGACCGAGGTGTCTTCCAGAAAGGCGCTGAACAGCCCCATAGAGTTGGAGCCGCCGCCGACGCAGGCCACCAGGTTATCCGGCAGGCCGCCGGTCATCTCGGTGAACTGCGCACGGGCCTCGTTGCCGACGATGGACTGAAAGTCCCGTACCATCATGGGGAAGGGGTGGGGTCCGACCACGGAGCCGATGGCGTAGAGCTGGTTAACCGGATCTTGCAGATAGCCGGTGAAGGCGGCGTCTACCGCCTCCTTCAGAGTTTTTCTGCCATGGGTGGCCGGTATCACCTTGGCCCCCAGGATGTGCATGCGCACCACGTTGGGATGCTCTTTGACGATATCCACCTCACCCATGTAGATGTCGCACTCCAGGCCTACCAGGGCCGCAGCCGTGGCCAGAGCCACGCCGTGCTGTCCGGCGCCGGTCTCGGCGATGATCTTCTTCTTGCCCATCTTCTTGGCCAGCAGGGCCTCACCCAGGCAGTGGTTGATCTTGTGCGCGCCGGTGTGGTTAAGGTCTTCGCGCTTCAGATAGATGTCGGTGCCATATTTTTTCGACAGGTTCTTGGCATGAAAGATGGGGCTGGGACGTCCCACATAGTGCTTGTACAGATCCGCCAGTTCGGCCAGAAAGTCCGGTTCATCGCGGATCTTCAGGTAGGCCTCGGTGATTTCGTCGATGATCTTTTGCAGGTCTTCCGGGATAAAGCTGCCGCCATATTCCCCGAAATAACCGTCTTTATCCGGGAGCGGGTGATGGAAGGTGTTTTTCATTGTTACTCCAAATCACAAATATGCCAGAACGTTGCGGAGGCTGTTCTGTCTTTAGTGGATTAATTAATATTATCGTGACATAAAAAAGCCGTGTCGACCGTATAAACTACAAACGATCGCCACGGCTTTCAAGCCTTATTTTATTTGGGGCTTAGCGAGTGCGTTCGCACACACCCTCCGGGAAGAAGAATGCGATCTCAACCGCTGCGGTCTCCGGGGCGTCAGAACCGTGTACGGCGTTCTCGTCTACGGTCTGGGCGAAGTCGGCGCGGATGGTGCCGGGGGCGGCATCCTTTGGGTTGGTGGCGCCCATGATCTCGCGGTTCTTGGCGATGGCGTTCTCACCTTCCAGCACCTGGACCATGACCGGGCCGGAGGTCATAAAATCGCACAGATCCTTAAAGAAAGGGCGTTCCTTGTGTACGGCATAAAAACCCTCGGCCTGCTCGCGGGTCAGGTGCAGCATCTTGGATGCGACTATCTTGAGGCCGTTGTCCTCAAAGCGGCTGTAGATCTTGCCGATGATGTTTTTGGCAACGGCATCCGGCTTGATGATGGAAAAGGTGCGTTCGAGCGCCATGATGTAACTCCAGTATATTCAGGTAATAGGTTATGAAAGGGAGGGGATTTTACCCTAATGACAGAATTGATCAATCCAGGCGGGAAAATCTTTGTCATGCCTCTATGCCAATTGTTACCCGGGCGCTATGGTTTCTCCTTGGCATCTTCCGCCTCCAGCAGGAGATCGGCATGCTGCGGGGTTAGGACAAATCTGCGTCCCTCTTCCTTTTCCACTTGCTGCAGAAATTCGCAGGCAAGACAGGTCTCAATCTTTTCGCAATATTTTCCGCTCACCTCTCCTCCGCACAGCGTGCCTGTTATAGCCCAACAAAACCTGCCACCGTTATGACCTTCGTTCATGCCATCATAATCATTGGGTAAGGCCGCCTTGCATACCCCAAGCTCGGCATATTTAGCGCCCCCAGGTTCTCTCCCGCACTTATGTACTTCCCAGCACTGTTTTTTCATCATCGGTGCCTCCTTATGGCGATATCCATGGATTAGTTATCCCCGGTCCTCATAGCAGTATTTCTCCGCCTTGAGTCGGCGCAAGTCATCTATCCTGGAGTTGGCTGATTGAATACGTTTATCTTCCCCGAAGTCACCGACGGCGCGAAAACCAAGATAGCCGTAGCCGATAAATGAAAAAGTTGCGCTGGCGATGATTGAGGCCCCCACATACGGGTCCTGGTCGAAATCCGGGCGATAGTTATAGGTGTAGGGTGTGACCCTGGAGATCTCGCGATCGAGTTGGGCGCAGGTGAGGGCGGTATCCTCGGCTTGGTGAGATGCAGGCTTGGGCGAACGGTATGGGTTGATGTCAGGAAGATCTGCTGCGGCCAATGAGGTGTTTGCGGCAATAAGCAGCGCGCCGGTAAACAGCTTGGATTTTAGGTGTTTGGTTCTCATATCCCTTCTCCGGGAGGTGGAATGCCTGGATATGATTCATAGCGGCAGGGGATCTAAAATATTTAGGGTTTTACTCCGACCCCTTACGACCTAAGATATCCCGCAGTGAAACATGAATTATCAGGACCATAGCTATGACCTCGCCTAAAACCGATATCGCCACCCGTGTCCACCGGGAACTGCATGAGCGTCCGCCGCTGGATGTGCAGCCGCCGGCCCATATCCACCATGTCGCCTATCTGCTGCCGGAGCAGGAGGGGAGCAGGAAAAAGGCCTGTGCGGATATGCTGGAGTTGTTCCGCGCCCTGGATATCAGCGAGGATAAGGCCCAGGTAGGTGAGCGCCATGCCGTGGGTGAGAAGGTCTATGGCAACGGCGACCTGATGCGCATCACCTGGGAGCTGCACTCCGAGTTTGTTACCTACACCTTCATCCACATGGCGGCAGAGAGCCAGTCTGTTGGCTTTGGCCCCATGAAACTGCCTGAGACCATACCGACCCCGGAGCCGGATTGGGAACGTATCGTGGCCCTGGATATCCTGGTCACCGACTGGGCGCAGTTGAAAAAGAATGAGCGGCAATACCTGTTCGGCGGTGATCGCCTGTACGGCAGCCAGATACAGGGTGGTAAGGCGCAGGTCTGGACCACCTTTCAGCTGGATGGGTCGAGCTGGGAGCAGTATCTGATCCTGGCGGGGGAACTGACACCGTTGCAACTGGGCAGACAGATAAAACGCCTGGTGGAGATAGAGAACTACTACCACCTGATACTTATGCCGCTGGATTGCTTTCGTGACCGTTCCGCGGAATTGCGGGCGTTGGAGACCGCATTCACCCAACATACCCAGGAGATGTTTAGCGCCATGGTGGATGCATCCCCTGAGGATGAGCGCAGTTGGCTGGCGGTGCTGACCGAACACAGCGGCAAGGTCACCAAATTGAAAGAGGCCATGCGCTACCGCATGGGGGCCGCCCACTCCTACGACATACAGTTGCGCCGCATCCTGGACGCCTTGGGGGAGGAGCGGGTGCCGGAGGGCAATCAACCCCTAGGTACATTTCTCTCCGCCCGTATTGGTCCGGCGGTGCGGGGCTATGACAATTTCAATGAGCGTCTCGATTCCCTCTCGCGGGGGTTGGACCGCGCCAGCAACATGCTGCGTACCCGGGTCGAGATGACCGTACAGAAACAGAACCTGGAACTGCTGGAGGGGATGTCCAAGCAGGGACGGCAGCAAATAATGTTGCAGATGACCGTGGAGGGGTTGTCGGTCATCGTGCTCAGTTATTACCTCAGCGGCCTGTTCGGATATGCCATCAAGGCGTTGGCCAAACTGAATTGGTTGGCCGGAGACCCGGCGGTGTGGCAGGGAGGCGCGGTGCCGCTGGCAATTACTATCGCGGTTGCGATAACCAGCATTGTGCATCACAAAGTGCGTAAACAGTGACCTTACAAAAATCCCCTCTCCCTTTGGGGAGAGGGTTAGGGTGAGGGGGAATGGTTAGGGCGATGGGAAATATAGACAAATTCCACCCAACCCCAACCACCCGTCACTTGATCGCTGGACCCAGCAAGAATCCAGCTCCCTTGTATTTTCTACTGAAATAATTTACAAAGAATCCGGCTCTGGATTAAAACAACCATAAGGAAGCCTTTCGGGATGAAAGAGAAGGAATTAAATAAATCAAGCTGTTCTTGCCATCTGATAAATGGCAATACTCCCTACCTTAATTTACGACGTGTTGTAACACGTCGATTTTGACGCCGAATTATAGTTAGGCTCACAATAATGGAAGATCAAAATATTACTATTTGCCATGAAGGTAGAGGTGGGCACTTAGAATACTGCGGATGCTCATATGAAATAGAGCATATAAATAATGGACATTTCTGCATTCATTTTCCTAGCGGGAATAAACACGACAAAATGCAGGAACATTTAACTGTATTAAAAGAGTTTGCTCAATCACAAGAACCAGAATGGTATGTTGAAAACAAATCAAAAAAATACAAATAGCCTAACAATTTGGTCAAGTTCACTCCGCCCCTTCGGGGCTGAGCGGGACCTCGGCTTCGCCTCGGCCCCTTACCGTAATAGTTGGGCTACATGAAAAAGAGAATCCTACTTGCCGTTGTTATTGTGCTTATCGCACTACTTGTTTATTGGCTATGGTTCTCTCGTGAATCAAAGTCGGAGAAGGTCTACAAATCAGTCACTCTGGGTGAAAGTGAAGCGAAAATAGTGGCTAAGATAGGGGAGCCTGATGAAGTGCAGACTTGCGGAAAGTATCTGTGGTGGGATGGTGATCAGGCAAACCCAAAACCAAATGACGGCCGCTGTGTTAAATGGGTGAGATACAATTTCTTTCTTCATGCAATTGCGTTTGGGTACTCAGCTGATGGGAAGCTCGTATCTCGATATTACTATCAATCGGAATGAGTGGCCCAACAAAGCGCTCGTGTTGGACGCTTCGCCGCGATGCGGCTCGCGCCCCACAGCTTAGGCGTTATGCCTCTGGATAATCCGAATGTCACTAGCAACTGTGATAATAGGGGACAGACTGAGCCTCCCCTAGTTTAACGGAGACTTTTAATCAGCGACAATAGTTGCTTACTAGGAGTTTCCAATGACTAGAAAACGTAAACCATATAAGACCTATACCAAGGAGTTCAAGGAAGAAGCGGTTCGCATGATGGAATCATCGGGACGACCGGCAGCGGAGATTGCCATGGAACTGGGTATCCGCCGGAATCAACTCTACAAATGGAAGGAGCAGATGGAAAACAAGGGAGATAAAGCATTCTCTGGGAGAGGCAGGCCAAAGAAAGAAGATCAGAGTGAACTGACCACACTCCGGCAATAGAATGATCGGCTGAGAGAGGAGGTAGAAATCCTAAAAAAGGCCGCAGCGTACTTTGCAAAGGAGCTCAAGTGAGGTACGCATTTATCCGAGCGCATAGTAAGCAGTACAAGGTATCTCATCTTTGCCAAGCATTAGAGGTATCACCCAGCGGTTACTACGATTGGAAGGATCGCCCAGAAAGTGCCAGAGCCAAACGCAATCGTGTGCTTGTGGCCAAGATCAGGCTGTTGCATAAGGTTAGTCGTGAGATATATGGATCACCCCGTATTCATAAAGATCTGCTGGATGCTGGGGAACAGGTTGGTGAGAACCGAGTCGCCAGACTCATGAATCGACATAGCATTCAATCTAAGGTATCTAAGAAGTTTGTTATTACCACAGATTCTAGAAACACCATGCAGCCAGCCCCAGATCGTCTCAAGCGGCAGTTTGCCGTAGAGAAGCCTGACAAGGCCTGGGTATCAGATACCACCTTTATCCCCACTCGTCAGGGCTGGCTGTATCTGGCAGTCGTACTTGATCTTTATTCACGCCAGGTGCTGGGATGGGCCATGGGAGATAGAAACAACGCCAAGCTGGTACAGGATGCTCTCACCATGGCGGTCTGGAGAAGAGGTAAGGTGGACTCGGTGATCGTACATTCCGACCAGGGCAGTACCTATGCATCATCTGACTATCAACAGTTGCTGAAAGATAACTCACTGCTCTGTAGCATGAGCCGTAAAGGAGAGTGTTTAGATAATGCTGTAGCGGAAAGCTTTTTTGGTACTCTGAAGACGGAATTGGTTGATCACGAAGATTACCGCACCAAGGATGAAGCAAAGAGAAGTTTGTTCGAATACATTGAAGTCTTCTACAACAGGAGAAGACGGCATTCGTATCTGGGCTATATCAGCCCAGTAGAATATGAGGCAAGATATGCCTCTTAATTATTTCATCCGTTTTATTGGGGGAAGCTCAGACCCCAATTTCATTATTCTCGGAATACCGAGAACCGCAAATGGTTTTGTTGCTTAAATAGAAATGGGGCGCCCTGCTCAGACAAAGCGCCCCTAGAAGTTTTGCTGCTGAACGTTAATAAACCAGACTGCTGTCTGCGTTGACCGATCTCTCAACGAAGGTGGCCGCGCCCACTACTACTGCACCTGCATGGAAATCCGTTTCCGGATTGATGTTGTAGGTCTTGATGCAAGGACCGCAGACCAGCATCTCGCCTTCTGCCTCAATATAGGCCTCCACCAGATCGGCAAAGGGCGGAAAATTGGGGGCGGAAATCTTGTCGAGGTTGTTCTTGTCGGCCAGTTTCACGCCTTCGGCCTGGAAGCCCATTACTACCTCGACGTCCGAAGCCTGGGCGGCCGTGGCCATCACAAATGGGATAAGCGCCAACTCTGGGTTTTCGGGGCCGTGGGTGCATAAAATAAACATCTTCTTAGACATTGCCGTCTCCTGGAATAGCTAGATTGAGGTGTAAAAAATTCATGCGTTGTCTACATAGGGCAACGCAGAGAAAAGGGATGGATAAGGATTTACTTTTAGAACCCGCCGCTAACAGATTAAGGACGTCTATATGCGTCTGCCTAATACAATTCCTAGATCCATGGCGACACTTCTGTATTTGTTGTTACGTTGAATCCATACCTGATGTGGAGACTCGCCTATCCCGGAGACATTTTCAAGCGAAAAATTCGCCTTTTGATCATTAAGCCGATTATGGTCGGCAACCCTGGCAGCTCAATTATGGCTAGGCTGTTTGTCTTCTTGCCTGACCAGGATTTGATCAAGTATATTCACCGCCCCATCCACGAAACGCGGGCAGACGTTTTCGAAGATGCCGTTCTTGCGCGCCTTGGCGTGACCGGCATCCGTTCCGATGTGACAGCCGATAAGTTCGACGCAGTTGGTGGACCCGAACTCCTTTTCAAACTCGGCGATAAACTCACGTACGATTTTGTAGGTATTCTCCTTTGCCTCGGCGTCCCCGGGTTTTTCGGAACCGGCATGCAGTCCGATGATGGCGATAGCGCCGGTGACTGCGCCGCAGGTGTTGCCGGTACGTGCAATGCCGCCACCAAAGCCGGTGGCGATGGCGATGGCGGTCTTCTGATCCAGTCCGTATCTTTCACAACGGGCGGACAACACGGCCTGGGAACAGGAATATCCGCGTAGGAAGGTATCTGAGGCTTTTTGGTCTGTGCTCATTATCACTCCGGTTCAGTTTAGATAGAGTCCAATACTCAGCAGCGTAGCGTAGGCCAGTTGCAGTTGGGCAGTGCGCGCCAGGTAGATGTTAAAGATGGGGCCTGGTTGCTCCCGGATGAAGTTGCGTATCAGTAGCAGGGCGAATGGCAGTAGCAGCAGTATCATCCAGGTGTTCGCGCCAACACCGGTAAACAACATCGGTAGCAGGAATGGTAATAACAACAACAGACCGAATGCAATGCCTGACCTATGCTTTCCCAGGTAGTAGATGAGGGTGAGTTTGTTGGTCTTGGCGTCTGTCTCCTGATCGCGGTAGTTGTTTACCAGCAGGACGGCCGCCGCCAGCAACCCCAGGGCCGAGGCGCACAGCAAGGCGTTGCGTGAGAGCTGCAGTGTCTGTAGATAATAACTGCCCAGCACCGCCGCGAGGCCAAAGAACAGAAACACGAACAGTTCGCCGCTGGCGTTGTAGGAGATGGGTTTGGGTCCGCCGGTGTAGGCGTAGCCCGCAGCGATGGAGAGCAGGCCGATGATTACAATGGGCCAACCGCCGACACTGACGAGATAGATGCCGATGCAGAATGCTAGCCCGAAACAGATGTGGGCGGCGCGCTTTACCTCGAACGTGGTGAACCAGCCCTGGGCGGTGGCGCGTTCCGGTCCCAGGCGCTCCGGGGTGTCGGTGCCGCGTTCATAGTCGGCGGCATCGTTGTACAGGTTGGTGCCGATCTGGATCAGCAGCGCCGCTAGCAATGCGGCCAGTGCCGCTGGCCATTGGAACATGCCGGTCTCCGCATATGCCAGGCTGCTGCCTACCAGCACCGGGGCCACGGAGATGCCCAGGGTCTTGGGGCGGATCGCCAGCAACCAGAGACCGAAGCTACTCATGGACGACGCGGGAACTTGCTGAAGTCGGCCGGACGTTTTTCGACGAATGCGTCCCTGCCTTCTTGCGCCTCCGGGGTTTGATAGAAGAGGGCGGTGGCGTTGCCGGCCAGTTCCTGGATGCCAGCCAGTCCGTCGGTATCGGCGTTGAAGGCGGCCTTGAGTACCCGCAAGGCGGTAGGCGAAAGGCGGAGCATCTCGCGGCACCACTGCACGGTCTCGGCCTCCAGATCGGCCAGTGGCACGACGGTATTTACCAGTCCCATCTCCAGGGCCTGCTGGGCATTGTATTGACGGCACAGCAGCCAGATCTCCTTGGCCTTCTTCATGCCGACGGTGCGGGCCAGCAGTCCGGCCCCCAGGCCGCCGTCGAAACTTCCAACCCGCGGACCGGTCTGACCGAACATGGCGTTGTCGGCGGCGATGCTGAGGTCGCAGATTAGGTGCAGCACATGGCCACCACCTATGGCGTAACCGGCGATCATGGCGACCACCGGTTTGGGCAGGGTGCGGATCTGGCGTTGCAGTTCCAGGACGTTCAGGTGTTCCACTCCGCTGTCGTCTTTATAGCCGCCGTCGCCGCGGACGGTTTGATCGCCGCCGGAGCAGAAGGCCTGGTCGCCCGCGCCGGTCAGTATGATAGCCCCGATCTCCGGATCGAGATGGGCGCGCCGGAAGGCCTGTCCCATCTCCTGTACCGTTTTGGGACGGAAGGCGTTACGCACCTGAGGACGGTTGATGGTGATCTTGGCAATGCCTTCCGCCTGGTGATAGAGGATATCCTCAAACTCGATATCCTGCGGGACATGCCATGCTATATCATTGCTCATGTAGTCATTGCCTGTGTTAATGGTCGGGTGCTATTTTTTCAGAGTGGGCATAAGGTCTACAATAACATTTTTTATACTCGCTTGTTGCGCGGAGAATCTGTTGAAACAGTTTATGCGGTTTATCTCTAACTCCATTGCCATGGTCCTGTTGTCAGCCTCATTGCAGGGCATGGCCGCTGCGGCGATGTCTGCCACGCCGGTAGCGCAGGAGTTGGATCTACAGCAGATCGAATCATATATATCCGATCTGGAGGCGTTGGAAAATCCGGATCAGGATGCCAAGACTGCTCTGGACCTGTATCGCAGCGCCCAGGCCAGCATCAAGGGTGCGCAGGAAGACGATCTGCTAACAATCGAATATCAGAAGGCGCTCGATAGCTCTACTGCGGAATTGGCTAGGCTGGAGACGGAGATCAAGGCGCAACAGAACGCCGTAGACAAGATAAACAAGATCAAGCTGGACCTGAGTCGGGACGAATTGAAGCAGCAACTGGATATGGCGGAGGCCACCAGGAGTCTGGATGAAAACAGCCTGGCCAAGCTGGAACTGGAGATGCGCAAGGAGCGGTTGCGCCCGGATCAGACTAGCGTTGAGCTGCAAGAGGCAAAAAAAGAGCTGAATACAGTAGAGCAGAAGTTTCCGGTTGTGGGTGAGGTCAAAACTGTTATCTCCTCTGCTCAACTGGCTGCACAGTTAGCGGCCAGGCGTGCGCTCGCCAGTAGGATCAAGCGTCTGGATATGGAGCGCCTTAGCTATACTCCGCGCCTAGCGCTCCTGAGGGCGCGCGTTGAGTTGGCGGAGGCGATGCTTAAGCAATCCCGGATGCGTGCGGCTCTGTTTCAAGAGCGCCTGAACAGGCTGTTGGCACAGGAGGCGGAACAGGCGCAACAGGCTGCGGAGAAGATAAAACAGGGGACGGCGGATATGGACCCTGTGGTGCAGAAAGAGGCGGAATACAACTCCCAGCTTAGTCAGAGGCTGGGGGAGATCACCGGCGAGATAGAGAGTCTCATGGAGCGGAGATCGGATATTGCTATCCGGCTTAAACAAATCAAGCAGGATCGGGAGCGGGTGCAGCAGCAGGTGGAGATCGCTGGCCTGGATGAATCTGTGGGCGGACTGCTGTTAGCCCAGAATAGCACCTTACCTGATATGCGCATGCTGGCCCTGAAGGTGGATGAGTATCGTCAGAAGATGTCGTCCGTGCGGGTGCAGCAGTTTCGGCTGGATGATGAGTTGCAGCGACTGACAGATGATGAAGGGGCGGCAAGATTTATCGCCCAAAAACAGCCCGAGGGACTGAATGCGTCCCAGCTCTCCGCGTACGCGGCAGCCATGCAAGGATTGGTGCGAAATCGGATACAACTGCTCAATAAACTGTCGGCGGAATATGACCGGTATGAAAACGTCTTGAGCGATATAAGTCTGGAACAACATCAGCTTGCTAGTGAGGTTGAGGTTTTTCAGGAGTTCCTAAATAAGAATCTGGTGTGGATACCCAGCGCACCACCTCTTGGATTGTCCGATCTGGGAACCATCGGAGAGGCATTGGGTTGGCTGTTTAGTCCTAAGAACTGGAACGCGGTGGCGCTCAAACTGCAACAGTCCGTGCAGCGATTTCCGTTCAGGGTAGGCGTGGTTGTGTTGCTCATAGTTGTATTGAATCTGGTGCGTAAGCGCATGCTTGATCAGATGCAGATGGTGGTGCCTAAGATCGGCAAGGTGAACCAGGATCGCTTTCGTTACTCGGTGGTGGCGCTTATTTTTACCTTCTTGCTGGCCCTGCCCCCGGCGCTGGTTCTGGGTGGAGTGGGTTGGTTGTTATATAAGTATGAATCCACCAGTTTTGTCTGGGCGGTTGGCATGTCAGCTATGTCGGCATCGCTACTCTATCTGGTTCTACGGTTTAGCCGCTATCTGTTGATGCCAAATGGTCTGGCGCGCAACCATCTGTTCTGGGATGCATATGCAGTAGATACCTATGCCAAGACTCTGCCTTGGGTTACGCCGCTGTTTGTTGTGGTTGCCTTTATCGTCGGTGTTACCGGGTGGGAGCTGGAAGAGGGGTATTGGAGTTCCCTGGGACGGATCACCAGCTTGATGAGCACCCTCATTATTATGTGGTTTGCCCACATAAGTCTGAATCCGAACCATGGCGCATTGAGTCGGTCCGGGCATATCATCGTGCAGGGGCTGCGATTGAGGATGCTGTGGTATCCGTTGGCGTTGCTGCTCTCTTTTGGGCTGCTGGTGTTGACCATACAAGGCTATCACTACACCGCAATCGTGCTTCAAAGACTGCTGGTTTCCTCGGTTATTATCGGCGTGTTTATTATGTTGTTGCACAGCTTCGCCGTGCGTTGGCTGATGGTTGCGCAGCGGCGCTTGGCATTGAAGCAGGCCCGCGCCAGGAGGCAGGCGGCCCAGGAGAGTAAGGCTGCGAAAGAGGCTGCGGATGCTGCTGGCGAGGGAGTGCCGGAGGCGGAGGAATTGGAGGAGATTAATCTCGCCAGCATCAGTGAGCAGACCCGGCGCCTGTTACGCATGTTGGTGGCCGTTACGTTCTTTGTGGCCATGTTTGTTCTCTGGTCTAGCCTCACACCGGCCCTGGGTGGCCTGGATGAGATCGTGCTGTGGCGTTATCAGGTTACGGGGGACGCAAATGCGGCCTTGGTGGCGGTGTCGGTGTGGGATCTTATGCTGGCCGTGACCGTGGTGATATTGATGTTGGTGGCGGTGAATAATTTGCCTGGCCTTTTGGAATTTGCAGTGTTGCAGCCGCTGTCGTTGGAACCAGGCAATCGCTATGCGGTTATCATGATCAGCCGTTACACCATTGTGGCGACCGGGTTTCTGGTGGCCATGAGCATGCTGGGTATCGGCTGGGGCGACGTGCAATGGCTGGTGGCTGCTATGGGCGTGGGTCTTGGTTTCGGATTGAAAGAGATCTTCGCCAACTTCTTCTCTGGTCTGATCCTGCTGTTCGAACGCCCCATCAGGATCGGTGATACTGTGACTATTGATGACCTGAGCGGGACCGTGACCAAGATCCGTATCCGCGCCACTACGGTTACCGATTGGGACAACAAAGAACAGATCATCCCGAATCAAAACTTTCTGACCAATCCGCTTATCAACTGGACCCTATCCGACCCGGTTACCCGCGTGGTGATAGGCGTGGGTATAGCCTACGGCTCAGATACCGAAAAAGCGTTGCAGGTGATGACCGATGCCGTGCGCGCCCTTGCGGATGTGTTGGATGATCCACCGCCGACGGTGTTCTTTGTCGGATTCGGAGATAGCTCGCTGGACTTTGAGGTGCGGGTGTTTGTGCGGGATAGACTGCGGCGCGAGCCCCTCAAGCACGATCTGCACATGGCTATAAATAAGGCCCTGACCGAGGCCGGTATCGAGATACCATTCCCGCAGCGGGATCTGCATTTGCGTTCGATTTCGCCAGGTATAGATCTGAAGGGGTCAGGCTCAGACAAATAGACCGGTAACGGTATCCTGCCAGATACGGTGCCGCGCCAGGGCCTGTTCCCGGTCTATGATTATCTCAATCAGAGATGGCCCTGAGGTGTTGGTCGCGGCACACAATGCTGGAGAGAACTGCGACAGCCTGGTTACCCGGTGAAAGTTCAGCGAATACAGCTCCGCCATCTTGCCGAAGTCCAGGCCGGTGGGGGTGAGCCAATGGGTCTCGAACTGTCCCAGTTGCGCCTGGGGCAGATGTCCGAAGATGCCGCCACCGCCGTTGTTCAGGAGCACGATTACCGCATTGCCTTCCTTTGCCGCCAGCAGGCCGTTCATGTCGTGGTAACAGGCGAGATCGCCTAATAGTCCGAATATTTTGCGACCGCTGGCGGCCTCCAGTCCCAGCAGGGTGGAGATATTGCCGTCGATACCGCTGGTCCCGCGGTTGGCAGCTATGCGCATAGTCTTGTTTGCGCTACCGCTCCAGCTATCCAGGTGCCGGATCGGCAGGGAGTTGCCGCTGAACAGGATGCTGTCTTCAGGAATGCCCTGGATGAGTTCCCTGATGATCATGTCCTCGCAGGGCAGGTCGCTGGCGCTGTCTAGCAGGATGGAGCCGACCTGTTGTTCCGCCTGTTGAAATGAGTCCAGCCAGCCGTTTGCGATTGATCCTGGTTTGGTTTGTATAAGCCGGTTGCAGAGTTCTACCGAGTCGGTGCGCACTATCACACTGGCCTGACGCAGCGGGTCTGGGAGGTCACCACGGGGGGCGCAGAGGATGGTTTCAGGCGTGCTCTGCTCCAGGTGCTGCATCAAGGTCTTGGAGACCGGCATGGCCCCGAAACGTAGCGCCCATTTAGGTCGGTTCCGCTCGGCAAAACCCTGGTTGCGCAGGAAGCCGTCATAGTGGCTACAGATGTTGGAATGGCTATGGGTGCCGAAGCGTAGATTGCTCAACGGGTCGGCTAGGATCGGCGCGCGCAGGTATTGCGCCAGTTCGGTGATGGTGCGAGGGAATTCCTTTTGGGGCCTGTCCGGGCCGCAGATGATGATGCCTGGCCCCTGGGAGATGATGTCCAGGATGCGCCGCAGTTGTTCGGGATCGACCGATTGCTGCCTACTTGGGGCTGGGATGTCGTGGCGCTGCTGGTTCAATGCGGGCATGGTCTCCGGAACCAGGGGTTCACGGAAGGGCAGGTTGATATGGACCGGCCCAGGGTTTTGTCCCAACGCATGATGCACGGCTTCAATCCCTAGTGCCCTGATCCGCGCCAGGCCATCTGGGGTTGCTATTGCCGATCCCGGATCAAAGAAGGCGCGTACTTGGCGATTGAATAGCTGGGTCTGGTCTATGGTCTGGTTGGCCCCGCAGCCCTGGAGTTCCGGCGGGCGGTCAGCGCTCAGCAAGATTAGCGGGACTCCAGAGTGGTTGGCCTCGATCACCGCCGGATACCAGTGGGCTGGGGCGCTGCCGGAGGTGGCGATGAGGGCGGTCGGTGTTTGCTCGTACTTGGCCAGACCCAGGGCGAAGAAGGCGGCGCAACGTTCATCCACCAGGGTCCAGGTCTGGATGTCAGGATGGCGGCTCGCGGCCAGCACCAGTGGGGTGGAGCGGGAGCCGGGAGAGATGACTACACGCCTTACCCCGGCTGCGCTCAGGCCGTCTAGCAGGGCGTCGGCCCAGAGTATGTTTGCGGTCCCCTGATCAGGCATTTTCCAGGGCCTCCAGCATGACGCTGAATTTCAGTTCCGTCTCGTCGTATTCGGCATCGGCGTCCGATCCGGCGGTTATGCCGGCCCCGGCAAACAGGTCGGCCTGATCCCGGTCCAGCAGGGCGCAACGCAGTAGCACGGCCAGCTCGCCGTCGCCCTGGCAATCTATCCAGCCAGCTGCTCCAGAATACCAACCGCGTGCGAAAGGTTCATGCTGCTTCAGCCATAGGTTTGCCTGGGCGCTGGGGTGGCCATTGACGGCGGCGGTGGGGTGCAGTTTGGCCGCTACCTGTAATAGGCCGATGTCAGGTTGTAGTCTCCCGGTTATTTCGGTAGAGAGGTGTTGCAGGTTGCGCAGGCGTATGAGGGATGGTTGTCGCTGGCATTCAAGGTCCACGCAGAGCGTCTCCAGGGATGTCTTTATGCCATCTACCACCAGCTGGTGTTCGTGTCTGGTCTTGGGATCGGAGAGAAGCAGGCTACCCAGTTCCTCATCTGTCTGCTCGACGGCTGAGCGCCTGGTGGTGCCTGCAACGGCGTCACACGTTATGTTGCCGTTGTGCTGGTTGAGTAGCTTCTCCGGCGTTGCGGCGACAAACAGGCGTTCTCCTATCTGGTGGGCAATTAGTATGCTGTTTGGGTACAGGTAGTTCAGGGTGGCCATTAGATGTGCCGGGCCCAGTCTGCGTTGGGCCTGTACCCGTTGGTGCCGGGCTATGACCACCTTTTCCATACCGCCTGCGGAGATGCTGTCTTGGGCCTCTGTAACCAGTTTGCGCCACTGTTTCCGATCGGATGAGGTGGTGATCATGGTTAGGATGGTCTTGCATCCTGGGGGTGTGTGCGCCTGGTTGAGTGCGGCTAGGAGCTCGGAAAACAGCCCCATCCAACGGCTTCGGATGGATTCTCTATCCGCGTGTTCTCCCTGAGCCGCGCTGAACGTGGCAACGCACCGGTCGTCTGTCTGTTGCAGTATCAATTCCGGGATAATGAGTTCCGAGTTTGGTAGTCCGCCCCAGGGGCCGCACATTTGATCATCAGGACTAAAGGCGAAACAGAGATAACTCAGGGGCTTAACCCCGGTCAGTTCCGGGTCGATCCAACACCAGTCGCTGCAAATATCCTGCAGCTTGCGACTTAGGGTATCAAACCGGTCCTGGCCGGAGGCGCTGCAGCGTATGGTTGTGCCCAGGCCGAGGATGGTTTCATCTTGATTCGGGCGTCTCCAGAATAGCCAGTCCATTTTCATCGTAGGCAGGGCGCGCAGATGTAGCTCCTGAACCGGCAGGGTGATGGATAAGATCGCTCCCGGCTGCGTCAGTTTCGACGGCAATTCGCATCTTAGGGATGAATCTATGCGCGCTATAAGTGCCTGTGTGTCAAGCATATCTGATTTTATTTCTGGGTTTTGATAGGGGGTATGATACCCGGTTTTTCCGAGGTGCGGATTGATAGATGCGTTAATTCGGAAGATGTCGCTTATGCATTTATTATATGAGTCAATTTGACCACACGAGTGCCATTCTGGTATACATGCACAGTTTTTTCAGAACAACTAAGCAGGATCGACCATGAGTAAGTGGCTAGTAACAGTTTCTATAGTATTGGTTTTCGTGTCGGGCGTAGTCCAGGCTGGTGGTGATGCCGAGGCCGGTAAAGGTAAATCCGCGGTGTGTGCCGCGTGTCATGGACCTGATGGCAACAGCCTGACCCCGATATGGCCTAAGCTTGCCGGACAACATCAGGAATACATTCTCAAGCAGTTGCAGGACCTTAAGTCCGGCGACCGCAATGATCCCTTGATGACCCCGATGGCAGCGCCGCTCTCAGATCAGGATATGCAGGATCTGGCGGCGTACTTCAGCAGCCAGAAGCAGGGTGGTGGGCAGTCCGCGGCTGATCAGGTCGAGCTGGGCGCCAAACTCTATCTCGCAGGTAATCCAGCCACCGGTGTTGCCGCATGTGTTGCTTGCCATGGCCCGAAAGGGTTGGGTAATCCAGCAGCCAAGTTTCCGCGTATAGGCGGACAGCATGCGGGCTATACGGAAAAGGCCTTGAAGGATTTCCGCAGCGGCGCACGCACCAACGACCCGCAAAGGATGATGCAAGGCGTAGTGGCCAACATGACCGATGCCGAGATCACTGCCGTTACCCAGTATCTTCAGGGGCTGCACTGAGCTGGGTTTTATTCCTAGTTGATTTTCCAAGGGCAGCCTGTGGCTGCCCTTTGTTGTTTCTGGGTGGTTGTTTTGCAACCGGTAGAGTGAACCTGGCGCCTGCTATGCTGGTCAGATAGGTTGTGGATTTATTGACCGCGCTGGTTTATTTTGATCCTGGGCAAGTGGTTAAAGAAAAAGACAGATATGCCGTTACAAAAAAGAGCGAGGAAAATAGAGATGCGAAAGATTCTTGTTGCGACCGTGTTGTTTCTGGCGGCGGTTTCGGTGTATGCGGCCCAGGAATACCAGGAGGATGTGCACTACCGGAAGGCGGTGCCGGAGCAGCCAGGGGGTGAGGGGAAAAAGATTCAGGTATTGGAGTTCTTCATGTATGGCTGCGGCCATTGCAACAGCCTTGAGCCTTATCTGAAGGAGTGGTTGAAAAGCAAGCCTGAAGACGTAGAGTTTATAAAGGTTCCGGCCGTGTTTGATCGCCCTGAAATCATAATGCATGCCAAGACCTTTTATGCGTTGCAGCAGATGGGTGTCGACGAGGGTATCCACAGTAAAATATTCCACGCCATGCACGTTGAAGGGAAAAGGTTGCGTACCGAAGAGGATATGGCGGAATTTCTCGCTAAGAACGGCGTTGATGTGGATGAATACCATAAAGTGATGGAGTCCTTCGCTATACTCACAAGTATCCGCAAGGCCGCTGTACAGGCGGAAGATTTTGCTATTCATGGGGTGCCGGCGCTGGTGGTAGATGGGAAATACGTCATAGACGGTCAGGGTGGGGACGTTATGTTTGGCGCACTTGACCAGTTGATTGCAGAGGTGCGCAAGGTCAAGGCGGGCGATAGCGGAAAGATTGAAAACTGATTAATTCTGACTAAATGCGGGGTTTAGGGTGATGGAAGGTGGGGGGTATCGCCGTCTTCGGATATTGAGCTATAACATCCAGAATGGGGTGGATACTCGGCGCTATAGCCATTATGTCACCAGGAGCTGGAAGCATGTCCTCCCGCATCGGGAGATGCTGTTAAACCTCAACCGCATCGCCTCCATGTTGCAACAGTATGATCTGGTGGGGTTGCAGGAGGTTGATTCCGGGAGTCTGCGCAGCGGTTTTGTAGATCAAACAGAGTATCTGGCCCATAAGGCCGGTTTCCCGTTCTGGTATAAGCAGATTAACCGCAGCCTGGGCAAATTTGCCCAGCACAGCAATGGCCTGCTGAGCAGGACCGCTCCCAAATGCGTAAGTGAACACAAGCTTCCAGGGTTGCCGGGACGCGGCGCCATCTATGCTGAATTTGGGTCCTCTGAAGATATGTTGCTGGTATGCATAGCGCACCTGGCCCTAGGGCGCAGGAGTCGGATGCGACAGGTAGAGTCTATTGCAGAGCGGGTGCGGCGTTATCCCAACGCCATCGTCATGGGGGATCTGAATTGCGGGGTTGATTCCGAAGAGGTGGAATATCTGCTGGATATAGCTGGCCTGCAGCGGCCGTCCTGCGAAAAGAGCACTTTCCCGAGTTGGCGTCCCTGGAAAAAGCTGGATCATATCCTGGTATCGCAAGGACTGCATGTGGAAAATCCTCGGGTGGTTGATTGCGCCGTATCCGATCATCTTCCCATCGGGATTGACCTTCTTGTACCCAGTCAAATTGATATAGCAGTTTAAGGCGGCAAACAATGACAGACCAGGACTGGAAGAGTAAATACTATACGCTGGAACAAAAACTAAAGAGTGAACTCGCCCAAAGCACGGAGACGGAACAACTCTTATGTCGCACCATCATCCGGCTTACCCTGGCGACCAAAGGGCTTGATCCGGCCCTGGATCCACACCTGATTAAACTGCGTGACACCCTGAAGAAAGGGGTGAATGAAAATGTGCACCGGCATATTGCAGCCATCTCTGAGGCGTTGATGCGCGCGCATGATGAACCAATTAAAGAAGAGCTAACTGAAAGTAGCAATCAAAGTGAACTGTTTGGTCGGTTGCTAGCGCACACCCACCTCTCCGGTAAAAAGGGTAAGCGTCTGCGCGAATTGGGGGAGCAGATAGTATCTGATCCGGCTACGGCGAGTGATGATATTCTGGATGAGTTCATCCGGCTGCTGGCGGAGGATGCCAAATCTGATAATGCCAAGGGCGAAAAGGGTCCTGGCATATTGGGACGTATCTTCAGTAAAAATGAGCAGGTGGATGGTTCCTCGGAAGATAGCGAAGAACCGATGAATCTGTTGCTATCCTTGTTGGCCAAATTGAACTGGCCAAGTCAATTGAGCCGGGATATATCCACGCTAAAAAAGAGGCTGGAGAAGCACGACCATGAGGCGGTGGTTGATGTAATTAATCATCTGGCGAAGATAGTCTCCTCCCTGTTGGATGATATCAATAAAGAGACCCGTGAGACCGGCAGCTTTCTGGCCGACTTGATGGCGCAACTGCAGGAGTTGGATCAGTATGTTGTTAATGGGCAGGTCCTGCAGCAGCAATCGCTGCAAAGTGGTAAGGAGCTGGATCGGGCCGTGCAGGAGCAGGTAAGCGATATTGCGATAAGCGTGCGTGATGCCAGCGATTTGCAGGTATTAAAAGAGGACGTATCTTCTCATCTGGTAAATATTAAAGGGCATATGGATAGACACCTGAAGATGGCCGAGGAACGGTTTAAGGTGGCGGTAAAGAACGAAAAGAAATTACGGAAACGCCTGCAAGAGGTTGAGGGCGAGACCTCCATACTAAGGCATAAGATTCTGGAGGCCCAGGCGCGCTCTTCCATGGATGCGGTTACCGGATTGCCGAATCGTGCCGCATATGATGAGCGTATCAAAGATGAGTACAAGCGCTGGCTACGGTTTAAATCGCCCTTGATCCTGATGGTTTGGGACCTGGACGACTTTAAGATGGTGAACGATCGCTACGGCCACCAGGCCGGTGACAAGGCTCTGAGGATAATCGGACAGATCTTGATCAAGAGGTTGCGCCAGACAGATTTTGTGGGCCGCTATGGCGGTGAAGAGTTCTGTGTCCTGCTCTCTGGCACCACCGTAAATGAGGCGGCAACTGTGGCGGAACAGATTCGTCAATCGGTGGAGAAGAGCGGGTTCCACTCGGCGAACAAGCCGGTTACCCTTACCATCTCCTGCGGCTATACCGAATTCCGGGAAGGTGATACACCGGACAGCGCGTTTTCCAGGGCCGACAGTGCGCTCTATAAGGCTAAGGGCGAAGGCAAGAATCGTTGCATAAGCTGTTAGGGGTGCCGTAACGCCGCGTGGGGTGTTGGATACAGAATTTGATCGTTGATATCAATGGAGATCATATTTGATGAGTACAATTAGAAAAAACATTTCTATTCTGTTTGCTGGGTTAGCCATCATATTTCTTTCTGCATGTGCGCCGGAGGTTGGCAGCGAACTGTGGTGTAAGGAGATGAAGGCAAAGCAGCCTGGTGATTGGACTGCAAATGAGGCCGTGGATTATGCCAAACACTGTGTCTTGAAATAATCGCGTTTTTCCTCCCTGCACCGTTACAACCTATATTTGTTCCCTTATATTTGTAGTGGCCTTGGTCGCTATACTATGTCCTGGCCAGGGTGTATCTTTCTGATGGTTAATGATCCATTTTGAATGTAGGGCGCCAGATATGAATATTACTGCTGTTATACGCATTCTTATCTTCTCCATAATGTTGCTGGGGAACAGCTCTATCTATGCCAATGAGCGGATCAAGGTGGTTGTCAGTATTATTCCCCAGAGAAATCTAGTGCAGCGCATAGCTGGCGACTTGGTAGACGTGCAGGTTATGGTGCAGCCGGGGCAGAGTCCGGCCACCTATGATCCGACGCCGAAGCAAATGGCGGAGCTGTCGCAGGCTCGGCTCTATTACCGTATCGGGGTCCCGTTTGAACAGATCTGGATGCGGCGCATTCAGGACGCCTATCCCGATCTCCCAATCCTAGATGCGCGGGACGATATAGAGTTGCGTGAGATCGAAGCAGGGGAAGCTGAATATGATCACGACGGACACAGCCACGCAGAGGGTGAGCACGATCCACATATCTGGCTCAGTCCGCCCCTGATCAAGATCATGGCCTTGCGACTGAGGGACAGATTGATCCAACTGGATCCGTCCCACCGTGACACCTATGTGCAGAATCATGCCGAATTGGACAGTTCTTTGGACCGGATAGACGCGGATATCCGCCATGCCTTGGAGCATCTGAAGACTAAGAGGTTTATGGTCTACCACCCATCTTGGGGGTATTTCGCGGATGCCTATGGTTTGCAGCAGATCCCGATTGAGAACGCGGGCAAGGAGCCGAGCGCCAAGGCCCTGGCCCATTTGCTGGAGGTGGCGGAAAAAGAAAACATTGGGGCTATATTCGTGCAGAAACAGTTCAGTCAGACCCAGGCCAGGGCCGTTGCTAGTGGCGTCGGCGCCAGGGTGGTGGTGATCGACCCGCTATCCGAGGATTATCCGGAAAATCTGCGTGCCGTAGCCCAGGCCATGGCTGAAGAACTTTAGGCGATAAAATTTATTACATGAACAGCAACCCGATAATCTCAATCAAGGACCTCAGCTTCACCTATGATGGCCCATGTATCCTGGAACGGATAAACCTGGATGTGGGGGACGGAGAGTTTCTGGGGGTGGTCGGTCCCAATGCCGGTGGCAAGAGCACCCTGCTGAAATTGATTCTTGGTCTGCTGCAGCCGGTCAGCGGGAGTGTGCTGGTATTGGGCAAAGAACCGCAAAAGGTGAGTAGGCAGGTCGGATATGTGCCGCAATATCCACTCTTTAGCCGCGACTTCCCGATTACGGTGGAGTCGACCGTGTTGATGGGGCGGTTGGGTAACTCAGTGTTTGGTGGTTATAGCGCTAGGGATCACCAGGCCGCGCATCAGGCTATGGTCGAGACAGAGGTGGATAGCCTGGCGAAGCGACAACTCTCCACCTTGTCCGGAGGGCAGCTACAAAGGGTGTTGGTGGCTAGGGCCCTGGCCTGCGAGCCGCGCATCCTCATCCTGGACGAACCCACCGCCAATATAGATATGCGGGTGGAGACCGATATCTTCGATCTACTTAAGGAACTGAACCGGCGTATGACTATCATTGTGGTATCGCATGATATTGGTTTTATCTCCCAGTATGTGGGGCGCGTGGCTTGCCTGAATCGTACCCTGGTCTGTCATCAGACATCCTGTATCGACGGCAAGATGATTGATGAGCTATATAGCTCTCATGTCCATATGGTGGATCATGCACACAGTTGAGTTATTCCTATGAACGGATTTTTTGCCGCGTTACTGCAATACGATTTTTTGCAGAAGGCCCTTTTGGGCGGTCTGCTGGCCAGTATCGGTTGCGGCATTATGGGTAGCTATGTGGTGGTCAAGCGCATCGGTTTTCTGGCCGGTGGGATATCTCACGCAGTGCTGGGAGGCATGGGGGCCGCGCTGTTTCTTGGGCTCTCTCCCCTGGGTGGGGCCTTGGGGGCGGCGCTGATGGCGGCCCTGTTGATCGGTTGGATCAGCTTGCGTTGGAAGGAGCGGGAAGACACTCTGATCAGCGCCCTATGGGCGGTGGGCATGGCTATAGGTATCATCTTTATATCCAAGACGCCGGGCTATAGCGTGAATCTAATGAGTTATCTGTTCGGTAATATACTCATGGTCCCGCGACAAGACATCTGGTTGATGGGGGTTATGGACTTGGTATTGTTAATCGTCGTAGGGCTGTTTTACCGCCAATTTCTGGCGGTGGCCTTTGATGAAGAGTTCGCTCGTCTGCGCGGAGTGCCGGTTACATTGTTTTATCTGTTATTGCTGTGCATGGTGGCGGTCACAGTGGTGTTGCTGATCCAAGTCGTTGGTCTGATCCTGGTGATTGCGCTGCTGACCTTGCCTGCCGCCATAGCGGCGCAATACCTCCATTCCCTTGGTAGGATGATGTTGCTGGCATCTGTTCTCGGGATGCTGTTTACCGTCACCGGTCTGGCGATCTCCTATAGTTATGATCTTCCATCCGGGGCTACGATTATTCTGGTGGCTGGGCTGGTATATCTGATTTCTACCATGCTTAATCAGATATTGCGGCGGCAGATTCGGAAGACGGCGCAATGAGGCGCCTGTTTGTGCTTTTGATCAAGGGCTACAGCTATCTGATAAGTCCTTTCCTGGGCAACAACTGCCGCTACTATCCAACCTGTTCCGCCTATACGCAGGAGGCGATTGAGGTGCATGGTGTGGTGCGCGGTCTCTGGCTGGGCATCAAGCGTATCTTACGTTGCCACCCCTGGCATGAGGGCGGGGTAGATCCGGTGCCTAAACCAAAACATAGGTGTAGTAAGCATGACACAGGAACTGATTGAAAATACCTTGCGTCTGGCGCTGGATTCAGCGCCATGGTTGTTATTCGGTCTGGTAGCCGCCGGTTTGATACACGCATGGTTACCTTTGAAGGTGGTCGGTAATGCCCTGGGTGGCTCAGGGCTTCTGGTGGTTATCAAGGCGGCCGTGATCGGCGCGCCTATGCCTCTCTGCTCCTGTGGAACCCTACCTGCCGCCATCTCTCTGCGCCGTGCTGGGGCCTCCCGTGCCTCTACCACCTCTTTTCTTATATCCACTCCTGAGACCGGGGTCGATTCTGTCGCGCTCTCCTGGGTTTTGCTCGGGCCGGTCATGGCCATACTAAGACCATTTGCCGCAATTCTCTCCGCTATTAGCGCAGGTCTTATGGTAGGTACTACAGAAGGCGGAGAGCGGTTGCAACGCGCCGCCAAGAAGGAAGATGTCGAAACCGAGGCATGTTGTGCTGCCAAGTGCTGTTCGTCGAGTGGACGAGATGAGGATATTGCCCAGACAGCGGGTTTCTGGCGTCGCACCTTCAACGGGCTGAGATATGCCTTTACCGATCTATTGGATGATCTGGCGCTGTGGTTGTTGGTAGGTATGGTTGCAGCAGGAGGCGTGGTTACGCTGATACCGCCGGACCTGCTGGTAGATTGGGGCAGTGGTCTTGGCGCTATGTTGCTGATACTTGTCATATCCGTGCCTATGTATGTGTGCGCGACCGCCAGCACCCCCCTGGCCCATGCCATGCTTTTCGCCGGGGTCTCCCCAGGTACGGTCTTGGTGTTTCTACTGGCAGGTCCGGCAAGTAATATTGCCAGCCTTGTGTTGGTGCGCCGGGAGCTGGGTGGCCGGGCTCTAGTCGCTTACCTTATTGGGATCTGTGGGGTCGCAGTTCTGCTTGGACTAGCCCTGGATTGGGTGATTGCCGCATATGGACTGGATATATTGACCGGAGTATCCCTGCAGGATCATGTGTCCAGTGAATCATCTGCCGTGTTTGGTAGTTTAAGTCTGCTGGTGCTGGTCATAAGTGGCATCAGGCCGTTGCGAAGATTTATTACACATGGAAAAGGTGGAGACGGGGGTGATTGTTGTGGGTAATATCTGCTTGTATGAATCTGGATATCTTCACCTCCCAGGAAACATTTGCGGACAGCTTTAAACAGGGGCTTGCCGGTCTGCTGCATAATTACAACGAGCTGGGGGTGTTTATCCTGGTATTGGCGAATGTCAGCTTTGATCCGGGATTGCAGCAGAGCCTGGAACGCAAGGTTAAAGGCCGTTATCAACTATTGAGAAGGCGTTTTAAGCAATCTCCAGCAGATTTTTATCTGGATGCCGCAAAAGATGACATGCTGGTGTTCCGCGGGTTGTTGCAGATAGGTATGGACGGTCTGCAGCATACCGAGTTCCGTGAAGAGGGGCCCTGGGAGGTGCAGTTTAATCAGCTGCGTTCTTTCCGTCCGCCCCGGATTGCAGACACCAAGGTGGATGGTATCTGCGCGCCTTTTGATGTGGACGGGTTTCACTTTAACAAGCCGTTTCTTGCCAAAGAGCTATTTTGGGAAGGGGTATTGGCCGGACGTGGCACATCCATTTACTACAACAAATTTCCCTTTATGCCTACGCACGGACTTTTAGTGCCGGAACAGGGGTTGTGCAGACCACAGTATCTGGAGCATGCTGATCTGGTCTATCTGTGGCGGGTGGCTGAACAGTTGGGTGAGACCATGCCCGATGTGGGGTTTGGGTATAACAGTTTTGGCGCCAATGCCTCTATTAATCATCTACACTTTCATATGTTTGTCCGTGAGAAACGGTTGCCGTTGTTGCTGGACGAATGGAGCCATAACGGCGGGGAAAAGGAGTATCCATCGGGTTGCCGCAGGTTTGACTCTCTGGATGCCGCCTGGGCCTTTATCTCCGGTTTGCATCGTCAAAAGGTAAGCTACAATCTTGTAGCCGTACCGGGCATGCTCTATTGTTTACCCAGACGCAGCCAGGGTAGTTATCGCCATGCATCCTGGCATACCGGCTATGCCTGGTATGAAATGGCTGGCGGTGTTACCACCGTACGTAAGGGGGACTATGCGTCCTTGAGTGCAGGTTTAATCACGCGGGAACTGGAATTGCTTATGTTACGGGATTGGGGAAGTGATGCCATATGAGGAAGCTCTGCAAAAGTCATCTATAACTTTTTCAGGAGTTCCATAAATAAAAGTTCTGGAGTATGTGTTGATCAACAAGCAGATGATTTTTGCGGTACCCGCAGGATTCTCTATAAAGAAGCTGGGGGAGTTGTTATCTGACCGGCTTGAGGCCAGGATAGAACGGGACGAGGATATCCATCGCGCCTATCTGGATACCTTTGATTGGCGTCTGTACAGATCTGGCATGGTCTTGGAGGTCGAGTGTCGTGGCGGTCTGTATCTGTTGCTCTTAAGGGAGCTAAACAGCGGAAAGCCGCTGTTTAACAGTACGGCAAGAAAGCCGCCTAAGAGCGCTGAGGATTTTCATGCCGCTGGTATGCAACCGGTACTTAAACGAATCATTGGTAGGCGATCCCTCATCGCCCACGTAAGCTTGCGCGCCGATGCGGACAGGCTGCTCTTGTTGAATAAGGATGAAAAGACCGTGATGCGGGTGGAGCTGCGGCATGACTATGTCGTCTCCCCTAAAAACAGTGATCAGATAGCCGTGGAAAAGGTGATCTATCTGTTCCCGTATCGCGGCTATGAAACAGAATTCATGGATAGGTGGAGATGGGCGATAAGGGATGCGAAATTTATCCCTGCGGTACGGGATCCGCTGTTGCTTGCCTTGGACGCGCTCAAGATCACCCCTGGATTGTATACTAGCCGCCCGGCCTTTACCCTGGATAATGCACAGCCGGCCTTGGCGGCGCTGGTTCAGATCCTGAAGCGCTTCCTGCAGGTCATAGATGACAATGTGGAAGGGGCCAGGAATGGAGATGACCCCGAGTATCTGCATGACCTGTTGGTGGCTGTGCGGCGCACCACCATCTTTCTGGGTGGATTCTCCGCGCTGTTCCCGGCAGAAAATCTGGAGTTGATGAAGCATGGTTTTCAGTGGATTGAGCAGGAGGCTACGCCGATCCGCGATCTGGATATATATCTAAGCCTGTTTGATGACTTTGAAACCAGGGTGGATGCGGACCATCGCCAGGCGTTGCACTCGCTATACAATTTTCTGCAGGAACAGAAGAGGCGGGAGATACGGCGGATGCGGATCTCTCTGGATAGTCCCCGTTATTTCAGGCTGATCGAATCTTGGAAAGAGTTTTTGCAGGATTGCCAAGACTTGGAGCAGGCTCCCAAGGCGGCTATGACCCCTATAGGCGATCTGGCCCGAGGACGTATTTGGGATATATATAGCGAACTGGTCAGGAATGCAAAGGGGCTGGGGCAGGGAGATAATGCCGATGAGATATGCGTCTTACATCAGATCAGCAAACACCTTGGCTACCATCTAGATGTGTTTAGCAGCCTCTTCCCCGCTAAGAAGATGGGGAAGCTACTCAAGGCCCATGACAGATTGCAGTCCAGTCTGAATCAGTTCCGGGATATGAATCTGCAAAATCGCAGACTTAGGGAATATATGGCCCGGATGAAAGAGGTGCAGGCGGTGCGCAAGATCTCGCTGGAGGCGGTGGAGCAGCTTATTGCAGATCGTCAGATTCAGAAGGCGAAGGCGCGCGAGGAAGTGATATATCAGGTTGAGAAGTACACCCGCAAGAAGATGCGTAAGCGTTATAGGTCCATGCTGGCCGTGTCTGACAAAGGCAGTGATGTATGAAGATACTAGCCACGCACAACATAAAGGGCGGGGTTGGTAAGACCTCGGCGGCGGTTAATCTGGCCTATCTTGCCTCCTGTGATGGATATAGGACCTTGCTGTGGGATCTCGATCCCCAGGCGGCCGCCAGCTTCTGCTTTCGGGTGAAGCCCAAGGTCAAAGGTGGGGTTAAGGCCTTGGGTAAGAGATCGCACGTCTTGGAGAAATCCATAAAAGCGACCGATTTCGCAGGTCTGGACCTGATTCCGGCGGATTTTTCCCTGCGGAATTTTGATCAGATATTTGCCAACACCAAAGGTCACGCCAAACACCTGTCAAAGAGTCTGGCTCCGTTACGACATGAATATGATCTGATGATCATAGACTGTGCCCCCAGCATATCCTTGATGGCCGAGAATATATTTTACCTCACTGATGCCCTGTTGATCCCCATTATCCCCACCACCTTTTCGGTGCGCACCTATCATCAGATGCTTAAATATTTTGGTGATAGGCCTTCCATTAATCCGCAGCGGCTCCCGTTCTTTTCCATGTACGACGGCAGGAGGGTGTTGCAGCGCGACATAGTTGCGGCCATGTCAAACAACGTCAGGGAGATGCTCAATACGGCTATCCCCTATGCCAAGAACGTGGAGCTTATGGGTGAAAAACGTATGCCGGTAAGCTGCTTCGCCCCGGCCAGCAAATCCGGGATGGCGTTTCGGAATCTGTGGCGCGAGATAAAGGTAAGGGCCCTGGACGACCATAATCTTTAAGAGAAGGGCCGAGTTACTAAGGTCAAGGGGAGAGGGTCGTGGGAAAGTGATTGCGGTGTGCGAAAAAATAATCATGCCGTGACCTGATCACAGCATCTAGTCCCCTCTCCCCATTGGGGAGAGGGTTAGGGTGAGGGAGTATACTCCTCACATTGCCCAGAGGGCTGTATTCCTACGCCAGAACGTCTTGGTCCTAGGCCCTGTTTTTTACAACCATCTCTCCACATTCTTGATACTGGGATCATCTGGCGAGGTGGAGACGGAGAAGCCAAGGTCCTGCATCAAAGAAAGCATGCGGTGGTTGTCCGCTAGGACCTCTCCCTCAATAACCTTGACCGCGTGATAGCGGGCCGCCTCCATGAGCGCCTCCATGAGTTGCGAACCTATTCCCAGTCCTTGGTGTTTATCTGATACCGCAATGCCGAACTCGCAAGAATCACCGTCCGGGTTGATGGTATAGCGGGCCCCTCCCAGTTGTGTGGCAACTCCATCTCTTTCCGTGACCGCAAGTATCGCCATCTCGCGGCTATAATCCGGCTGGGTGAAACGCACCAACATCTCCGGGGTTAGTTCATCAATAGACTGCATGAAGCGGAAGTATTTGGATTCCGGCGACATGTTATGGATGAACTCCCTCATCAGTTCGGCATCCTCAGGTCTGATGGGGCGTAGCTTGATAGAGGTGCCGTCTGGCAGGTGGGTATTTCTGATCAGACTGGATGGGTAGGGATGGATAGCCATATGTGAGTATGGCACCGGCGATGTAGGGGGACGCTTGATGCTGATGCGTGCGTCTACCGCGATAACGCCCTTGTCATCCGCCAACAGCGGGTTGATGTCCAGCTCATGGATATGGGGAAGTTCGCACACCATCTCGGATACCCGTAGGATCACGTTTTCCACTTCCTCTTTCTTGATGGCCGGCATGTGGCGGAATGGTCCCAGCAGTTTGGAGATCCGCGTGCGGCTGATTAGCCTGGTAACCAGGACATGGTTGAGTGGCGGTATGGCCACGGCGCTGTCGTGTAGCACCTCGGCCATGGTGCCTCCGGCTCCGAAGGCTATCACTGGGCCAAAGATGTTATCGTGCTTTACCCCGATCATCAGTTCCCTGGTGTCATTGGTGGAGGCCATTGGCTCGATGGTTATGCCGTTAATCTCCGCGTCCGGTAAGATGCGGCGGGTGTTATCCATTATGGTCTTAAAGGCGGCCGCAACGTCGGGCGCATTCATAATGTTTGTCTTTACCCCGTGTACATCTGATTTATGTGAGATCTGCGGTGAACAGATCTTCATGGCGACCGGGAAGCCGACGGTCTCGGCCGCCACCAACGCTTCGGTCGGGGTGCGGGCCATCATGGTGGGGGTGCAACGAATATGGAATGCACTCAGGATAGCCTTGGACTCGGCGTCCGAGAGCATGTCCCTGCCTTCTGCCAGGGCTGCCTCGATGATGAGTCTGGAGCCTTCAACATCCGGTGGCCGGGAATCCGAGAGCGGCCCCGGTGTTTGCAGCATCAGCTTCTGGTTCATCTGGTAGCGCGACAGATAGGCAAAGGCCTCGACCGCACGTTCCGGAGTCAGGAAGGTTGGCAGGCGGTTGGCCGAGAACAGTTCCCGTGCCTTGGCCACCTTGGCGTCCCCCATCCAGCATGACAATACCGGTTTGTCTTTCTTCTTCTTCCAGGCTTCGATTACCTCCATGGCCGCCTCGTCCGGTTTGCTCATGGCCTGGGGGGTAAGCAGGGTTAGCACACCGTCTACATTCTTATCCTTCAAGCAGGCAGCGACCGCTTTGCCGTATTTTTCCGGTGGTGCGTCGCCCAGGATATCCACCGGGTTGCCATGTGACCAGTAAGAGGGAAGAAATTGATCTATCTCGGTAATGGTTTCCGGTTCCAGGGTTGGTATATCGACCCTTAAATCTATGGCACGGTCTGTGGAGAGGATGCCTGGTCCGCCGCCGTTGGTGACCACGGCAAGTCTATTGCCGTTGACTCGTCGGTTGGTGGAGAGTATCTCGGCCGCAGCGAACAGCTGCCCAAAGCCCATAACTCTGACCACGCCTGCCCGTTCCAGCGCCGCATCGAATACCGCATCCGATCCGAACATGGCCCCTGTGTGGGTGGTTGCGGCTTCCACGGCCTTCTGGTGCCGTCCTACCTTGAGTACGATTACCGGCTTGGAGTGGGCGGCGGTGCGCAGGCCGCTCATAAAACTGCGCGAACCATGGATGCCCTCCACGTATAGCAGGATGGCATCGGTTGAGCCGTCCACCGCCAGGTAGTCCAGGACCTCGCCGAAGTCTACGTCGCTGGCGTTGCCCAGAGAGACGACGGTGGAGAAGCCCATCTTGTGTGGTTTGGCCCAGTCTATGATGGCGGTGCAGAGTGCCCCGGATTGGGATACCAAGGCCAGCCTGCCCTTGGGTGCGAGGGCGTCCAGGAAGGTGGCGTTCAGCCCGATCTCAGGCCGCATCATCCCCAGGCAGTTTGGACCCAGGATGTGGATGCCGTAATGGCGTGCCGTCTCCATCAGGGTCTTTTCCAGCTTTTGCCCCTTCTTACCAGTCTCACCAAAACCGGCGCTGTGAATGATCATGGAGTTGATATCATTCATGCCACATTGGTGAATTACATTGAGTACGGCGGCGGTGGGAACGGCCACGATCGCCAGGTCCACCGGGCCATCAATCTCTTCCAGGGTCTTGTAACAACGCAGTCCCTGTACCTCGTCATGTTTGGGGTTGATCGGATATATCTGTCCCTTATAACCTGCCTCGATCAGATTTTTGAGTACGGTGGTGCCAACGCCATTGGGTTTTTCGCTGGCGCCGAAGATGGCGATGCTTTCTGGAGCAAATAGTTTTGAAAGTTTATGTGGGCCCATATCGGTCTCGAAAATAAGAAAATATTAACTAACTAAAAATACAAACATATTTAGGTTATGCTAAATATAGATTTCACTATGGATAGGTCGGGTTAAGCTGAGTTTGGTTTAGCATGTATGCCGAGTTAAGTACTACTCAGGAATAGTAGTACATTCTGGCTAACTTTTTTGTTTTGGGATGTGTTCATGCCAATAGCTTTTATATCTCACCGGGATTGTTTGTTGCACGATGTGGGGCACGGCCACCCGGAGCGTCCTGCCAGGCTCAACGCCATCCAGGATCGCTTGATCAGTTCTGGTATGGATTTTGTCGTGTTGCAACATGATGCCCCGTTGGTGAAGCGGGAGCATCTGGAGCGGGTGCATGACCACGATCATGTAGCCAGGATCATCGACCAGGCGCCGCAGGAAGGCATTCTGCGCCTGGATGATGACACCTTTATGATGCCCAAGACCCTTGATGCGGTATTGCGTGCCTCAGGCGCCGTGGTGTATGCGGTGGATCTGGTGATGAAAAAAGAGACCCGCATCGCTTTCTGTTCGGTGCGTCCGCCGGGCCACCATGCCGAGCGCGGTCAGGCCATGGGCTTTTGTTACTTCAACAATATAGCCGTCGGCGCCGTCCATGCCCTGGAGGAGTATGGGCTGGAGCGTGTTGCAATCTTAGATTTCGATGTGCACCACGGCAATGGCACCGAGGACATCTTCAGGAATGATCCCAGGGTCCTCTTTGGTTCCAGCTTTCAATATCCGTTCTATCCATATAGCGGCTATATCACCGGTTGCGACCATATAGTGAATATCCCGCTCCCTGCCGGTACCGACGGTGACAAATTCCGAAGGAAGGTTAAAGAGATATGGCTGCCGGCCCTGGAGGCCTTCAGGCCGCAACTGGTTATGATTTCGGCCGGTTTTGATGGGCATATTGAAGATGAGCTGTCCGAGTTCCGGCTGCGGGATGCCGATTATGCCTGGGTGACAGTCAAGCTCAAAGAGATTGCAGATAAATATGCCGAGGGGAGGGTAGTATCGGTTTTGGAGGGCGGTTATGCCTTGGATGGCCTGGCACGGAGTGTGGTTGCGCATATAGATGCCCTGTTGGGCAACTAAGCCTTCGTAACGAAAATATCCTTGGTTGTAACAATTCCGTAACAATCGTTTATTAAACTTCTGTTACACAAAGTCAGACCATAGATAGAGGAACGTGATGAAGCCAACACAGATATTGATCGCCTTAGTTGCTGCAGCAGCGACATTCGGGGCAAGTGCCGGGGAGCGCACCGTTATCCAGAATAAGGGCTCGGACACCCTGGTAAACGTGGCTCAGGCCTGGGCCGAGGCATATGGGGCGGTGGATTCTAATGTGGCGATAGCAGTCTCCGGCGGCGGTTCAGGTACCGGTATAGCGGCTATGATCAATGGTACCGTAGATATTGCCAATGCCAGCCGTAAGATGAAGGATAAAGAGATCGAAGAGGCCAAGCGGCATGATCACAATCCGGTGGAGCATGTGGTTGGTTATGATGCCCTGGCGGTCTTTATCAATTCCGCGAACCCAGCAAATACACTCTCGTTTGAGCAGCTAAAGGAGATCTACATCCGTGGCGGCAAGGCTACCAAGTGGTCTGATCTTGGACTGAAGGTGCCTGGTTGTGGCAGTGACGAGATTGTGGTGGTGAGCCGTCAGAATAACTCCGGGACCTATGCCTACTTCAAAGAGGCCGTCCTGGGTAAGAAGGGCAAGTATCGCCAGGGTACCCTGGATATGCACGGCTCCAAGGATGTGGTGGATCTGGTGGAGAAGACCCCATGCGCCATTGGTTATAGCGGACTGGCCTATACTACAGAGCACGTAAAGATGGCCTGTATTTCTATGGATGATGGTGGCGATTGTGTAAGTCCCAGCGTTGAGACCGCCAGTGATCGCAGTTACCCTATCGCACGTCCCTTGTTTATGTATACCAACGGCGAGCCTCAGGGTGAGATCAAGAAATATTTGGACTGGATAAAGAGCGATGCCGGTCAGTGCATACTGCTTAAAAAGGGCTATGCCCCAATCAGGACAGTAAGCTGCGATTAGAGATAAATAGGTTATACAGTCTGATCCCGCCCTGGTTCCTCTCAGGTCAAGGCGGGATTTGCTACACTTAGGTTTCACGTATTTGGGTGTCAGGCGCAACCTGATATGTCTTTTAAATCATAGTATTGGTAATGGTGATATGTCCCTTCTAGAGGAAAGACTGTTTCGCGATCAAAGAAAGATTCGTGACAAGGTTGCCGTCCAGGCTCAGGCGGTGCAGGAGGCATTGGATAATGCGATCCACTCGCTGCAAACAGGTAATAAGAGACTTGCCTACAACACCATCCTGAACGACTATCCCATCAACCGCACCATGCGCGAGATAGATCGTTTGTGCCACAGCTTTATAGCCGTACACCTCCCCAGCGGCACCCATCTGCGTCTTATGTCATCTATCATCCGCATCAATATAGAACTGGAGCGTATCGGAGATTACGCAGTGATCATTGCCCGCGAGGGAATACAGATGTCTGCGCCGCCCGACGATATCCTGGGTCGGGAACTGGAACGTATGACTGCGGACACCATGACCATGGTCAAACAGTCGATTACTGCCTTTAACGACCTTAATGCGGAGATAGCGCAGGGAACCAAGCATCTTGCAGATAATGTGGAATTCAATATGGATGCGATCTATGCGGAGATAACCGAGAAGAGCGAACTCCAGGGCGTAAAGGATATTTTGGCGCTGTTTGTGGTATTCAATCAGCTTAAGCGGGTGGTGGATCAGGCCAAGAATATCTGTGAAGACACCATATTCGCGGTTACCGGTCAGCAGAAGAAGCCCAAGACATACAACATACTGTTCATAGATGAGGATAACGGCCTGGCCAGCCAGATGGCCGAGGCCATAGCCAGGAAGAATCACTCCTCTCGCGGAAATTTTCGGAGCGCTGGACGTATCGCTGCGGCCGAGGTTAATCCCGCATTGCTGGGGTTTCTATCGGAGCACGGTTGCGACTTAGAGGGCGCTAGGACCACTGCCATGAGTGAGCTCAGTCATCACGACATCTCCGCACAGCATGTGGTGGTTAGTCTGCAGGGCCCCATCTACTCCTATCTGCCGGAGATTCCCTTCCATACCAACGCCCTGGAATGGGATGTGGGCGCCGTATCTGGCCCGATGGGTATTCAGGAGATGGAGGCTATGTATCGTAATCTAGCCCTTAATATTAAGGATTTGATGGATCTGATGTGTGGAGAAGAGGCCTAGTCTATGCCTGCAACCGATAGGGGTTTGGATGTCGATTTTGATCGGCGCAACCTGGACTGGTACATCGACAAGCTGGTGCAGTTCCTGGTATTTATCGGTGGCATCTCCGCCATCATATTTGTTATAGGCATCTTCGTGTTCATCACCATCGAAGGGGTCGGTTTCCTGTTTGATGGATTCTCCTTCGAGGAGTTTTTTCTTTCACCCTACTGGGAGCCGAGTGATGAGGATGCACCGGAGTTTGGCATCCTGGCGCTGATCGCAGGGACCGCCTCGGTAACGGGGCTGGCCATGTTGGTGGCCATACCATTCTCCCTGGGGGCGGCGATCTATGTGGGAGAGTTCGCCACCGGCCGCACCCGTGAGTTCCTCAAGGTATTGGTGGAACTGCTAGCTGCTATCCCGTCCGTAGTCTGGGGCTTCATCGGGCTGTCCATAATGAACCCGTTGATCATCAAGCTGTTTAATGTCCCGGTAGGGCTGAACGTACTCAACGCCGGGATCATTCTGGGGTTGATGGCTGCACCGATCATGACCTCCATCGCAGAGGACGCCCTCAAGGCGGTGCCGGATCGCTATCGTGAGGCGGCCGAGGCCCTGGGCGCTACTCGTTGGCAGGTGATTTTTAAGACCGTACTACCCGCCGCCAAGAATGGTCTGCTGGGGGCGGTGTTGCTGGGTGTGGGGCGCGGTTTTGGCGAGACCATGGCGGTACTGATGGCCACCGGCCATTCGGTCAACATCCCGCACAGTGTCTTTGATTCGGTGCGCGCCCTCACGGCCACCATCGCTGCTGAATTGGGTGAGACCGCGGTTGGGTCCGAGCACTATCAGGCCCTGTTCACCATCGGTATCTTCCTGTTCTTGATCACCTTTGTGATCAACCTGAGTGCCGATCTGATCGTGCGCGGCATCAAAAGACAATAATTCGGTGTGGAAAAATGTTTGCTGAATCCGCTTTAAATGCAAAAAACAAAAAGGTACAGGGGCTGTTCAAGACCCTGTTCATGCTGATGACCGTCCTATTGATCATTCCGGTGTTGGTGATCCTGGGGACCCTGGTGTACAAGGGCGGCAGCGTGATCTCCATAGATTTCCTCTTTACCGATCCGACCAACGGCATGACCGCCGGGGGCATTTTTCCAGCGTTGCTGGGGACAGTGTGGTTGGTGGCGCTGGCCCTGCTTATCTCCGTTCCTTTGGGCGTGGCCGCGGCCATTTATCTGAGCGAATATGCAGGAGATAACTGGTTCACCCGCATCATCAACCTGGCCATTATCAACCTGGCCGGGGTGCCGTCCATCGTACACGCCCTGTTCGGGGTGGGGGCGTTTGTGATCTTCTTCGGTTTTGGCACCAGTATCCTGGCTGCCAGCCTGACCCTGGCCATTATGACCCTGCCGGTGGTGATAGTATCCACCCGGGAATCACTGCAGGCGGTGCCGCTGGCGTTCCGCGAGGCCTGCTGGAACATGGGGGCCACTCGCTGGCAGACCATTCGCCGCATCGTACTGCCCAATGCCGTTAGCGGTATCCTGACCGGTGTCATCCTGGAGGTGTCACGCACCACCGGCGAGACCGCCCCCATCATGTTCACCGGGGCCGCCTTCTTTCTACCGTTTCTGCCACAAGGCGTATTTGATCAGACCATGGCCCTGTCGCTGCATCTGTTTGTGGTCGCCACACAGGTGCCCGGTGTGCCGGACGCCTTGCCCTACGGCGTTGCCCTGGTGTTGATCTCGCTGGTGCTACTTATGAACAGCATCTCTATAGCCTTTCGCATGTATCTGCGAGGCCAGAAGAAATGGTAGAGACAGACACCATGCCGGATAAGGTTTCTGAGAATATTAAGCTCAGCGTACGGGATCTGACTATCAGTTATTCCGGGGTGTCGGCCCTGAGCGACATCAGCCTGGATATCCGCGAGAACGAGGTGTTCGGGATCATAGGTCCCGCCAATGCCGGTAAGACCAGTTTTCTCAAGACCCTCAACCTGATGGATGCATTTAATCCCAAGATGCAGGTGCTGGGGGATATCCTGTTCAACGGTGTGAATATTCGCAATATACGGAATGTGTACGGCCTGCGCAGCCGCATCGGGGTGGTGTTTCCACTACCAGTGGGGCTGCCCCTGACTATCTATGAAAACGTGGCCCTGTCGCCACGTCTGCGCGGGATCAAGGACAAGCAGGAGTTGGATATTATCGTAGAGCGTTGCCTGACCAGGGCCGCACTCTGGGATGAGGTGAAGGATCGGCTGGACTCCCTGGGGAGTCTGCTCTCCGGTGGCCAGCAACAACGTCTGACCATCGCCCGTGCCCTGTCGCAGGAGCCGGAACTGCTGATCCTGGACGAGTTTTCCATCGCGGTCGATCCGGTCACTACCATGCGCATCGAGGATGTGTTGAAGGAGCTGAAGTCGGAGATGACCATCATCCTGGTTACCAATCTGGTGCAACAGGCGCGGCGTCTGGCTGATCGTACGGCCTTCTTCCTGGGCGGCAAGTGTGTCGAGATCGGCGTGACAGAGGATCTGTTTACCGGCGAGGTGCAGGACCAACGCACCCGGGATTATATTGAGGGCAAGTTTGGCTAGCCGTTATAACAAGATGATAAGAGCATGATAACCACAGTGGAAAGCATAGAGCAGGATCAGTCCGAATACGCCATCACCACCGAGAGGCTTAATCTCTGGTATGGCACCTTTCAGGCCCTGTTCGATATAGATCTGCAGATCAAGAACGGCATCATCACCTCCATGATCGGTCCCTCCGGCTGTGGTAAGTCCACCTTCCTGCGCAGCGTTAATCGTATCAACGAGCGCCTGGGGTATGTGCGTATCGACGGCAGTATCAATGTGTTTGATCACAACATTTACGATCCGGCGGTAGAGTTGGTGCAGGTACGGAAGCAGATAGGCATGGTGTTCCAGCGCCCCAATCCGCTGCCGGTCTCTATCCGGGATAATGTGCTGTTCGGACATCGTTTGCATAACAAGGATAAGATTGGTTCCAGACAGGATCAGGAAGGGATTATGGAAGACGCCCTGCGCCAGGTGCTGTTGTGGGATAAGGTCAAAGATAAGCTGGATAGTAAGGGCACGGAACTCTCTCTGGAAGAGCAGCAGAAACTGTGTATTGCCCGACTGTTACCGGTGAAGCCGCGCATACTGTTGATGGATGAACCCTGTTCCGCCCTGGACCCGGAGGGTACCGCGGCGGTGGAGGAACTTATTTGGGAGCTCAGGGGCAAGTACACCATTCTGATCGTGACCCATAACATGGCCCAGGCGCGCCGAGCCAGCGATGAATGCGTATTCATGCTGATGGGTAAGGTGGTGGAACACAGCGCGACCGAACAGCTTTTTGTTACCCCTAAGTGTAAGGAGACCGCAGACTATATCGAAGGCAGGTATGGCTAAGCTGCTGGTGGTTGATGACGAACCCGCTATCCGCGAGATGGTGCGGTTTACCCTGGCGCGTTCCGGCTATGAATGTGTCGAGGCGGCGGATGCGGCAGAGGCGAAACTGCGTATTCACAGCGACAGTCCCGACCTCATCCTGTTGGATGTGATGATGCCGGGACAATCTGGTCTGGACCTGGCCAGCGAGCTGCGGCGCAAGGATTCTACCAAAGATATCCCCATAATCATGTTGACGGCGCGCTGTTCAGATCAGGACAAGATCCGGGGTCTGGATGTGGGCGCCGATGACTATATCACCAAACCCTTCTCCCCCGGTGAGTTGGTGGCTCGCATCAAGGCCCTGCTACGGCGTAGCTCTCTGGACCAGTCAGAGATCGAGATCAATGGCCTGCGCCTGAATCCGGAGACCAGAGACGTGTTCTCCGGCGACACCCGTATCGAACTTTCTCCTGCTGAATACAAGTTGTTGCACTTCCTGATGACGCGCCCGGAGCGGGTGTTCTCACGCGCACAATTGCTCGATAAGGTATGGGGAGGTGAAAACTATGTGGAGGATCGCACCGTGGATGTCCATATAAGAAGGGTGCGCGCCGCCCTGGAGCCAAGCGGTCATGCCGGGCTGATTCAGACCGTGCGCGGGGTGGGCTATAGGTTGTCTACCAAGGGGTGAGGGGTTGATGCGGACTGGTCTTTCTGGATGGTATGCCGAGATAAGGGTTTTCATCCTGCTGGCTCTGTTCACCTTGGCCGGAGGTTTGTGGTTTCAATCCTATCTGCTATTTTTTGCCATCGGTTTGGTGATCGCATTTTGTGGGTATCTGTACCAGATCTGGAAGCTAAGTCGTAGGCTGGCGGCGGGGACAGATATGGCAGTAACCTCAGGATCCGGGGTGCTGACAGGTCTTGCCCGGCATATCGCTGCCCTGCAACAGCGGGCGCAGGAACAGGAGCGTTACAATACCCAGGTGGTGTCGCTGTTTCGTCAGGCATTCGATGCCTTCCCGGATGCGGTGCTGTTGCTGAGGCCGGACTGGCACATCCGCTGGTGCAATCGCGCCGGGAGAGAGATGTTTGGCCTTGTTCCGGAAGATAACCTCTCAGGATCACTAGTGGAAAAGGTGGGGCATCCGGTGTTGGCGGAGTATCTGGCGGCGGGTAATTTTTCCAAACCTCTGGAGCTTGAAGCGCCTACTGACCGTTCCAGGGTTATGTCCATTCAGTTGTCGACGCTTTCTGGAGAGGGTGGGGCGGTGCTGATGGTCGCGAGAGA
>JBNKSV010000019.1:0-40918 GCA_050297535.1 Sedimenticolaceae bacterium
GCGCTTTACGCCCAGTAATTCCGATTAACGCTTGCACCCTCCGTATTACCGCGGCTGCTGGCACGGAGTTAGCCGGTGCTTCTTGTATAGGTAATGTCAGTCTACCGGGTATTAACCAGTAGGTGTTCCTCCCTATTGAAAGTGCTTTACAACCCTCAGGCCTTCTTCACACACGCGGTATTGCTGGATCAGGCTTTCGCCCATTGTCCAATATTCCCCACTGCTGCCTCCCGTAGGAGTCTGGGCCGTGTCTCAGTCCCAGTGTGGCTGATCGTCCTCTCAGACCAGCTATGGATCGTCGCCTTGGTGAGCCATTACCTCACCAACAAGCTAATCCAACGCAGGCTCATCTAATAGCGCGAGGTCCGAAGATCCCCCGCTTTCCCCCGTAGGGCGTATGCGGTATTAGCTCGAGTTTCCCCGAGTTGTCCCCCACTACTAGGCAGATTCCTACGCGTTACTCACCCGTCCGCCACTCGCCACCAAGAGAGCAAGCTCTCTCGTGCTGCCGTTCGACTTGCATGTGTTAAGCATGCCGCCAGCGTTCAATCTGAGCCAGGATCAAACTCTTCAGTTTAAGTTTGAACGGTCTCTTTAAAGATGAGACCAAATCTAGGCTCGATGAATTACTATCGTTTCGTTGGAATTGATAGATGCTTCATCGATATCTCTTGGCCGAAGCCGGGAACCGACGGAGCACCCACACAAATTACCTAATCATATTGTTAAAGAGCGGATTCAACTTTCGTCGAATCAAGACGGCGAATCATATCAACTTCCGTCTTTTGCCGTCAACAGCTAATTTGCTGTTTTTGGCGTTCAGCATGTAAATATTACGATGCCGAAGGAGGGGCGCATTATACGTCCCTTTAATCGCCGGTCAAGAACTTCATGACCCTATTTTAACCATGCAAAATAGCTGCGATTTCTTGCTGTTGGAGAACTATTTTTCAGTCCCTTCCCAACAGCCGAAGGCGCGCATTATACGCAGCTGTTAAAACCTTGCAACAGTTATTTTAAGTTTTTTTTAAATAGCCCTGAATCAGGACTGATTCAGACCAGGCTGATCCGGGAGAAACGGCGCTTCCCTACCTGAAATACAGCTATGGTACCGGCAACAATCTTCAGGTCTTTATCATCTACCCGCTCACCGTCAATCTTTACCGCACCCTGCTTGATCATACGCATGGCCTCAGATGTACTTCCAACCAAACCAGCTTCCTTTAACAGGTTGGCGATAAGCAGGCCGTCTGACCCAGCCTCCAGACTAATCTCAGGCATCTCATCCGGTATCGCGCCTTTCTGAAAGCGGGCGATGAAGTCCTCTCGCGCCTTGGTAGCGCTGTTGCTGTCGTGGAAGCGCGTGATCAGCTCCTCTGCCAACAGGAACTTGATATCCCGCGGATTGGCGCCACCCTCTACCTGCTGCTGGAACTGATTGATCTCGGCCATAGACCGGAAACTGAGTAGTTCAAAGTAACGCCACATAAGTTCGTCGGAGATAGACATGATCTTACCAAACATGTCGTCCGGAGCATCGGTTATACCAATATAGTTACCCAAGGACTTGGACATCTTTTGCACCCCGTCCAGCCCTTCCAGGATCGGCATGGTCAGGCATACCTGCGGTTCCTGGCCGTAGGACTCCTGCAACTGACGTCCTACCAGCAGATTGAACTTCTGATCGGTGCCGCCCAGCTCCACATCCGCCCGCATAGCCACCGAGTCATAGCCCTGTACCAATGGATAGAGAAACTCGTGGACTGAGATAGACTGCCCACCTTTATAGCGCTTATTGAAATCGTCCCGTTCCAGCATGCGCGCCACGGTATGCTTTGCCGCCAGCTGGATCATGTCAGCGGCGCTCATAGCCCCCATCCATGAGGAGTTAAACATTACTGTGGTCTTTTCGGCATCCAGGATCTTGAACACCTGATGTTCGTATGTCTTGGCGTTCTCCAGCACCTCTTCCCTGGTAAGAGGCGGACGGGTAGCGCTCTTACCGGTGGGATCGCCTATCATGGCGGTAAAATCACCGATCAGGAACATCACCTCGTGGCCAAGGTCCTGAAACTGCCGCAACTTATTGATCAGAACGGTGTGGCCCAGATGCAGATCCGGTGCGGTGGGATCAAAACCAGCCTTGATCTTCAATGGCTTCCCACGCTCCAGCTTCTTCACCAGACCCTCTTCCAACAGGATCTCCTCGGCACCACGCTTGATGAGTTCCATAGACTCTGTGACAGATGTCATAACCATTCTCTCTTAAACTAAATTATTATCGCGCTATTCAGGGGCGCACAATGTACTAGATGGAGCAGAAAAAGTAACCTTATTAGAGATTATGGGGATAATTATTACCGATTTAAGGTCGTATATCTCTCCTGCGGGCCAAAATTCGAACCATCCAGAACCCGGCCCCAGAAAGAATTTTCTGTGAAAAACATCACGTTTGCGACATAATAGCCTATTAATTTAAGAATCAAACACACACTGCCGTATGATTAAACAGCATAGATTGAACACCACCAGGATCGACATGCCGAGCCAACGGAGAAAACGCCGAGGGCTGGCTTTATTAGCCGTACCAGCACTCATAATCTGCGCCTCCGCGATCTATGCCTCAATAATTCGCGACCATTCGACAGCTACTACCGACGTTATTGCCCCTCATGAGAACAACCAAAACCTGGTCTTAGCCTCGCCAGATATGCTGCAAGACAGTCTGCCACGATTCTCGGCAGAGAATGATATCCCTCCTGAACCAGAATACTTAAGCGCACAATCCATGGCCGACGCCCTTCTGGAACCTGATATACAGCAGCCAATACTCCCCACCAACTACGATATGACCTCTTCCCAGGACTCGCAGGACGAGGCACAAACAGTGGATAACGAGGCCATCCCGGGAAGATGGCTGGAAGAGACGGTTAAAAGCGGCGATTCACTGGCATTGATCTTCGACCGCCTGGGACTGACGGCCAAGCAGTTGCATGCCATCACGCACAGCAGCGAGGAGGCGGAGCAACTCGCTGACATCAGACCAGGGGAATCTCTACGAGTAAGACTGGACGACCAGGATCGTCTGCTTGAGTTGGTCTATCAGCATAACGCGGTAAAGTCCCTGCACATCACTCCACATGAGGACGGCTTTCAGACCAGGACCGAAACCAAGGAACCGGAGCCGCGCACCGGCTACCTATCCGGGAGCATAACCAGCTCTTTTTACGTCAGCGCCAAAAAGGCCGGTCTGTCTGACGCCCTGATCATGGACTTGGCAACCATCTTCGGTTGGGATATAGACTTTGCCCTGGAGATAAGGGAAGGCGACAGCTTCTCGGTTATATTTGAAGAGGACTTCGTAGGCAGCGATAAATACGGCAGCGGTCGCATATTGGCGGCAGAATTCACCAATCATGGTAAGACCTACCGCGCCATCCGCTACGAGAAAGATAACGGGGATTACGACTACTACTCGCCAGACGGCAAGAGCATGCGCAAGGCCTTTCTGCGCGCACCAGTGGACTTTCGGCGTATCTCCTCACGCTTTTCCAAAGAACGCTACCATCCGGTCCTGGGTAAGAAACGCCCACATCGCGGCGTGGATTATGCCGCAGCCATCGGCACCCCCATTAAGGCAGCAGGCGATGGCAAGGTGGTATTCCGCGGCTCCAAGAGCGGTTACGGAAACACCGTAATCATTAAACACGGCAGTCAATACTCTACCCTATATGGGCACATGTCACGCTTCCGCAGCGCGGTAAAGAATGGTTCCAAGGTGCGTCAGGGAGACGTTATAGGCTATGTAGGCAAGACCGGACTGGCCACCGGACCACACCTCCATTATGAATTCCGCATAAACGGCCTACACAAGAATCCACTTACGGTAAAACTGCCGGCCTCAGCACCGATTGAAAACAGATACAAAGAGGATTTCCTCAGGATCAGCAGACAGTACGTCGCCACCCTGGAGCTACTCAGCCGCTCATTGTTGGCTCAAGCTACAACCGAGTAATCAAATCCAACCTATGGAACACGGCCTATACATCGGGATCATGTCAGGCACCAGCATGGACGGTATTGATGCAGTCCTGGTGGAGTTTCATACCCAAGGCCACACCCACATAGCCAGCCACAACCAGCCCTGGCCACAGAAACTGCAACAACAACTCAGAGAACTGTCTCAGCCAGGAGACAATGAGATAGAACGCTTGGGTATACTGGATGCAGCGGTTGCAGAAGAGTTCGCGCACTGCGCCCTGAACCTACTCAAACAGACTAATACCGATCCGAACAAGATCGCGGCCATCGGCAGCCACGGCCAGACCATCCGGCACCGTCCGAAGACCACGCCGCCATTCACCCTGCAGATCGGCGACCCCAACCGCATTGCTGAACTGACCGGCATAACCACGGTAGCTGACTTCAGACGTCGAGACATCGCGGCCGGAGGCCAGGGCGCACCCCTGGTCTGCGCATTTCACGAAGCCACGCTCCGGGTAGAGGATGAGACCAGGGCGATACTTAACATCGGCGGCATAGCCAACATCACACTACTTCCCGCTGACTGCAAAATCCCTGTTCTTGGTTTCGATACCGGTCCCGGCAATACCCTGCTTGACGCCTGGACCAGAAGACATCTTGGCACACAATATGACGAGGATGGCGCCTGGGCCGCCGTAGGCGATGCAGATCAGGCGCTGCTGAAAGAGCTACTCAATGACAACTACCTGGAACTAAGGCCCCCAAAAAGCACCGGACCGGAATATTTCAATCTGGCTTGGCTTGATGCCATCCTCAACAGATTGCCACCGCTAGACCCACAGGATATACAGGCCACGCTGGTGGATTTTACGGCCATTACCATCGCTCAAGCCGTTCAAAGAGAGGCTGCGGGATGCCGCGTCGTGATCGCCTGCGGTGGCGGCGTACATAACCAGAAATTGATGGCAAGACTACAGCAAGAACTTGGAGATACTACGCTCGAGACCTCGGGGAATTATGGAATCGACCCAGACAGCGTTGAGGCCATCGCATTTGCCTGGCTGGCCAAACAGACCCTGCTTGGTTTGCCTGGGAACATTCCATCGGTTACCGGCGCCTCCGGTCCCAGAGTACTTGGCGGCATATATCCAGCCGCCAAGTTTTAGAGGAATCAGGCTGAGAAAGACGACCCGCAACCGCAGGTGGTTGTAGCATTCGGATTGCGTATAACGAATTGGGCGCCACGCAGGTCCTCCACATAATCGATCTCGGCCCCCACCAGATATTGCATACTCATCGGGTCTATCAACAGGCCCACCCCGTCCGTCTCGACCCTAACATCGCCTTCGCCTGCATTCTCATCAAAGGTAAACCCGTACTGAAAACCGGAACAACCTCCACCCTGAATATATATCCGCAGGTTCAGGGCAGGATTCCCCTCCTCCTTGATAAGGGCCGCCACCTTGGCCGCCGCAGCCGAGGTAAAAACCAAAGGGCTATCTGTATCTTTATCGCTCACAACATCTTCTCCTCGGAACTCAAGAACTTAAGTATATGGTGATTAATTCTGACACACGAACCTCCAACATCACCTACCATCAACTCCGGTCCCTGATAACAAAATCACACCATTATAAATCCGTCATACTGGTCTGACTGGGCTTTTTCTGCTCTGCCTTTCCCTTGGCCGCATTTCCGTCATAACCGATTCTGCGCTGCGGGGAATCAGAATGGATCAGTTGGCCATTCACCGACGCCCCCATCGCCATCTCTAACAAATTATAGTAGACCGTTCCAGTAACCTTCGCCTTGGGCGCCAGTTCAACCCTGTGGCCACCATACACATCGCCATTTACTTCACCGTTTATAACAACGTTCGGGACATGGATATCGCCATCAATCACCCCCTGTTCACTAAGGGTAAGGGCCGAGGTACTGTCAGGCTCTGCCTGCACATTTCCCTTGATGCGTCCGTCCACATGCAGCCCGCCAGAGAACACAATATTCCCCACGATCTCTGTTCCGCCACCAATCACGGTCGCAATCTTTGTTGCCTTTGATTTTCCGAATGCCATAATTATTCCTCGATTAGTCTGAATCGGTATAGTTTTAGCTTGTCACTACCCATTTGAAACTCTTCTTAACGGGCTTAAATTTATCACCCTCGGGTTTGATCTCTATTGTAACACCAGATGGTTTGAATCCATCCGGGATCAGAAATTCCCCTTCTATATTCTGAAAATATTTGAACCGCATCTTGACCTCTTCCTGTCCATCTTTATCAACCTTCGACAGTGGCAATGCGCGTTGTTCTCCATTCTGTTCTCCTGTCAGTTCCACATACACCGCGCCCTCAAGATACTCCGAATCTTTTATCACCTTACTCACGGTAAAGGCATATAAAAAGCTGTTTTCATCCTTGCCCGGCTCCAGCTTTAACCATTGCAAGTGCAGTATACCTTTACCCAACTTGGATGAGATCATGCCCCTCAAGAACACCAACTCCTCTTCCATCTTAAGGCGTTCGTCCTGATAAGACTTCAACTGACCCTGAACCATGGATAGTGACTGCTGATCTATCTCTCGCAGATGCTCCATCTTGGTGTATTTTTCCTGCAGATCCACATTCTTTTTCATCAGGTCGCTGATGGTATCCCTCTGGCTGTCTATCTCATTTTCCAATGACCTAACCTGCGACCCGAATAGATCCTTGCCATCCACAACAGGCGAATACCAGATCATCAACAACATACCAGCCAACACCATTACCAGAATTACCGCAATAGCCAGATAGTATCTGGGAACCACCGGATGATGGCTGATACTTGGCATCCGGCGTTGTTTGCCAAACATGGCATCTATCATCGCGCTTCACCCAACAGATATGTTTAGACCCGGCAGATTGCAATCTCGCAATCAATATTATGGAAGCAATGCCACAGCATCCAGACCGAGTTTTTCTTCCAGTCCAAACATGAGATTCATGTTCTGGACCGCCTGTCCGGCCGCTCCTTTCACCAGATTATCAATCACGGATAAGACCACAACCATATTACCGTTTTGTGGACGGTGCACCGCGATCCTGCACATATTACTGCCACGGACGCTACGGGTCTCCGGATGACTGCCGACAGGCAACACATCTACAAACGGTTCACCAGCGTAGTATTCCTCAAACAGTTTCTGTACATCGACCTGGCCATTTATATGACCATAGAGGGTGGCGTGAATTCCCCGAACCATGGGTACCAGATGTGGCACAAAGGTCAGGGCGACACCATTTTTTGCTATATGCGAAAGGGTTTGTGATATCTCAGGAAGATGCCTGTGACCGGGAACGGCATAGGCCTTAAAGCTCTCGCCACACTCCCCCATCAGGGTCCCCACGCTGGCCTTACGCCCGGCGCCACTTACGCCAGACTTGGCGTCGGCAATCAGATTATCCAGATTCAGCAACCCCCGCTCCAGCAAGGGCAGGAACCCAAGCGTAACTGCGGTTGGATAACAGCCGGGATTCGCCACCAGACGCGCCTGCCTGATGGCATCCCGGTTTATCTCCGGTAGGCCATACACCGCCTCGGCCAGCAAATCGGGGCAGGCGTGCGGCATCCCATACCATTGATCCCATTGCGCTGGATCCTGCAACCGGAAATCTGCTGCCAAGTCGACGACCCGCACGCCACTGTCCAGCAACGCCGGGACCATCTGCATGGCAGTGCCATTAGGCGTGGCGAAGAAGACCAGGTCGCACACCCGCAACCTAGAGAGTTCAGGTTCACTGAACTCAAGATCAACTATGCCCCGCAGATTTGGGAACAGGTCAGCCACCCTGGTCCCGGCCTCCGAACGCGAGGTGATCACGCACAACTCCACCTCCGGATGCAGCGCCAAGATGCGTAGCAACTCTACCCCGGTGTAACCTGTACCGCCGACTATTCCAACCTTGATCATACCTGGAACCTATAAATCACCGCATCCATGTGCTTTGTACATCCTGCTATATGTAAAGAAACCACCTATTAGCTCAGGGGTTTTATGGCGCAGGGGTGGCCAATATTTTTATCGCCGCAGGCGATTACGCAGGAAATTAACAACCGATCTTTCCTAGAAAGGCGGCCAACCAGCCGCCAGAACCCAACAAAGGCGCATCCTTCCCGCTATCTCCCCGCCATTTTCATGGCAATTCCACGAACACGCCATTCGAACGAATATATTCTCACCACTAAACCAAGTCAAATAACCGAACATTAGCGCCCCGTGTACGGGATAAAGATGAAACCAGAACCTCAAACCGCGGTCCATTCATGTACAATAAACGCACCGAATCAGCCTAAAGGTCAACCTCATGGAAACAATTCAAGCTATTTCCCTTACCCTGGGCGTGGCATGGGCCGCTGGCATAAATCTATATGCGGCGATCTTGGTTCTTGGTTACCTGGGCGCTAGCGGCAGCGTTGCTCTGCCGCCCGACCTACAGATCCTTACCAACCCTGCGGTTATGATGGCGGCCGGTTTCATGTACTGCGTTGAGTTCTTCGCCGACAAGGTACCGGGTGTGGACACGGGCTGGGATGCCATGCATACCTTTATCCGCATCCCGGCGGGCGCCCTGCTCGCAGCCAGCATGGCCCAGGGCCTGGATATGGGGCCTGCGGCCGAGTTGGTCGCTTTGATCCTCGGGGGTGGACTATCCGCTACCAGCCACCTGACCAAGACGGGAAGCCGGGTGCTGATCAACACCTCGCCGGAACCATTCAGTAACTGGGCCGCATCCATCACCGAAGATCTGGTGGTGATCGGCGGACTCTGGGCCTCTCTGCAGCATCCATGGCTGTTTATTCTGGCCCTGATCGGCTTCCTCCTGATCGTGGCATGGTTACTACCCAAGATCTGGCGCGCACTGAAACGCATCTTCCGGGCAATCGGCGAATTTTTCCGCGGCAAATCGAAGGCTGATTCCACACAAGCAGAAAACTCCGCCAGCAAGCGCGAAGAGATACTACAAGCCCTCTACCATGACGCCAGCGAAGACCCAAAGGCTTGAACAATCGGTATATAATCCACACCCAGCGGTAAAATCCAGATAAGAAGGAAAATAAAAGATGTGGCTTAAGGCCTTCCATTTGATCTTTATGGTGACCTGGTTTGCGGGGATATTCTATCTCCCCAGGCTGTTTGTCTACCACGCCATGACCGAGGACGAAGCAGGAAAAGAGCGCTTCAAGATCATGGAGCGCAAACTCTATTACTTCACCCTGCCCTGGATGATCCTCAACCTGTTTTTCGGATTCTGGATGTTATACGACTACGCCTGGGCCGCATTCGGCAGTAATCTCTGGCTGCATATCAAACTTGTCCTGATCGCCCTGCTGGTGGCCTACCAACTCTATTGCGGAAAACTGATGCGGGATTTCGCTGCTGATCGCAACCAGCACAGTCACACATGGTATCGTTGGTTCAACGAAGGCCCGGTTCTGGTGTTGTTTGCCATAGTCCTGCTGGCAGGCCTCAAGCCGTTCTAAGAGAGGGATAAGGGATAGAAGTTTATTTTCAGCGAATGCTGCCGATTGGCCGCAAGCAGAGCCAGTAGCCCAACCATCGCCTGCTTAATATGACCTCTGATCCGCGTAATCGCTATTTCTCCATCCCTATTCTTCGTGTTTCGAATCCACTGCCCCATAATCTTTCAGTTTTTTACCGTTTTAATCCACACTAACACCCTAAGACAACAGCCCTCCCTCCCCGGGCAGGAGATGGCTCAGGCGATATCGGGGACATAGTGGGAGATGAATGCCCCACAAAACCCTGTAAACGATCGATACATTATACTGAAAACATTAAAACCATCATGGGAGACAATAATGGGGACCGTATTGAGCTGGACCGGGAGACTTTTGTATGCAGCCATGGGATGGCGGTTTGAACCCATTCCTGACTATGTGACAAAGAAACATGTGATCATCGGTTTTCCCCATACCAGCAATATGGACACAGTCAGGGCTTTTACCGGGTTTAAAATCGTCAAACGGACCGGTCATGTGATGATAAAGAAAGAGTGGTTCAAAGGCCCCATGGCCTTCTTTCTCAAAATGCTGGGTGGAATTCCAGTGGATCGTGGCGCGGCCTCCGGCGTTGTTGGCCAGATGGTGGATGTGTTTAAAGATAGGGATGAGTTTCTTCTTGCCATCGTTCCAGAAGGTACCCGTAAGGGCGTGAGCTCCATCAAAACTGGTTTTTGGCATATAGCCAAAGCCGCCGATGTGTCCATTATCTGCTGGTATTTGGACAACGACCACAAAGTGACCCGCTGGCTGGGTGAGGTGGTTCCCACTGACGACAAAGTCGGTGACCTGCTCAAGATTCAGGATATTTACCGCCGCGCAGGCTACAGTTTTCCTCTTGATGTGGATGCCATACCCAAGACATGTTCGTGAACAATGAGGGATAGGAATTTGCTTGCAGCGAATGCTGCCTCAAACATTTTTAAGATCCAGATCGCTACCGGCCTGGGACAGAGCTGTTGCCCCCCCCTTGCTAGTGACAACGACCTCGTTCACCAACTCAGGACGAGAGGATATATTTGCCGCCCGCTGCACATCGGCCACATCAAACCCGCGCACCGACTCGATCACATAGATAGGACGCCCCTTCACCTCATCATGGATACGGGCTATATATTCGCCTACGACCCCAATGAAGATGAGCTGCACCCCACCAAGGAAAAGTAACACCGCCATCATAGAAGGATACCCCCGGACCGGGTCTCCAAAAATCATAGTCCTTACCACCAAAAAACCAGCGTAGAGAAAACTTACTACGGCCGTCAACAATCCCAGGTAGGAGGCTAGCTTCAGGGGCACTGCACTGAACGATACGATCCCCTCCAGGGCATAGTTCCACAAACGCCAATAGTTCCACTTGGTTACCCCGCCGCTACGAGGACTGCGTTCAAAATAGATGGTGGTCATTGGCATCCCCACCCAAGCGGAAAGCCCCTTCATAAAGCGATGACTCTCGCGCATTGACCGCAGCTGATCGCAGACCCGGCGTGACAACAGACGAAAATCACCCGCATCACTGGGGATATCAAAATTGGATAGTGAATTGAAGATCCGATAGAACATCCTGGCCGTGGTACGCTTAACCAGAGAATCACTTCTGCGCGAGGAGCGCACGGCATTGACGATATCAAAGCCCTGTTGCCATTGCTCCAGCAGGCGCGGAATCAACTCCGGCGGATCCTGTAGATCCACATCAATGGGTATAACCGCATCGCCACTGGCAAAATCCAAACCAGCCACCAGCGCCCGCTCCTTGCCAAAGTTGCGCGAGAGGTTGATTACCTTGATACGCGCATCCTGCCCATGCCATTGCCACAGCATATCCAGGGTGCGATCCTTGCTGCCATCGTTGACACAGATCACCTCCCACTCCATATACAACCCCTCCAGCACAGGCCGCACCCGCGCAAAGAAGTTATCTATGACATCGACCTCGTTATACATGGGGACCAACAGAGAAAGCTTCTGAGTCATGTTTTTTCCGTATTAAAAACAAAAAGTCTGGAGCAAGCGTAGTTCCAGATCAGGGTTAGGCCAGCGGCGAGCAATTTAGCCAGTTCCAATGGCATGAACCTCCCCAACAACAGGATGGCCAGTGTCCCTATTACCAAACCACCCGCATTCAACGCCGCAAAGCGCACATATGCGATCAGCGACACTGTGCTACCAGACCTGCGAAAGGTCCAGTGGTGATTCAAAAAATAACTATTGGTGACGGCCACCAGAAAGGCAATGACATTGCACAACAACGGGTCCAGACCGGTACCCCGATATAGCAACACAAAGATAACGAAATCGACGGCGGTGTTTACTATGCCAACCAGACCGAAGCGCAAGAATTCCAGATTCAAACTTAACTCGACCTACCTTGGGCAGCGATAACGACCTGTGGCTGCTCAGAACATTGCTTGGCATGTTCAGCATCAACCATCGGCGCCTGCGCCGTCTGCTCAGAAACCGGCTTCGGTGGCGCATAGCGTCTGCCTTCTGCCTTCGGCGTCTGCCAGCGCTTCTCCAGTGCGGCCACCGCCTCTGCTATCAAGGCGATCTGGGCACAATGGTCATCCTTACCTTCACCCAGATAACCACGCATCAGAAAACCTCCGCTCTTGGCCTGTTCATAGCGAGACAGATAGGGACTATCCTTGGCCGATGAGTTCTGAACCCGAACACCCAGCTGATCGGTAAGGTAGTGCGCGGTCTCCGTGGTGGAGGCGTAACCTGGGGGAATTATGCTGGAATGGCTGACAAACATATATTTACTACCATTGGCGGCCCGCTCGGCAAAACTGACAAAAGGACTAAGCTGATCAACCTTCAGCCCCGACGGATTCTTTTCATCGTAGTTTGAATGCAGACCATCCAGCAGTACCACCGCATCCACATCCTTGCCGGCCCGTTGCCGCAGAATGGCGCGAATAGCACCATATCCGGCGCTCCAACCAGTGAGCCCAAGCCTGCGGATGTGGGCTGAGGGTTTGTCGGTGTACTCCGCAACGGAATGCTCGATCTCATCCAACAGGGATATAAACAGATTAGGGTCAGAAAATGGCCGACCGTAGGCTCCAGACCCGGCACCCAAATCTATGCCGACCACAAAGATGCCGCGTTTTGTATCGGTGATCATCTTACGCACGGCATTGCCGCCATGAAAGTGGATGATTAAATCGAAACCGCTATCCGCAGTAAGCGATCCCTTCTTCGGCATGAGCATGCGTCCCAGCTTCAGATTCTTTACCCATGGATAGTAGCTACCAAATCCAGTGTCAGCCATGTTACATGGGGTTTCGGCGTATCTGGTCGTAGGAGAATCTTCCGATTTGGCAATTTTGGATGGCGATCTGGAACGCTTGGCCTTGACCCTTGGTTTCTCATTCGCATACGACGCGGTTTCCTTCTCCACCTTGGGGCCGGTCGTTTTGGTGCATGCGCTCAAAACCAGCAAGGACAACAGCGTCAGGATAATATAGCGGGTTAACGGCACACGGCCACAGGCTTGAGAGTTATACATCTTGTTCACCTTCCATCTTCGACATGGGTCACATCAATGTAATAGGCAACAAATATACCACAGAATATATGAGTGTACTATGGTTTCGAGATTTATACGATATTGCTTTGATTTTACTCAATATTCTTGCAACAACGAAATCCCTCCTGATAGAACGAGTGCGCAGTATCGTGTTTAATCTCCTTTTTATGTTCATAAGGTTGCCGCACCCGGCAATCATCCGGATATCTGGGAGCACCACCGCGACTCTTTATATTGGAACGATCGACAAAGAAAGAGCCCTTTCTCTCGGTAAACCCGGTGATATTACCTTTAGCGATGTTTCCCTTGTGGCTGGGAAGATTTACCACCTCGGCCACATTGCCGTGCATGTCATACACATCCAGACTGCTTTTACAGCGGTATTTATAGCCTGCGGGCCAGGTGTTGGTGCCACAAGTGCGATAGGCCGACTTGCTGGGGGCACAACCATTGGAGAGACCAGCAATAGATCCTGCCTGTATGTTGGCTTTGGCCTGGGACAGCACATCCGGATCGTCTGGGCTATAGACCCCGCACAGCACGCGGGAATCGGTTCGATCCGCAAACTCCGGCTGGGACTGAAAGGCCCATACCCGTTCCCGGTTGGCATTGATCGTATTTCTCCTGGCATTTTCATTGGCTATATCAAACCTGTAGGAGGTGATCGGCTCAATTTCACCGGCACAACCACCTTCCCACTCATGGGCGTTACACAGCCGTTTGCCCATGCTCCTACAGATCTGCTGCGCGGTATTGGACGGCACCCACACCAGGGGGTATTCACATGGGATGTCGGGAAATTCGAACTGATCAATACACACGCTTGCCTTGCCGTCCGCATCGAGGATAGGCGCCATCCATTTAGCACCGCATATCCTTTCATATTCTTTATTAGGCTGAATGATGCCGCTCTTGAGGATCTTGCTGCGACACTGCGCGCGCGTGACCGGATGATAAGAGTTGTTCGGGCCCCGGAACGCCGCCGCGTCCTCGGTGCCGATATTTCTGGTCAGCCCATGGCCCTTAGTTAGGAGATTACGCAACCTTACGGCCTGATCCCCTTGCATCCCATGTTCCTTAATCACCTTATTCGCGAACTCCTGGCTTTCTGCGCCAGAGGCTATACCCGTAACAGCCAAGAACATTATAAACACCAACAGTCTGTGGATTCTCATGGTGACTCCTTAGATCCTTAACCTGGGCCTGCTCGCACCAGCTGACTATTTCTTCATGATATAGAAGAAATCCTTGTAGTCCGGCTTGATGAAATAGCGCGGAGATTTTTTATTACCGCCCATGTAGGCGTACATATCCGTCATCAGCAACTCTATATCCAACAGCTCTCCATCCTCACCTTTGGGAGTGAACAGACTGGCATAGGACTGACCTGGACTATTCATATCCAAATGTAAAGCAAAGTTGCACCCATAGGCCTGAAACACCCTGGCCATACCGCTCGGCGTTGCACCGGAAAAATATGCGTAGACCAGATACTTATCCTGAGGTGTTTCAATGATACAGGCGCCTGCCCTAGACGCCCGGAGTTGTTTGTCCGCAGTTCCAGACCAGTTTCCAGCTACCCAACTCCTAACCAACTCCCCCGGAATGCCTTTGCCTGTCTCATCCCTGTCGATCAACGGTACGCCATTCTGGCGCAGGTGCCTGACCAGATAGAGCATCTTGTTGTCTTGCTCTGTCCATTTCTTCAGAACAACGTTTCCATCCCAATAGATTATTACCGTGGCTAACCCTTCACTTGGCGACACCAGCATCACGCCGTCTTGCATAAAGCCATAGTGATGCCCCTTGCTCGTCTTGGATAGCTCACCAGCCCGGAAGGCGCTGTGCCGATTCTGGAATCCGCCTGAGAAGGTGCCTATGGTCCTTGACCAGTAAAAAGGCGGCACATGGCCAAGGGGGATTAGCGGCTCGATGCTATTAAAACCGTCTGGTCCATAAGGGTTGTCTCTGGTGATATTTCTAGCCCTGGGTGACCATCCAACCCCCGGATGATCGGTGCCATGCCCCCAACCCAGGGTATATTTACCCATGCTTACGGCCATTAGATAAACCAGCGCGTTGTTCTCCACTCCATCCAGTCCATTTGCCCGATCTCTGTAGGAAGACTGGATATCCCGCGCCACCATTCCTGGCATGATCATGCTGGCATAGGCCGACGGGAAATTTTTTAACGTATACCACTGTCCTGCCAGCAGCTGCTTCTCTGAGTCTACGGTTTCCAACCCCAAACTGCGCGCCGATATGGTTGTATTGTTATATCTCTCAGCGATATCCGCTCTGGGCAAGGCAGGGCTAGCAGTTAGCATCGTTGGCCGCGTACCTGTCGCCTCCTCTGTATGCTCTTGCACCAGATATTTATCTTTAAATATGGTGCCCTTTACCCCGCTTATGATCGACTCACCAGCATCACCGCCTAGCCAGCGCAAAACCTCTGCTCCCTTCTCCACCATGGATTGAAAACCATCCTGTTTGATCACAACGAACAGCAGGTTGTTACAAATCGGAAGATAGCTGAACTCAGCCCTTTTTCTCTGCAGAAACCTCGCTGTAATCTCGTTCTCAATATTACATCTATAAACGTTGTTCGCAGGACCGACCAATAACTCCGGATAGTTAGGGTCAAGACGCAACTTGGTACCATTGCTGGCGGCAAGAATATTGTAGTTGCTCTCACGACCATCTTTGTTGGTCAGATTTAGCAGATACCAACTATTGATATTGGAATTCAGATTGATCAATGACGCCCTGAGAAAAGGTCCTTCCAAATAAAGCGCCGCCATCTCTTTTTTGTATGGCTGCAACCGGAACAACGCCTTATTATCAGTTGCATCCAGGTAAGACGCAGCCGCCTGCGACACCCAGAGCAAGAGCGCAGCAACAATAAGACAAATCCGTTTTATCTCTCTAACAGACCACATAAGCCCCCGACACCAACAAGAATTTACGATAACCATGCTTAACCCGGCATCCACTCTTATAGTTGTTTGCCGGATGCAGTTGTTAATATTAGCAGCAAAACCATTTGCGATAACCAGTCCGCCCGTAACAGCAATAAAAAACCCGCTCTAATTCACTAGCGGGTTTGTATGCATTGCAATCGGCTAATCAGGAGCAGCCACCACCCTGAGAAGATGATGACGAAGAAGAACAACCGCTACAACCACCTCCGGATGAGATCGGCTGCAGGTTATTGAATACGAAGCTGGGGGATCCGCCCTGATCGGCAAAGTCGATCTCAACACCACGGATATGCTGTAAGGTTTGCATGTCCACAATAATGCTAAACCCTTCACACTCAAGCAAACCGTCATTGTCGTTTATCTGATCGGTATAGGTCATACCAAAGCTCAAGCCACTGCAACCGCCTGGGGCTGCGTATACCCTAATACCCTTGATATCCTCTTGGACCTGCTGAACCAGCTCCGCCATCTTAGCCCTGGCTGGCGCTGTTAAGCTTATATCTTTCTCTGACAAACAGATGGCTGATGTTTCAGACATATTATTACTCCAATTAAATCTAGATTTAGCGCCACAAAATAACCATGCAGATTATTGAGCGACAAAATAACGAACAGCTATACAATCAATAGGGCCTTATCAGGAAGATAGATGATCGCGTGTATCCAGTTCATACAGATGGCGCGACGCATCTACCAAGTGCTGTCCCCAATGCATCTTGAAGCTGCTTTTCCAATTATCCAGAGCCAAACCAGGCTCCTCATCAAGGATATTTAGACCAGATTTCAGATCACAATAGATATCGGTAAGGTCGTCGGCAAGACTGCCAGTCATAGACTGGCCATCCAGGGCGACATCAAACTCCATCCAATAACTATCATTAACACCAAGCCGGTCTCGCAGGCGGGAATATATCTCGAACCTTTCGTCCAGGTCCGGACTTGCCAAACACAACGGCGTCACATCCTTACTCTTTATGGACCTGACAGCGGCATGCAACCGTGGCAATAGACAGGTCAACTGATGCAGCCAGGACGAATCCAGATCATCAACATTTTCGATTAAATGGCAAAAGGCCTTTGCCGTTTCTATCATTTCGGTTTTTTCAGACATCTCAACTTCCGCCAACTCGTTACCTGCCACATATCCCAAGTGTAGCCAAAAAGCTTGAAACAGGGGGCGGGATTCTACCCTTTTAGCCCTGTCAATCTCAATTCAATTTACCCACAATATCTCTGCAAATATCCGCACGCCATACCCAGCAAACAAATAGCTCTTTATAATCAGGATGTTATACAAAACAAAAAAAGGTATGATTAACGGTTTAGAATGGCCCGTATCGGCACATATCCCTGATAAAAGCGTCTCTTCTGGATATTTATCGAAACAATGAGCAGTCCGACACCACCAGTAATACTGTGTTTTTCTGGCCATGATCCGACCGGAGGGGCCGGGCTGCATGCGGATATTGAGGCCATTGCGGCCGCGGGATGCCATGCCGCCAGCGCCGTCACCTGTCTCACCGTCCAAGACACTCATAACGTACGCCAGCTAATCCCGACAGACCCCAAACTCTTCCGGCAACAGGCAGAAGCGGTCCTGAACGACCTGCCGGTGGCGGCTATCAAGATCGGCCTGATTGGTGATGCCGGTATATGTGAAGAGATTGCCGCGCTGATTACAGAGCATCCACACATCCCGACAGTGCTGGACCCGATCCTGGCGGCAGGCGGAGGCAAGGAGCTGGCCGGTAAGGCGCTACTTGAGTCGATTCGCCGAGACCTGTTACCACGGATCGAACTGGCCACCCCGAACTCACTGGAGGCGCGCCGCATCTCCGGCAGAGAAGACCTGCGGGAGGCAGCGGCACAGATACTAGCCCTGGGCTGTAACAATGTCCTAATCACCGGGACCCACGAGAACGACGCCAAGGTAATCAACAGTCTCTACTGTGGATCAATGGAAGATGAGCATAGCCTGGAATGGCCACGACTCCCGCATAGCTACCACGGCTCCGGCTGCACCCTTGCCTCCGCCATCGCCGCCAGGATCGCCCTGGGTCAGTCCATGCCCCAGGCGGTAAGCGCAGCCCAGGAGTACACCTGGCGCGCCCTGGAACAGGCCAACAGATTCGGTAGCGGCCAGGCCCTACCTTACAGATTCCCCGAGCAAATCTAGCCGTGCCCAATAATCATCTAACCGGCCTGTACGCCATAACAGATAGCGGTCAACAACGGCTTGCACAGCAAGTTGAACTGGCCCTGGAAGGTGGCGCCCGCATCGTCCAATACCGGGACAAATCTACGAATCAAAAAAGACGTGAAACACAGGCCAGAAAACTGCTAGACCTCTGCCGCAAATATTCCGCACTCTTTATCATCAATGACGATGTAGATCTGGCCGCCGCAACAGGTGCTGACGGGGTGCACCTGGGGCGGGATGACCAAGATATAACGAGCGCACGGAATGAACTTAGAGACGAGGCCATCATCGGCGTCTCCTGCTACAACCGTCTAGAACTAGCCCTAGCCGCCCAAAAGGCGGGGGCAAGCTATGTGGCCTTCGGACGCTTCTTTCCCTCCAGCACCAAACCCCATGCGGTCCAGGCCGAAATAGAATTATTGCGGGAGGCGAAACAGAAACTGCATATTCCTATAGTTGCCATCGGCGGCATAACCCCGGAAAATGGCGCCTCATTAATAGCCGCAGGCGCGGACATGCTGGCAGTCATTCAAGGGCTGTTTGGACAGAAGGATATACGCGCCGCGGCAGAACAATTTAACAAACTATTCGTACAGAGCGGGGGTTCAGACACATGACCGGTTCCAAAGATCTATTTCTCCAGGCCCAAAAACACATCCCGGGCGGCGTCAATTCGCCGGTCCGCGCCTTCAAAGGGGTGGGGGGAGATCCAGTCTTCATCGACCACGCCGCCGGACCCTATATCTACGATCCAAACGGCACCCGCTATATTGACTACGTGGGTTCCTGGGGGCCCATGATCCTTGGACACGCTCATCCGGAGGTAATCAAGGCGGTGCAGACGGTGATCGGCAAGGGTCTGAGCTTTGGCGCACCCACCGAGGCCGAGACCGCCATGGCGGACCTGGTGTGTAAGCTGGTGCCATCCATGGACATGGTGCGCATGGTCAGTTCCGGTACCGAAGCCACCATGAGCGCCATCCGCCTGGCCCGCGGCTACACCGGCCGCGACAAGATCATAAAATTCGAAGGCTGCTATCACGGCCACTCCGACTCCCTGTTGGTAAAGGCCGGTTCCGGCGCCCTCACCTTGGGCGAGCCCAGCTCTCCGGGCGTACCGGCCTCCCTGGCCGAACACACCATCACCCTGGATTACAACAATCTGGAACAGGTGGAACAGACTCTGGACGAGGTGGGTGAACAGGTCGCCTGCATCATCGTGGAGCCGGTGGCCGGTAACATGAACTGCATCCCGCCAGTGCCAGGATTCCTGGAAGGCCTGCGCGCGGCCTGCGATAAACACAAGGTGGTGCTGATCTTCGATGAGGTGATGACCGGCTTCCGCGTCGCCCTGGATGGGGTGCAGGGGCTGTATGGTATAAGGCCTGATCTCACTACCCTGGGCAAGGTGATCGGTGGCGGCATGCCGGTAGGGGCTTTCGGCGGTAAAAAGGAGATTATGGAGAAGATCGCCCCGCTGGGTCCGGTCTATCAGGCCGGCACCCTATCCGGCAACCCGGTGGCCATGAGCGCCGGACTCAAAACCCTGGAGCTAATCTCCAAACCGGGCTTCTTCACTGACCTGACCAAAAAGACCGAGACCCTGGTAGACGGTCTGCTGGATCAGGCCAAAAAGGCCGGAGTTCCGCTAACGGCCAACCAGGTGGGCGGTATGTTCGGCATTTTCTTCACCAGCGCCGACAAGGTAAGTAACTATGCCCAGGCGACCGCCTGCAACCAGAATCAATTCAAAGCCTTCTTCCACGCCATGCTAGAGCGCGGTGTATACCTGGCTCCCTCCGCCTTTGAGGCAGGGTTTGTATCCGCCGCCCATAGCGATGAGGATATTCAAGCAACTATTGCGGCTGCGGGAGAGGCGTTCAGAGAGATTGCTTGAAGGACATACGGTAGGAGTTCTCTCCCGAGAGCGATGGTTTTTTCCTAAATCGCCCAGAGGATCGGACTCCTACCCTCTCTGCCAACATTACGGCTATATATTCAGTGCGCAGAGCACACATAGATATCAGAGAATACGACTCAGCACCTGCTTGAACAGGCCACCTGGTGCTATGGTGATCTGGGCATTATCCACATTGATTGCCTCCAGCGGATACTCGGTCACATCCACTCCGGCCTCGGCGTACATCTCTTTGGACAAGATCAGATCATCGGACCAACGGGAAAGAAAATCATCGCTGGGCGAAATATAGACCACGCGCCCTACCTCCTCCTGAATCAGCTTGGAGGCGCAACGCGGACAAGGCGGATGGGTCACATATACCGTGCAGCCGGTGAGATCACGCTTGGCGAAGATCATGGCATTCTCTTCCGCATGGATAGTGAGATTCAGTTTACGCTCCCGGTCGGTCAGGCGCTCCGGCGCGTCCGCCACCCCGGCGGCAAAGCCGTTGTACCCGAGAGAGATGATCCGATTACCATCGGTTATGACCGCACCAACCTGGGAGGAAGGGTCCTTACTCCAGGCCGAGATATGGGCCGCCAGCCCCAGAAAACGCGTATCCCACTTCTTACTCATTATCATTCACCACCTGCTGTTGTTTTCGGTTATTCTAATTAACCAAAGAGTAGGAGTCGATTTCGATCAAACCCGAATCAGACCGACTCTGTTGCGTATCATCAAGGCAAGCCGGTGAGAATATTGCTATCGTCCCGGCCAGCGTGAATAGGCCCTAACCCTTTACAGGATAAAATTCGATGTTATTCGAAATCAGTACAGAATCAAAAACCAGGGCAAAGATGCCGCATGAACTTTTCATGGTAAATCTTGCTGTAGTCCACCTGTTGCTCGCGCCTAGTATATTTCTCTTAATAAAAAACATCTCGGCACTGCTCATCCCCTTATTGATATCCTTTGCTGTCATAGCATTCATCTATGTTCGGGGCAGGATGATTGAACAAAACGGACCTTGGTATGAGATGGTTAATTACAAACTGGCCTGGCGGCGCGGCACCTTCCTTCTCATCGCCTACGCGGTTACTGCCGTAATCATCGGCGGCGGCTGGATGTTGGGCATGGCATCCAACAAACCCGCCATGCAGGACATCCTGCTCACCATCTCCACCCGGATAGGCCTCATGCCTACCTTTATCACAGTAATAGTAACCTTCGTCCTGGAAGCCAGCGCCGTCAACCAGGCCAAGGCTGGTGAGATCCCTGATTCGTTCCTGAAGAAATACCCGGTTCCGGCAGATGTTCAGGTGAAGGAACCAGCTGCATAAGGGCTATTCGCTAGCCGCGCAGTTCCATAAGTTTCTTATACGCCCCGCCACTGGAGATCGTTTCCCGCGCCAGGGCGATACCGGACTCAACGCTGTCCGCACCCCCGCCCAACTGGATGCGTACCCCGGCATTGAACAGGATAGCGTCCAAATGGGTGTCGTCTTCCCCGGCGAGAGTAGCCTCAACACTGGACGACGCCTCCGCAGGACCACAGCAAGGCGCGTGCGCCTTCTCCGCCAGACCAAAGTCACTGGGCGCCAGGATATACTGCTCTATATCTCCATTCCTATAATCCGCCACCGGAGTGGGCGCCAGAGGCAGCTCATCTCCGCCATCCAGACCCTGTACCGCAATAACCCGTTCCTGACCGCGTTCGCCGGCAACCGTTACGAAACGCTCCATAAAATGCGCATGCGCCGCTCCGATCAAAGAGAATTTGGCCCTGGCGGGATTGAGCGCGACCTCGCAGGTATGCAAAAAGGACCGGTAGAACATCAGTTGCCGATACGGCTTAAGACGCTCTACGCCATGTAGGTATCTTGCGGCATGCAGATGACCAAGACCCTTCTGTTCTATATCCTTCTCCACAGACGAGGGTTCCCTGGCGGCAGCTATGCCCATCGCCTCCAACATACGGGCGTTGGACAGGCCATCCTTTGGTGGTAGTCCTGTATTCGAGTGTAGAACCACAGACACACCTGCAGCTGCAGTCACTATCGCGGCCGGCACGCTCAAATTAAGCGATTTCTTACGTCCATCATAGGGGCCGTTACAGTTGATGAGCTTGTCCACTCTTGGCTCAATCAGGGTTGCGGCGGCCTCCATCGCATCAAGAAATCCATGCATCTCCTCCACGGTTGCGCCTTTAAAACGCATGGCCGTGAGAAAGGCGCCGATCTGGACCGGATGCGCCTCGGCAGAAAACAGAAAGGTCAGGGCCTCGCAAGCCTGTTCACGGGTCATATCCTTAGCGCCGTGACGACCCTTGGCGGTAGCGATCAGGCGGGAACGAAACCTACGCCCGGCCTCACTGGAGAAATCTTGCATACTGGCGTCTCTTAATTAACAAAAACAAATGGCAGATTGGTGCTGTTACGATATTCGGCCCCACCAACCACACGCTCCGGCGCAATCTTCTTACGGGCCTCAAGCAGGGCGTCGGCGATACGCCTATCTGTTAGCCGGTAACGTTGCTCCAGCCCGATCCCATCAATATCGGGACACTCCTCGTCGAAGATGTGGCGATAGAGGTCACTCATCATGCAATAGCGGCTCGACATCAGGGTGTTGGTGGCCTGCTTGATCTGGGCCAGCGCATTATTCTCGTGATTAAAGAAACTGGTGATCAGCATCACCGAGATGGCATGCAGCACGTCATATTGCACATGGGCGATCAGGACTATCAGATGCCTTTGGGTCAGTTCTACATTGTGTTGCCAGGCCCAGCGGATCATGCCGCCCAGTAACAGGCTGAAAAATTCCGGGACGCCCCACTCCATACCCAAGCCGACCGAAGCCAGCGACTCAACCGGGGTAAAGCTGGGGTGATCGGAGAGCAGGCGCTGCGTCAAGACATTGTCTGCCACACCTGGGAGCATAGCTACATCCTGCTCCTCAAACGGTATACCCAAGCCATCGAACATAAAGCGGTACATGCCTATGTGGGTGGTTGAATTCAGCACTCCATACATATCCGGATAATCTTCTATGGTGTGGGTAGCCACCCCATATTCATCGGCCAACAGTTGCGCCAGTGCGATCTGGGCCAGCTCGGATATACGCTCATTCAGGCAGCCATAAGGCAAAGACATTAGGCCGGAAAAGCGCCCGAGGGCCAGGGCCACACACTGACGGGTGTTTTTTATCTGGTTGAAATAGTGCTTGGCAAACTGTTCCAACTGCGCCTGATTGAAGTCGCCTTTAAAGACCCTGACGAAAAATGGATGCATCCAGACCGGATGATCCATAACATGGTCATGCAACTCCAGAAACAGTTCATGCAACGCGCCAGACCGGAATAGCTCCAGTTTATGAAAACAGCTATCCCCGTCTTGTTCGGAGATGGCGCGCAGTCGCTCCAACATCTGATAAAGCGGATTCTCAGGATTTTCCAGTTGTCCGACGATCTCAGAAAAATCCTTTTGCTGGCTAACCTTAAATTGGCGCAGCACCTCTGCGGCATCCATGGTGAGGAGATTAGGAAAAGGATGCACAGCATCCAGCAGGCGCAGCTCCCCATCTGCACTGACTGTTAGAAGATCAGAGAATTGCGTATCGTTACTTCCGTGGTTGGATTCTGGTCCGCTCATGCTATACCCATCGCCTTATAATTTTCATAAAAGTTGATTGATTCTGCATCCATCCGGGATTGGATTCAATGACAAAGAACGATCTGAAACGCCGAGCCATTGAGGTTGATGTAGGAGCCATTACTCTCTTCCAGACCCCTGGAGCTTGCGGTAAAGGGTGCGTTCGCTGATGCCAAGCCTAGCCGCCAATGTTTGCCGGTCACCGGGAAAATTGTCTACTGCCCACGCAAGATAGCGTTCCTCCATCTGCCGCAACGGCATGATGCTATTGAATTCCACCTCTGTTGATCCCGGCTCCTGCGAACCGCTTAACAAACCGGGGAAGTGCTCTGGCTTCAGAACATCCCCATCCGCCAGGATCAAGGCCCGCTCCAGTAGATTACGCAACTCCCGCACATTGCCTGGAAAATCATGGGTCGCCAACAAAGATAGGGCATCACGACCCAGGGTTACCGCACGCTCAGGTTCGATGCGAATAAGCAACTGTTCCGCGAGTTTCGACAGATCCTGCAGGCGCTGACGCAACGGCGGCAAGACTATGGGAAATACGTTGATACGATAATAGAGATCCTGTCGAAAACTACCATCCTTCACCATGGTCTCCAGATCCCTGTGGGTGGCGGCAATAACGCGGAAATTTGCCCCCAAGGGTTCAACTCCTCCAACCCTACGATAGGTCCCGGTCTCCAGCAACCGCAACAGTTTCACTTGCAGTGGCAACGGGATATCTCCAACCTCGTCGAGAAACAGGGTTCCGCCATCCGCCGCCTCTACCAGACCTATTTTGCGCGACATAGCACCGGTAAAGGCGCCGCGCTCGTGTCCAAACAACTCGCTCTCGAACAGGGTCTCGGTAAGACTGGAACAATCCACCGCCACAAACGGCGCATCCGCATGGGGACTCATATCGTGGATAGCGTGGGCCACCAGCTCTTTACCGGTGCCGGATTCCCCCAACAACAGTACCGAGACATCCTTGGCGGAAACACGGCGCGCCAGCTCCAGCATGTGCATAAAAGGACGGGTGAATCCAATCAGCTCCAGTTCTTTGGTGCCCAATCTGGCGTGACGCAGAATCCGCATCGTCTCCAGAAAAAATTGCCCGTTCTCTTCCCCTGCCAAAGGGGCAATCACCACCTCGACATGCTCAGGTCCCGCCGGGGTCTGGTGCACGTGCAACACCCGGCGCGGCTCGCCAGAGAGCAGGCTATCGCGCAGAGGACAGCTTTCACCCGCCAAGTCACAGGGTGTGGTGTAGTGGTGAGACACGTCATAACAGAAGCGCCCGCGCACGCTGTCATCTACCCCAAACTGGCTACGATAGGCCTCGTTCACAGCGACTATCCGGAAATCCGGTGTCAGCAGCACCTTTGGTTCCGGTAACGCCTCTAGCAGCTGAATGAGGTCTGGCAAATCTTTTGGAGAGGTTTGTGTCATGTAATATCGACCTAAATTATGTCATATAGCGCAGCAATCTCGGCCAATTCTGCCATATATGACACTTATGTCAAATATCAAAATAATCATTTCGCCCCATAAAAACGCACAACATATTGATAATAAACACTATTAATATTATGGCATGCAAGATGCAATGCTATTAAGCATGTGAATAACCATGTCTATGCTGACAGTTGCAGGACCCTTAACTTATCCGGTCATTGCTTGAAGAAATCCTTGGTTAATACGGGTTACTTAACGTTAGCGTAATTGAGTTATTTGCCGAAATAAATGCGCTAAATGACATAACCCACTGTTATTTAAGCGTTTATTTGTATGTCCGCTATTGTGCTGCATACATTTTTGTATTATCACCCTTCGTGGCAATTAGGGCTTACTCACAATTTGTTTGGATGAATCAAATGCCAATCGCAAACCGAAACGAGAGAACATTAACCAAAGAGATCACCATGATCCTGGTCATAAAGCTCTGTGCAATAACTCTGCTTTGGTATGCGTTTTATCGCGATCCGATCATCCCGTCGATGATAGACGGGATGCATCCTGACCAGGTGTCCACGGCAGTATTGCGACACCAGGCAAAAAGGGAGGCACCACCTTCCGAAGGATTGGAATAGGCAATTTTCCGGTTGAGTTCTAACCGGAACAGGGGGGTGTTTCAGGGAAAATCTGAGGCATCAGCTAAAACACAAAACGAGAGAACTAACAATGATTACTGAAGAAGTTGTTGACCTGTCGCGGCTACAGTTTGCCGTGACAGCATTTTATCACTTTCTGTTTGTGCCACTCACGTTAGGCCTCACCTTCCTGTTGGCCATCATGGAAACAACCTACGTGATGACCGGGAAGGAGATCTACAAAGATATGGTGAAGTTCTGGGGCAAGTTATTCGGTATCAACTTTGCCCTCGGTGTTACTACCGGCATCACCATGGAATTTGAGTTCGGCACCAACTGGGCCTATTACTCCCATTATGTGGGTGACATCTTCGGTGCGCCGCTGGCGATCGAGGGATTGATGGCATTCTTTTTGGAATCCACTTTCATAGGTCTGTTCTTCTTTGGCTGGGACAAGTTATCCAAGCGCCAGCACCTGGTAGTCACCTATCTGACAGCCATCGGCTCCAACCTGTCTGCGGTGTGGATTCTGATTGCCAACGGCTGGATGCAGAACCCGGTCGGCGCAGAGTTCTCATACGTAACCATGCGTATGGAAATGACCAGCTTCGCGGATCTACTGCTCAATCCTGCGGCCCAGGCCAAATTTGTACATACCGTTTCCGCTGGCTATGTAACTGCATCTGTATTCGTCCTGGGCATAAGCTCCTGGTTCCTGCTCAAGGGACGGGATATTGAGTTCGCTAAACGCTCCTTCCGTACCGCGGCAGCCTTTGGGCTAGCGGCATCACTGTCGGTAATCGTATTGGGAGATGAGTCTGGCTATGCCGTCACCGAGCACCAGCAAACCAAGCTGGCTTCTCTGGAAGGCATGTGGGAGACAGAACCAGCCCCGGCCGCCTTTACCCTGTTCGCCATCCCGGACGAAGAGGCACGCACCAATCACGCCGAAATCAAGATACCCTATGTTCTCGGCATATTGGCTTCACGATCAACCACCGAGGTATTGCCGGGCCTGAACGACCTGGAGGCCGACGCGGCAGAACGCATCAAGCGCGGCATTACTGCGGTAACCGCACTGGAGTCACTGCGTAAAAACGGTGACAACCCGGAGGCACACGCCACTTTTGAGGCCAGCAAGGATGATCTGGGTTATGGGCTGTTGCTCAAGAAGTATACCCAAGATGTCAGCCAGGCGACTCCAGAGATGATCCAACAGGCCGCCAAAGAAAGCCGCCCGCTGGTTACCCCCATGTTCTGGACCTTCCGTCTCATGGTGCTGCTGGGATTCCTGCTGCTGACCCTGTTCGCCTTGTCATTTTTCTACTCTGCCAAAAATGTCATCCAGGAGAAACGCTGGCTGCTGCGGTGGGCCCTGTTCTTTATCCCAATGCCCTGGCTGGCCTGTGAGTTCGGCTGGTTCGTGGCCGAGTTCGGACGCCAACCCTGGAGTATCTATGGCATCCTCCCGACCGGGCTTTCCACTTCCACTCTATCGGCTGGAAGCCTGTATTTCTCGCTGATCGGTTTCACACTGTTCTACACCGGACTGCTCGTAACCGAGATGTACCTCATGTTTAAGTATGCGCGTCTTGGCCCCAGTTGCCTTGGCACTGGACGTTATCACCACGAAGGCGGTGTAGCGGCTTCCGGCGTGGCAGCACCACTGCAGTCTGCGGAGGGTAAGTAAAATGATTATTGATTATGAAATCTTGAAGATCATCTGGTGGTTGCTGGTGGGCGTTCTGCTTCTAGGCTTCGCCATCATGGACGGTCACGATATGGGCATCGGCACCCTGCTTCCCTTCGTGGGCCGCAATGATTTGGAGCGACGCGCCATCATTAATACCATCGGTCCGCACTGGGACGGCAACCAGGTGTGGTTCATTACCGGCGGCGGCGCCATCTTCGCCGCCTGGCCGGTGGTATACGCCACCGCCTTCTCCGGGTTCTATATAGCCATGCTGGCGGTGCTATGGGCCCTGTTCTTTCGACCGGTCGGGTTTGACTATCGAAGTAAGATAAACAACCCAACTTGGCGCAAGAGCTGGGACTGGGGCCTGTTTGTCGGCGGTGCGGTGCCATCGCTGATCTTCGGCGTAGCCTTTGGAAACCTGTTATTGGGCGTCCCCTTCTATTTTGAGGACAACCTGCGTCCGGTCTACACCGGTGGGTTCTTCGAGTTGCTGAACCCGTTTGCGCTGCTATCCGGTGTGATCAGCTTCTCTATGCTGACCTTCCACGGCGCGCACTTCCTGATGATCCGCACCGAGGGCGATATCTACGAACGGGCCCGTAAGGCATCCTTGATCTTCGGCATTCTGATGCTAGCAGCATTTGCTGTGGCCGGTGTATGGGTGGCAATGGCGATCCCCGGTTATCGCATTACCTCTGAGGTGATCCCAGGGGCCTTGCCCAATCCTCTGGATAAGACCGTAGAGGTAGCCATGGGCGCCTGGCTGGATAACTACAGCAAGCAGCCGCTGACCATGCTGGTACCTCTGCTTGGATTTGCAGGTGGAATCCTTGGTCTGGCGTTCGCATGGCTGCGCCGCCCGGTGGCCGCATTCTGGAGTAGCGCGGTATCCCAGCTTGGCATCATCGGCACCGCAGGCGTTTCCATGTTCCCGTTCATCATGCCGTCCAGCACCGATCTACGCAGCGGCCTTACTGCATGGGACAGCGTCTCCAGCCACCTGACCTTGGAAGTCATGTTCTGGGCCGCCGTGATCTTTACCCCCATCGTCATCAGCTACACAGCATGGTGTTACAAGGTGATGTCCGGCAAGGTCACAACCGAATACGTGGAAGCTAACGATCATTCCGCTTACTAAAGAAACAGGAGATTACTATGTGGTATTTCACTTGGGTTTTAGGTGTCACTATGGCAATCATGTTTGCCGTACTGAACGCAATGTGGTTCGAGTCACAACAGGAGCGTGGTGACTCTGAATAATATGCGTCTACCGACCCGACCGTATTGGTCGGGTCGATAAATACAAAATTATGTTTCGTCCCAAGCGATTCGGCCACGGTTTCCGTGGCCTTTTTTTTGATGTACAGGGATGTACGAATGTCGCGAGAGACCAGGGATGGTCGAAGCGATGTACAGGGATGTACTTATGCCGCGGAGCACATGGATGTGCGTGAGCGGCGTTGTGCGAACATACGAAGTGCAGAAAAATGCTCCTGCATCTTCTGCACTTCCGCCATCCCTGGCGGTCGTCGCGAACGGACAAGGATGTCCGGTCATGAGCGACTCGCGGAGCACATAAAAACAGAAGGGCTTACGTCCTTCCTGATCTCGCAAACTGGGAAACCAGCGCGTCTAAGCGTTGCGTAGCCCGCACCATCTCGGCGGTGGCATCAACGCTCTGCTGCACCCCTTGTGAAGTCCTGTCCGCCACCTCACTGATATTCACAATATTCTGATTGATCTCCTCAGCTACTACGCTTTGCTCTTCGGATGCGGTCGCAATCTGATGGTTCATATCGGTAATGGTATTTATGGCCCCTGTAATGGTCTCCAAGGCATCACCGGCCTTTGCCGCCAACTCCACGCTCTGTTCCGCTCGCTCACGACTGTTCTCCATTACATGTACCGCATCCCGGCTACCGACCTGGAGCCGCTCAATCATCTCTTCAATCTCCAAGGTGGACTTCTGAGTACGCCCAGCCAGGGTACGCACTTCATCTGCCACTACAGCAAAGCCTCGACCCTGCTCTCCGGCGCGGGCTGCCTCAATCGCCGCATTCAACGCCAACAGATTGGTTTGGTCGGCGATACCCTTAATGACTCCCAGAATATCTCCGATATTGGCGCTGTATTCAGACAGATTCTGAATTACATCGGCAGACCGCTGCACCTCTTTCGCCAGGGCGTTGATGGACTCAATCGTCTCGTCAACCACCTGCCTCCCGGCCGTTGTCTCATCCATTCCGGACTTAGTGGATTCTGCGGCCACGGAGGCATTTCTGGCGATCTCCTGCACCGTGGCCGTCATCTCGGTCATAGCCGTGGCGACCTGCGTAATCTCACTTTTCTGGGCGGAGACACCCTGGTTGGCCTCGGCGGAAGTACTTGCGGTCACCCCGGCAACATCACCGAGAATACGGGTTGTATCGGACAGACGCCCAATGATCGCGTTGATTTGGGAGTGCTGCATCTTCAGTGCCAGCTGAATCTCCCCAAATTCATCGTCACGTCCGGTATAGATCATGTTCATCAACGGATTATGAAAAACCTTTCTGGCTGCAGCAACCAAATCACCGAATGGCCGCAGCAGTGAAAGATTTATTACCGCACCCATCAAGGCGGATATCAAAAACCCGATCAGACTGTAGGCCGCTAGCGCCTCAACCTGGGTCATTAACATGGCCGGAAGCAACGCGACAATATTACCCAGAATCAGCTTGTTTTTCAGACCCAATTTGGAGCCAAACCCAGGGCCAACATCCCTACCCCCAGACAAACGTTGATAAAAATATTCCGCGCGCTTTACATGCTCAGGGTCCGGCTTATAACGAACTGATTGATACTCAACCGTTACACCCTTTTGCTTAATGGGCATGACGTATGCGTCTACCCAGTAATGATCACCATTTTTACAACGGTTCTTTACTATGCCCATCCAGGGCCTACCGTCCTTTATAGTGTCCCACAGGTTCTGAAAGGCGGCAGGTGGCATATCCGGATGCCGCACCAGATTGTGGTTGCGGCCATTCAACTCATCTGCTGCAAACCCGCTGATATCGACAAAGTCCGGATTCACATAGGTAATCGTTCCCTTCAGATCCGTGGTGGAAATAATATTGGCTCTGGCATCATATTCGCGATTGACGCCAGTAACAGGTTGGTTATTTTTCACAATGGCTCCTAGTATCGCCTACTAACTGTTACATGCTGGGGCAGACACAGGCATCCCTCCCGCAAAACTACTCCGCAATACTCACACTACAGAAACTATGTGTTCAGGATATCGGCATGGCAGGAAACAACTTTAGAGTAATCATCACCTTCCTGCGCTATCGGACATAACCTGCCTGAGACCATGACAAAGGCGTCTCTAAGCCCTGAATTGTTAATTAATAAAACCCTGCAAAACGTCCTCTAAAGATATTGCCAGCAATAGACGCTATTGGGATAGACGAGGTTATTTAGGGCAGCTCTTTAAAGTGGCGCTGATGAGGCGCAACAAAAAAGCACAAATCCAACCCAGCACAAAAATTGTCTACACATATGCCAACACTGACTAAGAATTTTTTTTCCCATTACACCCTTTCGCTTAAACTGCTGTTTTTCCTGTTGATTGGCATTATCGGGCTATCGCAACTACTAATCAGCCAGAGTGAACAAATATTAGAGAAGGCGATTCTCGACCAGACAAAAAGACAGGCAGTCACATTCCTAAACTCTATTGAGCACCAACTGCAGCAACTAGCCACCACGCCAGACCTGGCGACATTGCAAACCGCAGTTGACCGAGCCAAACTCCATCCCAGCGAACACGGATATAGCTTCGTCATAAATTCTATCTACATCTACGATACTTCAGGCAAGGTGGTGGCACACAGCACCCCGGGGACATATCCAGATAAAGACATGTCTGGACATTATGGAGATGTCGTCAATAACAACACCCCATACATGGGTAATGAGATTGAGTATGAAGAGGGAATGAGCGGACAGGCCATACCTATGGTTGATGTTATCGCCCCCCTGGTCCTCAAAGGCATTACCTTTGGCGGCATAGAGGCGGAACTTGATCTGCGTAACACCATGCAACTAATCAAACAGCAGGATGACATCTATGAGACCGAATTGATCGGCATTATCACCGCGGCATCATTTATCCTGTTAGTGTTTATATCCGTAGTAAGTTACCGCTGGCTGGTGAAGCCAGTACACGTCATGCGCCATAGTACAGCGCTGATTGCCAATGGCGACTTCAGCACCAGAGTTGAAAACGTACCTAACAATGAGCTTGGCGACCTGGCCAACTCTATAAACCTGATGGCCCTAAGCCTACAGCAGCTATTTGATAGACAAGAGCTGGCCTACATGGAGAGCCTCAAGGCCCTAATCAAGGCACTGGAGGCCAAAGACTCCTATACAGCAACCCACTCTTCTCGGGTAGCCCATTACGCCACTTTGCTGGGCAAACGAATCGGTCTGGACGCAGAGCAACTAAAGCTGTTACACCAAGGATGTTTAATGCACGACCTGGGCAAAATAGGTATCCCAGATAGTATTCTTAACAAAACCACCAAACTGGATGAACGGGAATACGAGATCATCCAGCAACATCCCAAGCTTACTGCCGCTATCATGCGCCCTTTAAGTAAATTCAAGGCCTTTTCTGATGTGGCTCGCTGGCACCACGAACGCTGGGATGGAGCCGGTTATCCCGATGGTCTATCAGGAGAAGAAATACCTCTACTGGCCCGCATAGTGGCCATCGCAGATACCTGGGACGCCATGACCGGCGACCGGGTTTATCGCAAGGGCATGGCCGCTGGCAAGGCTATCTCTATCATGGAAAATGAACGGGACCACGGCCAGTGGGACCCTAACTTACTGGATATATTTATCGAAATGATCAAGGAAGACATGCGCGTACGGGAAGAGGTCACGAACAACATGCTTGGATAGCTATTCAATGCCCTCAGAATAGCGACAAAAGTCACACAATTTACCTCATTACCACCCCACCTATCGCTATTCCACATTTAGTTGATAGTCGTCAATGCAATACATTTAGAATAAGTCTAAATATATTCCGCGAAACGATATCTTTAGAATTAATCTAAAACGCTTAATTGAAGGAACGTTTCCACATCACCTTCCATTTCAATAATAAAGGAGGAAGTACCTTATGAAGAGAATAATGTCTGTAGCTATCGCCGCTGCTTTTGGTATGAGCACGGCAAGCGCATTTGCAGCAGAACCCATACAACCGATCGAGCCCGCAAAGGGGATTAATGCCGCCATGGCGGAACTGGGCAAAAAACTCTACTTTGATCCACGCCTTTCCAAATCAGGGTTTATCTCCTGTAACTCCTGCCACAACCTGAGCATGGGCGGCACCGACAATATCAAGACCTCTATCGGTGATCACTGGCAACAAGGACCTATCAACGCTCCAACCGTACTCAACTCCAGCATGAACCTAGCCCAGTTCTGGGATGGTCGCGCCAAGGACCTCAAAGAGCAGGCCGGCGGACCTATCGCCAACCCAGGCGAGATGGGATTTACCCATGAACTGGCCGTAAAGGTATTGGCGTCAATCCCGCAATACACCGCTGAGTTCGAAAAGGTGTTCGGCACAAAGGGCGTAAACATTGACGAAGTAACCACTGCTATCGCTGAGTTTGAAAAGACCCTGGTCACCCCGAATTCCCGTTTCGACCAGTGGCTGAAAGGCGATAAGAAGGCCCTGACAGCCGACGAAGTGGCCGGTTATGAACTGTTTAAGACCAGCGGCTGCACCGCTTGTCATAACGGGGCAGCCGTAGGCGGCAACTCCTACCAGAAGATGGGTGTGGTTGAGCCATACAAGACCGACAGCAAGGCCGAGGGTCGTGTAGCCGTCACCGGCAAAGATGCTGACCGTTTCAACTTCAAGGTGCCTACCCTGCGTAACGTAGAGATGACCTATCCGTATTTCCACGATGGCGCTGCTGGAACCCTGACTGAGGCCGTAGATATCATGGGACGTCTGCAGTTGGGCAAGAAATTCAGCGATACGGAAAATGCCCAGATCGTTGCCTTCTTGAAGACTCTGACCGGCGATCAACCTGACTTCAAGCTGCCGATCCTGCCACCATCAACAGACGCAACACCTAAGCCAATCCCATTCTAAGGCGCAGGTAGTACTAGTCTGATGTAACGGCGGCGCGTCCCTTAATGGGCGCGCCGTTTCTATTTCAGAACCATTTTAGTTTCTTAAAGATAAACACCTGGATTGCCACAATCAGGACCAACAGCCCACAGAACAGCATAAATGCGTTACCGTTATCCGCCCCCGGTATACCTCCAACATTGATTCCCAGCAGCCCGGTGAGAAAACCCAGGGGCAGGAATATCGCCGCAATCACCGACAATACATACATATTCTTGTTGAGCCGATCCGACAATATATTCGCCAGCTCATCTTTCACGATCTGGGCACGCTCGCGTATGGCGTCCAGATCCTCCACATAGCGCATCACATGATTATGGCTCTCCTGCAGGTGCCGCCGGTGCGTGTCATCTAGCCAAGTGACATCCGCCAACATAAGCTGCTCAATCGCATCCCGTTGCGGCGCCATATAGCGGCGAAACATGATCGCCTGAATACGCACATCTACAATGGCCTCTCGTAGCGAGACATCCTCCTCAGCCAACACAGCCTCTTCAATCTCATCCGTCTTTTCATCCAATGCGGCCAACACCGGCTGCATACGCTCGAACAGACGCGCCGCCAACATGCACACAAACTGTCCCAAATCTTTAGGCCCTTTCCCCTCCTTAATCTTTACCTCCATGTCCATCACGGCCTTTACCTTGCGCCTGCGCAGACTGATGATGCGATGGTTCTCTATCCACATACGCACGGTCACCATATCCTCGGGGTCAGCATTTTCGTTGAGATTCACCCCGCGCAGCATCAACAGGACGCCGCTCTGCAGTTGTGTCATGCGGGGCTGAGTTTCATCCGCCAACAACGCGTGTACGATAAAGGGGTCATGGAAAGATACCTCCTGCTCCAGCCAGGCCCTGGTCTCGGGATGATTGGCATCAAGATGCACCCAAGTCAACCTCTCCTCATCCATCCTTTGCGCAACCTCATCTTTGGGGATGGGGATACCGCCGCCGTTACCATCCAACTCATAGGCCAACAGGATATGGTCGTTCATTTTGGTTCCTTACCTTTGCTGATATGGAATATCCACATTTGAAATTCGCATGAGTGGAATTTCAAACCACCAATAGATTAAACCCCCAGCCCACCAGTATAAAGGCCACGGCCAGCACCGCCACAAAAATACCCAGCGCCTGCCATTTGATTACCTTACGCAAGATCAGCATCTCCGGCAGCGAGAGCGCCGCCACACTCATCATCAGCGCCAGGGTGGTGCCAATAGCAACGCCCTTGCTCAGCATGGCCTCGGCGACCGGGATGATGCCGGTGGCATTGGAATAGAGCGGAATACCTAAGATCACAGCCATTGGGACATCAAACCAGTTACCGCTGGCCAGATGTTCCGAAACCCAGGCCTCGGGCACAAACCCATGAAACAGGGCACCGACACCAATACCGATCAACACCCACTTCCAGATCCGTCTGACGATCTCCCTCACCTCCGCCAAGGCATAACTGTGGCGACCACGCATGGAGCTATCCGGCTCAGGGAGTTCCGCCTTGCCCATATGGATCTTCCACACATACTCCTCTACCCAGCGCTCAGGTCGGAACCACTGCATGACGATGCCACCGAACCAGGCCACCACCAGCCCGGCGGCCACATACAACGCCGCCAGTTTCCAGCCCAGAATCCCCAACAGGATCACGGCGGCCACCTCGTTGATCATGGGTGACGCGATAAGAAAGGAGAAGGTTACACCAAGGGGAATACCCGCCTCTACAAAGCCGATAAACAACGGCACCGAAGAGCAGGAACAGAACGGGGTAACCGCACCCAGGGTCACGGCCATGCCGCGTGCCTGCCAGTCGGGACGATTACGCACATAGTCCCGCACCCGTTCGGGCGAAAGCAGAGCCCGCAACAAACCCATGACATAGATGATCACCACCAGCATAAAGAATATCTTGGTTACATCCATGACAAAGAAATGCAGGGCGGCGCCCGTCTTGCTGGCGGCATCCATTCCGGCCAGGCGGTAGATCAACAGATCGGCAAGCAACTCAAACATATGCTTTATTCACTAACCCACTTACGGACGAGATCAGGTCCAGGCAGACCACCCGCGTGCACTACCTTGCCATCCACCACCACCCCAGGCGTAGACATCACTCCATAGCTCATGATCTCCGCCATATCCGTGATCTTCTCCAACTCGATCTCCACACCGGCCTGTTGCGCGGCGATTGTGATCAGATTGGCCGTGGTTTCACAATTCCGGCAGCCGGAACCTAACACCTTAATATTTTTCATATCTGTTCTCTCTTTTGGTTTATGAAATAGATCAATAGACCTCACCCGGGCGGGAAGGCATATCTGCCAAGACGACGGCGTCATCTCTGAACTGATCCAGGTCTTTCATCCCCTCGCTGGCGGCACGTATCACCTTGAGCACCCAACGCGGGACATCTTTATTGATGCGGTAATAGATCCAGAGACCATGCTTGCGGTCACTGACCAAACCTATCTTTCTCAGCGCCGCCAGATGATGCGAGACCTTTGGTTGCGGCAAGCGCATGGCATTGGTCAGCTCGCATACACATAACTCTTTATGCGCAATCAGCAACAACAAACAACGCAGACGGGTGACATCAGAAAGGGCCTTGAATAGCTGTGTCGGATCCATATACGCGAGCCTCTATATCTACGAAAGTAGATATACTACTATATCTATCTTCGTAGATATATAAAAAGACGCAAAAAATTTGGATGCCCACATATGCATAGGACCGCAAAATTGCCGAACCTTAGCCCCACACCATTGATAGCAGGAGTCGTTTATATATACTCAACTAATAGTTAATAACTATGAGATAAACCCATGAACCTACGCGACCTAAAATACATCATCGCAGTGGCGGAGACCTGCCACTTTGGCAAGGCCTCGGAACGCTGCTTCGTCAGCCAACCCACCCTGAGCGGACAGATCAAAAAGCTGGAGGATGAACTGGGCGTCACCATCTTCGAACGCACCAAACGCTCGGTGGAACTAACCCCTATCGGCGCAGAGATCGTCGAACATGCCCACAAGGTGATAGAACAGGCCGACGCCATCGAACAGTTAGCCCGGGCGTATCAGGACCCACTGACCGGCCCCCTGCGCGTCGGCATCATACCCACCATCAGCCCATATCTGATCCCATTGATACTGGCGCCACTAAAACATGACTACCCACAATTAAAATTGGTACTCACGGAAGACATCACCGATCGCCTGTTGCACCGCCTGCAACATCACGAGATAGATGTCGCCATCATCGCCACCCCTGTGGACCCATCCGACCTTGCCAGCATCCCACTGTTCGACGAACCATTCTGGCTGGCCCACCCGCACAACCACCCGATCGCCACCAAAGAGAAAATCACCCACAAAGAACTGGACCGACTGGAGATGCTATTGCTGGCGGATGGCCACTGTCTGGCGCAACAGGTAATGGATGTATGCAAACTGCCCGGACGCTCCCAACAAGAGGAGATCGCCGATCTTCAGGCCAGCAGCCTGGAAACCCTGCTGCAGTTGGTGGGGGCCGGTTGGGGCTGCACCCTGGTCCCGGCCCTGGCAACCAGGGGCGCCTGGATGAGCGACAGCGGCGTCATCGCCCGCAAGCTGAACCTGCCGGACACCTACCGCAGCATCTCCATGGCCTTCCGCCACAGCTTCCCGCGTAGGCAAGCCTTGGAGGCCTTTGCCGATGTGATACAACAACATCTGCCTAACACGGTGAAGGTGTTACCAAGGACTTGATCGCCACACCTGCGCACCATCCACACTGGCTGATGGCGGAACAACGGCAACCTTGCGTTTTATCCGTAAATACCATAAAAAGGACGAGGCCTCAGGGCCAGAATAACAACAAGGAAACCTTTCGGGATGAAAGCGCAGGACCAGAACAGAACAACTATAAAAACCGCCGGCTCCCGCCGGGATGGTAGGACTGTTATACCCCCAACTGAATCTTATACGTCGATGCTGATGTGTTTAGGCGCGTCGGTTCTTGATAGTAGGTTGTCGTTAGCTTTATAAAGAGCACGTTAATTAATGAAAGATACTTGGGCTTCAGGAGCAATTGAGTTACTAAGGCACGCCGATTCACATATCGAGCTTGAATCGGCCTTTGACAAAAGAATCGCTTTCATAAGCGTTGATAACGCTGTAGAGACACTGATAAGGACATTTCTTTCGCTTCCTAAGTCAAAGTCTGGAGTTAATATCGGACGTAACGCCCTAGAGGAAGCAGATAATAGTTTCCCCAAATTAGTATCACTACTGTTTGACAACGCTCCTGATAAACTTATCGGCATTGATGATGCGGATATAGAGCACTACCACAGAATAAGAAACAAGCTATACCACGATGGTACAGGTCTAAGTGTTGATGAGCAGTATCTTAAAGCTTATAGGGCAATAGCAAGTGTGCTGTTAGAGAATTTATTTTCCGTAAACATTGAACGAAAAACTGAAGAAGATGTAACTCTTGAATACCTTATTATTAATTTCAATAAAATCGAAAAAATAATAAAACAGAAGTTAGAAGAACATGGGTTATTCGGAACATATAAATGGGAAGAGTCATTCGCGAAAGGCATATTTACGCCTGACATTGTTCAATCACTTACGGAACTAAGGATGGCACGAAATAGATTGGTTCACTCAGAAACTATCGATAAAAATGAAATAATACACTGGGCAGTACGATCTGATGGAATTCTGAGAAAGTTGGGTAGTAAAAATGCGTAAATATTTGTAAACAAATATTTTAGGCCAGTGTAAAAACTCATTACAGATGGTGGTGAGACCCTAGATATCCCTCATATCTGTATATGGGTCGGTAGTCTGATTATTAGGTGAGCGAATGTCTTGCGACTATTTAAGGTTTATTCTAGTTTCGATATGGATTCTTACTTTCATATGGATGGTTTACCTTTACATAAGGGCTAGAAAAACTGATGAGCAAGTCTATTTATATTCATCTAAACCATATCTAGTTGGTGTATTTTCTCCCATCTTCGTACTCTTGCTTTTACACTTCTTTTGTAATGATTAGAATCATACGGCGCAATGCCCGTTGGTTATCGCGCCCTACAAATTGCTGTCCTGTTAACCCCCTCTCCCCATTGGGGAGAGGGTTGGGGTGAGGGGAGATATTCAAAATATTTCTATTGCTTTATGCCCCCTCATCCTCGGCTTTGGCTCCTGCGTCGCTCTCGATAATTGCCCCTGCATTATTCTATCTTCGCCCATCCATGGGCTCGTACCTCCCGCGTCCATGCAGTCGCATCCTTCTCCCCCAGGGGACCTCGGTACCCTCTTGAGGGGGGTGGAAGGGATCGCTGTTTTAAGTTTTCATGTCAACGTGAGTCAAGAGTATTGTTTTGCGTATAGCAATACCAAGTGACTCTAAAATTTGGGAAGTCATTGTAATAATTCCTTAATAGTCGAGATATTGGTTTATGAGTTTTTACGCTGACTCTAAATACCACGCCAAATACTGAGAATATCCTCACTAAAGACCTCTGCGTCCCACAAAGTCAAGATTGATCGCAATCGGCATGGATGATAGTATCCTCCGCCGATACGGATACAAGAAATCATCTTCCATTACGAGATGAGTCTGAAACTCTTCTAGTGTGATGTTAGTTCAGCAAATGGACAAGCAGGTCAAGTCACACAATAAATAACAAAATGATATTTAGGGGATAAGATATATGAAACCATTGCTTAAGCTCACTGTTCTGCTTGTTTTTGCCGTAACTGCAGGGGCAGTATCTGCCAGTACAATAACCGTTGGCCAGGACGCTAGCTATGATTTCACAAGCATTCAAGCCGCGATTAATAGTGCGAGTGCAGGAGATGTAATTACCGTAGCAGATGGGGTTTATGTAGAGGGATCATCCACCTATAGAGGCAATGGTAATTCTACCGGTCTTAACTTTTATAACCACGGTAATATTAGCATCGTCGGGTCTGGAACCGGTACAGTAATCGACTTAAACGGTAGTGTGTATGGAATAATGCTTGATGCCGTCTATGGGGTTACCATGTCTAATTTTTCTATGTTTAATGGTGGCTCAACTGCAGTGGCAAACCTCAATGGCAGCGGCGGCAACCTGATTGAAAATGCTATCTTTGGCGGCTCCTTTAGCTACGGCGTGCTAGATTACTACAATGGTGTAACTCTAAGTAATGTAACTTGGCAACAAGTTTACACGCCGCCAATTGCGACTCCGTTACCTGCGGCCGCATGGCTATTGGGTTCTGGTCTTTTGGGGCTAATCGGTTTCTCAAGGCACAAAAAATCAGCCTAACCATCGGAGTTATATTCAAAAAACCCGCCCACTGTGGCGGGTTTTTTTGTGCTTGTGCCATAAAAGAATGTTCAGATCTATTATTCTTACTTACCGTAAACATTACGGTATAAAAAGGAGGCCCCACAGATGCAACCTAGAATTAGTATGATCACACTAGGTGTTAAAAACCTGGAAAAGGCGGTGGAATTTTACCAAGACGGCTTGGGCTTTCCCCGAATGGAGTCTCCACCTTCAGTTGCATTCTTTACATTAAGCGGAACCTGGTTAGGCCTTTATAGCTGGGATGAGTTAGCTGATGATGCACAGGTGCCACCGAATGGTGAGGGGTTTTCTGGGATTACTTTAGCCCACAATGTTTCAACCGAAGAAGAAGTGGATGCAATAATAATCCAGGCCGTAGCCGCAGGCGGAGTGCTGGCGAAACAGCCGCAGAAGGTTTCCTGGGGCGGTTACAGTGGCTACTTTAAGGATCTTGACGGCCACCTGTGGGAGGTTGCTCACAACCCTCTTTTCTGGGTGGGGCCTGCCGATGAGGACACTCAACAAGTTTAGGAGCGCGACTGCAATGGCGTTCGGCTTACATATGATTTAATCTCGCAAAACCATGTGAAGGGGATTTTATTTATGGCGGTTATATATCAACGAATGATATTGCCATGCATGATCTTCTTTTTGTCAGCCACCCCTGCCTATTCCTCTCCAACCCCCACAGTTGAGATACCCATATCTTTTGACAATGCCAACCTTCCAATGGTGGAAATGGAGCTAGGCAAGCGTCATGTAAAATTCTATTTGGACACAGGAGCTAAAGGGCTACA
>JBNKSV010000020.1:0-39955 GCA_050297535.1 Sedimenticolaceae bacterium
GACGAAGAGCGGAATAATACGCAGTGAACGCTTCCACGTCAACGCTAATGTATCAATTTTAGTGAAGTTTTTGGTAGACATAAACCTCCATTTCAGTATCATTCCTCACTCGCTGTAACAGTTTCGAAACGGAGCAGGAAGAGGCATGAGCGCACAGATTATTGATGGCAAAGCAATCGCTGCCGAAATCAGACAAGAAATCAAAGCAACGGTAGCTGACATGGTTGCCTTAGGGCGACGCCCACCTGGTCTGGCGGTAGTTTTGGTGGGTGAGGATCCTGCTTCCCAGGTATATGTGCGCAATAAAGAGCGCTCCTGTGAAGAAGTCGGCTTCTTTTCTGAACTGCATAGACTACCCGCAGATATCAGCGAGAAGGCCCTGCTAAAATTGATCGACGACCTGAACGAGCGGGACGAGATAGACGGCATCCTGGTCCAGCTCCCTTTACCAAAGCAGATCGACGAAGAGGCGGTAATCGAACGCATCCTGCCCACCAAAGACGTAGACGGCTTCCACCCCTACAATGTGGGACGTCTGACCCTTAAGATGCCGATCATGCGCCCCTGTACCCCCAAAGGCGTGATGACCCTGCTGGAGCATACCGGTCAAAAACTGGAAGGCCTGGACGCCGTGGTCATCGGCCAATCCAACATCGTGGGACGCCCCATGGCCATGGAGCTGCTGGCGGCCCGTTGCACCATCACCGTTTGCCACAGCCGCACCAAGGATCTGGCGGATAAGGCGCGTAAGGCCGACATCCTGGTAGTCGCCATCGGACGCGCGGAATATGTACCGGGCGACTGGATCAAAGAAGGCGCCATAGTGATTGATGTGGGCATGAATCGCAAAGAAGACGGTACCCTCTGTGGTGACGTAGATTACGCGTCCGCCAAAGAGAGGGCCGGCTGGATAACCCCGGTACCGGGCGGCGTCGGCCCCATGACTATCGCCACCCTGATGCAAAATACCCTGCAGGCACGGGAAATACACGGCAAGGTCCTGACAAAATAGAGACAAATTCATGTTCACGGGGATAGTTCAAGGCACTGCGGAAGTTGTAGATATCATCGAAAAAGATAATTTCCGCACCCACACCATAAGACTGCCGCAAACCGAACTGGAAGGGCTAAAACCAGGCGCATCGGTAGCCCACAACGGCTGCTGCCTGACTGTGGTGAACATTGATAATGACCTGGTCAGATTTGACCTGATGCAAGAGACCCTGCGCGTTACCAACCTTGGCAAGCTGAAGGTGGGCGATCACATCAATTACGAACGCGCCGCCCGCTTTGGAGATGAGATAGGTGGCCACCAGATGTCCGGACACATCATCGCCATGGCAGAGGTTACCAGAGTCATAGAGAGCGAAAACAACCGCCAGGTCTGGTTCCGCATGCCCCATGATCTGATGCGCTATATCTTCACCAAGGGCTACATCGGGATCGACGGCATCAGCCTCACCATCGGAGAGGTAGAGGGCGACGAGTTCAACGTCAACCTAATACCTGAGACCCTGGAACGCACCAACATGGGCGGTCGCAAACCGGGCGATCATGTCAATATAGAGGTAGACCCTCAGACCCAGGCCATCGTGGATACCGTAGAAAGGGTACTGGCCGAGCGCGTGGCCGAGTAGAAAAACCGCCCTGATAACCCTACACTAACAGTATGTAGGGTAACGGAGCAGAACGATGGCCAAATACCAAAAGATCCTCGTCGCGATTGATCTATCCCCGGAGACAGAAAAGATACTGGGACAGGCCATTGAACTAAGCAGGCAAAATGGCGCTGAGCTGTCTTTGATCAACGTGGTGGAGCACGTCACCTCCATCTACGACACCGAGTTTGGTTTTCCCGAGACCCCGAATATCGAGCAGGATCTAAGTGACAAGGCCATGGAGCGGCTGGAGCAGGTAAAGCAGGAGCACCAAATCAGCGATGCCAAGAGCTTCGTACGTATCGGGGCCGCTAAACATGAGATCGTCAACCTGGCCCATGATCTGGACGCAGACCTGATTGTGATTGGCAGCCATGGCCGCCACGGTCTGCAACTATTGCTTGGGTCCACCGCCAACGGCGTGATGCATCTAGCAACCTGTGACGTGTTGGCGGTTCGGGTCGGCCAAGATTAATCAAACCGCCTGATCTAATCTAACCTACCCAAACCCGCGCGTTGCGGAACATACGCAACCAGGGTCCGTCCTCGCTCCAGTCGTCCGGATGCCATGAGTTCTGCACACTTCTAACCACCCGCTCCGGATGCGGCATCATAATGGTCACCCGCCCATCCGCGCTACACAGCCCGGCTATACCCATAGGAGAACCATTCGGGTTGGCCGGATAGCGTTCCGCCACCTCACCGTCATTCTCGATGTAACGCATTGCTATAAGCTTATCAGCACTCTCCAGCTGGGCCTGATCGCGGAACTCAGCCCTGCCCTCGCCGTGGGCCACCGGAATCGGGATACGCGAACCCACCATGCCCTGCAGCAGGATAGATGGCGTTTCCTGTATCTCCAGGGTTACGACCCTGGCCTCGAACTGTTCTGAGCGATTGCGCACGAAGTGCGGCCAGTGGCTGGTGCCAGATATAAGGCTATGTAGATTGGACAGCATCTGACATCCGTTGCACACCCCTAAGGCAAAGGTATCCTCCCGCTCAAAGAAGGCCCGGAACTGATCGCTGGCCATGGGATTAAACAGGATCGACTTGGCCCAGCCTTCACCTGCCCCCAGCACGTCACCGTAGGAAAAACCACCGCAGGCCACAAAGCCCCTAAAATCATCCAGGGTCACCCGGCCAGCCAGGATGTCGGACATATGCACATCCACGCTCTCAAACCCGGCGCGATGGAATGAATTGGCCATCTCGATATGGCCGTTCACCCCCTGCTCGCGCAGGATAGCCACCTGCGGCCTGACCCCGGTTGCGATCATGGGCGCGGCCACATCCTCATTCTGATCAAAGCTCAGACTTACCTGGATACCGGGATCATCCTCAGAGATGCGCGCAAACTCTTCCAGGGCGCACTCGGGATTATCCCGCATGGCCTGCATCTCGCGGGTAGTCTCGGACCAGGCCTGTTGTAACTCGACACGACTTGCGCTCAGTAATGCCCGATCACCACGAGTAATAGTGATGCGGTCATCGGCGCTTAGGCTACCGATTCTATGGCTGTACTTGGCAAGTCCGGCATCATGTAGCCTCTTGGCAACAGCATTAGCATCGCTGGTCTTTATCTGAATCACCGCGCCCAGCTCCTCACTGAACAGGGCCGCCAGGACATCCTCGCCCAGCTCCGAGATATCCAGGGCCAAACCACACCTACCGGCGAAGGCCATCTCACAGACGGTTGCGAACAGACCGCCGTCGGAACGGTCGTGGTAGGCCAACAACAGGCCATCCTTATTCAGCCCTTGAATCGCGGCAAAGAAATGCTTGAGGGCCTCAGGATCATTCAGATCCGCACCGTGATGACCGACCTGTTTGTACACCTGGGCCAAGGCAGAGGCGCCAAGGCGGTTCGCCCCCTTGCCCAGGTCGATCAGGATAAGTTCACTCTCCCCCAGATCGGTGCGCAGCTGCGGCGTCAGGGTCCGGCGCACATCGGTAATCGGGGCAAAACCGGAGATTATCAAGGACAAGGGCGCCGCCATCTCGCGCTTAGTATCGCCATCCTGCCAGACCGTCTTCATGGACATGGAGTCCTTGCCCACCGGCACGGATATACCCAGGGCCGGACAGAGTTCCATACCAATCGCTTTCACCGTCTCGTACAGCTTGGCGTCCTCGCCGGGGTGACCGGCCGCTGCCATCCAGTTGGCGGATAGTTTGATGTCGCCGATGCGATCAATGGCTCCAGCCGCCAGATTGGTGATGGCCTCGCCGATGGCCATGCGCCCTGAGGCCGGGGCGTCGATCAGGGACAACGGGGTCCGCTCACCGATGGCCATGGCCTCGCCGGTGTAGCCCACAAAATCCGATATGGTGACCGCCAGATCGGCCACCGGCACCTGCCACGGCCCCACCATCTGATCCCGGGATATCTGCCCGGTTACGGTACGATCACCGATGGTGATCAGGAAGGTCTTGTTGGCCACAGTGGGCAGACGTAGCACCCGCAACGCCGCCTCTTTCAGGTCGACGCCGCTGAAATCCAGTTCCGGCTTGTGGAACGGCAGGTGCTTCACATCCCGCAGCATGCGCGGCGGCCTACCGAACAGCAGCGGCATGGGGATGTCGATTGGATTATTGCCGAAGTGGGCGTCGCCCAATAGCAGATGCTCTTCGTCCGTGGCCTCACCCACCACGGCATAGGGGCAGCGTTCCCGCTCGCATAGCTGTTTGAATTCATCCAACCGCTCTGCCGCCACCGCCAGCACATAACGCTCCTGGGCCTCGTTGCACCAGATCTCCAGCGGGGTCATGCCCGGCTCGTCATTGGGTACTTGCCGCAGTTCAAAGCGACCACCCTTGGCGGCGTCGTGCACCAGTTCCGGCAGGGCGTTAGAGAGGCCACCGGCCCCTACGTCGTGGATAAACAGGATCGGGTTCTCCGCACCGCGCTCCCAGCAGCGGTCGATCACCTCCTGACAACGTCGTTCCATCTCAGGATTGGAGCGTTGCACCGAGGCAAAATCCAAATCCTCAGCCGAGGTTCCGCTAGCCATGGATGAGGCAGCACCACCACCCAGGCCGATCAACATGGCCGGACCACCCAGAACTATCAGCGGGGTCCCGGCCGGGAACTCGCTCTTTTCTACATGCTCAGCGCGGATGTTACCCAGCCCGCCTGCCAGCATGATCGGCTTGTGATAGCCACGCAGCTCGGTACCGTTGGCGGCAGGCACCTCCTCTTCATAGGTGCGGAAGTAACCGCAGAGGTTGGGACGCCCAAACTCGTTGTTGAAGGCGGCACCGCCGATCGGCCCCTCCAGCATGATATCCAGGGCGGATACTATGCGCCCCGGCTTGCCGTAGTCGGTCTCCCAGGGCCGTTCCAGGCCAGGTATGCGCAGGTTGGATACCGAGAACCCGGTAAGACCGGCCTTGGGTTTGGCGCCTCGTCCGGTCGCACCCTCGTCCCGAATCTCGCCCCCGGAACCGGTGGCGGCACCTGGATCGGGCGAGATGGCGGTAGGATGGTTGTGGGTCTCCACCTTCATTAGGATATGGATCGGCTCGCTGCTATAGCCGTATTTTTTCGTCTTGGGGTCAGGATAGAAGCGCTCTCCGGCGTGGCCGGTCATCACCGCGGCATTGTCCTTGTAGGCGGAGAGCACATTGTCCGGCGAAGACTCGGTGGTATTGCGGATCATCTTGAACAGAGAGCGCTCCTGAGCCACGCCGTCGATAACCCAATCCGCATTGAATATCTTGTGACGACAATGCTCGGAATTGGCCTGGGCGAACATCATCAGTTCGATATCCATCGGGTTGCGCCCCAGCCCCTGAAAGCTCTCCACCAGATATTCGATCTCACCGGCAGACAGAGCCAGTCCCAGGTCGATATTGGCCTTCTCCAGCGCAGGTTGGCCACCACCGATCACATCCACACTGGTAGCGGGATTCGGCTCCGCATGCACAAACAGACAGGCGGCATCTTCCAGCTCAAAAAAGACAGATTCAGTCATGCGATCATGCAGTGCCTGCACCGCCTTGGTCATCTCGGCATCACCTAACTTGGCACCAGAATCACCCTCAAGATAATAGGCGATACCACGCTCCAGGCGTTCTATCTTGTTCAGACCACAATTGTGGGCAATATCGGTCGCCTTGGTGGACCAGGGTGATATGGTTCCGGGGCGCGGCACCACCAAAAACAGGGTGCCTTGGGGTTCATGTTCCGCCAAATGCGGGCCATACTGCAGAACCTTTTCCAATACGGCCTGTTCATCCTGGGTCAGTGACTGCTCCAGTTCGGCAAAATGGGTGTATTCCGCATAGATACTTACTCTGTGGCCCAGGTCTGAGCTGAGGCGTTGTTCGAGTTTTTGCAGACGAAAGTTAGAAAGGGCCGGGGCACCGCGCAGAATAAGCATGTGTAACCTTTTTATCTAAAAACAATAAAGGGCTAATGATACTCCATGCCAGGAGATATTGCCGCACAAAAGAGAAAAGACTATCCGCAAATGAACTCTAAATCACCGCTGTCCTATTTCCCTCTCCCCACTGGGGAGAGGATTAGGGTGAGGGGATATTCTTTGCTTCTCCCCCCATCCCCAACCCTTCCACACCTCTATGGGGTACCGAGGTCCCCACTGGGGAGAAGGGCCGCTGTTTTGATTTCTTATATCCATCTAATTGCTGTGTATCGTTTTGCGTATAACAATCATGGCATTACAACTGGTAGATTCACAGTTAATGGAACATCTGCATTACTAACAACGTCCACAAAAGCTTGCGTTTATTCGCGGACGAAATAATACCTATATCTCAAACAACTTCGTCACCTCATCCTGACTCGCTATTGATAGACGATCATCTATGGTAGCGGATACCGACGCCATGGCCTCGCGGACCAGCTCCGGCCGGTTGTTCTTTTCGCTGAGGTGGGCAGCCACGACATGCTGCAGACGCGCCAAATCGAACTGGCGCAAAAAATCCGCCGCCTGGGCATTACTCAGGTGTCCGAACCTACCGGCCACCCGGGCCTGCAGTGCTGGCGGATAAGGCCCGTTGGCGAGCATATCCACGTCGTGATTGCACTCTAGAAACAGGGCATCGCACCCTTTCAGGATCTCGCAGATGTGGGGGGTGTAGAAACCTATATCGGTCAATATACCTAGCCTGCTGCCGTTGGCGGAGAAGATAAATTGAGCCGGCTCCCTGGCATCGTGTGGCACCGGGAACGGATCCACTGTCAGGTTGCCGATGGAGAAACCGCCCTCGTGGGTGTTGAATAATCTTATATCCTGAAGCTCCCCGCAGCGGCCTTGCCGACAGGTCCCGGCTGTCATCCAGACAGGGAGGTTATAGCGGCGGGCGTAGGCGCCTACGCCCTTGATGTGGTCCTGGTGTTCATGGGTGACGACGATGGCCTGGATGCTATCAGGTTCTATACCGAGCTGCCTGAGGCGCGCCTCCACCTCTCTGGCGGCAAAGCCGTTATCCAGCAAGACCCTGGTATCACCAGCCTCAATCAGCGCGCAATTCCCCCGGCTGCCACTGCCGAGTGAAGCAAACCTCATTACTTTAGACCCTGACGATCAGCGCATCTGCTCATGCAACAGGGTCAGGATACGCACCGCAGTGGCGGTATTATCCTGAGCGCCGGCCTCATTCAGGATGACAACCTCGGTTTCACCACCTTTTGACGTCAACTTGACCTGGTAGCGATTTTCCTTGTCGATATCCTTATCGTCATCTTTCCAGAACGCCAGTTTGGAGAGCAGGCCAGGTTCTTCGGTATCCTTCATCGGGTCGTTGTAGCGCACGAAGTAGATGCCATCGGCCCTATTGCGATCCTCCACCGCAAACCCTACCCGATCCAGGGCCACGCCTACCAATCTCCAGGACCGAGCGGCTTCGTCTTTAATGGTGAGAGATACACTATCGGCCCCACGGTTAAGTTGGGAACGTGAGGATGCAGACGTATCTTTCCTGGCCAAAGAACTGCTGGCCTTCTGATCGGCCACACCCATGTGCACCATCAGACGGCGCAGCATCTCGGCCTCCAGACCATGATCGGTGGGACGGGGAACCCATACCGGTCTATCCGAGTTACTGGCGCCGGTCTTAACCATCTCTTCCTGCATGCCACGATGGGTCAGGAACAGCTCCACCGTACCCTCCTCTGCACCGCGTTCGATACGTACCCGATACTGATCACGGGTGGCCGCAGAATAGGCAGAGTCGAACACCTTGCGCACCGTATCGGTTATGAAGTCCGACTTGATATCGGCCCTGTTCTCCACCCAGTCCGTAACCATCACACCGATGGACGGATCCTGCTCTGTCATAAGGATTCCGTTCTCCTGCCAGAAGTCCACGGTTCTGGCCCAGACATCATCCGGCGTAGCCTTGATCACCAACCAGCGCTTGTCGCCATCGCGCTTGACCTCAACATCTGATAGTTGAGGTATCACCCCGCTGCTCCTGGCATAGGCGGAGGTGGTCATATCGCGGTTGGTAAAATCTGAATAGGTGGCGGAACCAAGCCCTGCCTCTCCTGGGATAACCAGGGTGTCACTGATGGAGCTACTGGAAAGATCAGGCGGCACTTCCAGATTCTGACCGGCCTGCTTCGATTTTTTGTATTCAACCTTCCGGTCCGGGAGCATCCCCTCTATCTCTTCGATACTGGTACAGGCCGCCAATATTGGAAGCAGCAGGAAGAGCAACATAAGTCTGGAAGGTTTCAATGACATTTCGGTTATAGCCTGTTCGATTAGTTTTAATTTATTCCCATCGTTCGGGATGGAACACAGTCTCAGGACCCCTATATGAGTCCCGCCTGCCGCATGGAGTTCCGCAACTCGCCATGATATTTTTCCGACAACCAGGTCAACGGCAACCTGATCCCGCTTGGAATACGACCCATCTCGGCCAGTGCCCATTTTACCGGTATCGGATTCGCCTCCAGAAACAGATCCCGGTGTAGACAGGCGATGCCCTGGTCTATAGCGGCCGCCGTCTCCCTGTCACCAGCCAAAGCCGCCCTGCACATATCACTCATGGCCTTGGGTGCGATATTCGTGGTTACCGAGATCACACCCTGGCCGCCGGCCAGGATGAACTCACGGGCGGTAGCATCATCACCGCTGTAAAGCTCAAAATCGTCTCCGCATACGGCCCGCAGTTGATCCACCCTGGAGAGATCCCCGGTGGCCTCTTTGATACCGATGATATTTTCTATCTGCGCCAATCGCCCTACCGTCTCCGGAAGCATGTCGCAGGCGGTACGACCGGGCACATTATACAGAATCTGCGGGATATCTACTTCCTCAGCCACCTTTTTGTGATGCAGATACAGCCCTTCCTGGGTAGGCTTGTTGTAATAAGGGGTCACCAGCAGACAGGCGTCAGCCCCGGACTGCTGCGCGCATCTGGTCAGGCTTATGGCCTCGGTGGTGGAGTTGGCCCCGGTCCCGGCGATGACCGGGATGCGTCCGGCACAAAACTCGACCGTTTGGCGTATCACTCGACAGTGCTCTTCCTCATCCAGGGTGGCGGATTCCCCGGTAGTGCCAACCGCAACGATGGCCTCGGTGCCCTGCTCCACATGCCAATCAATCAACGCACGCAGGGACTGCTCATCGACACGGCCGTCTTCTATCATCGGGGTCACCAGGGCGACCATGCTGCCTTGAAACATCAAAAAACTCCAAATACCAACCGAAAATTTACGGAATTGCTGATTCTAAACCCCGCCTCATGGCGCTGACAAGTAAAGCTGCCCCAATAAAGATTTAGCTAATCTTTGTTGGACCATTGGGGGCCTTGATAGGTAAACTCTGGACTATAATCACAAGTAGCAGGCAGGAGCAGCAATAAATAAAATGTCGTCCCAACATAACTATCTCGTAATATCCGCCCTCGGCAAAGACCGTCCTGGTATCGTGGATAAACTATCCGGCGCAATCCTGAATGAAGGGTGCAACATTGCTGATAGCCGCATGACCGTACTGGGCGGAGAGTTCGCCATCATGCTCATGGTAGAAGGCAACTGGAACACCCTGGCCAAACTGGAAGATGCGGTCACGAATATGGAAGAGCAACTCGGCCTTACCATCATCGCCAAGCGCACCGGAAGCAGGGCCACCGGCAATCACACCATACCCTACGGTGTTGAGGTCGTGGCGCTGGATCACCCAGGAATCGTGCATCATCTGGCCAGCTTCTTCTCCAGACGCAACATCAACATTGAAGACATGGTTACCAATAGCTACGCCGCGGCCCACACTGGCACCCAAATGTTCTCCGTGCAGATGACCGTAGGCATACCCCACACCGAACATATCTCGACCCTGCGGGACGAATTCCTGGAATTTTGTGACGATATGAACCTGGACGCAGTACTTGAACCCATCAAAAACTGAACACCAAAGTGGCCCTGGGCAAAGTCCCTACCACAATCCCCTAAGATCATGCAGAGACTGAAACATGCCTAAACAATCACCCATGGAAAAAAGCCTGTTTATTCTTGACACCAATGTGCTGATGCACGATCCCACGTCCATATTCAGGTTCCATGAACACGACGTATTCCTGCCAATGGTAGTACTGGAAGAGTTGGATAAGGCCAAAAAGGGTATGTCGGAAGTGGCCAGCAACGTGCGTCAGGTAAACCGTTTCCTGGATGAGCTGATGCAAGGGGCCAGCAAGACGGACATAGATGCAGGGCTGCCCATTCCCATACCCGCCAATGGCAAGAGCCCGATCATAGACAATCAGGGCAGATTGTATTTTCAGACTCAGGAACTATCCAGCCCGATCCACGAGACCCTGCCCGGAAACACCCCGGACAACACCATCCTGGGGACCGCACTAGCTCTGCAAGCGCGACATCCTGACACCAGGATCGTGGTCGTCTCCAAGGATATCAATCTCCGCATAAAGGCCACAGTACTCGGCATCCCGGCGGAAGACTACTTCAATGACAAGGTGCTTGATGATGTAAACCTGCTGTATAGCGGGGAAGAGACGCTGCCGAGCGACTTCTGGGATAGCCACAGCAAAGATGTGGAATCCTGGCAGGAGGATGGGCGCACCTACTATCGGGTCACTGGTCCGGACATCAGTGAATGGTACCCGAATCAGTGCATCTCCATGGAGGGAGACTCAGGCTTCGACGCCATCGTCCGGGGAAAGAAGGATGATGCCGCCACCATAGAGCTGCTCACCGATTATACCAATCCAAAACACTCGGTCTGGGGCATAACCGCAAGGAACCGCGAGCAGAACTACGCCCTGAATATGCTAATGGACCCCCAGTTGGATTTTGTGTCGCTGCTCGGCACCGCCGGCACCGGCAAGACCCTGCTGACCCTGGCGGCAGGTCTGGCCCAGACCCTGGACCAAAATCTCTACCGCGAGATCATTATGACCCGCGTCACTGTGCCGGTAGGTGAGGACATCGGCTTCCTGCCTGGTACCGAGGAGGAGAAGATGACCCCCTGGATGGGAGCCCTGATGGACAACCTGGAGGTGCTGACCCAAATCGAAGGCGGAGAATGGGGACGCGCCGCTACCGATGACCTGCTGCGCAGCCGCATCCGCATCCACTCCCTCAACTTCATGCGCGGCCGCACCTTCCTGAACAAATACATCATCCTGGACGAGGCGCAGAACCTTACCCCTAAGCAGATGAAGACCCTGATCACCCGTGCCGGACCCGGGACCAAGATCGTCTGTCTGGGCAACGTATCCCAGATCGACACCCCCTATCTGACCGAAACCACCTCCGGACTGACCTATGCGGTGGATCGCTTCAAGGGCTGGGAACACAGCGGGCACATCACCCTGCTGCGTGGCGAGCGGTCTAGATTGGCGGATTATGCTTCGGATATTTTGTGATGTAGGAGCTAAGTCCCCTGAGCGAATATTTGTATGATCTTTTCGCCCGCAGGACGACTGCGTGGATGCAGGATGTAGAGCGACGCAGGATGCCAAAGCCGAGCAAGCTCCTACCGCATGTAATTATTCAGAGAAAATATTTGCGCGTAGTTGCAGATCACCGCTTTTAAGCCTTTCCCCCTCACCCTAACCCTCTCCCCCATGGGGAGAGGGGATAGAAAGGTATTCATTCGCGTTTATTCGCGTTCATTTGCGGACAAAATAAGCTCCCACGGAAAACCGTTGGAACTAAGATTGTGTACACTATGGGCATATTCCCCCTCACCCTAGCCCCCTCCCCCACGGGGAGAGGAAATCATCGGGGGAATTTACTCAGTCACGGACTGCTTCTCTTCCACCTGCGGGGTACGGATACGGATAGAAAGCTCGCGCAGTTGTTCCTGACTGACATTCGAAGGCGCAGAGGTGAGCAGACAGGCGGCAGTCTGGGTCTTGGGGAAGGCCATCACATCGCGGATTGAGCTGGCGCCAGCCAGGATCATCACCAACCGATCCAGACCGAAGGCGATACCGCCGTGCGGCGGGCAACCGAAACGTAGGGCATCCAACAGGAAGCCGAACTTCTCTTTGGCCTCTTCCTCGCCTATCCCCAGCAGCTTGAACACCTTCTCCTGCACCTCTTGCCGGTGGATACGAATAGAGCCGCCACCAAGCTCGGTCCCGTTCAGCACCATGTCGTAGGCGCGGGAGAGACATGCGCCCGGATCACTATCCAACAACTCTACATGCTCTTCCTTGCAGGAGGTAAACGGGTGATGCAGTGAGGTCCAGCGCTTGGCCTTCTCGTCCCATTCGAACATGGGGAAGTCCACTACCCAGAGTGGACGCCACTCTGCATCCATCAGACCGCGATCCACGCCCAGCTTGACGCGCAGGGCGCCCAGGGCCTCGTTCACGATCTTGGCCTTATCTGCCCCGAAGAAGATCAGGTCGCCATCTTTGGCGCCGGTGCGGGCCAGGATCTCCTGCACCGCCGGTTCCGGCAGAAACTTCAGGATCGGGGACTGCAGGCCATCAAGCCCCTTAGCAATCTCGTTCACCTTGATATAGGCAAGACCCTTGGCCCCGTAGATACTTACATATTTGGTGTAATCATCTATCTCCTTACGGCTGAGTTCACAGCCATTGGGCAGACAGAGGGCGGCCACGCGACCATCTTTGTCATTGGCCGGTGCCGAAAACACCTTGAACTCCACATCCTGCATCAGGTCGCCCACATCGACCAGCTCCAGCGGGCAACGCAGGTCCGGACGATCGGTGCCGAAACGCCGCACAGCCTCGGCATAGGTCATGCGTGGGAACGGGTTGGGCATATCCTTGCCCAGCACCTTTCTGGCTACCTGGCGGATCATCTCCTCCATCATAGTCATCAGGTCATCCTCATCCATGAAGGAGACCTCTATATCCAGCTGGGTGAATTCCGGCTGACGATCGGCGCGCAGGTCCTCGTCGCGAAAACAACGCACCACCTGATAGTAGCGATCCATGCCCGACATCATCAGCAACTGTTTAAACAGCTGTGGCGACTGCGGCAGGGCAAAAAACTGTCCCGGATGGGTGCGCGAGGGCACCAGATAGTCGCGCGCACCCTCTGGGGTGGCCTTGGTCAGCATCGGGGTTTCTATATCCAGAAAACCGTTATCATCCAGATAGTTGCGCAACATACGGGTCACCCTGGATCGCATCTGGATACGCTCCAGCATCTCTGGACGGCGCAGGTCCACATAGCGGTAGCGCAGGCGGATCTCTTCGGATACGTTTTCATGCTCGTCCAACTGGAACGGCGGGGTATCGGACCTGTTCAGAACCTCAATACCAAGTCCCAGCACCTCTATCTCACCGGTAGGTAGATCGGGATTGACCGTACCTGCGGGACGCGCCCGCACCCTGCCCTTCACCCGCAACACAAACTCGTTACGCACCTGTTCCGCCAGAGAGAACATATCCGGTTTATCCGGATCATATACCACCTGAACCAACCCCTCCCGGTCGCGCAGGTCTATAAAGATAACCCCACCATGATCACGGCGGCGATGTACCCAGCCACAGAGTTCAACCTCTTGATCTATGAAGGATGCGTTTAGATTTCCACAATATTGGGTGCGCATGAAACTATTACCATTAGCTATGTAAGGGGCCGAAGGCGGGAATGTTAAGGTTTGGGCTCTTCCGGCGCAAGCCCTGATGACTCCTTGGCCACATCTGGCACTACTGCACCCATAGACATGAGCATCTTCAATCCGGCATCCACGCTCATATCCAACTCCTGGACATCCTCACGCGGCACCATGACAAAGTAGCCGCCGGTGGGATTGGGTGTAGTTGGGACATATACATTGATCACGTCCCGACCGGTCTTGCGTTGCACCTCTCCTTGATCGGTCCCGGTGAGAAATGCCAGGGTCCAGAGCCCCTTACGGGGAAACTCTATCAGCAGCACCTTGCGAAACGACTGTCCCGAGTCGGAAAACATGGTCTCCGCCAGTTGCTTGGCCCCGGAGTATACCGATCGTACCAATGGGACATGGGACAAGAACCGCTCCCATAACTTGACCAGTTTACGTCCGAACAGATTTGCGGCAAGCAGGCCGGTAAGCATGACTACGACGAAGGAGATCAATACCCCCAGCCCGGGAATGGCGAAACCCAGAAGATTTTCCGGGCGGTAGGCCGCCGGTATCAACAAAATGCTGCCATCCAGCCAATTAATAAGCAGACGCACCACCAGGATCGTGATACCGAGCGGCACCCAAATAAGCAATCCTGCGATTAGATAGCGTCTGAATGTAGGCATTGTTCTAAACTACTTTTCGGACGAACAACATCCAGTGCAACAGGCCGGAGCTGGCTTAGACTCACCTTTCCCGCTATCGCACAGGTTCTTTTTTTTGTCCTGTTTGAAATCGGTCTCATACCAACCAGAGCCCTTTAGTCTGAACCCGGCGGCCGATATCAGCTTTTTTAATTTGGGTTCTCCACACTTGGGACAAATCTCAAGCGGCGCATCGCTCAGCTTTTGCAGCTTCTCCAGATGTTCACCGCAGGCCTCACAACTATACTCATAAATAGGCATTGTTCTAACTCTCAAATCTATCAAAAACTTTGGGTAATAACCTGCTCAAGCAACTGGCATATGGGGACACAGATATAAAAAATAAACCCGCCACATGGATCCGGCATCTATCTGACCAAGACGGTTGAACCGACCGGATGGTCTTACTGTTGCGGCAAGCTGACCCAAGGGCCAAAGTCAGGTGGATTCTACCATAACATACTATCGTAACTAGAATTTAGGGAAGTTTTCGATCGCTGAACAGATACTGAGAGATGTGCGACGTCCCTGCAACCCGAGACTTTTACGCCCAGCATGGATCACTTAGAACTAACGATGGGGCTGAAGCTGGCCACATACGGCACAGTGCGCGTTGATTGCCACCCCACTCTTTATGGCAGTCTACAAAACGATAGCGAATGGAAAAATCATCGCATTCTCGAACCGAACTACCTGGATCTACCCAATCTCACGACTTTCTCGACGTCGTCTAAGCATATCGCCCTGGCGTTTCACTACATGGCGTATAAGCAGATCCCGGTCATTTTCCCGCATGTGCATAAAGTTGACCCGAATGAAATAATTGAATCCACCTACCGTCTCATCCACCTGATCACAACCCACCACCTCACCGAAGGTAATAATCCCGGTAAACGATGGCACCAATAACAATCGCAGCTCCAACAAAGACCCCATAACCACAGGTTGTGAGGAGTAGAAGGCCAGACCGGAGGCGCTAAGATTCACTGGCTGCGCTGGCTGTTCCACCAGATCATTATTGTAAGAAAACAACGCCCTTCCGAGTATGTCTATTTTGTTGTTTATGGCCTTTAGGTACTCGGCAATATCCGGCTCCGCACTCTCGATCCTGTGCATAACCACGGCCATATTCTGATTAATGGATGCGATACTGCCCATGACCGTAAAATTGCCTTCCAACTCCATAGCCACCTGCTCTTTTCTGTCCTCCAGATCCCCCTTGGATATCTCCTGATAACTCAGGCTTATAGAGTCATCTATCCGGAAGAAATTCCTTCTTTCGACAATCTCATCGGTCATTTCTTTATCACTACCCATGTCTTTCCCCATACAAATAAAACCTATCGGGCCACATCCATAACATCTCTCTTACCATCCTCTTCACCCCGCACGATGATCAATTCGACCCGACGGTTTTTGGCCCTGTTCTCAGGGCTGTCATTCGGAACCAGGGGACGAGAATCGGCATACCCCTCGATCAATACTCTATCTTCCGCTATCCCCGGATTCAGCAGGAGCGCATGCACTACCGTTACTGCCCGACCTGAGGATAGCTCCCAGTTAGAACGGAATTTAGAATTGTATATAGGTATATTATCCGTGTGGCCGGCAACAATAATCCTGCCGGGAGATCTGACCAGGGCATCGCTTATCCGGTCGATCACATCGAGAAATCCCGGATTAAAATCAGCACTACCAGATGGGAAAGAGCCCTTCTCCTGGATGCGGATGATGATCTTGGATTCGGCGGCCTCCACCGTCAGCAGACCTTCTGCAATCTCTTTCTCCAGGATCTTCTGTAACTCCTGGGCCTGCCGGTTCACCTCTTCCTGCATCCTCTCTTTCGCCTCTCGCTCCAGTTTTTCCTGTTCCGCCTCATCCAGCTTCTGCTGCTGATCCTGGGCTATCTTTTCCAGTTCCTCTTTGAGCTCCTGCATGGCCTGTTTAAACTCTCCGAGTTTTTCCTGATCCATCTGTTGCAACTGCTCGGTGTTTTCTTCTATCACCTTCTCCATGGCTACAATCTTGTCTAACAGCTTATCCACCTTGTTCTGCAACTCCTGCTTTGCGGCCTCCAACTCTTCTTGCAGTTGCTGTACCAGCTTTTGCAGCTCCGCCAATTTCTCCTGATCGGCCTGTTGCAGTTGTTCCTTTTGTTCCTCTATGGTCTTCTCCATCTCCGCAAGCTTCTCTTGCATCTGCTCCATCTTGGATCGCAATTCATTTTCATCCTGACCCTCGCTCTTCTTCTGATCTGGCACTTCCAGTTGTTCCTTCTCCTCTTCTACGGTCTGCTGCTGCAATTCTGGTATGGGGGTGGTTTCTGAAGAGACCGACGGACTAAACTCCTGCTTGATTATGCTGGTACCCATAACCACTTCCATAACCTGCTTCTCACGCTGCACACCGAAGGCGTCCTTCATGGACTCAGCCATCTTCTTGAAACGGGTGGCGTCCACCTCGGCAAAAGAGAGAAGCAAAACGAAAAAGCACATCAGCAGAGACATCATATCGGCGAAGGTAGCCAACCATGCCGGTTGTCCTTCTTCACATTTTGGACAATCTTTGGCCACTTACTGCTCCTCGTCCTTTCCCCGCTTAGCGGAAGGCAGAAAGGTGGACAGTAATTGTTCCAGAACCCTTGGATTCATACCCTCTTGAATACCGGAGATGGTTTCCAGGATCAGGTTTTTATTGGTCTTCTCCAGCTGACTGGCCCGTTCCAGTTTAACGGCGAGGGGAGTGGCAAAGGCGTTTGCAATGATGGAGCCGTACAGTGTCGTCAACAAGGCAACGGCCATGGCGGGACCGATACTCGCCGGGTCTGACATGTTGGCCAGCATCTGCACCAGACCAACCAGGGTGCCGATCATACCCATAGCCGGGGCCATGGTAGCCATGTTTTTGAACATGGTCTGACCTACCATATGGCGCTCAATGGTCAGGTCAATGTCTCGCGTCAACATTCTTTGCACCAAGGCAGGATCATGTCCATCCACGCACAGACCTATGCCCAGCTTCAGAAAATCGTTACTGATCTCCTGATTTTCCAGTGCCAGCAATCCGTTTTTACGTGCGACATCTGCCAGTTGAACAGCCTCTTCAATCAGCTTGTTTGAATCGTAGGTTTGGTAAAAGAAAGCCTTCATGGCGATTCCGAAGGATCCTAAAAAGTCCTTTAGAGACACCTCCATCAGGGTTATCATAAAGGTGCCGCCGACCACAATCAGGACAGACGGCACGTTGACGAACAGCATAAAATCACCGCCAGACGCAATAGCCCCGATAATGATGCCAAAACCACCTAGCAAACCTATAAGAGTTGCGATATCCACTAGGATCTTCCCCTTAAATCTAAATACACTGTTGCCGGAAAATATAATTGCTGTATCTGATAGCGGTATCTGCGTTAAAAACTTTAGTTCTTATTTGCCCTATGCGGCCACAAATTACCTACAAAACAGGCACACGCTTATTACCAAGCAAACATAGACCAATGGCGCGCTAAGTGACTGAAATAAAAGATAAACCAATCCTGATAACCGGGTGCTCCAGCGGCATCGGCCTGTGCGTAGCACAGGGTCTGCGCGCCAGGGGCTACCGGGTGTTCGCCAGCGCACGAAAACCGGAAGATGTGGAGATGTTGGCGCAGCAGGGCTTTGAGGCGATCCAACTTGATCTAACCAAGGAAGAGAGCATCAGAAAAGCCCTGATGAAGGTGTTGGACTTTACCGGCGGAGAGCTGTTCGCCCTGTTCAACAATGGCGCTTATGGCCAGCCCGGGGCGGTGGAGGACCTGCCAACCCAAGTTCTGAGGGAACAGTTTGAGACCAATCTATTCGGCTGGCATGAACTTACCAGACAGGTCATCCCGGTGATGCGGCGTCAGGGGTACGGGCGTATTATCCAAAACAGCTCAGTACTCGGCCTGATCGCCTTCCCGTTTCGCGGGGCATACAACGCCAGCAAGTATGCCCTGGAGGGGCTTACCGACACCATGCGCCTGGAACTGCATGGCAGCGGCATCCATCTGAGCCTGATCGAGCCAGGACCGATCGACAGCCGTTTCCGCGCCAACGCCTATAGCAAGTGGCAGCAAACCCTAGCGGGTAAACCCAGTGTGCATCAGGAGGCCTATCGCAAACATGAAGATAGACTTTCCTCAGAAGAATCCACCACACCATTCACCCTGCCACCAGAGGCGGTGCTGAAGAGGGTGATCCATGCCCTGGAGAGTCCGCGCCCGAAACCACGCTATTTCGTGACCTTTCCGACCTATCTGTTTGCGGTATTGAAGAGGATCCTTACGGTACGCATGCTGGATATAGCCCTGCGTAAATCATCCGGTTAGGGCCCCGGGGACGCATTTAAATACGTCCCCTCCACCCAATCAGGACTGATTGAAGTAGTCTTCCAAGAACCGTCCGAACGGAACCTTGTCGGATTCTTCCATTGTGATCTGTTGTTCGATGGAACGGCCTGCCTCATCCTCGAACAACCCTTGCCGCTCCGCGCTCAACTCCCAGCGATCAAAAAAGGATTTGTGCTGCTGTGACATACGCCTGGCAAACTGGAAAAATCCCTCACCGTTTTCTCTCATCTCGGCCAGCATCATGGCGGATGGGGTGCGATCAGGATCTGCAATAACCTCTAACTGTTGCGCCAGCACAGTAGAATAGGGACGTGCTGGATCATCGCGGTCCAGCTGCTCACATATACCATGCATATTTGTGCATATCTCATTGGCCCAGGCGTTGAGACTGATCTCATTGCCGTTGCGCCATAGGGTCATCCCCTCTGTCCTGCCGCCATGGGCAACCAGCTCCATGTTGCCATCAATCTCCCGCTGACCTTCGCAGTCTATTGGCGGACTATCCAGCAGCAGGCAAAACTGCATGAATGCCTCCAGGAACAGCAACTGCTCCTGACTTACCCCCAATGGATGGAAGGCGTTTACGTCTATGGAACGTAACTCTACATACCTTACCCCGCGTTTTTGCAGCGCTATGGTTGGCTTTTCCAGGGTGTTGGCCAGCTGTTTGGGGCGAACCGTTGAATAGTGTTCGTTTTCGATCTGCAGGATATTGGTGTTGAGCTGCTCATAGTCACCATTGACCATTACCCCTATGCGCTCCCACTCCGGACAACTGGTATTGATGGCAAAGTTCATGCTGGAGATATAAGACTCTAGCGAGTTGTAGCATACGTTTATACCGACACCCTTCTCCCGGCTGTTGGTATAACCTATATCACCCATACGCAGAGAGGTGGCAAATGGCCCGAAGTAGGTATTCTCATTGAACGTGACCAGGCTGGTCTCCCTCTCTCCGATAAAGGACTTACACACAGCGGGGGAGGCGCCAAACAAATATGGAATCAACCAGCCATAACGTTTCAGATTCCGCACCATGCCGAAATAACGATCATCTATAAAATCCCGCGGTTCGGACTTGTTTTGATCAAGAGACTGCAACACAAGCCAAAGTGCTTCATGAGGGGAATAGTTGAAGTGTACGCCGGATATAACCTGCATCACCCGTCCGTATCTGTGCCCCAGCCCCCGCCTGTATACGGTCTTCATACGACCGGCATTGGATGTGCCATACCTGGCTATCGGAATGGCGTCTCCACCTTCCAGGGCGCATGGCATACTTGTGGACCATAGTAGTTCATCTTCCAGCTTGGAATAGACGAAGGCATGGGCGTCGCCAAGGAACCGCAGTGCATCTCCACTGTTGGAGAATGGAGGGGTAATAATCTCGGTAAGGGCCTCTGAGTAATCGGTGGTTATGTAGCTATTGGTCAGGGCGGAACCCAAAGCCCGCGGATGAGCCGTGCGCGAGATGCTTCCGTCCGGAGACACCCTGAGACCCTCCTTCTCCAGGCCGATATTCCCACCAGCGAGCAGTCCTGCACCCCCGGCAGCGATTAAATTCGCCAAACGCTTATCGAGACTGGAATACAAGGAGCACCCGTTATTGTCTGGAAACGGAGATATCGGCTACATCATGGGCGCGACAAACAGCTACTAGGCTATCTTGCCTGACTGTTCATGGCGGCACGCGGGGCCGAAAAACTTATATAGTCAGAAAGGATATGGGCTGCCTCTTTTACCCCGATCTTGTCTATCACCTTCTGATCGGTCTCGACGGCATTCCTTCTCTTGCTATTGAAGCTCGCCTCATCATCCCCTCCATCGTCCGCAGGCTTCACACCGATGGATGCAAAATAACTCTCCTTTCTCTCCTTCTTGGCCCGCTTGCGCTCCTCCCATTCCTTTTTGCGTTTTTCCAGATTTAGGGAAACAAATTTTTCATCTTTTATCTCACCAAGGACATTTTTTTCCTGGATAAGATAGTTAAACCCGGCGTCCGATTTAATCCTCTCCTCATGCCTGGCGCGGCAGACATCCAGAGGACCAAGCTGGCTTATTTCGTGTTTCAGCGCCTTTATGCTGGCCCACGGCAGGGCGTTTTCCAGGGATCTTTCCCCTTCGTCGTCCGAGTCGGAAACGGTTGGATAGATAATGTCCGGCACCACTCCGCGGAACTGGGTACTACCGCCGTTCACCCGGAAAAACTGAGCCATGGTAAGACGCAGTCTCCCCAGATCATTGCCGTCATCGCGCACAAACCGGTCCAGATCAATCAGCGTCTGCACCGTTCCCTTACCAAAGGTCGGCTCCCCTATGATGATGCCACGACCATAGTCCTGGATCGCCCCGGCGAAGATCTCGGATGCTGAGGCACTGTAACGATCCACCAGAACCGCCAAAGGACCAGCATAGACCAGTTCCGGATCGGTATCCTTCTCTATCTCCAACGATCCGGTGGAATCCTTCACCTGCACCACCGGGCCTGATGAAATAAACAGTCCGGTCAGCTCCGTTGCTTCAGTCAAGGAGCCGCCGCCATTCTGGCGCAGATCTATCACCACGCCATCTACATGTTCCTGCTCCAGCTCTTCCAGGATCTTCCTCACATCCCTGGTGGTGCTGCGAAAATCTTCCTCCCCGTTGGAGGCACCTTCAAAATCGCGATAGAAGGCCGGGATCTCAATCACCCCGATATGTAGCGTCGTATTACCATCTTTTTGCTCTATTATGGATTTTTTGGCGGCCTGATCTTCCAACTTGATCTCGTTACGCACCAACTCGATGGTCCTGGCTACTCCGGAAGAACCACCCTCTTCCGGCAGGATCTGCAGCCGGACCACAGAACCCTTGGGACCGCGAATCTTGTCCACAACATCCTGCAGACGCCAACCTACCACATCTTCAATCTCGCCCTTTTTACCCTGACCAACGCCAAGGATACGATCTCCGGGCTGTACCTTACCGCTCATCACTGCTGGACCACCTGGTATGGTCTTGAGCACCACCGTATATTCATCCTCCGTACTGAGGACCGCCCCGATACCCTCCAGTGACAGGCGCATGCTGATATCAAAATTCTCTGCCAGACGCGGCAACATATATGCGGTGTGGGGTTCAATACTCTGGGTATAGGCATTGATAAACAGCTGATAGACATCGTTCGATTCCAGCTGTCTGGTACGGTGCAGGGTATCCGTATAACGCTTGCGCAGGGTCTTCTTGATCGCCTGCATATCTTTGCCGGTCAACATCAACACCAGGATGTCGTTCTTGATGCTCTTGCGCCAAAGTTCCTGCAACTCTTGCTCGTTCGCGGCCCAGGGTGACTCTTCCCGATCAAAACGGAAGTCCTCATCCAGTTTGAAGTCAAAGTCCTTATCCAGCAGCTGCAGGGCATAGACTATGCGCTCCTCCAGACACTGCCGGTAGGCCTTAAATATCTCAAAGGCCGGTTTCAGATCAGCACCACGCAAGGCATCGTCGATCTTATTACGATATTTCTTGGTAAAGCCGTCCACATCCTGCTGGGTAAAGCATCGTTTATTTGCGTCCAGGGACTCAATGTAGCGCTTGAGGATAGCTGCCGACATAGCGTCATCCAGAACGCTCTGCTTATAGTGGTACCTGCTGATTACGTTGTTGATGATCAAGGTGGACTGGCGCTGCTCCCTGGTGGGTTGCAGTTGTTTAACAGAGACCTCTGTCTGCGTCGCAAACAGTGGAACTGCCCATAAAAGCAGTAACAAGAATTTTATTCCGAACTTCATTTGGTCAAGTAACACCCTATATTAAGGCAGCTTAGGCTGCTTACACACACATCCCGCCAGCAAGATATCCAGTTATTCTGACCCCTAGGTATTGCCTAAGGTTTCGCCAGAAACATGGTTTTTGCCTCCACATACGCCATGTCAAACGATCAAGGACGGATGCAGCCCGGTAATAATCCCATGATACTCGGCATGATCCGGACCCAAATATCCGTGCCGAATACAAAAATCCATGACCACAAGGTTGCAGTTTAGCTTAAACTCGTCGCTATCACGTACAATCTGCATCACCTCCCTGACCGGCACCAGCTCAAACCCGGCCACCTCGCCATCCATGCATCTGGGCCGGAAGGAAGTCGGCAGCTGTAAATCATAACAGTATAAGGTGTCCGGCTTCATGCCCTTTTCCGTCTCAGCGTTATAGGTAATCATACCCACCGATCTGGCCTGAGACGCCATCTCTCCGTCTATTCCGGCCTCTTCCCAGCACTCCTTGGCCAGATTTGCATCCAGTTCGATGTTTGCCGGAAGCCCACCCGCCACCAGATTATCCAGACATCCGGGAAAGTGCAGCCGATCCTGTGAACGCCGCCCCAGCCAGAGCTTCAACTCTCCATCCTCCTCCACATAGCCGTTCATATGCTGCCCGAACGCCCTGATCCCAAAATAGGGTGCCGCGGCCCGGTCCAGCCACAGCAGGCCATCTTCCCTGATTCCCGGGGTGGCTATGTACTGTTCGCCATGCAGATGGCTGATTACCCCCTGCTTCACCAGCTCCGCCAGCACCTCCGCAACCCTGGCGCTACGCTCGATTATATCCGCCCCCGGCAGGAGTAAATCCACCGCCTCGTCCGTGACCTGGAAGATTTCCGGCCATTGCCGCAGATGCGACGCAAACCCCGGCTTGAGCAGACCAACCCGTACCTGCTCCACACAAAAAGGGATGAAATGGCTCAGATCATAGCGGTTGCATGCCCCTATATGCCGCAAGAAACTCATTTCAGATCCGCCTTGGCCCTCTGCCACAACCCTTCCATCTCGTCCAGATCCAACTCTTCCATACGGCGGCCCTCCGCCCCAAGCATGGCCTCCATAGCCCGGTATCTGGTCTCGAAGGTCTGGTTGGCGCGGCGCAAAGCGGCTTCCGCATCCACCCTGGCATGCCGGGCCAGATTGACGCAGGAAAACAGCAGATCGCCGATCTCCGCCTCCAGACGTTCTTTGCTGTCACCGGCCTCTATTTCGACCCGCACCTCCGCCAACTCCTCTTGAATCTTTGCCAAAGGACCTGAGATATCCGGCCAGTCAAAGCCCACCTCTGCCGCACGCTTTTGCAGCTTGGTTGAGCGTACCAGGGCCGGCAGGGCCTGAGCCACCCCATCCAGTTGTCCTGCGCAGTCTCCCTTCCCATTACGCTCAACCGCCTTGTGACGCTCCCAGGCCTCGGTCTGCTGCTCGGCCGTGTCCACCTGCTCATCTGCAAACACGTGGGGATGGCGGCGGATCATCTTGGTGCAGATGGCATCCACCACATCGGCAAAATCAAACAGGGACCGTTCCCGGGCCATCTGGGTGTAAAAGGCCACCTGGAACAACAGGTCGCCCAGTTCGTCCTTCAACTCGGTCATATCATTCCGTTGAATGGCATCGGCCACCTCATACGCCTCTTCAATGGTGTGGCGTGAGATGGTGGCGAAGGTCTGCTCCCGATCCCAGGGACAGCCTGAAACCGGATCCCGCAGCCGTTCCATGATGTCTAGCAGCTGTTGCATCTATCCTCCGAGAGGTTTTTATCCGACAAGATAATAACCGCGATAATAACAAGAAAAAAACAAAACAGGTGGTATAATGCGGCTCCAATTTTGCGCGTATACCGTCCAGCACCCGCTGGAGCGGTTTAGCTACATAGGTATTGTGAGTGAAAACTAGAGCCACCCTGTTAATAACAATTCTCCTGATCCACGCAGGCAGTTCCTTTGCGGCACAATATGCCCGCACCAAACCGGAGAAGTACAACCTGGATGAAACCGGGGCCACCATGGATTTCTGTTACAACTGGAGTTGCAACAAGATCATGGATGTCCATCTGGACAAAAAACTCCTTAACAAGCTCTCCTCCAAGATAGCGCGCTGCGCCACCTCGGCCGAACAGGAGATCCTCGCCATCAGGAACGCGGTCAGAGACATGGAAAACCAGATCCTGGCCGACCATGAATTCCTGTTGGGCGATATTGCTGGAAACAAATTGGATAAGCTAAAAGATGGCGCTCTGGACTGCGTGGACAACTCCAGCAACACCAACAATCTCATACACGTCCTGGAGCAAAACAAACCCTTCAAATACTGGAAGGTAGATAAACCCTACGGCAGAGGCTTCTTCCGCCCGCACTGGACTGCAACCCTCAGGACCGAAGATAAAGACTTCATAAACAAATACCGCGACAAGACCCAGATCGGTGACAAAGACTACACCATCTGGACCGTGGATACCTGGCTCACCACCTTCGCCTTCAACCCCTTTCTGTTTGAGATCAACGACTGGCTGGACGAACTGGACCCCTGGGGCAACGACCTGTACCGCGGTCTATACCATCAGACGATAGATTGCTGGGGACCGGTGGAACCGAGATCCAGAGAAGACAAGCCACCCGATGAATCAACGGTTTCTGATCGGTAACTCACTTCAGGGGACGCATTTAAATGCGTCCCCTAATAGTCATTTCATTCGACGCAATAAGTTTCACTATTGCGCCAGACGGCCTACATCCTGAGAAGAGACAGACGACAATCTTACATACCTATTCCGACCCATTTTTTTAGCCTGATACATGGCCCTATCTGCAGCATTGATTAGGCTATCTATATCCTGTCCGTCCGCGGGGTAGATGCTGATACCTATACTGGCCCCCAGATGCCGATTCACTGTTTCCCCCCGATCATCAATCTGGAATGTTTGGCCGATGACCCCTATGAGTTTCTGAGCCACGATATCGACAACGGCATCGTCTTTGACATCAGGGAGGACAACCACAAATTCATCACCACCCATCCGTGCCAGGGTATCTCCTTGGCGCAAAACACCTTCCATTCTCCGGGCCGCCTGCTTTAGAACAATATCCCCTGCTTCATGGCCCAACCCGTCATTGATCTCTTTGAACTTATCCAGATCAACAAAGAGAATGGCCACCCCAAGCTCGCCTCTTTTCGCCTGAGCGAGGATTTGTGATAGGCGGTCATAAAGGAGTTTACGATTGGGTAAGTTGGTTAGAATATCGTGGGTGGCAAGCTCTTCAAGTTCCAGCTCGATCTGTTTGCGTAGAGAAATATCGCTATTGCTGGCCCGTCTACCCAAGAAACGACCATCCTCGCCAAATACGGCCTGACAGACATGCGCTATCCATCTCTCTTCCCCAGTGGCAGCGGTAATCCGAAAATCAATATGGCATACATCTTTTTCTGATTCGGTATATTCGATATTCAGATGTTTAATCATTTTCGGCAAATCATCATGGTGAACAAGTTTGAGAAGCAAACCTGGATCATCTCGAAAATCCTGGGCGCTATAACCGGTAATTCGCTCACTGGAAGGTGAGGTATAAACATAACGACCATCAGGCCCCACCCAATATTCCCAATCATAGGTAAAGTCAGCAACTGTACGAAACTTTTCCCGTTCACTTTTAAGCTCAGACTCGGCATTTTTGCGTCTGCAACCAGCATCCGCGGCCATCCAGCAGCCAATCCCCAATATGATTAATAGTAAAAGATTTCCCCCGATATAAGGCACTAAGTAGGGATACTGATGCGCATTCATTACGCTTGGTTGAACATGGGACACCAACTTCCAAACGTAGTCTCTGGCGGAAAGACGTTCGGCACTCCTTGCATAGGCCTCTGGGGATCCGGTGCTGGACTGCAGGCCTTCAAATAGCGGATGGACAGTGGTGAAACTGAACAATCCGTTAGAGGTGACAAACTGCCCAGTCTCTTGCGTTGAGATTTCCTTCCATGCGACAGGATAGCGATGGGAAAAACTTTTTTCCTCCTTTCCCTGGAACATGAATCCCCATTCGTCTGCTGCATTGGCACCGCGCAAATAGAACCCGTCCTGATTAAGCATCAGAACATTTCCCGCGCTGGCGTCGCCTAGCTTGGCCAGATCTTCAAGCAGATGAGCGCCAAGAAAATTGAGAATAACCATGCCGGTCTTTTCCCTATCCTTGTTAAAGATCGGACTTGCAAAGCGAATCATCGGTTTCCTTGGTTCCTCCAGCTTGCCATGCTCTATATTGAGATCCAGTGGTGAGACAAAAACCTCTCCCCTGCTCAAACCCATCGTATCCAGAAAATAGTACCGTCTGGATTTATCCTGCAATTGCTGGCGTGGCACGATATTGGGTTTGCCGTAATTCCAATTAACCCGGACCAACTCCATCCCGTTGGCGCCTATAACCCGCAATTGATCATATTTTTTCTTGTTGCGGGCAAACACAAGAAAAGCGTCTTCTATCAGGCGTCTGTTAGTATCGTTATCGTTAACAAAAAGATTCTGGAGAAAGTGATTCTCAGAAAGCACCGCTAAATCAGAGATAATATCCTGGATCTGATGACGGATAATCTCTTCCTGCTGTTGAATGTTAATGCTCTCCTGAGCCCTGAAGGCGCTGCGCCTTGACATATTGGAAGTAAGATAAAAAGAAATAGAAATCCCAAGAAGAAGGATTGCAAGAGGGAGATAAAGTCGGAAAAAATATCGGCTAAATTCCCGAAATCTAATTTTACCCATTTGCCCTTGCCTTGTTATTTGTGTGCTTGTGTCAAAACAGATGTTATCTACGCGGTACATAATGGGCACGCAGCTGAGCGCCCCAAGAAACCATTAGGCGCACAACGAACAGCGCCATACGGTTCAGTCATTCCCTTCCTATTACTTATTCGCGCATTCTTGCGTTGATTTAATATCAATCTTCTTGCCCTGATGGCAGGGCTCATATATGCGCATCCATTTGCGATTATCTGTAGATCAATCTTCTATCCATTATATCTTAATCTATCCGACCTCTCCGGGGATATATTTAAATGCATCCACTAAACTCAAACCCAAATCAAACCTCTGGTCTGCCAATTCCAAAACCGGCCGGATATCTATAAAAAACTGCTTTAATTCCTGATCACTGACCTCATCGGTCGCGCCAGCCTGAATCTTTTGTAATAACTCAAGGAATTGACTAGAGGTTTCGTCATCCGATTCCTGCTCCGCTGTTAAATCTTCCTGTTCCTGCAACGGCTCACAACCAACGACCCTGTTACCGCCCGATGTCATGGCCTCCTGCAACGCCTCTTCCGCCCGCCCGATCAGACCATAGGTGCTTAATACCGACCCCATCTCAAATACCGACATGCCTGCGCTAATACTTATTTTTAATGGCTCTCCAGCATACTTAAGGACCATAGCGTCTATATCCTGGCGAATCCTTTCGATGGCCATGCGGCCACCCACCCGATTGGTAAGAGGCAGTACCAGACCAAACCTAGCCTGGTCTATACGTGCCGCCAGGTCTTCCGTGCGAATAATATTTTTTATTCTCTTACCAACCTGAAACAGCAGTTGGATGAAGCTCCTGTTGCCCAGCTTATCGAGTAGGTTCTGATAGGCGTCGATCTCCAGTACGGCCAGGGTAAATTCAATCTTGTGCCTGGTGGCTAAGGTTAGATTGCGCTCTACATGCAGCTGAAAATAGTTCCTTCCGGCCAGCCCGCTTATAGGGTCTAGTTCGGTATCACGTTCCAGCCGCATGATTTGCTGCTGATAATTCACGTATGCCGCGACTCGTCCCCGCAACACCGATTCCGCAAACGGCTTGCGCACAAAATCCGTGGCGCCTTCCGCCAGGAGTTGCTCCTTCAGCTCTTCCGTATCCTCTTCGGCCGAGACCACAATGACGGGCAGATTAAGCAGCCTGGGGGAGCCGTCTTCCCGCAACTGTTTAAGAAACTGGCGCCCTCCGATACCGGGCATCTGCAGGTCGCAGAAGACCAGGGAAATGTCTTCCTCCGCATGTAACAGCGCCAAGGCGGATTCAGCATCCTCGGAGGCATGCACCAGATACTCTTCTCCAAGTATCTTGCTGATACTCCAGCGCACCACCTTGGAGTCATCCACCACCAGGATCTGCGGCTTGCTCGGCCTGAGAAATTCGATAACCATCTTCTGCACTCCCCAATAAAGGACTTTGCATCGCTTTTTCAGCAGCTTACTACAAAGGGCAAGCACTGCAAGCATTGCTATACTGTTATCAGGAATATCACCCCGCACAGAGGCAATATGCAAAACTGGAAAATATATTTGGCCTTATCCATCCTGCTGTTCATGGCAGGGTGTTCAGATAAACCCAGCGCTCAGACCCAGGCCAAAACGGAGAACGATCACATCTGGAAGGAACAGACCAAGGCGCTGGACCAAGCCAAGGAGGTCGAAACGCTGATCATGGAATCCGCACAGCAAAGGCAGGAACAGATAGATCAGCAGGCCAGGTAGATTCGCTCTAAGCTATGGGGACACATTTAAATGCGTCCCCTTCACTTCAGTCACACCGGAAAAGATACCACTACGCGCAATCCTTGCTCATCCGCCACATCGCTAAGTATCACGTTGGCGGCATGCAGATCGGCAATCTGTCTGACGATTGAGAGTCCCAAACCACTCCCCCGCGCCTCGACATTTTCACCGCGTTGGAAACGCTGAAACATCGTCTGCCTTTGCTCTTCAGGGATACCAGGGCCGTTATCTTCCACCACCAGACTGACGCCGTCGCTATCCTGAAGCAGCTGTACACGTACCCAGCCACCGGGTGGCGAGTAGCGAATCCCGTTATCCACCAGATTCCGCACCAGGACACTCAGTGTGGCCTCATCCCCCAGGATATTTACCGGCGCATCCGGACTATCCAGAGAGAGTTCGATCTGCCTTTCCAGGGCACGCCCACCGATCAAGGCAAGGACACCCATGACCACAGCATGCAAATCTACCTGCCGCTGTAGGATGGTATCTTTATTCAAGGAGTCTGCCCGCGCCAAGGTAAGCAATTGTTCCAACAGGTGGGTGGCGCGATCGACCCCAGCAATGATCTCATTTAGAAAAACTGCATGTTCCCCGCCCGCGTCGTCAAGCTGCTTTACTTGCGCCTGGGTCTTGAGGGCCGCCAGGGGCGTACGCAATTCATGGGCTGCATTGGCGGTAAAACGGCGTTCGTTTTCCAACGCCCGGTGCACCCGTCCAAACAGGCGGTTTAGCGAATCCACTATAGGAGTAACTTCCCCAGGCACATCATCCATGGAGATCGGCTGCAGTGATCCCGGGTCTCTCTTCTCCACCGTTCCCGCGACCAGATTAAGCGGTCGCAGGCCCTTACCGACGATAACCCAGATAATCAAACCCAGAACTGGTAATGACAAGAACATGGGCCACAGGCTGTTGACCAAAATATTGGTCACTGTTTCCTGGCGCACGGCCATACGTTCACCCACATGCACGCGCAGACTGGACTCTTCCAGATAAAATCCAAACACCCGCCAACCTTCTTCTCCTGCCCCCAGGTCATAAAAGCCTTCGGCCTCTAAATGAAAGGGTGGCGCATTGGGAGAACGCAACATTGGCCTATCATCGCCATAACTTACCAGGAATGAGATCTTGGATTCGTATTTGTGCCCAGGAGCATCCTTACTGGATAGCAGAGTAAGGTAATCCTCCCGCTTCTTCGGATTGGTCTCCTTGCCATACTCGACCACCAGTTGCGTCAGCAGCGGTGAACGCCACAGGGCCTTTTCTCCCAATTCTGAGACCAAACGTTGCAGGACTTCCCGTCGCTCAGTCTCTTCATCCGCCTCATGGAGGAGCAAGGTAGCCAGCACCCGCGCCTCCTGGGCCAGGGTGGCATCGAACACCTCCTCCACCTCCGACTGAGCCGCCTGATATGCGAATAAAAGAACGACACCCCATAGCACAGCAACCGCCGTAATCAGGCCGATGAGAAGTCTTTTTCGTATGGTAGAACCAGCGCTCATTTGTTATTGGTTAGATTTGTATTTTGGAATAGTGTAGCCGACACCGCGTATGGTACGGATCAACTCTTTACCGAATTTCTTACGCAGGTGATGGATGTACACCTCCATGGCATTGCTCTCAACCCCATCTTCCCAGCCATACAACGCCCCTTCCAACTGATCGCGGGAGAGGATGCGCCCTCTATTATTCAACAAGGTCTCCAACACCGCATACTCATTACTGCCTAGCGAGACAAGTTCACCATTCTGATAAACGGTACGTGCGGCTGGATCTACAGAAAGCTCCCCATGTTGAATAACCGCTATCGCACGCCCCTCGCGTCGGCGGGTGATGGAGCGTAACCGCGCCGCCACCTCCATCAGGTCGAACGGTTTGACCACATAGTCATCCGCCCCCTGGTCCAGGCCTGCGATCCGATCATCCACCGCGTCTCGCGCGGTCAGCACCAGTACCGGAATATCATTATTGGCGGCACGCAGTTTCCGCAACACCTCCAGGCCATCCTGACGTGGCAGGCCAAGGTCCAGGATCAGGGCGTCCAGGCGCTCTATGGTAGCCAATGCCTGCTCGGCAGCAACTCCATCCCGCACCCAGTCCACCGTAAAGCCCAACTTCTGCAGTCCGGCGGCAAGCCCGTCTCCCAGTAATTGATCATCTTCCGCCAATAAAACACGCATAGTTATTTCTGCATCTTCCTCGCTTCCGCCATGGCCATGCGGATCTCCTCTCTACGACCCGCATCAAACACCGGACGATCACGCAGGGGGGCGGCGGCCAGGGCCTTTTCAAATGATCTTATGGCGCCCGCGTAATCCTTCTGATTCAGCAAAAAATCACCATAAAAATAGTTCTGATCGATGCCGTTCGGATTCATTTGCAACGCCTTGGTAAGATAGGCGCGCGCCTTCTTGTCACTACCGAATGCCAACGGCCATCCCGGTACCTGATAGTACAGGCTGCCCAAAGAGGTGTATACAGATCCGTCCAGGGCGTTGGCATCAATCTTCTGGGCCTCGAGCAGCAAATCCCTCGCCTTGGTCACCAGATTCACCGCGTTTAGTTTACTGACACCACGCATCTCTCCGGCGGTGCTGGCCAGGATGATGGCCTCCCAGATCAGAGGTTCCGCCTGACCTTTGTTGGCACTGGTTATCTTTTCGGCCTTTTGCACCAACCTCTCGAAGGCATCTTTGCGTTGCGCCTTGGGTGTCTGATATTTGGTTATAGCCCACTCTTTACTCAACTCCTGCAACTCAGGGGTCATTTGCGCCCACAAGGGGGTGGCGAACATAAAACATAGTACGGCGGTAATCAGGGTCTTGAAGTTCATTGGATTTCTCCTCTGGCAAATGGTGACATCTTGATGTTTTGCTTATACAGGGCCTTATCCACCAGGCGTGGCAACAAGGCGTTGATACGGACAAACAGGGACTCTGGAAAACCGAGATAGAGCTCCTTACGTCCGCTGACGATGCTATCGACGATACGCGCCGCAACCCATGACGGCTCGTCCATATTCATCTTTACCTCCTGCGCCATCTGATAGACGGCGCCGGAATTCAGCTTGGTCTTAACCGCCCGGGGCGCCACATAGGTAACCCCGATATCGGTGTCGGCAAGTTCCCGGCGCAGCGCCTCGGTAAAACCGCGCAAGCCGAATTTGCTGGCCGAATAGGCGGCAAACCAGGCAAAGGCGATGGATCCAAAGGTAGAACCGATATTGACGATGCGACCCCGGCCTTGCTCAAGCATGTACGGAAGTACGCGCCGGGTGATCAACATGGGCGCTATGGTATTCAACCGCATGATACGTTCCAGGACAGCAGGATCCTCCTCGGCGAAGGGGCGAAAACTCTGTTGCCCGGCGTTGTTGATCAACATATCGACACCGCCCATCTCCTTGATCGCCTGATCCACGGCAGCATCACGCTGCTGACCGTCCAGCAGGTCCGCCTCTATCACCAGACTGCAACCACCTTCGGAATGGATCTCGTTTGACAGCTCTTGCAAAGCGGTCCGGTTGCGACCCAACAGGGCGATAATCGCCCCCTCCGCCGCCAGGGCCTTGGCGGTCTCAGCGCCAATGCCGCCCGCCGCACCGGTCAGAATGATTTTTACAGCTTCAAGTTTCATCTCCACTCTCCTTCCTGCTCCGCTATGGAGCTGTACCTCCTGCCCATGGCCGCCAGAACCGCCCCACCCATAGCCAGAGAGCCAAACATGAGCAGATTTTTTAGCATCTGCCAAAACGCATATCCCATACCCCAATACAAGCCCGGATCGACGTAGGCCAAGGGATTGGAAACATGGGTGTAAATATCCATCACTGTTCCCTCCTGTAGTTAGGCAGCCTTGGAATTCTTGTATGGAATCAAGGGCAAGGCACGGAAGATATCGCCATAGAGTTTGTAGAAACGCTTGGCGGTATGAATGACAAATTTACGGTCTTCCTCGCCCTCGATGCGGTTTACCACCTTCTGGAAATGGTCCATGTGGGATATGTCCAGAGAACCGTGACTGTTCAAATAAGTGAAGGCCTCATCCGGCAGTCCCAGGGTGTTCTGGATTTGTTTGGCCGCCTCGCAGGCGATCTTGACGCTGGTGCCTTCCAACACCAACACCATGCCAAACAGGCCTATCGGATTGCGCCGCTGCACTACGTCATAGGCATAGGCGCACATAAGTTCCGTCGGCATGATAGGTTCGCCGTTGCGTACCGCCTCGGCATCACCGCCGCACACCTTGATGTCGTTGAGAATCCACTCCTGGTGGCCCAACTCCTCTTCTATGTAATGGGCGATGGCATCCCGCAACCACTCCGCGGCATGCGGTATCTTGGCGCCGCAAAGCATAAGCAAGGGTGTAGTGTGTTTTACGTGATGATAGGCCTGGGTCAGGAAGGTGATATAGCTCTCCAGGGAAAGTTCGCCCCGCGCCCCCTGCTGGATAAACGGGATCGAAAGCAACTCCTGGCGTTCCGCCTCGGTTGCCTTGTTCAGTTCCGTATAAAAGTCGTTCATGAAACCATCTCCTCTTGGTAAAGTAATTCGATCTGTTGTTGATATGCCTGCTGAATGGCGTCACGGCGGTTGCGACCGGTGCCGGAAAGCTGTCCGTTCATAGGCGTAAAAGGTTCATTGGCGATCACCCAGCGGGTGACACGCGCATAGTCCGGAAGACCGTTGTTGACCCGGGCGATAGATAGGGCCAACTCTTCAGCACTGATACCTGGCGCAGGCACAATAACCGCCGCGTTCCAGGGTCTGGCCTCACCGAATACCGCCGCCTGGACGATGGCCTTCTCCAGCACCAGTTCCCGCTCCACCCATTCTGGAGAGACGTTGCGTCCGTAGGCGGTGATAAATAGGTTGCGCCGTCTGCCGGTCAGGTAGAGAAAACCGTCCGCATCGAGACGACCCAGGTCGCCCGTATGCCACCAGCCGTTGTCCAGCTCTGGACCGGAATCGCCCAGATAGCCAGCAAAGAGATTTCCGGATACCAGCACCTCGCCATCCTCGGCAAAGCGCAGTCGTGTATGCGCCAGAGGACGCCCCACGGAACCCATACGATTGAAAGAGGGTGTATTCACGGTGGTAACCGATGCGCATTCAGAGAGACCGTATCCCTCATACACCGGCAGTTGCAGCAGACGCGCCCGTTCCAGCAATTGCGGAGATACCGGCGCGCCGCCCACTGCGGCAAAACGCAGGGTCTGCGGCGGCTGGGCGCCGCGTTCGATCGCCTCCACCAGTCCTTGCAACATCTGGGGCGTCAGGATTACTGTGGTTGCACCCCGGTCACTCAAACCTTGCAGCATCTGTTCCGAGTCCAGACCGGCCGCTCCCTTTAGTCCGGTCTCAGCCAAGGATGGCAACAGGGCCGTAGCACCGATCCACAGAGATACATAGAGTCCGGCGATATTCTCTAGCAGCACCGCCAGCGGCATGAGGGTAAGATGGCGGTCGTTACTGCTGACCTCCAAGGCAACGGCCAGAGACTCCACCACCTGTTCGATCCGTTCCCAGGGCAGCATCACACCCTTGGGTTCTCCGGTAGTCCCAGAGGTATATGTAACCTTGGCTATGTCTGGCGGCATGGCCTTGCCATTACCGCCTGTATCCAGCAACGCGATCTCCCGATCCATAACCGAAATGTGGTCCCATGATTCCGCAACCGCATCTGATGCCCGCGCCAGAAATATTTCCGGGTTATCACTGAGTACCATCTGCACATCGGCATGCTTCAGGCAGTGCCGTACCTGCTGGGGAGAGAAGAATTGGGGAATGGGCACCAGGGTGATACCGGCGGAGAGCGCCGCCAAATCCAGCAACGCCCAGATGGGTCCATTGTCCAGATCTAATGCGAGGGTAGTGATATTCATCTCCCTCAACCTCTGTGCCAACCATTGCACCTCGGGTAGCAATCCCTGGAAGTCCAACTCACAGCCATTTCCAGAGAACGCCAAGGCATGGGGCCTGACATTGGCATGGGCGGCTATGCGCTCAAACAGTTTCATGCAGCCATACCTCCTACCTGTCCGGCGTGTTGTAGCAAGCGGCCCATAGCAGACTCCGCTTCCAACAAACGCCGCAAGATACGGAAACCGTACTCCACCCGGCCAGCCATCACCCTTGGCTCCTGCTGGTAATAACTGCCCCAGGTTGCCAGCTCGTTAGCATCCAACCTGGCAGGATCCGCAACACCCAATTCGATAGGATTCATCCCCATGCGACGGAAGGCGTTACATAGCACCGGTCCTGCGGTAAACACCACCCACTTTCCCTGAGACGCCTGGAGATAGGCGGTCAAGGCGGTTATCAGCCAACGGCCACCACCGGATGTAGACACCGCCAGATTACCCACCTCCACAATACCGTCACGGTCTACCGGACGATGGAGCTTTCTCGCCAGAACCTGTTCTACCGGACGGTCCAGATACTGCTCCAGAAACAGCCTATCGTCTTTGGCGGCACGCAGTCCCAGGGCGCCAAGCAACGTACCGGCATCATCGCGCAGACTCATCAACGTCGGCATAAAATGCCGTACATTCGCGCCATACGCGTGGGAAAAACAATTATGAATGAACTGCTCGACTTCAGTCCTTTTATGATCCTGAATTGAGCACATCTCAACCTGGGTGGGATAGGCTTCCGACCGGGTATCGCGTTTGTTTGTACTTTCCATATTCACCACTCATCGCTAATGATGGGTGAACTGTACAAAATCAAACTTAATGTTTTCTTAATGCGAACAGGATGTTAGATAGATGTATTTCCATTGCTACCCCACTTACCACCTCTCCCTCTGGGGCGAGGGTTGGGGTGAGGTTATATTCAATAGATAACTCATTGATTAAATCTCCCCCTCATCCTGTCCTTCTCCCCAATGGGGAGAAGGGATCGCTTTTTTAGATTTATGTCTATCTCACAGGGTATTGTTTTGTGCGTAACAATCATGGCATTACAACTAGCAAACTCGCAGTTAATTGGGCAACAGCGATTTGAGCTCTAATAGACCCCTCCCTCAACTGGCGTCACGTAGATCTCCTGTGATGCCGTACCGGTTGCCCCAGCACTATCGGTTACTGTAACGGTGATGGTATGTTTTGTATCCCTGTCACCAGCGGCGAAACCGCATTCGATCACCCGCCTACCCCTGGTCGAAATTTCGCGCGCCACCGCCGCACCCTCCATTAGATCTCTCCACACTATGGAGTCGCCATAGAGCTCATGGTCTTCAGGATCATAGGCAGAATCCACTTCAAGCGCGATGCAATCTTCGGCCCCGTTTCCGGTCACCTGGTAACGCACCGGCTGACGAATGGTGACCGTTGGAGGAACATTCCCGGTCGCTGCCCGAACGGTGACCGTACGCGTCGCCCGGCCAGTGCTTGCGCCATCACTCGCACTCGCTGTCACCGTATGCACCCCTACCGGCAAGACATAGCTCATCGGGGTACCGCTCCCCATCACCCGGCCTCCCCCATAACTCCAGGTAAGCACATCGTCCTGATCGGTCAGATTGCCCAACTCCACGTCCGTGACCTGGGCGCTGAATGGTATCCGCTGCCCCGCATAGAAGATCTCGCCTTCGCCAGGGCTCAAGATAACAACACGAGGCGCATTGTTCTCTATATGGATGGACTTGGTTGCGGTCGCCCTGCGCCCACCGCTGTCGATGGCTGTGAATGTAATGGTATGGTCGCCGGGAGAGAGGTCGCCGGTCCTGGCCAATAGCCCATACTGCCGCCAGGCAGGATCACGATTTGATCTCCACACCAACCTCTCGCGGGGGATGGCCCCGTCCTCACTATCGCTTGCCGTACCGTTCAACGCATCCAGCCTTCCCCAAGGGAAGGTGTCACGGGCCGTGGTGATCGTGGCGTTGGGCGGATTATTGCCACATGCCGCCTTGCTCAGGTGTATAACATAGTCGTAGGCCTCAGCAGTAAGGGACTCCCCATCCTCCGCCAAACTTATCCGCCCTTCCCCATCCCTAAGATCCGGGATAACGCCCAGACCCTTGGCGCGACCATGGCCTGTTACTAGCCCGTTGAGATAGATGGACAGTGTCCTGCCCGCCCCGGTGGCGGTCGCCCGGCCGTGGATGAACCCCTGTCCGGCAGTGCCCTGCACATGTGTCAACTGACCCTGGATCGAGACCCGGACCGAGCGAGTCTCCCGCCAACAGGCAAATGGAATAAAGGGGATGCAGACCGGAACATCATATTCCTCTACATGTTCGCCGCAATAAGTCCCGAAGAAGCGCGGATCGCTGGCCGCATTGAGGGTCGAAGAAGCCGACAAAACCATTAGCAACAAGATGACCTGCAATACCGTTCGCACATAATCTCTCATCACATTTCCCCCAATACATTTATTCCCTATGTCGCGCAATACTCGCCGTCGATAATGCACAATCAATCACCAGTCTCTTCCAAGCATGCCGTCCGCGTAAGATAGAAGGGGCGGTCGTATGGCTCAGGCCAACTCTGCCAATCACCGCTGCTCCCACTCCTATAATCACGCACCGTAAGCAGGATGCCGCCCGCATCACTGGTCGGCTCCACACTCATCCGGTAATGCTCCGTATATGCCTCATCACCTCCACCCCTGGCATCCAAGGAGACCCTGACACCTATGACCCTTTCGGAGGTAAAGGTATAGGGTACCAGCAATCCCCAGCCATACCCGGACAGGTCGCAAGCACCCGCCTGGATGATATGGATATACATCTCCGGATCATCCAGGGAAGGCGCCTCCGGCGTCCTGGCAAAGCATCCGGTAAACGGAGTCAGATCGACACACTCCACACCCATAGCCGTGGTATCCAGAGTGCAACCACTACTAACCGCCAAAAGAAGGACCAGAACAAAAGGGGTACTGCCACAACACTTCCTACGTCGTCTTCCGTCAGATGGCATGCCTTGTCTCCTTGAAAATCTTTGCGGCTGCTACAAGCGCAATATTCTCTATGACCCTACTGTCTCCATATACTTGCGAAGATATAGTCCTAAACCCACACCCGAGCCACTAGTCTCCTGACTCCTCCGTGCATTCCACCGGTGTGAGATAAAATGGCCCTGTTGCCCCACCTTCCGGCCAACTGCTCCACTCCGCATCACTGCCGAACCTGTAGCCAATCACCCTAAACACCAAGCCACCACCACCGGCCACCTGTAGGCTTATCCTGAATTGGTTGGTGGTCTCAGCCTCCAGGTCGTGTCCGGTTATTGCTGTCAGGTCAGCCCCGTCTGGATCCTGATGCACGCTCCCGGTATAGACAAAATAAGCAAATGGCCCATAAGAACCGTGTCCTGAGATATTGCACTCCTCTTCCCGGATGATCTGAATATATATCTCAGGGTTGTCCGGTGTTACCATCTCGGGCGACCGTGCGAAACAGCCTTCCAGCAAAGGTTCAGGATCACACCCAGGACGTCCGGTTCCAGAGGAATCGAACGTGCAGCCTGTAAGCAACAGCAATAGTAGGATGGTGCCCGTAGATTTGTAGCGGGGCAGCTTCATTGCTCCCTCTTGCGTAGCGTGATCTGGCCTCCTGAGCGATCCGCCTCATTCAGGAGCAGCGCGTCCCTATCCGGCGATAGACAGACCCTTGTTCGCGCACTGCTCGCGTCCGAATATTGAATAGTCCCGTTCGCGCACTCAGTTCCATCTTCCACCATCCCGACCAGGGCCACTGCCTTATCGGTTATGTAGCCGGTCCCGGCCAGCATCTTCTCTCTTTGGGTAAGGGTGATCTGGATCGGATATGGTTTATTCGTCGCATACTCACCGGCGAACTCCCCGGAAGATGCGGGTATCGGATCACCACCCCGCTGCAACGCGACCGTCTTGCCCAGCCATGCGAGCTGCGCGCTCCGACCACGCTGGGACAACACCACCTTGCTTCTCGCCACGTAGCCGTTCTCGAATGCGACCACCAGCGGCCCATACGCAGAGGTAACACCGGAGACGCTGAATGATTTGGAGTCCACCATGCCATGCCCAGAGACAATGTTCTCGTCCTGGTGCAGGGTTATGGTCATGTGCTTGCCGTCGGGGAGTACACCGCTGAAGGTACCGGCCAAGTCGGGTGCTTTGTGCCCAGGATCACGGGAACAACCTGCCAGATAGGCGGAGATCATCGCACTCGCGAGCAGTATGGTCGTGAATCGAACAAAAGAGGTACTACCACAATACTTCCTACGTCGTATTTCGTCGGATGGCATGCCTTGTCTCCTTGGATACCCGCCCGGTCTTTACCAAGCAACCGGTCAATAACCATTTCGTTTCAGCAACCCCGAAGTATGATCCAGCGTAGTCTTTATATTTTAGATAATTCAGAAGAGATCCTGTTTGCACCATAAGGCTCCCTGCGGTTCAGGTTGAGTATAATCCCGTTGTTTCCTTACGACAACCAAGGTTTATATAGGGCCTTCTGATGGCGACACCGCAAAGTGCATAGCAGAAAATATACATAAAAATCATACAAATAGATCTTGGTTATTTCTGGCGAAGGTAATAAACGCGGCCAAAAACATCTCCCACATCTTATCAAATCTTAGGCGGTTCTTTCCCAACGCAGACACAATAAACAACACAGCCTACCTATCGGCGAGCTTTTAATTTATATAACGACCGGAAAGATTACTCACGTTGCGCAATCGTTCTGCGCGCCTTCGGCGCTTGTCGAACCAACCTTTTTGATGTCGGAGGTTCGGTACCACTCTGTACAACAAATTAAAAAGGGGGACCGTAAACGGCCCCCCTTTCCAATTTGGCGCGCCCGGAAGGATTCGAACCTCCGACCACCTGGTTCGTAGCCAGGTACTCTATCCAGCTGAGCTACGGGCGC
>JBNKSV010000021.1:0-4021 GCA_050297535.1 Sedimenticolaceae bacterium
GATACAGATAAATACCGGCAAGGGGTGTCACCTGGACGGACACATGGTGGGACACGCCCTGGAGCAGTTGCAGCCGGACAATAATAGTGTCTTGTTTATCGAGAACGTGGGTAATCTGGTCTGTCCCGCCGCCTTTGATCTGGGGGAGGCGCACAAGGTGGTGATCCTGTCGGTGACCGAGGGCGAGGACAAGCCGATCAAATACCCGGACATATTTCATGCCGCCGATCTGATGTTGCTGAACAAGATAGATCTGTTGCCGTATCTGGAGTTCGATGTGGCAAAGTGCATCGAATATGCCAGGAGGGTAAATCCCAAAATAAAAGTGCTGCAGGTTTCCGCCAGCAGCGGGGAGGGCATGGAGAGTTGGTACCAATGGCTGAGGACCAGTCGGCAACTGGCACAGATTGGGGATTGATACATGTGTCACGCCATACCCGCTGAGGTGGTTGCCATTGATGCTGCCACGGAGATGGCAACGGTCTCCCTGGACGGGGTGCAGAAGGAGGTCTCCCTAGCGTTGGTGGAGGATGTCCAAATCGGGGATTATGTGCTGGTGCATGTGGGCTTTGCCCTGAACAAGATCAGTCCGGAAGAGGCGGAGGAGACCCTTGAACTCTTCGCCCAGATGGCAGCGCTGGATGAGCCTTTGCCATGAAGTATGTGGATGAATTTCGGCAGCGGGATCTGGCCAAAAAGCTGGCGGCGGCCATCGCGCAGGAAGCCGATGCGTCGCGCCAATATCATCTGATGGAGTTCTGCGGCGGCCACACCCACGCCATCTTCCGCTATGGCATACAGAATCTTCTGCCATCCAATGTGCGGTTTATACATGGCCCCGGTTGCCCGGTCTGTGTCCTGCCGGTGGGGCGTATCGACAACGCCATCCAACTGGCTCAAAGGCATGATGTAATCCTGTGCAGCTATGCCGACGTGATGCGGGTGCCAGCCAGCGGGCGGAAGAGCCTGCTCCAGGTGAGTGCCGCCGGTGCCGATGTGCGCATGGTCTACTCCACCCAGGATGCCCTGAACATCGCCAGCGATAATCCGGAGCGCGAGGTGGTCTTTTTTGCCATCGGTTTTGAGACCACCACACCACCCACCGTCGTTGCCATCAAGCAGGCCCAGGCCATGGGGCTGAGCAACTTCAGCGTCTTGTGTAACCACGTGCTGACCCCGGCCGCCATCACCCACATGCTGAACATGCCGGTAGAGGAGGGGGCGGTGCAGATCGACGGCTTCATCGGGCCGGCCCATGTCAGCTCCGTCATCGGCAGTCGTCCCTATGAATTCGTGGCCGCCGAGTATCATAAGCCGGTGGTCATATCCGGCTTTGAGCCCCTGGACCTGATGCAGTCCACCTTGATGCTGGTGCGGCAGTTGAACGCGGGTCGGTCGGAGGTGGAGAACGAGTACACCCGCGTGGTCTCACGCGATGGCAATATGAAAGCCCAGGCCTTGGTGGCCGAGGTACTGGAGCCGCGGGCTAGCTTCGAGTGGCGCGGCCTGGGGGAGATCCCGAACAGCGCCCTGCAGATTAGGGATAAGTTTGCCGGTTTCGATGCGGAGAAGCGATTCCATATCCAGACGGCCCAGGTGTCGGATATCAAGGGGTGCGAGTGTCCCAATATCCTGCGTGGTTTGATGCGCCCCACCGATTGCAAACTGTTTGGCACCGTCTGCACTCCGGAGAATCCCATGGGCTCCTGTATGGTCTCATCGGAAGGGGCCTGTGCCGCCTACTGGAGTTATGGTCGTTTTTCCCAGGGCGACACAGAGCTGGTGGATGCAGTATGAATGTGGACTACTGCTAATGGTATGGACCCATCCCACTTCAAAACGGCCTCGTAGTGGGCCACGATGGAATTGTTATCAACCATCGAAAAAGTGGGAGGGCCCAAAATGAAGGTTACGACACTTGGAATTGATTTGGCAAAAGATGTTTTCCATGTGCATGGAGAAGATGATCGCGGGAAGGTTGTGGTCAGGAAACGGCTAAGCCGGAAGAAGTTGTTGGAATTTGTGGTTAAATTACCCCTGTGTCGAATTGGTATGGAGTCCTGTGGAGGAGCGCATTATTGGGCGCGTAGGTTTCGCGAGTTGGGGCATGATGTTCGCTTGATGCCTCCCCAATACGTGAAGCCCTATGTAAAAACCAACAAAAATGACTACAACGATGCGGAAGCTATCTGTGAGGCGGTGAATCGGCCGAATATGCGGTTTGTCGGAATCAAAGAGGTAGAACAGCAGGACATTCAGAGTCTGCATCGTATTCGCAGTGGATATATGCAGTCGCGTACCCGGATTGTGAATCAGATTAGAGGGTTGCTAGCAGAGTATGGTGTTGTGGTTGGGCGCCAAGTAGGTCAGCTGAGATGTCTGCTACCGAAAATTCTGGAGGATGCGGAGAACGAACTTACGGGATTTGGGCGTGAACTATTTGCTGATTTATATGATGAGTTGGTCAGGCTGGATAAGCGGATTGCAACCTGTGATCAACAGATTGATCGGATCTTTAAGGACAGCGAGCTGTGCCAACGGCTGATCGAGGTAGAAGGGATTGGGCCGATCACAGCAACCGCCTTGGTCGCCTCTGTGGGTGATCCTAAGGTATTTCAAAAAGGTCGCCAGATGTCGGCCTGGCTTGGCTTAGTGCCGAAACAGAACTCGACAGGCGGCAAGACGGTATTACTGGGGATTAGCAAGCGGGGAGATCGTTATCTTCGTACATTGCTGATTCACGGTGCGCGCGCGGTGGTTTCGCGAGCCGAGGGCAAAATCGACGCGCGTAGCCAGTGGATTAACGGGCTCAAGCAACGCTGCGGTATGAACAAAGCCTGCGTGGCTTTGGCCAACAAGAATGCACGTATAGTCTGGGCTCTCATGGCGAAGGGAGAAAAGTATCAGCGGGCGTACTGATCCACATGGGGTACAGCTCATAAGTTAAAGGTAGATACACCTATCAAAGGTTTGCGAAGGTAAATTCAGCGTGATGGCAAGACAGGTAAAACCGACTCTCTCGAATACTGCTATGGGACAGGGCTCTAAAGAAGCCGCACTGCTGTTGAGCACGAGAGAGGGCAGAAACCATCAGGGCCAGAAGCATCGAGACTTCACTATAGGCCGGATATATGTCTGCAACCTAAACTTTCCATCTCATCGGAGTTGCCTTGCAAAACGGGATGGGTCCATATATGTCCCATAAACCCCCTCTCCCCTTTGGGGACCTCGGTACCCCCTTGAGGGGTGGAGGGTAGGGGTGAGGGGGAGTCGGGAGATAACTCACTATTTTATCTTCCCCCTCATCCTGTCCTTCTCCCCAGGGGGAGAAGGGACTGATGTTTCATGTTTTTCAAGTTACTGGCAATTGTATTACGGACAAATCACGTAGGCTTATAGTTGGTGATGCTACAGTTAATGGGGCTGCAATGAGCATGGATCTGAATAGTAAGAACGGTCTGGTGGATATGACCCACGGTAGTGGTGGCCGCGCCATGGCCCAGTTGATCGAAGGGCTATTCGTAAAACACCTGGATAACGATCTGCTGCGGCAGGGCAACGACCAAGCTGCGTTCGATGTACCGGCCGGACGCATGGTGATGAGTACCGACGGCCATGTGATCTCGCCTCTGTTTTTTCCCGGCGGAGACATCGGTTCTCTGGCGGTGCACGGGACCATAAACGATGTGGCCATGTCCGGCGCCCGGCCGCTCTATCTCGCGGCGGGTTTTATCCTGGAAGAGGGTCTGCCCCTGGCCGACCTGGAGTGCATCGTTATCAGCATGGCCAGGGCTGCCAACGCCGCCGGGGTGCCGGTGGTGACCGGGGACACCAAGGTGGTGGAGCGGGGCAAGGGCGACGGAGTGTTTATCACCACCACCGGTATCGGTGTGGTGCCGGAAGGAGTGAACATCTCCGGTGATCTGGCCCGGCCGGGCGACGCTATCCTGCTCAGCGGCAGCATCGGGGATCACGGTGTGGCCATCATGTCCAGCCGCGAGAACCTGGAGTTCGAGACCAG
>JBNKSV010000021.1:4120-38832 GCA_050297535.1 Sedimenticolaceae bacterium
CGGGGATCACGGTGTGGCCATCATGTCCAGCCGCGAGAACCTGGAGTTCGAGACCAGTATAGAATCCGATTCGGCGGCCCTGCATACCCTGGTGGCGGATATGGTGGCTGCGGTGCCAGGGATTCATTGTTTGCGTGACCCCACCCGCGGCGGTCTGGCCACCACCCTGAACGAACTGGCACGCCAGTCTGGTGTCGGTATGCGACTGCAGGAGTCGGCCATACCGATCAAACCCCAGGTCAAGGCGGCCTGCGAGTTGCTAGGCCTAGACCCGCTGTATGTGGCCAACGAGGGCAAGCTGATCTGTATCTGCGCCCAAGAGGATGCGCAGAAGTTATTAGAGACCATGCAGGCCCATGCGCTGGGTAAAGAGGCGGCCATTATCGGCGGGGTGGTGAAAGATGAGAACCGATTCGTGCAAATGGAAACCAGCTTCGGCGGCAGTCGCATCGTGGATTGGTTGGTGGGGGAGCAGTTGCCGCGGATTTGTTAGGGATGAACCCTGTTACAGCTATTTTCCACGTGGTTGTACCTCTGATATCTGTATCAGAATCTACTACACATGCAGCTGCGACGAATGCGCCAGCGCCAGCGTCAGGTTGAACGGACTCACCACGCCTATTACCTTTTCGGCGTTGCTTGAGCCATCGCTTGTCACCACTGCGACGGACTGCTCGTGTTCTCTGATCTTCTGAAACACCTGACGCAGAGTCATGCCTGATTGAACGACGATGAATTCTGTCACCATCGCGTCCCGGGCTCGAAATTCAATCCCCTTGCGGTAGCTGATCGGATAGACGACTCCAATCACTTTGCCTTCGTCATCAACCACGCAGCAGGTTTGCTCGCTTCCGGTAATGACTTCATCCGCTTGGGCAAACTTGACTTCCTTGTCCATGATCTCGTCGAACATAACGTGGGAACTAAGATCAGAGTACCGCCCTTGCGGCACACTGCGGCCACGGCGCATCAATTTTATTGTATAGATATCACCTTCGGAGAAGTGGTGGCGCACCGCATAGGCTACAGCTACTCCGACCATTACGGGCAGGACTACGCCATAGTCCAACGTCATCTCATAGGTCATGATGGCGGCCATCATCGGGGCGCTGGTGGTGGCAGCAACCATGGATGCCATCCCTACCAGGGCGAAGGCCGCAGGGTCTACCCCGATATCAGGAAACAAGGCCACCAACCCGTAGCCGAAGGCCCCGCCAACTGCAGCCCCAAGAAACAACGAAGGCGAAAATACGCCGCCAGATCCGCCAGAGCCGATGGTCAACATGGTTGCTAACATCTTGGCGGCGAGTATGAACAGAATAAACCCAGGTGACGTTAAGGATCTGGTTACCAGGTCCTGGATGGTCGCGTAACCAACACCCTGTACATAGTAGTGTCCAGAGTAAAGATATATAGCTTGGAACAACAGGCCCAGGGCCAGCATTCCCAATATGTGGCGCTGATAGGGGCCTAGTGGTAGACGCTCAAACCACTCCTCGCTCCAATAGATACCCTTGATAAATACCAATGCCACCAAGCCGACCAGGGCGGCAAACGGGAAATATATTGCCAATACCAGGGGGTTGTCTGCTCCAACCGCCAGATCCTCTGTAGGAATGAGGAAGGCAGGGGCCGGTCCGATCATCCAGCGTCCGATATTTGCAGCAATCACTGCTGAAATAATCACCGGGACTACAGTGTATCTGTTCACCGTCAGTAACAGCAGTTCAATCGCGAACAGTATGCCTCCCAGCGGCGCGTTGAAGGTCGCTGCGATACCACCGGCGGCGCCACAGGCGATCATAAGGTTACGCTGGTTCATCGGCATCTTCAGCCACTGGCCGATCATGGAGCTGAACGCCGAACAGATCATAACGATCGGTCCTTCGCGGCCTAGGGAACCACCGGTACCGATGGTTATAGCCGATGCCACTGCCTTGACCAGGCTGACGATACCGCGCATACGGCCACGCCGATGATAGACCGCGTCCATGACCTCGGGAACGCCGTGGCCTTTTGCCTCGGGCGCAAAGTTCTTGACCAGCCAGATGACGCCGATCCCTCCGATCACCGGCACAAGAATGACAAACCAGCCCCAGGTAGAAGGCTCGGCATGGAGATTGGCGTCATAATCGGCCGAGAATTGTCCATAGAAGGCAAGATTGTGAATGAATCCGATCAGAAGTCGGAAGGCCCATGCAGCAATGCCTGACAATAGACCAATCAATGTGGCGAAAAAAAAGACTTCGCGTTCTCTCCAGACTTTATCTTGTGTGTCCTGCAATGTACTACTCTCATCTGATGTGCGGTTTAATAAGCGCGTAATGATAAGGCAAAACGGCGCTGGATTCGAACTTAACTCTGTTCGGGCTATCCTTTTTGGCCGAAAAGACTTTGGAAAGAAATGTCCTGGTATTTAGTTTTTAAGACCGTGGTTTCTGCGTTGTTAGGGGATGGTATTATATGGACGCTATGAGTGATTCACCGTGATCGGAGAGAGCATACGCATAACCGGCACAGTCCAGGGCGTGGGGTTTCGTCCTACGGTCTGGCGTCTGGCCAATGAGTGCGGTGTGGTCGGGCGAGTGTGGAACGATTCTCAGGGAGTGGTTATTCAGGCATGGGGAAAAGAGGAAGCACTGGATGGTTTTGTTTCGCGCATTGCAGCGGAGCAGCCACCATTGGCCGCTATCGAGCAAATAGTAAGGACGGTCTTAGATGCGGCAGCGCCTGATGATTTTCAGATTGTCCTAAGCCAAGAAGGCGAGGTGCGCGCCGCCGTGACTGCGGATGCGGCCACCTGTCCTGAATGCCTGCAAGAGATATTGGATTCGAATAATCGCCGCTATCGCTACGCCTTCACCAATTGCACCAACTGTGGGCCTCGGCTCTCTATCATCTCCGCCATTCCCTATGATCGCGCCCATACCAGTATGGTCACTTTTACGATGTGTGAGCGTTGTCAGCAGGAGTACGACGATCCTAGCGATCGACGCTTTCATGCCCAGCCCAATGCCTGCCCAGATTGTGGTCCCAGACTATGGTTGGAGCATTCTCGGGGTCAGAGTCAAACCATGGAGCAAGGTGGATTTAAATCTGCATGGGTGCATGGTTTGACTCTGACCCCTGCTGGTAAAGGCAATAGTCTTGTAGAGGATGATGGTTGCGATAGCATACAAACCGCCGCCCGCCTGATCCGTGAAGGAAGGATTATCGCCATCAAGGGCATTGGCGGTATCCACCTGGCCTGCGATGCGGCCAATGAGTCAGCGGTTGCTGATCTACGCAAGCGTAAGCAACGTTATCACAAACCATTTGCCCTGATGGCTAGTTGCCTGGATATGGTTGTGCGCTATGCCGAGGTAAACGAACAAGAGGCGGCCATGTTGCAACATAGGGTCGCGCCTATCGTAGTGCTACCAGCGGCAGGAGAGCCATTGGCCAGCGGGATTGCGCCGGGACAAAACAGTCTCGGTTTTATGTTGCCATATACCCCGTTGCATCATCTGCTGATGTTAGAGCTGGATGGCCCCATTGTGCTCACCTCCGGCAATCGTAGTGAGGAGCCGCAGGTGGTAGATAATCAAGAGGCGCATAAGCGTCTGGATGGGATCGCCGACTACTACCTGCTGCATGACCGCGCCATCCTGAATCGCCTGGACGATTCGGTTGTGCGTGTGGCCGACGATAAACCCAGATTGTTGCGGCGGGCGCGTGGCTATGCGCCGCAATCTATCTTGTTGCCTAACGGGTTTGCAGATGGTTCGAATGTTCTGGCCATGGGGGGAGAACTCAAGAACACCTTTTGTCTGTTGGAAGAGGGGCGAGCTACTGTCTCCCAGCACATGGGTAATCTGGAGGACGCAGCCACCTATCGGGATTATCAACATAACCTGCAACTCTATCGCCGACTATTTGATTTTGCCCCACAGGTAATCGCTGTTGATAGACATCCTGATTATCTATCCACCAGGCTGGGACATTCGCTGGCGGTAGAGGAAGGGGTGCGGCTGATAGAGGTGCAACATCACCACGCCCACATCGCAGCCTGCATGGCCGAGCAGGGTTTGCCTCCGGATACCGACAAGGTGCTGGGGGTCGCCCTGGATGGTCTAGGCTATGGCGCGGACGGCTCCATCTGGGGTGGTGAATTTCTTCTGGCCGATTATACCGGGTTTGAGCGGCTGGCCCATTTCCGACCGGTGCCTATGCTGGGGGGCGTCCAGGCCATACGCGAACCATGGCGCAATACCTTGGCGCATCTGTTGACCTGCTTTGGTTGGGAGCAAGTGTGTGAGGAGTATGGGGGTTTGGATATAGTAGCTCATCTGAATGGCAAACAAATTCCAAATCTTTTGACCATGGTGGAGAGAGGATTGAACAGTCCCATGGCCTCATCCGCTGGACGCCTGTTCGATGCTGTGGCTGCGGCGCTGGGGGTGTGTCGTGATGCGGCGGGTTATGAAGGGCAGGCGGCGATGGAACTGGAGGCGTTGGCATGGGGACAGTTCAAACAGCAGGTGGATTATGGCTATGGCACTGAGTTAAAGGACGCTTGCCTGGATTGGACTAGTCTTTGGAGGTCTTTGCTCGGTGATCTAAGAGACAAGGTAGCTCCGGATGTTATCGCAGCCCGTTTCCATCATGGACTGGCCGCGGCCGTGGCGCAGACTGCGGCTGACTTGTGCGATCAGCATAACACTCAAGTGGTGGTCCTCAGTGGTGGGGTGTTTCAGAATCGCTTATTGCTCGAGCGCAGCAGCCAGTTGTTACGCAGGCAGGGATTAATGGTGTTGTCGCCACAAGCATTGCCATCTAACGATGGTGGTATCTCTCTGGGGCAGGCGATAATCGCTATGGCGATGGAAAAACTGCCATAGCGATATACTTATTCTAAAGGTCCGGCCTCTCCTCCGGTTCCATGTCTATGGAGTTCAGGAGGCGCATGATAGCGTTGATGTGACTCTGTTCTTCTGCGGCCAGATCTGAGCAGTAGGCGATGTCATCCGGATCGCTGAACCTTTCGGACAAACTCTTATAGTTGTCCCTGGCCTTTTCCTCCATTTTTACAGCGGACTCAAGTATTGCTCTCATGTCCCCCTGCGCGAACAGGTCACCGATCTCTACATTCAGAATCTTGTCGTCTTCACGTTCCACCTCAGCCAGCCACTTGTCCGCATCAAAGGCGCGGCCAAACTCGGTTTCCTTAAAGCGCTCTACAATCTTGCGGGCATGCCCATCTTCCATATTAGAAAGTTCCAGGAATACCATGCGGGATTCATCGTCCTCCGTTACCTCTGCGGCCTTCTCGTAAAATATCTCTGCCTGTACTTCCATTTCCAAGGCGTTCTTGAAGATCTCGATAGCTTTTTCCATGACTCCTCCTCATCGCAATAATATGTCGCGATACTGTGAAATTACCCGGTAAGTGCTGTTTGGTCTTAATACTAATTAATAGCACAAGCCACAATCAGTGACCCAAGGGACCGACATGTATTTCAACGGAGTGACGATAACGAAATGATTTTAAAGGTAATATTCTTAGTGATTTTATTGTGAGCGGTTGGTTATGTATGGTCGATTATTCGGCCCACTGGATCAGGTGAAATTCCGGGTCATCCGCCTCGGTTTCGCATACCACCTTGCCCTGGATAGAGTTACCGGAGTTGCGTACGGTATCTTGAGTGCCTGAAATCAGCGGATGCCAATCCGGGAGGGCTTTTCCTTCCGCCAGGAGGCGATAGGCACAGGTGGATGGCAGCCAGTATGGGTCTTGCAGCAGTTCCGGGGTTACCGACACGCAATCCGGGACGTTGAGCGATCGGTTGGAGTAGTCGCTACAGCGGCAGTCGTCCTCATTGAGATAGCGGCATACTATGTTGGTGACGTAGATCTCGCCGCTATCTTCGTCCTCGAAACGTTGCAGGCAGCACTTGGCGCAGCCATCGCACAGGGCTTCCCACTCGTCTGGGCCGAGATCGGCCAGTGGTTTGTCCTTCCAAAACCGGGGATTCGTATTTGCTGGGGGTTGTTTTGCCATTGTCGCTATTCTAACTGCATCTTACCGGAAAAAACTCATCTAAAAATCGGTTGTATTGTTACAGTTAATGCATCCATTGATTATTGCAGGTGTCATGTCGTGTAGTTATATACACAAGTAGATGTAAATCTATGTATTTTATGTGAACTATGGGAATAATCTCTATTTGTTGATTACAAAGTTGCTGTAACTTATTGATTATTTAGTGCGATATACTGTTGTATAAAAAATGTACAATTTATCTTTGGTTTAACGAAAATGCACCCTTCGGCTAAATTTCCGGGTATTTTCCACAACTTTATCCACAGGATCTGTGGAAAAAATTTAAGGCCATATTACATTTGTGTATGTGTGTTTTTAGTGGCTGCAATTACGAGGTTATAAAATTGTAACCTGCTGTAAAAAGCGGTAGTTAGCGTGTACATTAGTTGGATATATGAGTACAAACAGTAAATTCCAGTTTGTTGTGGCTAGCCCCATAGGTCCGATTGGGGTCTGTACCTCTCAGGGGTTGCTCACGGGGATTGAGTTCTTGGATCGACGCTCCAAACTCCATGCCTCAGAAGATCCTTTTGCCACAGAAGTAGCTAGGCAATTGCAAGATTACTTTAGCAGTGATGTTTCAGTCTTTTCTCTTCCATTGAATCTCTCCGGTAGCGATTTTCAGCAGCGGGTGTGGCGGGTTCTATCAAAAATCAAACCAGGACATGTGCGCACCTACGGCGATATCGCAATGGAGCTAAACACCAGTGCCAGGGCGGTGGGAAATGCCTGTAGACGGAACCCGATCCCGATCATCATCCCATGTCACAGGGTAGTGTCTGCCAACGGGATAGGCGGTTTTTCAGGTAGCACCGGTGGCTGGCGTCTGGAGATCAAGCGCTGGTTGCTGGCGCATGAGGGCGTTGCCCTGTGACGGCAGGTCCAGGCGACGCCATAATCGAGCGTTTCACGGACGCCCTGTGGATGGAACGGGGTCTCAGTCAGAACACCCTGGCGGCCTATCGTTCTGATCTGTCCAAATTTGCCCGCTGGTTGGATGGGGAAAAGGGGCGTTCACTGGAACAGGCCCGGCGGCAGGATCTGTTGGATTATCTCTCTGTGCAGTCTATGCGTTCTAAGAAGCCAAGATCGACGGCGCGGCTGCTCTCATGTCTGAGGCAATTCTATCAACACGCCCTGCGCGAGGGTTGGGTGCAGGTGGACCCCAGCAGCCGCATTGATGCGCCCAAGCTGGGTAGGCCACTGCCCAAATCCCTCACCGAGGAGGAGGTAGAGGCGCTGCTGGCGGCGCCTGATCTGGATACACCGGAAGGATTTAGAGACCGAACCATGCTAGAGGTACTGTATGCCACCGGCCTGCGGGTCTCGGAACTGGTCGGTCTGCGGCTGGAGCAGGTGGGACTAGCCCAGGGTGTGGTGCGGGTGGTGGGAAAGGGAGATAAGGAAAGGTTGGTCCCTTTGGGTGAGGATGCGATAGATTGGTTGGACCGGTTCCTAAAAGGCGTGCGTCCGGATTTGTTGAATGGGCAGTTTTGCAATGAGATCTTTCCCACTCGCAGGGGGGGCGGTATGACCAGGCAGGCGTTTTGGTACCGTATAAAGCTTCATGCGCGAACCGCCGGCATCACCAAACACCTTTCGCCCCATACCCTGCGTCATGCCTTTGCCACCCATCTGTTGAATCACGGTGCCGATCTGCGGGTGGTGCAGATGTTGTTGGGGCATAGTGATCTATCCACTACTCAGATATATACACACGTAGCCCAGGAGCGATTGAAGTCTTTGCATGCTATGCATCATCCTAGGGGGTAGACTCCCTTCTCCCTTGGGGGAGAAGGGATGGGGATGAGGGGGTAACTATCTTTTTCTACCTTTCCCCCTCACCCTGACCCTCGGCTTTAGCCTCCTGCGTCGCCCTATCTCCTCCGTCCCTGGAGTCGTCTCCCCGATGGGGAGAGGGGATAAGTGTGTGGTCTTTATCAAAGATGGTTTCCTTCCTTGTCCCTCTCCTAATGTGATAGCCTTGCCCGATTGCAATTTAATTCGGATAGTCAGGAGTCGATAAATGCCATCGTTTGATGTGGTTTCAGAGGTGGATCTGCAAGAGGTACGTAATGCCGTGGATCAGGCCAACCGCGAGGTGGGCACCCGTTTTGATTTCAAGGGCGTGGATGCGAAATTCGAACTTACGGATGCCGATATAAAGCTATCCGCTGAGGTCGAGTTCCAGCTGAATCAGATGATGGATATTTTGCGACAGAAACTGGTCAAAAGAAGCGTGGATGTGGCCAGTATGGATATCAAGGATCCGGAGACAACCCTGAGTGCGGCGCGACAGCATGTGGTTATCAAGCAGGGCGTGGATACGGATAGCGCAAGAAAGATTGTCAAAGATATCAAGGGCAGCAAGATAAAGGTGCAGGCCCAGATTCAGGGCGATCAGGTTCGGGTAACCGGCAAGAAGAGGGACGATCTGCAACAGGTTATCGCTCTGCTGCGCGAGACGGATTACGGTCTGCCACTTCAGTTTACAAATTTCCGGGATTGATAGATGAAAAAGCTAGTTGTATCTGTACTTACTATAATGTCCGCGCAGGTATTTGCCGCTTCGAATGATGCGGTATTACCGGACGAATCCAGTGTGCTTGGAGTGGTCAACGGCAAGGAGATCACCCTTGGGGATATCCAGAACAAGAAGATCCATGATTTGCGTCAGGATCTGTATAAAGAACTTGAGGAGGCCTTTATCACGGAAGCGATAAAGCGTCTTAGGGCCGGTGGTAAGGAGTTTAAAGAGATATCTGTTCCCGAGTTAAAGGAGGAGGATCTCCGTAGATTTTATGATGATAATGGCCTATCCATGCGTGGGAGCTACGAACAGTTTGCGCCCCAGATTCGGCAGTATCTTACTCAGATGATGCAGGCCAAGGCGGAATACGATCTGTATAAGGCCGCGGAGGACAAAGGGCAGGCAACCAGCAACATGGTGGATCCAGGAGCTTTTCTTGTCTCTATCCCGGTAGAGACCGCATATATCCACGGTGCGAAAGATGGCGCGGTGATGCTGCTGGAGTTTTCCGATTTCCAGTGCCCATATTGTAAGAAGGTGCAACCGGCGTTGCGTAGGCTCGCGGACAAGTACCGAGATCGGGTGGCGTTCGCCTATCGCCATTTTCCCTTAAACTTCCATCAGGAGGCGGATGAGTCGGCGATCGCGGCGGAGTGCGCACGCGAACAGGGTAAATTTATGGAGATGCATGCAAGTCTGTATCAACAGCAATCCAGGCAATCTGTTAATGAACTGAAGCAGATCGCAAAGGATATCGGGATTGCGGATACAGCAAAGTTTGATGCCTGTCTGGATGAGGATAGATATAGGGCACTGGTTGATCGCGATATGGAGGTTGCCCAGTCGATTGGCATAAACGGTACCCCGGCCTTTGTTATCGGAAAATATGACAGCAAAAAGGGTATTCTCAAAGGCGAGATCCTGTCGGGGGCACAGCCGGTGGATGTTTTGGAGGAGGCCCTCGTAAACTATTTGGCCGATTAGATAGCTGATTGCGGCATGAATAGAAAAGGGCGTCGTGTTCGACGCCTTTTTTATAGACGCCAGATTTATCTGTTTGGCTATCTCTATGATTCTAAGCTAGTTATTTTTACTTAGCTCAAAAGTGTGCGCCCTTTACCAGTTTCCGTACATGATTTGATAGAGAATCTAAAGATTCCTGGTGTGGGGCCGAAACAGACTAGTGTCGCATGCGGGTTTTTATGAAAATAATACTGATGATGCTATGCGAATACCTGTGCTGCCGGGGGCTATATGTCAGAAGTGCAAATGGAAGTAGTTTCCAGAACGGATGTCGGTTTGAAGCGGAACCATAATGAGGATAGGCTGGCGGTCTTTCCTGATAATGGTTTGCTGCTGCTGGCTGATGGTATGGGCGGATACAATGCGGGTGAGGTTGCCAGTCAATTGGTAATAGATACCCTAGCCGCCGAGCTTCTGCCGGTATTGGCAAAAATGAATGGTTCAATAGGTAAAAAAGAGGTAGTTTCTGCTATTGAAGCATCGAATTTGGCTATATTTAATGCAGTGGAGCAGAATACCGAGCTCAATGGGATGGGAACCACCATTGTCCTCGCCATTCTTCAGGGACAGAAGGCAAAATTCGCCCATGTTGGAGATTCGCGCCTGTACCGGATGCGGGATGGCAGATTTGAACAACTGACATCTGATCATTCAATGCTGCAGGAGTTGTTGGATCGCGGCATGTTCGCAACGGAGGAAGAGGCGGTCGATGCCGGAGTTCCATCTTCCGTACTGACCCGCGGGCTTGGGGTTGAATATGGTATTGAGGTGGATTTCCGAGAGGAAGAGATACAGGATGGAGATATCTTTCTCCTCTGTTCAGACGGGTTGAGTGGAATGATCCCGGATGAGGCGATTCATAGTGTGCTGGAATCTTTGTCGGATGATTTGTCAGGAGCGGCCGATCTTCTCACCAAGCTGGCATTGGATAATGGCGGCAAGGACAATATCTCGTTGATATTGGCCCGTTGTCGTAACAAGTAGTGATTATGGGGATTTTCTAGTGATGATTATAAGTATTACTGGTACTGGAGGCTCTTCATGGACAAGATAGTGATTCTTCAGAACGGGCGTGTTCTCAAAGAGGTTCGGCTGGATAAACAGCAGTTGATAATAGGCCGTGATGACAAGAACGGTATCCCCCTCAGCGACCATTCGGTGAGCAGAAGACATGCCTTGTTGACCTGCGCCCTGGACGAGTACTTTATTGAAGATCTTGGCAGTACCAATGGCACCTTGTTAAACGACAGGCCGGTGACCAAGCACATGCTTAAGAATGGGGATTTGCTGCGGATAGGTGAGTATGTCCTCTCTTTTGAACGCACGGCCCAGGAGATGATCGGTGACGATGATGACCCGGAAAAGACCCAGGTGATCCGCCATCGGCCAATGCCACCACCGGTTGCTCATAGGTCGCCTGTATCTGCTACCACCAAACCGCCAGTATCGGTTGCTCCCAAGACCGCCACCTTGAAATATTTCAGCGGTCCTAGAAAGGGTGAGTCGGAAAAGATAGATCGCTCTCTATACACCTTGGGAAGACCGGGTGGAGACGTGGCGGTCATTGCACGCCGCGCCCAGGGTTTTTATCTGATGAAGATAGGTAAAAACTCCATTCCAATTATCAACAACAAAGAGGTTGATGTTGGTGGCGGGATAAAACTCAATGAGGGCGATATGGTTGAGGTTGGTGAGAACGGGGTGGAGATATCTTTCGTCGGCTGATTTCTGTTTGCCTAGCTACTCTTCTTAAACAACTTCTTCAAACGGTATAACTGCTCCAGGGCCTGCCTTGGAGTCAGTTCATCCGGGTCGAGCGATTCCAGTTCAGCAATGACTGGATGCTCTTCTAAAACATCGTTGTTATCCGCAGCAACATCAAATAGTGATAGTTGGTTTATTTGTTGCTCTGCATGCTGTTGCGCCGACTGTTCCAGTTCCCGCAGGCGGACACGCGCCCGCTTGATGACATCTTTCGGTACCCCCGCCAGACCCGCGACCTGCAGGCCGTAGCTCTGATTGGCAGGGCCGTCGTGTACCGCATGCAGGAATACGATGGAATCACCGTGTTCCACTGCATCCAGATGTACATTGGCGATACCAGGATATTCCTCCGGTAGGGTGGTCAGTTCAAAATAGTGGGTTGCAAACAGGGTGTAGGCGCGGATCTTGGTCGCCAGCTCCACCCCGCAGGACCAGGCCAGGGAGAGGCCGTCGAAGGTGCTGGTGCCGCGTCCCACTTCGTCCATCAATACCAGGCTGTTCTCCGTGGCATTGTGCAGGATGTTGGCGGTCTCCTCCATCTCCACCATAAATGTGGAGCGCCCGCCAGCCAGGTCATCCGATGCCCCGATGCGGGAGAAGATGCGGTCGATGGGTCCGATACGGGCACTTGTTGCTGGCACAAAACTGCCGGCGTGGGCCAGCAATACGATCAGTGCTATCTGCCGCATGTAGGTGGATTTGCCGCCCATGTTGGGGCCGGTGATGATCAGGATACGGCGCTGGTCGCTGAACTCCAGGTTGTTGGGGACGAATGGTTCGTCGTTCACCATCTCCACCACCGGATGTCTGCCTTCCTGGATGGAGATGCCGGGGCTGTCATCCAGTTGTGGCTGGTTCAGGTTGAGGCGTTCCGCCCGCTCGGCGAAGGTGGCTACCACATCCAGGGCCGCCAGGGCGGAGGCACAGGTCTGCAGGGTTGGGATGTGAATCTGCAGCTTCTCCAGCAGTTCTTCATACAGCGCCTTTTCCCGGGACAGAGAACGTTCCCGGGACGATAGCACTAGATCTTCGAACTTCTTCAACTCCGGGATGATGAAGCGCTCAACCCCTTTCAGGGTCTGGCGGCGCACATACTCATCCGGTACCGCATCCGCCTGCAGGCGGCTGATCTCGATGTAGTAACCGTGTACCCGGTTGTAGCTTACCTTCAGGTTGGAGATGCCGGTGCGTTCCCGCTCGCGTTGTTCCAGATCCAGCAGGTATTGTTCGGAGTTGTTGGAGAGGTTGCGCAGTTCGTCCAACTCGGCATCATAGCCTGGCGCAATTACCCCACCGTCCCGGATCAGCATAGATGGGTTCTCAATGATCGCCTTTCTTAACAGTTCAACGATTTCCGGATGGGTTCCGGCCTCTGCGGCCAGCCGTTGCAGCAGGGAGGAATCCAGTTCTGCCAGTAGTTGCTGTAGTTGCGGCAGTTGTGCCAGGGATGTCATCAGGGTGGAAAGATCGCGCGGGCGCGCCGATTTCAGGGCAATGCGGGAGAGGATGCGTTCAATATCGCCTACGCCCTGCAGCTCGTCATGTAGATCGTTCTGTTTTCTGGTCTCCAGGAGGGCGCCGATGGCGGCATGGCGCTCGCGTATTTGATCTATCGAGCGCAGGGGGCGATTGATCCAACGCCGCAACATGCGGCTGCCCATGGCTGTGGCGGTACGGTCCAGGAGGCCGCACAGAGTGTTCTGAGGTTGGCCGCTGAGGCTGTGTTCCAGCTCCAGGTTGCGGCGGGTGGCGGCGTCGATGATGACTGCGTCCTGACGCCGTTCTACCGTGATACCGCTGATGTGTGGCAGGGCGCTACGTTGGGTTTCGCTCACGTACTGTATCAGGGCGCCGGCAGCGATCACGCCCAGAGGCTGGTCACTGCAACCGAAGCCCCCCAGGTCTTTGGTGCCGAACTGTTTGGTCAGGAGGCGTTGCGCGGTCTCCAGGTCGAAGTGCCAGATGGGTCGCTTGGTTATGCCTCTCTGTTCCGGCGTTCCGAGTGGTAAGGCATGGTCCTCCGCCAGCAAGAGTTCGGCAGGACGCAGGCGCTCCATCTCCCCGGCCAGGGCCTCGGCCGAGTCCAACTGCTGCAACTGAAAGCGTCCGCTGCACAGGTCTAGTACGGCCAGTCCGAAACTGCCGTCGGCCGCAAACATTGCCCCCAACAGATTGTCCCGTCGTTCCTCCAGCAAGGCCTCGTCGGTGACCGTTCCAGGGGTCACCACCCGCACCACCTGGCGTTCCACCGGACCCTTGCTGGTAGCGGGATCTCCGATCTGTTCGCAGATGGCTACAGATTCACCCTGGCGCACCAGCCGGGCCAGATAGTTTTCCGCAGCATGGTAGGGGACGCCGGCCATGGGAATGGGCTGGCCCGCGCTCTGGCCACGTTTGGTCAGGGTGATATCCAGCAGCCGGGCTGCCCTCTCCGCGTCCCCATAGAACAGCTCATAGAAATCGCCCATGCGGTAGAACACCAGCATGTCCGGGTATTCCGCCTTGATGCGCAGGTATTGCTGCATCATTGGGGTATGGGTTTGTGGGGTTGCGGATGACATCTGTGCGGTTCTTATCCGAAGTGGTAGTGTTTCTCCACCGGTTTCAGGATCTTCCAGGTGCAGGACATACCAGCGGGGAAGGTTACCAGATCGCCGCGTCCGACCTCTACCGGCTCGCCTCCGTCCGGGGTTACTATCACCTGACCGCGCAGGAAATAGCAGGTCTCGGGTTTATCGTAGGTCCAGGGGAATTCTGAGACCTCTTTCTCCCAGATGGGCCAGTTGAATACCCCCAGGATCTCGAGTTTGGCCGGTGACGGTTGGCGTTCAAAACTGATTTCAGACATCTTTGCTCCGCGTGGTCGCTTGCTGGTAGACCCTGCAGTGTATCCGATTTGAAGTGGATGTGCCGCATTGCGTTCGCGTTGTTTCTTGGTAATACTCGCGCTCATGGGTGAAGAGCTAAAACAGCTGGCAATCGACCTGAATAACAGGCTCAAGAGCAGGGGTTTGCTGATGGCTAGCGCCGAGTCCTGTACCGGGGGTTGGATCGCCAAGGCCATGACCGATGTACCAGGAAGCAGCGGCTGTTTTGAGTGCGCATTTATCACCTACAGCAACGAGGCCAAGCGGGAGATGCTGGGCGTGCCATCTGAGTCCTTGGAGTTACATGGCGCTGTAAGCGAGACTGTGGTGCGTGAGATGGTGCGGGGGGCGCTGGTGCGCAGTAGGGCAAGTATCGCGGTGGCGGTCAGCGGAATCGCCGGACCTGATGGTGGCAGCGAGGAGAAACCGGTGGGTACGGTGTGGCTGGCCTGGGGGATGAGGGGTGGGGAGATAGTCGCTGCCAAGGAGCAGTTTTCTGGCAGTAGGGAAGAGGTGCGCTACCAATCAAGTGTTGCGGCACTGCAAGGGATATTGGATCTAATTGACTGAGTCCAAACTCAATAACCTGTTTTTTGCCCTCTGGCCTGATACAGCGGTCAGGGATGGATTGGTGCATCTTCAGTATTCGATCTATGGGCAGAATGGTCGGATGCAGCATCCGGACGATCTACATATGACCCTGGTATTTATGGGTAGGATCACCTCGGAACAGATCGCATGTGCCAGAAATATGGCCGACAAGATCAGGGTAGAGCCTTTTACCCTGGAATTGAGCATGGTTGGTTATTGGAAGAGGCCGCGCATTCTATGGTGTAGCCCGGACGCTGCTCCAGAACCGCTTAGTAGGCTGGTGTATGATCTGCAACAGGGTCTATCTGCTTGCGGTGTACGACCTGAAGAGAGGCCATATAAACCACATGTCACTTTGGCGCGTAAGGCCGTAGCTGTGGGGGATCGTTTTCTGGAGGAGCCGGTTGTGTGGGCTCCACATGAATTTGTTTTGGCCGGATCTCATTCTGGAACAGGCTATCCGCATTACCTTGTGTTGGATAGATGGAGTATGGAGAGATGATGAGACAGGTTTTGCTTTTGTTGAGTGTTATGTTGCTTGGCGCATCCGCCTTCGCTGGATCTATGTATAAGTGGAAAGATGCTGAAGGAAATATTCATTTTACTCAGAAGCCTCCACCTGCTGGCGTGGAAGCGGCGGATAAGATGCAGACTAACAGTAATAACTCAGTAGAATCCAGATGGTCTGGTGGGATGAAGCAGAACGCCAAGAATTTTATGAATAACGCGGGGGTACGGCGAGTCTGGATTGATCGCAATGGCAATGAGGTTAAGAGCAGGAATAAGTACTAGTTGCTACCATGACCATAAAAATTTCAACATAGCCATGACAACCGCTTTTGCTTGTGCCATAATGGAGAACATCGGTAGAACATGGTCTCGTGGCGGGAAGCCTAGGACCCAATCTCTAACTGGGGGATAAAATGGACGAAAATCGTAAAAAGGCACTCAGTGCCGCGCTTAGCCAGATTGAAAAACAGTTCGGTAAGGGTTCCGTTATGCGCATGGGTGATATCAGTGCGGTGCGTAATATTGACGTGATCTCCACCGGCTCACTTAGCTTGGATATTGCCCTTGGAATAGGTGGAGTGCCGCGTGGCCGCGTAGTTGAGATCTATGGTCCTGAGTCATCAGGCAAGACCACACTGACCCTGCATGTGGTTGCAGAGGCGCAAAAGCTGGGGGGTACCGCCGCATTTGTAGACGCGGAACACGCCCTGGATCCGGTATATGCGGAGAAGCTAGGGGTGAATATGGATGATCTGCTGGTGTCCCAGCCGGACACCGGGGAGCAGGCGCTGGAGATAACCGATATGTTGGTGCGGTCTGGCGCGGTTGATGTGGTGGTGGTGGACTCTGTTGCCGCCCTTACCCCCAAGGCGGAGATCGAGGGGGAGATGGGTGATTCCCATGTTGGACTCCAAGCCAGATTGATGTCACAGGCCCTGCGTAAGCTTACCGCGAATATCAAACGTTCCAACTGTCTGGTCATCTTTATCAACCAGATTCGCATGAAGATCGGGGTGATGTTCGGTAGTCCTGAGACCACCACCGGTGGCAATGCTCTGAAATTCTACTCATCGGTACGGTTGGATATACGTCGCACCGGCGCCATCAAAAAGGGCGAAGAGGTGATAGGTAACGAGACCAAGGTCAAGGTGGTTAAGAATAAGGTGGCCCCTCCATTTAAGCAGTGTAATTTTGAGATTTTGTATGGAGAGGGTGTCTCCCGCGAGGGCGAGATTATTGAGCTGGGTGTGCAGCATGACATCATAGATAAGTCAGGTTCTTGGTACAGCTATAACGGTGATCGTATCGGACAGGGTAAGGATAATGTGCGTGGTTTCCTGAAAGAAAACCCGAATATCGCTCAGGAGATAGAGGGTAAGATTCGCGATCTGGTATTTCCCAAGGCCGAAGATACTAGGCCATCTGAGGTGCCAGAGCCTATGGAGACTGAGGCCTGAGCGACACAGCCACGCAGAATGAGGTAGAGCAGGCGGCTATCCGCCTGCTTGCCCAGCGTGAGCATTCCCGTACTCAGCTTTATAGAAAGCTGCAGACCCGGTTTCCCGATTCCAGTTTTATAGATTCGGTACTAGATGTCTTAGAAGAGCAGGGCTATTTGAGTGACGAGCGCTTCGTGGAAGAGTATCTGCAGAGCCGCAAGCGTAAGGGTTATGGTCCCCTGCGGATAAAGGCTGAACTACAGGAACGGGGTATAAGCAGGGAGTTGGTTGCCAGTCATCTTGATGAGCATGATTCTGAATGGTACCGGCTGATGCAGCAGGCGGCTGCCAGCAAAATGGGTGCTTCTTCCCACTCTGATCATAAATCACAACAGAAGGTTGCGCGTTTTTTGGAGTACCGTGGTTTCCCTGTATCCATGATAAGGCGCTATTTATGGGATGATGAATGATCCCAGTATTTCTATTAGTCCTTAAATAGAAACTCCATCTCTGTTCCGCCCAACTCTATAACATCGTTGGACCAGAGTGGAAATATCTTGCGTCTTATCTCCTCTCCATTTATCACAACCTTGATATCGTTGCGGGAACCATTTCCCAGTGGCACCAGGAAATATCCGTCCGGTCTTTTGGTGATGGCGGCGACCCGCTGGCCTGACTTGTCAATACTGGTGACAGATTTGTTAAGGACCATGTTATGTCCTTGCCGTTTACCAGAAATTATGATCAGGTTGCCTGTCCTTGCATTGGGGTTTTCTGCCTTGGTTCTGGCCTTGAGTGGCTCTCGCGGTTGTTCGCCGCCTGATTCCTGAGATGTGGTTATATCCTGTACCGGTTCCTGTTCAGCATTTGGTCTGGTAATTACTGTGGTGTCTTGAGTATGCTGGCTATTAGCGATGGCTGCCGGAGATGGCTCAGGTCTTGTTTCATCCGGTTCGTCTAGTTGCTTTATCAGTTGTACTCTGGCTTGGTCGAATTCTTCTTCCTTGGTCATAGCGTCATGGGACGCGTCGTATCTGATCTCGTGTCCCCCAATGGCAATCACGTCTCCATGTTCTAGCGGACACTTGTGCGCCAAGCGATTATTTACCAGGGTACCATTGGCGCTATTTAGGTCTTCAAGAAAACAGTCGCCCAAAATACAGATTATATGCAGATGGTAGCGGCTAACAGCGCCATCATTGATTACTAAGTCGCAGTCACGGGCGCGTCCTATCGTAGTTAGTTCTTTTCCTATTTCCTTTTCTTCATGTGGTTCGCCATCTTTGAGTATCACCAGTTTTGGCATGTTTTCACCCCCCTCAAGGGAATCGCTCCATCATTCTTTGTTTAACACTACGTTTTGCATGGGTGCGTCTTGTGTATCTATTCGGATTGCGCCGATTGGTCTGGCTACATCGCCTACTATACATGTTAGAGAGACTTTAGAGTAAAAACAGTTCTCAACATCAGAATTTAGATACCACTTGTCAGTATATATGTCCAATACAGGGATCAATGGTATGAATATATGCGAAACAGGCATGAATTACCGATTTTTTTTAATATCTAGAGTGACTTTCTGGCCGGTTCTGCATACCATTCCATCTTCGGTAAAACCTTAGTTAATAGTGAATGATGACCAGCGCAGAACTTCGCAAGGCCTTCCTTGATTTTTTTGAAAAACGTGGACATGAGCAGGTGCCCAGCAGCTCCTTGGTGCCCCATGATGATCCTACCCTGTTGTTTACAAATGCGGGTATGGTTCAGTTTAAAGATGTGTTTCTTGGACGCGAAAAGAGGGACTACAGCAGGGCAACCAGTTCCCAGCGTTGTGTCCGGGCCGGCGGCAAACACAATGACCTGGAAAACGTAGGCTATACAGCCCGTCACCATACCTTTTTTGAGATGCTGGGCAACTTCAGTTTTGGAGACTACTTCAAGCGCGAGGCGATCCAGTATGCCTGGGAATTCCTCACCGTTGACCTGAAACTCCCCCCCGAGAAACTCTGGGTAACTGTTTTTGAAGAGGATGATGAGGCAGCTGACATCTGGCTACAGGAGATAGGGGTAGACCCGGAGCGTTTCTCCAGATGCGGGGCCAAGGATAACTTCTGGTCCATGGGCGATACCGGGCCATGCGGTCCATGTTCTGAGATCTTTTACGACCACGGTCCTGAGATCTGGGGCGGCCCGCCGGGGTCACCGGACGAGGACGGTGATCGCTATATCGAGATCTGGAACCTGGTCTTCATGCAATTCAATCGCGATGCCGCAGGCAATATGACTCCGCTTCCACATCCGTCGGTGGATACCGGCATGGGGCTGGAGCGCCTGGCCGCCGTCATGCAGAAGGTTCACAGCAACTACGAGATAGACCTGTTTGAGCACCTGATCAAGGCGGCTGCTGAAGTAACTGGCTGCACGAATCTAGAAGATAAATCATTGCGGGTCATATCAGACCACATACGCTCCTGCGCCTTCCTTATCGTTGATGGGGTGCTGCCTTCTAACGAGGGGCGTGGTTATGTGCTGCGCCGCATTATTCGGCGGGCCATCCGGCACGGCTACATGCTTGGTATGCAAGATAGCTTCTTTCACCGTCTGGTCGAGCCGCTTTGCAAAGAGATGGGCGGCGCTTATCCAGAACTGGTTAAGGCCAAGGAGCAGGTTGAAAGGGTACTGAAACTGGAAGAGGAACGCTTTGCCGATACCCTGGAACAGGGGATGAAGATCCTGGAACAGGCCATTGCCGATATGGATGGCAAGCAGATATCAGGCGATGTCGCCTTCAAACTGTACGACACCTATGGCTTTCCGGTAGATCTGACTGCGGATATTGCCAGGGAGCGTGACCTCACTATAGATATGGACGGCTTTGCCAGAGAGATGGATGCGCAGCGCGAGCGCGCCCGTGCCGCCAGTCAGTTTGGCTCCATGGATGAATCCTCCATATCTCTGGATGGCACCACGGAATTCGTTGGTTATGAACGGCAGCAAGAGGAAGCCACTATCATTGCCATAATCCAGGATGGCGCATCGGTAGATACCCTGGGTGATCAGGAACAGGGCATGGTGGTGCTGGATCGTACTCCGTTCTATGCTGAATCCGGTGGCCAGGTGGGGGATACCGGGGTGCTGGAACTGGGTGAAAAGCACTTTCAGGTCACGGATACCCAGAAGTTTGGTAGCGGTGTCATTGTCCATGTCGGACGGTTTCATGGGGATGTGCTGCGGGTAGGTGATAACGTGAGCTGCCGGGTCGATGCTGAGAAGCAGGCCAGAACTGCGTTGCACCACTCTGCTACCCACCTGCTACACGCGGCCTTGCGTCTGATCCTGGGTGAACACGTACAGCAGAAGGGTTCTCTGGTTAATCCGGAGCGCCTGCGTTTTGATTTCTCACATTTCGAGCCTGTTAGTGCTGAGCAGCTACGGGAGATCGAGCGCCTGGTAAACCAGCAGATTCGCGGCAACGAACCGGTGGAGACTAGGATCATGTCCCTGGAGGACGCCAAGACGACCGGGGCCATGGCCCTGTTTGGTGAAAAGTATGATCAGCATGTGCGGGTATTGCGCATGGGAGATTTTTCCACCGAGCTCTGTGGTGGTATCCATGCCAAGGCGGTGGGGGATATCGGGCTGTTCAAGATCGTTTCTGAGAGCGGTATTGCCTCCGGGGTTCGGCGCATCGAGGCTGTGGTGGGCGAACGCGCTATTGATTGGATAGAGGCGGATGATGTGCGTCTGCAGCGTATTGCCGATCTAGTGAAATCTGGCCGCGAAGATCTAGAAGCGAAGGTGGCGCAGCTGGTGGAGCGTAACCGCAAGCTTGAAAAGGAGCTGGATCAGCTCAAATCAAAACTGGCCAGTTCGGCTGGTAGTGACCTTGTTTCCAATGCCGTGGATCTAAACGGTGTGAAACTATTGGTTGCGAACCTAGATGGTGTCGATCCAAAATCATTGCGAGATACCCTGGATCATCTAAAGAACAAACTTGGTTCCGCAATTATCGTGCTGTCGGCGGTGAGTGGCGACAAGGTTAGTCTGATCGCTGGGGTTACCAAGGACCAGATCGACAAGGTCAAAGCTGGTGATCTGGTCAAGATGGTGGCCGAACAGGTGGGAGGCAAGGGGGGCGGACGTCCGGATATGGCCCAAGCTGGCGGCAATCTGCCTGCCGAATTACCGCAGGCCCTGGCCTCGGTGCAGCCGTGGGTGGAAGGGCGGTTGGGTAGCTAATTGTCGGTTCTGTCAGGCGGCGCAAAAAATCTTAATATTTCTCATCAGTACTATTTATCCAGTCAATAAATTAGTGTTTAATTGTCGACCTCAACCGGCATGGACCGGCTTTGGCTGATACGTTGGATTTTTAGGGCTAAATACAGATATGGCGCTTATTGTTCAGAAATATGGTGGTACCTCCGTCGGCACCATCGAACGCATTGAAGCGGTGGCTAAAAAGGTAAAGAATGCCCGTGAGCGTGGTGACGATGTGGTCGTGGTGGTGTCCGCCATGTCAGGTGAGACCAATCGTCTAATCGCCCTGGCCAATGCCATTCAATCGAGACCGGATCCGAGGGAGATGGATGTACTGGTCTCTACCGGAGAGCAGGTGACCATCGCGCTGCTCTGCATTGCGTTGCAAAAGATTGATTGCCCTGCCAAATCATATACCGGTGGCCAAGTCCGTATCCTGACCGATCAGGCCTATAGCAAGGCGCGTATCCTGGATATAGACGATGAGGCTGTGCGGGCCGACCTCAATGCAGGTCGTGTTGTAGTAGTGGCTGGATTTCAGGGCGTGGATGAAGATGGAAACATTACCACCTTGGGACGCGGTGGTTCAGACACCACGGCAGTTGCCATGGCGGCCGCCCTGAAGGCGGACGAGTGTCAGATCTTCACCGATGTGGATGGTGTCTACACTACCGATCCGAGGGTGGAGCCCAAGGCGCGTCGTTTGGAGCGCATCACCTTTGAAGAGATGCTGGAGATGGCCAGTCTTGGCTCCAAGGTCCTGCAAATACGTTCCGTTGAGTTTGCTGGTAAATACAATGTGCCCTTGCGGGTCCTCTCAAGCTTTGAGGAAGGCGAAGGTACCCTGATTAGTTTTGAGGACGAAGGTATGGAAGAGGCTAAGGTATCCGGAATTGCGTTCAACCGCGATGAGGCGAAACTGACTATCCTGGGCGTACCGGACAAACCGGGCATAGCGTATGAGATACTGGGTCCGGTTGCAGAGGCAAACATTGAGGTTGATATGATCGTGCAGAATATCGGCGAAGATGAAACCACTGATTTTACCTTCACCGTACACCGCAACGATTACGCCAAGACCATGGAAGTACTCAAGAGCACTGCTTCTAAACTGAATGCCAGAGAGGTCAAAGGCGATAGCTCAATAGTAAAGATCTCTATAGTTGGCGTGGGCATGCGTTCTCATGCCGGGATCGCCAGCACCATGTTTGAGGCATTGGCAAAGGAGGGGATCAATATTCGCATGATTTCGACCTCCGAGATCAAGGTCTCAGTGGTGGTAGATGAAAAGTACCTGGAATTGGGTGTGAGGGCGTTGCACGATGCCTTCGATCTTTCCGCGGAGCCGAGTGCATGAAGAGTAAGCGCGTTCCTAAATATGCCTGGATCGCAGCGAATTTACGTTAATTAGTCCATTATCCTTTAGGTAATGGGGTATTACGACTTTTTATGAGAGTTACGTACTGGTAGAATATGCGCGCACTTAGGCCATACTATATGGTGTGGATTAAGAGCTTGGTTGGTCGCAGTGATGATAATCGTGAGTAACACATGGAAGTTTACATATACTCGATATCTAAACTGTGTCTGGAAACGGGAAGCAGGGAGACTGTATCATGTTAATACTAACTCGCCGTGTTGGCGAAACTCTGATGATTGGTGACGAAGTCACCGTAACCGTACTTGGAGTGAAGGGTAATCAGGTGCGGATTGGTGTGAATGCCCCGCGTGATGTTTCGGTGCATCGTGAAGAGATTTACGAGCGTATCAAGGCAGAGCAGGCAGAACAGGCGTCTGGAGAATAAGACGTTTGCGAGGCAGTGGTCCTCCTAAGATCTAGGGGACCACTGTTTTGACTTAGGTAAACGTACAATATTCACTTGTAACATATTCAACTGCTGATAGAATTGCACCGGCTATTCCAAGAAATTGGAATGGTCGTCAACACTATTGGAGAGCTGGCCGAGAGGCTGAAGGCGCTCCCCTGCTAAGGGAGTATGGGGTTTGTAGCTCCATCGAGGGTTCGAATCCCTCGCTCTCCGCCATATAAAACAAAAGGCCCCTGTTTGGGGCCTTTTGTTTTATCAGGAGCAGGTAGGTTTGATTCGAACCCTTCGTTCGACTAGCGCCAGCATAGAGTGCTGGCGCAGAACGAGCCACGTAGTGGCGAGAGGGCCGTAGGCCCGGTAATCCCTGCAATGTGGTAAATGACCCGTATTTTATGGGACCTTTTGTTTAACCAGAATCAGCTCACATTAATCACACCTTTCCAGTTGACACCCATATTTATATAGGTTGAGAATGATCCAGTCACATCGTGATAAAAAACAAAAAATCATGGAGACTCATTCTAATGTTGATTACCAATCTCGAAATTGTTCCAGGCAAACGGATAGTTGAACACCTTGGACTGGTTAATGGCAGTTCTGTTCGGGCCAAACATGTGGGCAGAGACATAATGGCTAGTCTGAAGAATATATTTGGAGGAGAGTTAAAAGGTTACACCGAACTGTTGCAGGAATCACGTGAAGAGGCTATTGATAGGATGTTGGACCAGGCCGAATCGGTAGGGGCGAATGCTATTTTGAATGTGCGTTTTTCCACCTCCAGTATCGCTCAGGGAGCGGCGGAGATATATGTCTACGGTACGGCCGTGATATTGGTGTAGATAATGTCTGAACAACTCATTAATTTACTGATATTCGTTATATTGCTTGCCCTGGGTTATGGGTTTGGCAAGTGGGCCGAATCAAAGCACTATAAGAGCATTATCGAACGGGAAGAAAAACTGAACAAACTACCAGCCATCGCCAGCCGTTTCCCGCCAGCAGGTAAGGAGTATGAATATGAGCAGGCGCTGGTGATGGGGAGCGTGGTGATATCGGTTGATTATTTCAAGCGCTTTCTGGCCACCTTGCGTAATATCTTTGGCGGCAGGGTGGTTTCATACGAGTCACTTATAGACAGGGCGCGCCGTGAAGCACTGTTGCGCATGAAGGAGGACCCACGGATAAGGCATGCCAAGATGGTGTTTAACGTGAAGTATGAGACTGCGTCTATTTCCAAAGGGGTGAAGAATACTATCGGCTCAGTGGAAGTGCTGGCGTATGGTACGGCGCTGATCAAGCCATAAGGTATATGCGTTACTCCAACCCCAAGATTCCTGAGGGGATAAACACCTCTCAGGATCATCCCCTAAAAGAGTTCTTTCTTTTGACAACCGGTGCTATCGCGGCGATTGTCTTTATTGCCGTGTTGCTTGGTTATTTCGGAGGCGCTCTGGCAAGGTTTATATCTTTTGAGACCGAGCGGGAGTGGACACAGAATATTGTTCCGGACAGCGCCGAAGGAACCGAGCTTGAGCGATACCTGTACTCCGTAAGTGAACGTGTTGCCCGTTCCATGCAACTTGAGGATGAATTCAAGACAACCCTGCGCTATTCATCTGATGATACCCTGAATGCTTTTGCCACGCTCGGAGGCAACATAATCCTATTTAGGGGGTTGCTGGAAAAATTACCCAACGAAGACGCCTTGGCCATGCTGATCGCCCATGAGATGGCACATATAAAGCATCGTGATCCCATTGTTAGTTTTGTAGGGTCGCTCAGTATTCAGGCAGGTCTGGGAATAATTCTTGGTAATGCGGACGCCAATATCCTGGGCAGTGCCGGAATATTCACCATCCTGCATTTTTCCCGCGAGATGGAGACTGAGGCCGATAAGCAGGCTTTTGCAGTGATAGCAGATATGTATGGGCATGTCGGCGGAGCTTCCGATCTGTTCGGACTGATCGCCGATGTTATGAAAAAAGAGGGGATGGGAGAACAACCTGCGATCTTCAGCTCGCATCCTCTGGACGATATGCGTATTAGGACCATGCAAGATATGGCGCAGGAGAATGCTTGGGCACGGGAGGGTAAACGTACTCCTCTTCCAGCCGAATTCAACCAATGGTTGGAAGATGAGGAATAGAACGCAGGTTATGTACAGTGGTTGATTTGGTTTATAGGTGAAATGAAAACGGCCAGTACCAGAGATTTGGTGCACGCCATGTTGTATTTGGTTATTTTTAAAATCCTAGCTATCGTTGCTGCAATCTAAACGCAAATAGATATACAAGCACACATTCCAGTAGTTGTAAGTAATATGGGTATTTTGCTTGGTAATAAACTGATTGAGGTGTATGCGTGCTTGTAGCGTTGGTCAGTGGCGTTACAGGATTTAACCAGTAATGGAGTGTGGAATGTAAAAAGGGCCACGACAGTGGCCCTTTATCGTTGAGGTGGTAGTAGTTATGCCTGCACCGATTGTTTCTTCTTACGCCCCCATGTCATAAAACCTGCCAGACCAGAGCCGAAAAGCCATACTGCGGCAGGAACAGGTACTGGGTTTGGTGTGTTGACGATTTCTGTAATCTTCGCGGCAGCAAATTGATCAGTAAAACCGGTCGCGTCGTCTCTTAAGAAAGCAAGATCAAAGAAACCCAAATAACTACCATTGCTATAGGCCGCTTCGTCCCAGCGCGTTCTATATGTTTCCGGGGCAATCACATTAAGAAGAAAACCTCCAGCGTTCATAGTGTCTCCGACCTGTTGCTCAGTATAAATGTCTCCATACTGTGGTGACGCCTCATCGGTGATGAGAATAATAACCTTGGCTGCAGATTGGTCCCAACTGAATCCAGTTGTTGCAGCGACGGCAGCGTTGTAACTATATTCGGATCCGCCGTAGAGTGATACACCACTCGCAGTAGTTATGATGTCGTTTATATCGCTCGTAAAGTCACTATAGATATTCCCAGAGTAAGCCGTGCCGAATGTCCTTTCATATCCAGAGATTGCATAACGGGCAGTAATTCCTGCGTCAGCTATCTTCTGGCTAATGGTGCTTATTGATGATGCTATCCAAGAAAACTCGCCGCTCATGCTTCCGGATTGGTCAACTACGAAGGCTATGTCTGCCACTGAGGCTGCCATGCTGCCGGTTGAAGATAAAAATAATGCCGCAGCCGCAACTGCTTTTAGTCTCGTGTTCATGATGGATAAATCCCCTTTATGCTAGAAAATATATGTTACCGATATATTACTCAACGCAACCCGGCCGTCGTCCTTGAACATCATAAATTTTAGGAGACCCGCAGCTTTCCGAACCCATCTCACGAAGGGGGTGGCAAGAACAAGTACTTTTTACTACAACCCTCATTTTCCCATAGATATACTGGCAGCAAACCAGAAATAATCTGATGGGCCTATTTGTTTGGTTTATGGGCTACAAGGGATAGGATGTAGTAGCACTATTTATTACCCATTACTGAAATATGGGTCATAGATTGATTCAATCTAAAGGCTGGAAGGAGACGCCAAGCTATAGCACAAATACAACTGGTTTGGCAGTGTAAGCAGAACCCTAAATTTATATGGCTCCCCGGGACGGGCTCGAACCGCCGACCTAGTGATTAACAGTCACCCGCTCTACCGACTGAGCTACCGGGGAATATAAAGGCGCGTATATTAATGCCCTGACACTGCCTGGTCAATAGCCTAGCTGCAATCAAGTGGATCACCTTGTGAGTTGGTCGGTGAAATCCGCGCCCGGCCGCTGTTACTGACTATTACTGCCTTGGGATCTATCTTTTCAGTCATATCACAAAAGGTAAAGGTTACATTATTCCCCATGGAGAAGCCGCTGGCATCATAAACCGCCTTTTTGCGTCCGACCGTTGTAGTTATACGGATTGATTTGGACTGGGCGTTCATATGTCTGATTAAATTTTCTCCCGGATCCAGGTGGCCGTTTTTATTGTTGTCGGTGAACATTATGATCTGTTCGTCCCATATCATGGTGTCTGTGCAATCCAATCCATCAGAGGATGGGCACATGATTATCTTGGTTTTACGTTTAATTGCCTCACTACGGGCTAGATTTAGGTGAGCGATAATGGTGTTTACGACCGTGGTCATACGGCTGTTCTGGGTTAGGGTTTGAAACGATGGGACCCCGATTGCCAGTAGGATGCTGGTTAGTGCAATGGTGATGATTAACTCTATTAGCGTGAAGCCACTGATATCCAGTAGCCCGTTGTTGGACTGGTGCATGGACGATCCCTCGTTTTATCTATTATGCGCATATCCTTGCGCAGATTTGGTGTCTTGCTTGCCTGTTTGAGGCGGATCTCAGTCTATACTGGTGCTGGGGAAAAGGGAATACCCGATGCGAGTATCCCCTTTGCTTCCTGTTACTTAACTTCCCAGGGCCTGTTCCAGACGATTCAGGGCGTTGGTCAGATTCTCCTGACTGGTCGCGATAGATATGCGGACATGCCCGTGCAGGCCAAATGCGGAACCTGGAACCAGGGCGACTCCCGCGTGTTCGATCAGGTACTCCGCCAGTTCCACATCGGTGTTTACGCCGTTGATACGGTCGATGGCTGCCTGGACATTCGGAAAACAATAGAAGGTGCCATCTGTAGGCAGACAGCTTACTCCGTTGATCTTGTTTAGGCGCTCTATGACATAATCATGTCTGAGCTTAAAGTGTACCAGCATATCCTTGATGCAGTCCTGTGGTCCTTCCAGGGCGGCCTGGGCCGCGATCTGTGAGATTGAGGTCGGATTAGATGTGCTCTGAGACTGGATCTTTTTCATGGCCTTGATGATGTTGGCCGGACCTGCAGCATAGCCAATGCGCCATCCAGTCATGGAGTAGGCCTTGGAGACACCGTTCAGAACCAGGCATCGGCCTTTGAGATCTGGGCAGGCATTTAGGATATTTACAAATGCCTTATCGCCCCAGCGGATGTGTTCATACATATCGTCGGTGGCGACCACGACCTTTGGATATTCTAGTAGTACCTCACCCAGCGCCTTAAGCTCTGCAAGGCTATAGGCCATGCCAGTGGGGTTAGACGGACTATTGATGACAACAAGCCTGGTGCGATCCGTAATAGCGGCCCGCAGTTGGTTTGGAGTGATCTTGAAATTCTGTTTCTCATCCGCATGCACGAATACCGGTACACCCCCGGCCAGGATTGACATATCCGGGTATGAAACCCAATAGGGGGTGGGGATTACCACCTCGTCATCATGGTCAAGAATGGCTTGAGCCATGTTGTAGAAGCTCTGCTTGCCGCCGCAGGAGACCAGGATCTCTTCCGGGGTGTATTCCAGTTTGTTTTCCGTGCTGAATTTATTGATGATGGCTTTCTTAAGTCCCGGGGTGCCGTCCACTGCGGTATATTTGGTGAAACCATCCTGAATGGCCTTTATGGCAGCCTCTTTGATATGGTCTGGGGTATCAAAGTCAGGTTCGCCTGCTCCGAGTCCGATAATGTCCTTACCTGCGGCGCGCATCTCTGCTGCGCGGGTGGTGACGGCCAGTGTTGGTGATGGTTTGACGGCCTGAACGCGAGATGAAAGTTTTATGCTCATTGGTTGTCGATTCCAGTATGTAACGGTGTTGAAAACTCTTCCGTGGTAGTAGACTAACGGCTTGTCAGAGTGGTCAATGATATCTAATCCTTGCAGTAAGAACATCCCCCTATGTCAAAAGAATTTAACCTACATGCAGATTTTGCCCCGGCAGGAGACCAACCAAAGGCGATACAAGAATTGATAGATGGGTTGCTTGATGGGGAGGCGGGGATGACCCTGCTGGGGGTGACCGGATCAGGCAAGACGTACACTATCGCCAATGTAATCCAGCAGGTGCAACGACCGACTATTATCCTGGCCCATAATAAAACCCTTGCAGCCCAGTTGTATGGCGAGATGAAGGAGTTCTTTCCGGAGAATGCGGTGGAGTACTTCGTCTCATACTACGATTATTACCAGCCAGAGGCCTATGTGCCGTCCTCAGATACCTTCATAGAGAAAGACGCATCTATAAACGAACACATTGAGCAGATGCGTCTGTCTGCCACCAAGGCCCTGTTGGAGCGCCCGGACACCATCATAGTAGCCACCGTTTCATGCATTTATGGTCTGGGCGATCCGCGCTCCTATCTCAGCATGGTGCTGCATCTGGTACGGGGCGAGAGCATAGACCAGCGGACCATCCTGCGGCGTCTGGCGGAACTACAATACAGCCGCAACGAGGTGGAGTTGCATCGCGCCACCTATCGGGTACGGGGAGAGGTCATTGATGTCTATCCGGCTGAATCCAGCGGCGAGGCGGTGCGTATCGAACTGTTCGATGATGAGATCGAGACGATATCTATGTTCGATCCGCTTACCGGTGAGGTGTTGCGCAAGCTGCCACGCTTCACCATCTATCCCAAATCCCACTATGTGACCCCACGTGAGACCCTGCTGGCGGCGGTGGACCAGATTAAGGAAGAGTTGCAGGAACGTCTCGAACACTTTCGCAACAACGACAAACTGGTGGAGGCACAGAGGCTGGAACAGCGCACCAGGTACGATATGGAGATGATCATGGAGCTCGGTTACTGCTCCGGTATTGAGAACTATTCGCGCTATCTCTCCGGCCGTGGTCCAGGTGAGCCGCCTCCGACCTTGCTGGACTACCTGCCGGATGATGCGCTTATGGTGGTGGATGAGAGCCATGTCAGCATCCCTCAGGTCGGGGGGATGTTCCGGGGGGATCGCTCCCGTAAAGAGACCCTGGTCGGCTATGGATTCAGGCTGCCATCCGCCCTGGATAACCGCCCATTGATGTTTGAAGAGTTCAAGGCGCGCGCCCCTCAGACCATATTTGTCTCAGCAACCCCCAGGGAGTATGAACTGGAACACTCGGGCAAGGTCGTGGAGCAGGTGGTGCGTCCAACCGGGTTGGTCGATCCCGAGGTGGAGGTGCGTCCGGTTACCACCCAGGTGGATGACCTGTTATCTGAGATAAACCTGCGGGTGGCCGTGCAAGAGCGGGTTTTGGTAACGACCCTGACTAAGCGCATGGCCGAGGATCTTACCGACTACCTGAACGAACATGGGGTACGGGTACGTTATCTGCACTCGGATATCGAGACGGTAGAGCGGGTTGAGATTATCCGTGACCTGCGTTTGGGAGAGTTCGATGTCCTGGTGGGTATCAATCTGTTGCGGGAAGGTCTGGATATGCCGGAGGTGTCGCTGGTGGCGATCCTGGATGCGGATAAGGAGGGGTTTCTGCGTTCAGAAGGATCTCTGATCCAGACCATCGGCAGGGCTGCCAGGAACGTCAATGGCAAGGCTATCCTATATGCAGATAAAGTGACCGGTTCTATGCAGAGGGCGATGGATGAGACTGAACGCAGACGTCGCAAACAGATGGCCTATAATCAGGAACATGGCATTACTCCCCAGACTATTAAGAAGGCCGTAAAAGATGTTATGGAAGGGGCCAGGCCGGGGGCGCCGCTGCCGGCGCGGGAATACGCCAAGGTGGCGGAGGAGCAGTTGGAGTACGCCTCCATGTCTGCCGCGGAGTTGAGCAGGAAAATCAAACAACTGGAGCAGGAGATGTACCAGCATGCCAGGGATCTGGAGTTTGAGGAGGCGGCTGCGGTGCGTGATGAAATTAGATTACTTCAGACAAAAGGGATGATTGCATGATGCCGGGTGCGGAGCGTATGCTGATCTGGTATTTAAGAAAGCCAAGCTACCGCCGATAATACACAGGGTCATGGGGTAAGAATAGAACATATATACATCTGGGCAGAATGGAAATAAGTGAATACAAAGAGGCGCTGCGCAAGGCATATGGCAATCGGGATATAGATGCCATCATTCGCACTACCAAGGAGTTGGCGAAGGCGCCGGTTTTCCCAAGTATTTATAGCAAATTGTGCAAAACCCACCAGATTTCATCGGCTAGTGTAAGACCGGATGAACTGGCCTCGATCTTAATATCAGAAATAGAGCAGGAGACAAAAGGTCGTGGTGATGCCTTCGCCAATGTTACCTACATGGATATATCAGCAGAGCTTGGAAAGCTGTTTGGCGAAGAGCTGTCGCAAATCTATATTAGTACCAAGATGCCAACGGAGTTCCTGCTCCAGGTGCGTGCCGGCCAAAATCAGAGTGATGGGGAAAAACTATCGGATGATTTGGTAACCCGCTATCGGGATGAGATGATAAGGATAGAGAAGGGCCGCGTTGTCGTTTCTGATATTTTGCAAAAATTTAGCCACTTCCCGCTAAAGAACGCCACAACCGTATCAAGATTGGTAGAGCAGCTTACCCGCGACCTAAGGGCGAACTACAAATATTTAACCCTGAAACCGTATCTGATGGCGGTATATGCCAACGCCGAGCCGGATCATTTTGCCCGTGCGAAAATAATCAATGATGTGAGTGACGACCAGGTCCTGTTTAAACACTATCTCAATACCGGTATTGAACCATCCTTAATACAACAGCTAAGGTTCAGGCTGGCACTAAACAATCTGCTTAGACATATCAAAGATAATGAGGTGTTGCCGGAAGAAAAATACCGGACATATATAATGATTGTATCCAGGATATGGAGTTATAGATGCCCTTCTAAGCTGACTCAGAACGCACGTGATATCATCGAAGAATTGTTGGTGCTGGTCTGTCATGATCAACAGGCGATACTCAAAAGACTTGCCCTTACCTTTGCTGAAGAGTACCTGCATGCTGAAGAGCGGATGAAGTTGTATTACAACGGGATCCAATCGGAACTGGCGATTACAAAAGAGTACCTGAGCCAACTGGCGCTGGATAAGAGCAGGATCAACAGTGAAGACGAGGAGAGTATCAGGATTGCCCAGGAGAAGATTATCGGTCTGGAAGGGGTATTTGAAATATCACCAGCCCTCCAAAGGGCTGCGGCCAACAAACAGTTTTTAGAGTTGGAACGGGTCTCACTTGGATTGTCTACGTCGGTCGGGGTCGATCGCCTGACCGAGTGGATACGGATCTACGCCATCCTTTACTCCAACAACGATTTTCTGGAACAGGCAAATAAGAAAGTTGATTTTGCCATAATGCATAAATATATATCCGACCTATGTACTTACCATCTGATATTGAATATCGCTCAGCTAAAGGAGGTTATAGACCGTAGTCTGGGTATACCAGACGACGAAAAAGTAAGTAAGTACAAGTTGTTTAATGATGCCCTGAAACTGCGGCTGCATAACCTGATGGGTAAGGTCGAAGAGGAAAAGACTCTTAGGCAAATGATAGATGACCTTGGTTTTATCGGAAACAAATCACTGCAATTCGTAATAGCGGAAACCTTTGAAGGGTTCCAGAAGATAGCCGATGCATTCACAGATAGCGCAACAGACTATTTTATTAATGACAGGGAGGCATTGCTAAAAGAGTCTAAAGAGCTCTATACCCAGATTTGCAACCAGTGCATGAAGAATTTCTTGATACGACCGGTTAGATATGAGCCGCAAAAAGAGCGTCCAGGCGAGAAACCCAAAAAGACCTGGCTAAGAAATCTTTTTTCATAGACCTAAAAGGCCATATTGACACAAATAATACGGTGCTTGTGTAGTTTAATTGTGAATAAGTGCCAAAAACGATGTAAATCAACTTGACAAACGTATATAATCGCCACCCGTTACATTAGAAAAAAATTGTTATAAAAACAAAATTATTAATATTGATCGGGTGAACAGTAGAGGCAACATGGACTGCGTCAGCAGGATCCATGATTGGACTTGGTAAGAAATAACAAGAAGTAGTTAGGAATGCCTTGGCGTTACCCACCTGTATATAGGTGGAAAATGGCGCATCATTTTTTAAATATACAAAATAGCTATCCTCCCTTTAGAAGGGGTGGGAAGACGGCTTTTTTTTGTCATTCCAGTTACGAATCAAGAACTCTGGCAAGTATGAGATTGTCCGAAGGGCTCCAGGGGGTTGATACCGCCTTCGTACTTCATTCAGATGATTTCCTGGAATCGGAAACGTACCGGCATAACCACATTCAGTTAGTTCAGTATTTCGGTTCTATTTCCACGAATGATCCAGTGCAAATACCTATGCAATGCGGCGTGAAAGACGGCATGCTGGATACCTGTAGCGCATTGATTACAGAATCATTAAATCGGGCAGATGATATTGCAATAGACATTACAACGTTTAACCGCGGACGGATGATATACCTTCTCAACTTTATCCTCATGGAAAGGGGAAATAAACCGCTATATCTGTTTTATACCGAGCCGGAAAAGTATGGTACTGAGAAGAACGGCAAGAGGGGTGCTTGGCTGACCAAGGGGGTAAAGAACATTGTTTCTGTACCTGGGTTCCAGGGTGACAAACAGGAGAATAGAGAGTCACTCCTAGTGTTGTTGCTTGGGTATGATTCGGAACGCGCTGTTAATGATATTGAGGCGGTTAATCCTGACAAGATAGTGGTGTTATCACAGGGAACCTTAAAGTGTAGACGGGGGCTTCAGGAGGTATATCTGAAGAGCTACAGTACAGTTTTGGAGAGGTATGCAGATAGGATAGTAAATATTCTTACCGTTCCACCATATGGGTGGGAGGCGGTATATGATGTATTGACCAGGATTTATGCCCTATATAAAAACCAGTTTAATATGTCAGCTATCCTGCATGGAACCAAGATGCAGGTGTTTGGGGCAGTAACGTTTTGTCAGAAAAATCCTAATATAGAACTGATTTACGTGGAGCCTGAGAAATATAACTGCGAGGCGTTTACTCAAGGCGTAGGGCAGACCTGGTGGCTAGATGTCCCGGATATGAGTTTGTTTAAAAAGAGATGATATATCCCATTGTCCATAGAATCACTTAAATGGATGCTGCGCGACTATAGTATCTAAAGAGTATTAGCGAGGTCTAATGCGTCTGTGATGAGGGTGCATGGCGATTAGCGAACTCAATACAATGCACTCGTGTTTCTAATGGCGAAGAAACAAAACACCTAAACTTCTGCTAGAATTATCTCCACACTTAAGCTGTCACGTTTAGGCCAATATGCCAGGGATCAGGTCTCCCGTGTGCTTTTACGGTATCTTTCCCGGGTTGTCAGGGATGTTCTCCTGACAAGGACCGCTTTAACTCGTCTCATTGATGGAGCCGGGTATGCTCAGTAGATTTTCTTTTGTCAGAATTCTGTTACTTGGGCTCTTTTTGTGGCTCACGTCTTCCATCGCCATTTTTGGACTGGCCATTTGGCAACAATACTCCATAGCCAAGATTAGCAATAAGCTTTATGAGCATCCATTTGTTGCGAATAACGCAGCGAGGGATATACGCGTTTACAGCAGGACGGCATGGGAGTATGCCACCAAGATCGTCTATCACAAAGGCTTAGATGAAGAGTCCTTGGCCAAGATCAAAGAGTTTGAAGGCAAGGTTGAAGCGACCTTCGTGCTGTTGCGTAGGACATATCTTGGTAAATCATCGGACATAGATGAGATATATGCCAATTATGTCAAGCTGAAAGATATATATCATGCGGCAGTGAGTATGGTGCAGCAAGGTCGGGAAAAGGAGGCTGGTGAATATCTGTATAGGCATAAGGCGCTTAATATCTATTATGCGATCTCAAGCCATGTAAACCACGTGATAAACATCACGCATGATCGTGCTAAAAACTATATTGAGGAGGCCCTTTCCTATGTGTATTCCGGGATGTGGTTGCTGATTGGGTTTTCGATTGCAGTGATTGTCATCGGTGCGTCGGCAACCAAAGTGCTGTTTGAC
>JBNKSV010000022.1:0-37923 GCA_050297535.1 Sedimenticolaceae bacterium
CCAGTTCTGTTCGCTCTATTCTTCGGCGTTCACGAAGATGTCGAAGACAATCAAACAACATCGCATGTTAGCGACCGTATCAATTAGCTATATCATCGTTAATTGATACTGCTGTTCATAACTAAAAAAAGCCCACGCAAGCGTGGGCTTTTTATTTGGCGTCCCCAAGGGGGTTCGAACCCCTGTTACCGGCGTGAAAGGCCAGTGTCCTAGGCCTCTAGACGATGGGGACGTGACTTGTAAAAAATCCGGCCCATCGCCTGACCGGATTTTTGTTATTTGGTGGAGCCAGGGAGGATCGAACTCCCGACCTCCTGCGTGCAAGGCAGGCGCTCTCCCAGCTGAGCTATGGCCCCGAAAAACAAGACGCGAATATTAGGCGAAGCGGACGACTTTGTCCACCCATTATACCGAATATTGGCAAGATTTTAGAATCAATCCGCCTGTTGTTCTATCTTGGCCCAGGAATCACGCAGGGTTACGGTCCGATTAAACACCAGCCTGCCGGGCGCGGAATCTTTGCTGTCTACGCAAAAATACCCTTCCCGCTCGAACTGGAAGCTGCTGCCCGGCGCGGCCTGAGAGAGACTAGGCTCAACCACGCAGCCGGTTAAGATAGTTAGGGATTCCGGATTGAGATGCTCCAGGAACGACTCAACACTCTTGTCGGCATCCGGCGCGGGATGGCTGAACAGGCGGTCATACAGCCGCACCTCGGCCGTGATACCTTCGCTAGCCGATACCCAGTGGATCACCCCCCGCACCTTGCGTCCTTCCGGGTTTTTACCCAGGGTGTCGGGGTCGTAGCTGCAGCGTAGTTCTGTGATCTCGCCGTTTGCGTCTTTGATTACCTGCTCGCACTTGATCACATAGGCGTTGCGCAGACGTACCTCGCCCCCGCTGACCAGACGCTTGTATTTATTGTTGGCCTCTTCCCGGAAGTCGGCTTGGTCGATGTAGATCTCTCGGGTGAATTTCAGGGTGCGGCTGCCCATGGACTCATCCTTGGGGTGATTGTGCGCCTGTAGTTCTTCCACCTCCCCTTCCGGGAAGTTCTCCAGCACGATCTTTAGCGGATGCAACACCGCCATGGCGCGCGGCGCGTTGCTGTCCAGATCTTCGCGGATACAGGCCTCCAACATGCCCATCTCCACCGAGTTGTCGGCCTTGGTGACGCCGATGCGGTCACTGAAGGTGCGCAATGAGGCCGGGGTATAACCACGGCGGCGCAGACCGGCGATGGTGGGCATCCTGGGGTCATCCCAGCCGCTGACATGCCCCTCACTCACCAGTTGAGTCAGCTTGCGTTTGCTCATCACCGTGTATTGCAGATTGAGGCGAGAGAATTCGATCTGCTGCGGGTGGCAACCGATTGTTATGTTATCCAAGGTCCAGTCGTACAGGGGGCGGTGGTCCTCAAACTCCAGGGTACAGATGGAGTGGGTAATGCCCTCGATGGCGTCGGAGATCGGATGGGTGTAGTCGTACATAGGATATATGCACCACTCGGCCCCGGTCTGGTGATGGATCACCCCGTGCCGGATGCGGTACAGGGTAGGATCGCGCATATTCATGTTGGACGAGGCCATGTCGATCTTGGCGCGTAGCACCCGGGAACCGTCCTCGAACTCACCGGCCCGCATGCGTTTGAACAGGTCCAGATTCTCTTCCACCGAACGGTTGCGGTAGGGACTTTCCTTGCCTGGCTCGGTCAGGGTACCGCGATACTCCCGCGTCTGTTCCGCGGTCAGATCACATACATAGGCCTTGCCGTTTTCGATCAATTCGATGGCGAAGTTGTACAACTGCTCGAAGTAATCGGAGGCGTAGAACAGGCGGTCTCCCCAGTCAAAACCCAGCCAGCGCACGTCCTCCTGGATGGACTCGACATACTCCACGTCCTCCTTGTTGGGATTGGTGTCGTCGAATCGCAGGTTGCATTGGCCATCCGGATAGTCACGAGCGATACCGAAGTTCAGGCATATGGACTTGGCATGGCCTATATGCAGATAGCCGTTGGGTTCCGGTGGAAAGCGGGTATGCACCCGGCCGTCGTTCTTTCCGACCTTCAGATCTTCATCAATGATCTGACGTATAAAATTTGTGGGTGAGGTTTGTTCCTGCTCGCTCATATGTTTGGTTCTTAGTCTAAGTTATGTGAAGACTCAATCGGATATAGATTACTCGGTTTATAATTCTACCTACAGTCCCCTCTCCCCACTGGGGAGAGGGTTAGGGGATATTCTATAACTCGCCCCCTCATCCCCAACCCTTCTCCCCCAAGGGGAGAAGGGAGCGAGGATCTATCCCTCACGCTGCTTAATATATTCCAGCGCCCGTTGAATACGCCGCAGGCAGGCATCTTTGCCCACGAGATACAATGTATCGTCAATGCCTGGTGAAGCCGCCCTACCCACCACAGCCACACGCAGGGGTTGGGCCACCTTGCCCATCTTTAATTCAAGTGACTCAGATACTTCTTCCACCAGCTTGTGGAGGTTTTCCGGAGTCCACTCTTCCAGATTCTGCAACGCCTCCAAGGCCTTCTCCAGGGGTTCACGCGCCACTGGCCGCAGGTTCTTCTTGGCCGCATCTTCATCGTACTCGTCAAAGTCTTTATAGATGAAGGCGCTGATCTCCGCCATCTCCACCAGGGTCTTGGCACGCTCCTGCTGCGCCTTAACCACCTCTACCAGATCAGCCCCTTGACTAGGGTCTATACCCAGCTTGCCCATGAACGGACTGAGCAGGTGGGCGATTCGCGCCGGATCGCTACTCTTTATGTAGTGCTGATTCAGCCACAACAACTTCTCGGTATTGAAGGCGGATGGGGCCTTGTTGACTGCATCTATATCAAACAGTTCGATCATCTCATCCAGGGAGAAGATTTCCTGGTCACCGTGGGACCAACCCAGGCGCACCAGATAATTCAGCAACGCCTCGGGCAGATAGCCGTCATCCCGATACTGCATCACACTCACCGCACCGTGACGCTTGGAGAGACGGGCCCCGTCATCACCAAGTATCATCGGAACGTGGGCATACTTGGGCGCCTCATGGCCAAGGGCGCGCAGGATATTGATCTGGCGCGGGGTGTTGTTAAGATGATCGTCGCCACGGATAACGACGTTGACCCCCATATCCATGTCGTCCACCACCACGCTCAGGTTATAGGTAGGGGAACCGTCGGTGCGTTTGATGATCAGGTCATCCAGTTCCGCGTTTTGAAACGCCACCTTGCCGCGCACCAGATCATCCACAACGACTACCCCGTCTTCCGGGTTGGCAAAACGGATTACGTGGGGCTCGTTTGGGTTCACCTCTTTATGTCGACAGTGGCCGTCATACCTGGGCTTCTCCTTGCGCCTCATGGCCTCGTCCCGCATCTCGTCCAAGCGCTCCTTGGAACAGTTGCAGCGATAGGCCAATCCACGATCCAGCAGATGTTGGATCACCGCGTGGTAACGATCGAAGCGTTGTGTCTGATAGAAGGGTCCCTGGTCATACTCCAGACCCAGCCAGGTCATCCCCTCCAGGATGGCATTCACCGATTCGGCGGTGGAGCGTTCCAGGTCGGTATCTTCGATACGCAAGATAAACTGGCCGCCATGCTTGCGGGCATACAGCCAGGAGAAAAGGGCGGTACGTGCCCCGCCGACATGCAGATAGCCGGTGGGACTGGGAGCGAAACGGGTACAGATCGTCATAGGGTCAAATTGCTGTGAAATCAAAAGACGGGCATTTTAGCAGACCGGATGAAATTTTTATCCAGTAATTGCAAATATACCTCCATGAAAAACCATCAGTGTAATTTCATGGCCTCATCCATCCCCATCACCCGCGCCAGCGCCGAGGCCGCGCCAGCGCCCATCTTCTTGGCAAAACGTTCGAACACATCTTCGGTCTGAGTGAAATCCACCATCTTTTCCGCGCCTATGATCTCACGGGCCACATAACCACTGCTGCCGAGCCCATCGGCAAGACCAAGCTTGATGCTCTCTTCGCCACTCCAGAACAGACCACTGAAGATATCCGGGTTTTCCTTTAAACGTTCACCCCTACCCTGTTTTACCGTGGTTATAAACTGCTGATGGATCTGGGCCAGCATCTTTTTCATATGCTCGACATCGAACTCTTGTTGCGGAGAGAACGGGTCCATAAGACCTTTGTGCGCTCCTGCGGTAAGCATGCGCCTCTCTACGCCGATCTTATTCATCATATCGACGAATCCAAATCCGTTCATGATGACACCGATGGAGCCGACGACACTGGCCTTGTCTACATATATCTCGTCCGCCGCTGCCGCAATATAGTATCCACCGGATGCGCACATATCTGTGACCACTGCGTAGGCCTTGATATCCGGATATTCCTTTTTCAGGCGCACTATCTCGTCATTGATATAACCGGCCTGCACCGGGCTTCCTCCGGGGCTATTTATGCGCAGGATTACACCCTTGGTATTCTGGTGCTTAAAGGCGGCACGCAACCCCTTGATCACGGTCTCGGCGCTGGCCTCTGTATCATCTGCAATAACGCCTTTTATATCCACGACGGCGGTATGTTCACCGTCCGCGATCTTTGTATCCTGCAGTCCGTCCGGCATCATCAGACCTAAGATGGCCAGTAGATAGGCGAAGGTAAGGAGTTTAAAGAATATCCCCCACCTGCGGGAGCGACGCTTTTCCTTCAACGTGGAAAGTGCCAGCTCTTCTATCAGTTTTCTCTCCCAACCGGCAGGTTGCCCCGCCCCTCTCTGATTCTCGCTGTGGTCCATATATTTTCTCTCAATCTAATTTCAAATCTCGTAACCAGGTCGTAAGTTCACGTATATCGTCGAGACATCCCAAGGGCTCAGACTGCATCAGACGCTCCCGGGTGTGACTGCCATAGCTCACCGCCAACCGCTGCGCACCCGCGTTAAGCGCCATCTGCATATCATACTCGGTATCACCGATCATCAGGGTCTCATCTCCTGTGGTGCCAAGTTCGTCCATTATTTGGAACAGCATATCAGGATTTGGTTTTGAATGGCTCTCGTCTGCACACCTTGAAGTGTGAAACAGCTCACCAAGACCGGTGTACTTGAATACCTTATCCAGGCCGACACGCCCCTTGCCGGTCGCCACCGCCAACAGATAACCCTCATTTAAAAGTTCACGCAAGATTGCTTCAGCACCAGGAAACAGCATGGATGGTTTGCGTTTGTGATCCAAAAAATGCACCCGGTAACGCTCCACAACTTTCCATACCATGTCGTCATCCACGCCCGGAAACATCTCCGTGACCGCCTCTTGCAGTCCCAGCCCTATGATGTTCCTTATGGCGTCATCTGTGGGAATTTCCAGCTTCAGATCAACAGCGGCCGCGCGCACGCATTCGATAATATTGGCCGCCGAATCCATTATGGTGCCATCCCAATCGAACACCAGCAGGCTGAATCTGTGGTTATTCATCTTCTGAGCTTCGCCAAAAACTGTTCCAGCGCCGGTTCCAGAGGGGCCTCAATCTTGAGCCTTCCCACCTCCTCCGTCCAATCGAAGCTCAGGGATTTTGCATGCAGGAACAGCCGGTTCAAGCCCTGTTGTTTCATCTTACGATTGGCAGCATCATCGCCATATTTTTCATCCCCCAGGACCGGTGTCCCTAAATGGGCCAGATGCACCCTAATCTGGTGGGTACGTCCGGTGAGCAACTCCGCCTCCACCAAAGTGGCATCGGAAAACCGTTCCTGTACCCGGAATATGGTCTTGGCCGACTTCCCGTTCGGATCGACCCGCACCACCCTTTCCCCGCTTTGCAGCTGATTTTTAGAGAGGGGCACATCCACGACCTCACGGTCATTCTTCCATCGCCCGGATACCAAAGCCATATAACGCTTATCGACCCCGTTGCCACGCAACATTTCATGCAGGGTACGCAGGGCACTCCTGCGGCGGGCGATCAACAGGCACCCAGAGGTGTCACGATCCAACCTGTGCACCAGCTCCAACTGCTGCTCCTGCGGCCGCAGGGCGCGCATGGCCTCGATCACCCCGAATTTAAGACCGCTACCACCGTGTACAGCCAGCCCGGAGGGTTTATTCAACACCAGCAGGCGTTTGTCCTCATATAATATGGAGTCTTGCAGCAGCTTCTGAATCCGGTCACTGGGGGTTACGGGGGCATCTTGCTCAGCTATGCGCACCGGGGGAATGCGCACAACATCCCCTTCCTGCAGGCGGTAACTGACCTGGGTACGGCCTTTATTTACCCGCACCTCACCCTTTCTTACAATCCGGTACACGTGGCTCTTGGGCACGCCCTTGAGTTGGCCGAGCAGGAAGTTGTCTAGTCTCTGGCCTTGATAACCAGAATCCACCACAACCTGTCTTACCAGGGATGATTTTTCTTTAGTTTCTGACATTTGCACATAATAACAGGTCACAGCCGATTGATGCGCATGTTTAAGACTGCTATCATTCTACCGCTGACTATAGGCAAAACCTCGTTTTGAGGAGTATTATTCAGATTTATACCCTATAGTTAATGTATAGATTTTCGGCGCAGCCATGACAAAAGCAGCGCCAGACCTGGTCCAGCAGTTTATCACTGATGCACATGATTGGAGCCAGGTTAAAAGGCAACTCGGCTATATGGCGGGTTTTTGAACAAATTGATTTATATGCCACAAAAGGCGGCAGATCGGTATCCAGAGGCGTAACATAAACCGCACTCGTGGATCTATGCTGATGAGACCAGTAACGATTGGTATTCCAGCATTATCCGATATGTTCCCAGGGGGAACACGCCAGACACCATGTTGCATTAATACGCATAAGCTATTGAAGTAACAGGAGTTGTGGCATACATAAGGATTATAAATGAAACGTATGCTGATCAACGCAACTCAGCCTGAAGAGTTGCGCGTGGCCATAGTTGATGGCCAAAAACTCTACAATCTCGACATAGAAACCTCCGGTCGGGAACAAAAAAAAGCCAATATCTATAAAGGTCGCATTACCAGGGTGGAACCCAGCCTGGAGGCGGTCTTTGTCGATTTCGGGTCAGAACGCCACGGCTTCCTGCCGATGAAAGAGATCTCCCGCAGCTACTTCTCTGAAGATGCTGCAAAATCCGGCGGCAAGATAAACATTAAAGACGCAATCAAGGAAGGACAAGAGGTTGTCGTCCAGGTGGAAAAGGAGGAACGCGGTAATAAAGGCGCAGCCCTTACCACCTTCATCGCCTTGGCCGGACGTTACCTGGTCCTGATCCCTAATAATCCTCGCGCTGGTGGTGTTTCCCGCCGCATTGAGGGCAGTGACCGTACGGAACTACGCGAGGCCATGAGCCTCCTGACCATACCGGATGGTATGGGTCTGATAGTACGCACCGCCGGCGTGGGCAAGAGCAAAGAGGAATTGCAATGGGACCTCGACTACCTGCTCCAGCTATGGTCTGCAATCGAAAGCTCTGCCCAGGATAAGGCCGCTCCGTTCCTCATATATCAGGAGAGCAACGTAATCATCCGGTCTATCCGCGATTACCTGCGTGCCGATATCAGTGAGATCGTGATTGATCACCCTGATGTATATAAAGAGGCCAGCGAATTCATCCAACAGGTGATGCCGCAGAATCAGAAGAAGGTTCGCCTCTATCAGGATGAGGTGCCACTGTTCACCCGCTATCAGATCGAGAGCCAGATTGAGACGGCCTTCCAGCGCGAAGTTCGCCTGCCATCCGGCGGTTCTATCGTGATCGACCACACCGAGGCACTCACCTCAGTGGACATCAACTCGGCCCGCGCCACCAAAGGAACGGATATCGAGGACACCGCATTCAATACCAACCTGGAGGCTGCTGACGAGATAGCCCGCCAGCTACGCCTGCGGGACATGGGCGGCCTGTTCGTTATCGACTTCATCGATATGGGCCCGGCAAGAAACCAGCGCGCAGTGGAGAACAGGCTTAAAGATGCACTAAAACAGGATCGCGCCCGCGTCCAGATCGGACGCATCTCACGCTTCGGCCTGTTGGAGATGTCGCGTCAGAGGCTGCGCCCTTCCCTGGGTGAATCGAGCCAACTGGTTTGCCCACGCTGTAAAGGACACGGCTTTATACGAGGTGTGGAATCTCTGGCGCTGTCGGTATTACGCGTAATTGAAGAAGAGGCGATGAAGGACAATACATCCCGCATAATCGCCCAGATGCCTGTGGATGTGGCTACCTTCCTACTGAATGAAAAACGCGACACGATCCACGATATCGAGAGCCGTCAGTCCGTAGACGTCATCTTGATACCCAACAAACACTTTGAAACGCCGAACTACGAAATAGAGCGCATCCGCAGCCAGGACATGGCCGAACATGATACCGAAACCGCAAGTTATCGGATGTCGGTCGAACCGGACGCCAATCTCCAGGAACATGCCAAACCAAAGGCACTGAAGAGCGAGGAGCCTGCCGTAAAGAACATAGCTCCATCAGTCCCGGCCCCACAGCCTGTAGCCAAAAAGGCGCCAGATGCGCCAGAAGGACTCGGATTGTTCAAACGTTTTATTTCGGCCCTGTTCAGTGGCAGCGACGGCGAAGAGTCAGAAATAGCGGAGAGAGCTCCCAAGCAACAGGATAATAGACGTGATAGTCGATCCAGGTCTGGGGAAAACAGTCGCAGGCCATCTAATAGATCAAGACGAGAGCGTTCTGACAGTCAAAGAGATAAGCGTTCCGGACCGGCTCGCAGTCGTGGCAACAGTGGCAACGTCAGTAAAGAACAGGTTAAGCCAAACGGGTTGGCCAAGAAACAGCCGGAATCGAATGAGAATGAAGCAAACGGCAATGTTGACGTCAAGACCGAAGAACAGCAGCAACGTAGTTCCAACAATCGGCGCGGACGTCGTGGTGGGCGTAGACGTCGCAGCCGCAGCAATCAGGATCAGTCAGCAACATCCACGGATCAACAACAGCTGAGTTCAGATGAAAATGCCGATGGACAACAACCGGCCAATGCCTCCGAATCCGACCGGGAACAATCTTCTGGAGAGCGCAAATCCAGAGGACCACGCAGACCTAGAGCCGTGCAGAATCAAGGTGATGACAATGCGGTAGCCGCAACCGAAGATAGAAACGCTGCACCAGCGGCATCTGCAGATGCCAAACCGTCTGAACCCAAACGCGAGGACACGACAAACAAACCTGCCCCACAATCAGTCGAGACCAAGGCGCAACCAAATACTGAGCAAGTGATTTCATCAGTACCAAATGCATCATCCCCGTCGGTGGAAAGCAAGCCGCAGGAAAAACCGGTACAGACTAACGAATCGCAGAGCGATGTTAAATCCGCCCCGCAACTGGTCGAGACAAAGCCGCAGATAAAACCTGTGGCTGCCCCAGAAACCAAACAGGAAACTCAACCGAAGCCAAACGTTGTCGAGACAAAAAAACCGGAAAGCCCGGCAGTGGTCGCGACAGCTTCAACAGTACGGGAAACACAACCGGAACCGAAACTGGTGGAAACCAAAAAGCCGGTGACGAGTCCGACACCACAGACGGCTGAAGCAGGAACTGCAAATGCCGCGCAAGCTGGTTCAAACACAGAGGCACCGTCCAAACCGTCTACCAGCAGCGGTGATATTTAAGTTATAAACTCATCCAACCCTTCTCCCCTAAGGGGAGAAGGGAGTTGTATAACTAAATACCATGCCGTAATCGAATATCATCCAGCAGGCCGGCTGCAGCAATCTCCACCATATTGAACACACGTTCAAATCCGTCCTTGCCACCATAGTACGGATCCGGCACCTCATCCGTATCTAACTCCCTGGAAAAATCCAGAAACAGGTGCAACTTATCCTCCATACCTGACGGGCAGATAGCCGCAAGGTTGCGGTAGTTATCCCGATCCATGGCCAGAATATAATCAAACTTGTGGAAATCGTCTCGCTCGGCACGACGCGCCCGCTGCGAGCTCAAGTTCACCCCATGCGCAAGCGCCGTTTGCTGGGACCGGCGATCAGGCGGCTCACCCACATGATATGCATGGGTTCCGGCTGAATCCACGCTGATAACATCTTGCAGTCCCTTGGCCTTCACCAGTGCCTCGAATACGCCGTGGGCTGTGGGTGAACGACAGATATTGCCCATACAGCAAAACAAAATTTTTATCTTTTCTTTTTTATCCATATAGCACTACTCATACGCATTTTGATATCCAGAGAGTCCGGGATCTATTGTACTCAAAATATTCAAATAGATTGTGGCAATTTCCAGACTGGCAGGATATCTTGCTGGCTAATACATAAACATTGCCTCAAGGCACAGCCATGGACCTGACTACTTCACCAACCGAACTCACCACAAGCGCAACAGATCTGCTGCTTGCACTGGAGTGCATGGTTATATTGATGTGGCTACGGCAAATCAAAACCAATGCCTATTGGCGAATACAACTGTGGTCCTGGATCATAGGCCTGGCTGCACTCTCAGCGTTTCTCGGAACAATAGTTCACGGAATTAATATGCCAGCACCGCTATATAACTTGCTCTGGCAACCACTGAACCTGAGCCTAGGGATTATTGTCTCTCTTTTTCTGGCCGCCGCGTGTGGTGATTGGCTTGGAAAGACCATAGCTATGCGCCTTATCCCCTGGTGCATCGTCATTGGAATATTGTTCTTCAGTCTTACGATATTCCTGAATAACGAATTTATCGTCTTCGTGATCTATGAAGCGGTAGGGATGCTTACAACACTGGCCATCTATTCATTTCTGGCGGTCAAGCGACGATTAAATGGAGCCGCGATAATAGCTATCGGGATTGCCCTTAATCTGCTTGCCGCTGGTATACAGGCTAGTAATCTTTCCTTGCATTTGTTCATACCATTTGACCATAACGGAATATTCCATCTAGTCCAGATGGTAGCGATGCTCGTTCTGGCCCGGGGTCTTGCAGCCAGCATGCCCACAAATAAAGTTGGTTCTTTGTATTCTCAGGCATAAGATGTCCTGGGAGTAGTTCTGACTAATTAGCTAAAGTCATGCTTGGCCAAATCAATTTGGTTTTCAAAAGGAGGAGAAAATGAGCAAGATAGCCATAACGTTAAACCATGACAGTAATATCTTCGAAATTGACTTAGCCACCAATACGCCAACGGCGATATTCGAGGCATATTATCCAGTCTCGGTTGCTTGTTTAGGAGAAGGAGCCTTTGCGTACGTCTGCGGTAATGGTTTTAAGGATATCTACCGTGAGGATCCTCCGTACGAACCATTTTTCTACGGACCGGATAGCTCCATATACACACATGATAATTGGATACGCGATATAAAGATAAGATACAAACCCATACGCTATCACTTTTTCTTTAGCGCATACCACACGGAAACATCTGTACGTATATTTTATTTAGACGAGATGGATGAACCAGTCACCTACTGCACCATAGAGGGCAGTCAGCTACTGTTTCCAGACCCCTGCAACCCTGGGAATAATACCCACTGGAGTACCTGGGGTGGAGATTTTACCTTTGATGACGCTGGCAACATGTATATCGCGACCGGACATTTCTCTCCGTCAGGGATTTACAAGATATCTGGAGCCGGTCCTGATGAGGTCACCGGTGAGATTGAAAGCATTTTTGTATGTAGTGACAACACTACACATTCAATAGAGTTTATCGGCAACAACAAGCTGCTCTACGTACAGGGAAAACAGAAGATATATAGTTTGAATTTACAGACTATGGAATCCATGCTCGTTTATGACGTGGCGCAATTTTCACCTGAAGCCATCACGTCCGTTGCGCGTATTACTGCTGACCTGAAGAAGTTAGACATCTTCAAAACCAAACCGAAGATAATTAAAAAGAAGAGTATTCACTTTAGGTAAAAGAATCGCGCAACCTGTTTACGTATCCCGCGGACCAGCCGCGGGATACCAGCGTGTGTTTGCTACCGCCGCCCACCCAGCAGGGAACCCAAAATTCCGCGCACGATTTGTCGTCCAAGAGAACTTCCAACAGAACGGGCCACACTTTTAACTATTGCCTCTCCCACCCCCTGACGCCTGGAGGTTCCGGTCCAGATATTACCTTCGGGTTTGGATTTCCCGGCCTGTCTTTCCTGTTCTATCCGCGCCTTTTCCGCAAGTTCCATGCGCTGTTGTTCCTCTGCACGCTGCTTCAGCATCTCGAAGGCGGATTCACGATCGACCAGCGTGTCGTATCTGCCTTTAAGCGGTGAACGCCCAAGCACTTCACTGCGTTCTGCATCCGTGAGTGGCCCAATGCGGGATTGCGGTGGCCGAATCAGTATCCGCTCTACCGGGGTCGGACTACCATCCTCGTTCAACACCGAAACCAACGCCTCACCGGTACCAAGTTCGGTGATGACCTGCTCTGTATCCAGTTCCGGATTCTCGCGGAAGTTTTGCGCAACGGTGCGTACCGTCTCTTTGTCCTTCGGGGTAAAGGCACGCAAGGCGTGTTGAATGCGGGCTCCAAGCTGGCCCAGAATATCGCTCGGTATATCCAACGGGCTCTGACTTATAAAGAACACACTCACACCCTTGGAGCGGATCAGACGTACCACCTGCTCTATCTTGTCCAGCAGTGGACGTGGCGCACGGTCAAACAGCAGATGGGCCTCATCGAAGAACAGCGCCAGCCTGGGTTTATCTAAATCACCGACCTCTGGTAAATTCTCAAACAACTCCGCTAGCAACCATAGCAGAAAGGTGGCGTAGACCCGGGGGGACTTGGACATAAGCTGGGTGACATCCAGAATGCTCACTACCCCGCGTCCGGAAAAATCCGTAATCATCAGGTCACTGAGATTGAGCGCCGGTTCACCTAGCAGATTTTCCGCACCCTGCTCCTCCAATACCAGCAACTGCCTCTGAATCGCGCCGATACTGGCGGTGCTGATATTGCCGTATTCTGCTGATAACTCTTTGGCGTTCTCTCCCATCCACCCAAGCATGCTGCGCAGGTCCTTCAGGTCCAGCAGTAACATACCGTTATCATCGGCGATACTAAAGGCCGCATAGAGTACTCCGGTCTGGGTATCGTTCAATTCCAGCATATTGGAAAGCAGTAACGGACCCATATCAGATATGGTGGTTCTTATGGGATGACCCTGCTTTCCGAACAGGTCCCAAAACAAAGTAGGATTAGCCTGCGGGGTAAACTCCTTTATACCGATAGTCTCCAGGCGCGAGCTGATCTTGTCGTTCATGCCGATGGCCTTTGCCAGACCAGAGAGATCACCTTTCACATCAGCCAGAAAGACCGGCACCCCTATAGCGGAGAAACCCTCGGCCAATACCTGCAAGGTAACGGTCTTACCTGTTCCGGTAGCACCCGCGATCATACCGTGCCGGTTGGCCGTCCTAGCCAATAGTGAAACCCGTGTATTACCGTTACCGCCTATCAGAATCTCGTTGCTCATGATGCTTTGGCCTCTGGGGTGCTATTGAAGTAATTTTGCCGTGGCAGATTGTTCATTATTATTTCCACAATCCTCTTGCTCTAGCAAGTGCGGAGCATAACAGTTTCTAATATCTTTATTCCACTTCCAACGACTATTCAACTATCATATGTCATTGAGTGGTTGTGAATACATAAGATGACAGATATTACAAAAAAACTAGATATGCGAGGGGCGACCAGCCCTGTCCCGATCCTGGAAATCATGCACACCATGTCCAGAATGCGCAGCGGTGAGATATTAAAGGTTACCGTAACCGAACCTGGCACAGAACAGGAATTGCGGGAGTTTTGCGAACAGAAGAATCACGAACTGCTAAACAGTAGGAAAACCGGTAAGGAATTTTGTTTTCTTGTGCGTAAGGGCTAATACAAAGTTTTGTGACCCATACGCAATAGCTCTTTATCACTTCTTTTCTGGCAACTCATCAAATTTGGGCAAGCTGCTAGCTTCTTCGTACCAGCATGCCTTGGAATTCCAAAATATATTCTGCGATGGTCGTATTCCAGGGTCCGCATCCAGAGTGCCCGCCGGAATCACAACAGCCTTTTCGCTCTTGGTAAGCCATGGAAGTGATGATCCACACTGTTTGCAGAAACATGTAGCGAAATGTTTTGCCTCTTCCAACTCATACCTTCCAATATACTCCTCACCACTGAGCCACTTGAACTGGTTGGGAGTAACTATGATGTTAGCCGCATGGGCGCTGCCGGTGAATTTCCTGCACCTGGAACAGTGACAATACTGAAAAATGCCAAGATTACCGGTTATCTCATAGGATACCTTTCCGCAAAGACACTTACCTGTAACCGCATTTGATTCTGACATAACGACTACCACCTTTGGTCTTGTAGACGGCCAAATTCTAGTTTAAGAACCACCACCAGCACTACAAGATATATCAGGTTCACCAACACCATTACCTGCGGCATGCTAAGCCCCAGAAACTGCCACTGGATATCTTCGCAATACCCGGTTGGATTAAACAACCATGGTATCCACTGGTCCAGCTTCATCCATGACGGATAATTCGCCATAAAGTCACAGCTGGCTGAATCCTTTATCAACCCCATCTGGATACCGGAATGTTTGATCGAAAGATATAGTCCCCAAATAATTCCGCTTGCCCATAGCAGATATCCACTGCCACGTAACACAGCAATATTTGGGTTAATACCACCGACAATACCACCAAGAAAGATCAGAACCACGGCATTGCGTTCATAGACACAGAGAACACATGGATCCAATTGCAAAAAATACTGAAAATAGAGCGCCGCCAACTCCAAGCCTAACGCGCTCAGCACTAATAACAGCCAAGCAACCCTGGATTTTGTGATGTTCTTCATAAGATAGCGACAGAGCTGATTCTGTTCAAACTACACGATAAGGGTAAACAGAAAGAACCTAATAATCTAGTTGCGCTAACTGCCTGCGGTTCTGGATATAAAAGGTTATAACCTTTTTAACATAGTCTTGGGTTTCTGGATATGGCGGTATTTTGTTTCCATATTTCTGCACCGCCCTATTCCCGGCGTTATACGCCGCCAATGCCAGCTTTATATTGTTGTTATATTTAGTCAACAGTTTACGCAGATAACGCGCACCACCTTCAAGATTAGCCCTGGGGTCACGTCGGTCTTCGACCCCGAAGCGTTTGGCAGTATTCGGCATAAGCTGCATCAGACCAACCGCACCCGCATGTGATACCGCATTCGGATCATAAGCCGACTCCGCCCTCACCACCGCATGCAACAGTTCCGGATAGAGTCGAGCCTGGAGTGCGACCTCATCAATCATGCTCGAGAAACGGGCGCGATTTGTATGCATGGAGCTAAAATCAACCTGTGGCTGATATTTGCTGGATTTTGAAACTGCGGTACTGATAGCTGGAGTGGCTGGAGTGGAGGCAATAACCTTAAGACCGGTGTTCTCTTTGGTTATGAAGTGTGAATCCTTCTTCCAAACCAATTTATAGGGAGCTTCTTGCGGCTGGTCGGTGAGCAGCACTTCCCCATGCGGGCCTATATATTTATAGAAATCCGCATAAACCGGTACTGATATCAGCAGTAACAAGCCAAAAAACACCGGGGTTATTGTTGCTTTTCTATGTAGTGATTGCATAAAAATATCAACAGCTCAGTTAGTTATACTAACAAATTATACTATTTACATTAAAATGCAAGCATAAATCACTATATTTACGAGTATTTTTGATTCAATACACTATTTTCCACAACATTTCTTATATTTTTTCCCGCTTCCACAGGGACAAGGATCATTACGCCCTACCTTGGGTTGCTCATTTCTATAGGTCTCAACCTTCGGTACATCGCCATCCACGTAGTACCAACGCCCATCTTCCTTCTTGAAATTGCTTACCTCATGGTGATGGCGCACCACCCCGGACTCCCGGTAGCTGGCGATAAATTCCACAGTGCCAGTATCGTCATCCGCGCCACCCGCCTCGGTGGAGCGAATCTCCAGACCCAACCAATCCGCATTACTGGCCCAACGCCTGGTTGCCGCCACATCATGGTCATCTCGATGTTTCGGATGCAATGACTCCGATAGATACTCAATCTCACCACAGACAAATGCGCTGTAGCGTGAACGCATTAGCGCCTCCGCCGTCTCAGCCGTTTTCTTTCCTGACAGCACAGGGCCGCAACATTGTTCGAAATCCAGACCGGAATCACAGTGACATTTAGCCATCAAATACTCCTCATTTACCATTGGTCGCAGACCTTAACACAGGGAAGAATTGTTTGATATATCCCGCAGTTTGTCCACATAACCAAGGCATAAAAAACCCCTTTCCCGGTTTGGGAAAGGGGCTACAAATTCTCCTAAGCATTACTGATTTTTCAGACGCGCCTCCAAAGCGGCAACTTCCTCTAGCAAGGCCGACGGAATTTTATCACCAAACTTTGCATAGTGTTCTCTGATGCTGGACAACTCGGATAACCATGCCTCCTTATCCACTGACGAGAGCTTGGTCATCGCCTCAGGGGTAATATCCAGACCACTGATATCCAAGGCGCCGTCCGCAGGCAATCTGCCGATAGGGGTATCCACAGCTGCGGCTGCACCATTGCAGCGTTCGAATATCCACTTCAACACCCTGCTGTTCTCTCCGAAACCCGGCCACATAAACCCGCCGTTTTCGTCCTTGCGAAACCAGTTTACAAAGAAGATCTTGGGCATCTTGGCGCCCGCCATCTTCCCGATCTCAAGCCAGTGCCCCCAGTAATCGGCCATGTTATAGCCGCAGAAAGGCAGCATGGCCATGGGATCATAGCGTAGCACTCCGAGATCACCTGCAGCGGCAGCTGTTTTTTCACTGGCCATGATGGAGCCAAGGAAGGTCCCGTGTTGCCAGTTTAGGGCCTCGTTCACCAGGGGTACGGTAGTGGCGCGACGGCCACCGAACAGGATGGCGCTTATAGGAACCCCTTTCGGATCCTCAAACTCTGGCGCAATCACAGGACACTGTTTGGCCGGAGCGGTAAATCTGGAGTTGGGATGAGCTGTCGGCGCATCCGATCCAGAATCACACAGTTGCCCTTTCCAGTCTATCAGGCCATCTGGCCTATCTTTACTCATTCCCTCCCACCAGACATCGCCATCTACAGTGAGCGCCACATTGGTGAAGATGCAGTTCTCATCCAGGGAGCGCATGGCGTTGGGATTCGAGTCATAGCTGGTGCCAGGCGCAACACCGAAGAAACCTGCCTCCGGGTTGATGGCGTAGAGTTGTCCATCCGCGCCAAACTTCATCCATGCAATATCATCACCTACGCACTCCACCTTCCAACCGGGAATGGTTGGTTCCAGCATGGCCAGATTAGTCTTGCCGCAGGCACTGGGAAAGGCGCCAGCAATATATTTAACCTCCCCATCCGGATTGGTGAGTTTCATAAGCAGCATGTGCTCTGCCAACCAACCGTCATCGCGCGCCATCTTGGATGCGATACGCAGTGCGAAACACTTCTTCCCCAGCAACGAATTGCCACCATATCCGGAACCGTAGGACATGATCTCGTTGGTCTCAGGGAAATGGGTAATGTACTTCTCTTGATTACAAGGCCAGGGGACATCTTTCTGGCCCGGTTCCAGCGGAGCACCCACACTATGCATACAAGGCACAAAATCGCCATCACCCAGGGCCTTCAACACCTCGGTGCCGACCCTGGTCATAATGTGCATGTTGGCCGTAGCATAGGCGGAATCGGTTAACTCCACACCTACGTGAGCTATGGGCGATCCTACTGGACCCATAGAGAAAGGTATTACATACATGGTGCGCCCACGCATACAGCCGCGGTATTTTTCAGTCAATAGGGCCCGCATCTGATCTGGAGCCATCCAGTTATTGGTAGGGCCAGCGTCTTCCTCTCTTTCGGAACAGATGTAGGTGCAATCTTCCACCCGCGCAACATCTATAGGATCGGAACGCACTAGGTAGCTGTTGGGGCGCTTTTCTTCACTCAGCTTGATCGCGGTACCGGCATCAAGCATACTCTGGAACAGCTCATCGTATTCTTCTTTGGAACCATCACACCAGTGAATGGCGTCCGGCTGGCAAAGCTCAGCCATCTGATCAACCCAAGCAATGATTTGTTTATTTGCTGCAGATTTTGCAGTCATAACAGATTTCCTATAAAGATTTTGGCCCACAATGACATGGCCGTACTGAATCAAACTCAAGAATTCAGAATTAATTCATGGACGCTGCATATAAGGTGAGGTGGGCAGAAAATATCTCACACGATCAACATGATATTAGAAAGCAAAATACCACAGCAACCTAATTGATTATTACAATGCTGTGAATTGAATAGTTTTGGAGAGCACAGTACCGTATCCGGCCTGAAGCGATAACCGGTATGAAGCAAATACTACAACTTCTAACTACTACTCGAACACCCCGTTATCCAGGTTAAGCAGCAAACTCATCTCGACCTCATCAAAACGCATGATCCTCACGCCTTTGTGGTCTTGCATATATTCCTTTGCATCGTCCATGCTCGCCAAAGGTATCAGCTCATGCCCCATAGGGCCATACACATCTGAACCTATGACATAAAATGCTTCTTTAGCCTTGATCATCTCCATGCTGTAGTACTCGGTCACGGCTATGATATTGATATCCTCGGCCTGATGTCCAGGGGCCCACTTGGGCATATCCAGGAGATACTTGAACATATCCTTGGCCCCATCAAAGTGATGGGCGTGGCCATCTTTATACTGCACCGTGGCCACCCATTCCGGATACTTACTAACAAACATGCCACAAACTGGACAGGTGTCTGTAGGCGCCGGCTTAGGTACCGCAACCGGTTCGGAGGAGGCAGATTGAGATACAAACATAGCCAGGATTAATAAACACGAATTGAGGAATTTTGAATGTTTCATGGCTACAACTTCTTACAACATAAATTGATTAAATCTGGCGTCGGCAACTATACCGACGCCAGCACATCAGATGAAGATAGGATTAACCTTGCTTCTTCATCTTCATTTCCATCATCTTCTGCACCTTCTCCGCACGCTTCTTGCGGATCATGGCGGTATCATCTGCCATGCTCATATAGGCCGCACGCAGGGCATCGTCAAATATCCCGATCTCACCACCAATCTTGGCTCGCACAGCACCAGCCTCATCCTTTGAAGAGAAGGCAAGCTTGCTCTTCATGGTCATGGTTCCTTTCTGCTTGCCGCCGATCAGATAACTGGCCTTGTCTGCATCCACAAGAGGTTTGGTTTCATCCTTAGACCCATAATCTGCGGCATAGATAACCTTAGGGATACGATCGAGATTCAGAGAGAGACTGATTGCCAAACAGTGGATTGAACAGGTACCGTCCACCAAGTCATCCGCATATTGCACCAGGTGACGGCTATGGTGATACTCCTTACGATCCATGCCGCAGTATGGGCATTTTGGATACTTCTCCAGCTCATTTTCCAACGGCTTAGGATCAGGCTGGCCCTTAGGAATGAACTGCAAAGGGGTCCCATCCATTTCGCTCTTAGCTCCGCTGGCCTGCACCCAGCCCTTACCGGGAATCATCGCCCCTACCCCAGGGCCTGCCATAGCAGAAGTTGCTACACCACCAAAACCAAGGGCGGCCAACATCTTCATCATTTCCCGACGATCAATCTTTTTTTCTTTACTCATAATCTTCACTCCTTTACTTATTTACTAGACATTAAAGGTTTACTACCAAGTTCTAAGAACACTCTTTACTTCTGACATTTAAGTCATAACCACATCTCCGGCATATGCAGATGCGAATTAACGACCGCCCAACTGGCGATCAGATAAAACAGACCAAACAAAAACGTAGCTAACCAGGCCAGGCGTCCTGCCTCAGACTCAACTACCGCAGACAAACTGGGCACCACCTTCCATGGCGCAATAGCCCCTACTCCCAAGGCCAACGCCGTCCCGATAAACAGCGGGATATACAAAAAGTAACCAATATAGTTGTGTCCAGACTTTAAGATACAAAATGGACAATGATGATGGGGATGCTCATATACATAGATAGAAATGAAAGAGACAATAGCCACCAGCGCCATAATAAAGGCTGCGCCTCCAGAGACCGCAAACAGGCTACCGCCACGCCCCTTCACTCCATACCAGATTCCAGCGGCCACTACTAAGATGCCGGTCCCGTAGAGAGCAACCATAGAGGTGCGCGGTTGCACGCCTGACACCTCGGCTGCCACTCCTTCGGACCCCGTGGAAAACAGCGCACCACAACAGGACGTTATTACATCCGGCTCCATGTTCAGAAAGTGCCGCAATTGCAATACGAACTCCGCCAACACCAAGGGGGCTATCAGCAGCAACAGGATGTATTTCATCCGCACCAGCGGGTAGTCATACCCCTGATTATCCACCCGGTTCAGGATCAGCCAGACCGCGCCACTAAAAAACACCGCCATCTTGGCAAACAGAGTCGGCCAGCCCCACTCGTTCACGTTCAACACCCCGGTGGCACACATAGCCCCCACAAACTGGCCGGACATGGCCTCGGCGTTATAGACAAACAGTAACAGGGAGACCAGCTCCGCGGCAAAGGCCCAGGTAACCAGGGTAGAGATAAGATAGGTACGCCGCTCCAAGGAAAGTTGCCGTTCGCTGCCGCTATTGATATCCCAGTGCCGCACCAGTTGCAGTGCGAAACCACTGGCCAGTAATAACATCATGCTCACCACTGCTGATACCAGGATAAGGGCCATGATTGCGGGATTCAGCAACATCAATCTGCCCCCACCACCAAGCCATCACACATCTCCACCACCCGATCCACAACACCGGACTCGAAGACAATGGCATCGTGGCTGGCAATCAAAACAGTCTTACCGGACTGTTGCAAATCGCCGATCAGTTGCATGAACTCGTTGGAGAGCTTGGTATCCAGATTGGCCGTGGGTTCGTCTGCTATCAGAATGTTCGGATCGTTGACCAGGGCGCGGCAAATGGCCACCCGTTGTTTCTCGCCGCCTGACAACCACTGCACCTGATTCGTGGCCTTGTCCTGCAACCCGAACTGTCGCAGCAGTTGTTCAGTCTTCTCCAACAGTTCACGCCGATCCGGTCCCAGCGGATAGGCCGGTAACATGATGTTCTCCGCAACCGTCAAACCCTGCACCAGATTGAACTGCTGAAAGATAAACCCGAAGGTCTTGCGCCTGATATCGGTTAAAAAGCGCTCCGGCAAACTGGATAGCATCTCCCCGTTTAGGGTAATGCGCCCGGAGGTGGGGCGGGACAGACAACCGATCATAGACAACAGCGTGGTCTTGCCGGAACCGCTAGCCCCTTTCAGACAGGTAACCTGATTCGGCTCTATCTCCAGCGACACCCCGCGGATCGCCCAGAACTCATTGGGCCTACCCTGGTTGAACACCTTCTTTACATCGGTTAGTTCCAGCCTCATCGCATCACCGCATCAGGATCGGTAATCGACACCTGCCAAATAGGAACTATGGTGGCTACTATGTAGGGAAATACGGTGAAAAAAAACAGCGTAGCCACCTGCAGGCCGTCCACAAACGGGACCGGGGTAAAGCTGGGGTACAACACAGACCAGCCCTTTAGCACTGGCTCAAATAGAAAGGCCGAGCCATAAAATACATGCACATAGGCACCGATATAGCCGAGGAAGAATGCCGACAGAGAGATGATCGCACCCTCCCAGAACTTCATGCGCAGTACGTCTCCGGTTTCCCAGCCTATGGCCTTAAGGATGCCGATCTCGCGCTTCTCTTCTGCGCTAAGACCTGAGGCCTTGTCCCAGGCGAAGATAACAAAGGCCAGGATCGCTCCAACCAGCAACACAAAGACTATGCCCTGTCGCCAGGAGAAGATAGAGTCATAGGTACGTAGCACCTCTTCGCGTAGGATCGGTCTGGTATCCGGAAATTTCAGTGACAGCTTCTCGGCGATCTTGCGTACCTCACGCGGATTCTTCACCGCCAGGACCAGATCGGTGTATACATCATCCGGCACGCCAAAGGTTTTTCGATATGCCTTCTCGGACAAAAACACCAAATCGGCACTCACCAACTCGGAATCGGCATCCAGAATTTCCTTAACCTGAAACGAATAGGTCTTGCCGTCAAAGGAGCGAATGGGCAGATAGTCCCCCAACACCAGGCCTCGGGTTCGCGCAATACCAGCACCGATGATCGTCTCTGTGGTGGTGAGTTGCTTATCCTCATTCACCATGATGGTGTAATTGGCCTTCACTGTCGGATCATAAAAGTAACCCCAGAGACGACCCTCCTTGCGGATCACCCCACGTATCTTGCCTATCCTATCCAGATACTCCGTCGGCACGAAGGCGTGCCGTCCGGCCACAATGCGTTGCAGGATGATTTCGGGAGAATTCTGCAACACAATCCCCGCCTCCTTGCGTAACGCGTGGGTAAACAGCATCACCGACGCCAACAAGAACACGATCATGGTGTAGACCAGCAACAGGCCCAGATTCTTGCCCTTACGGCGCAGCAGAGATGACAGGGTGAAATCCACCAGATACCTCTGCCTACGGATAAAATGCATCATCGGCCAGACACCTGGGAAGGCAAATACATGGAACCACTCGGGAAGTGCTCAAACGACATGGGATGATCCTGAAAGGCGCTATGCAGATCAGACTGGGTGATATGCCGCGTATAACGCGCCTCAGTGAACAGCGCCAGATCGGTAAGACCGAACTCGCTTACCATAGCGGAAGATCGCTCAAGTGGCATGGCAGCGGAATCCTGAAGGCGGGCAGAATCCACAACCGTCGCAATAAATAGAAACAGGCAGACAAAAAAATAGATCAGGAATGAATCTGATTTACGCATCTACTAAATGGGTCACTTCCGCTAAGTCTTCGCAAGAATAAAGGAATTTAAGTAGCGCGCAACCCTGAGGCATTGATAACCATCAAGTTCAATAACAAAACGCGGATAACTGCGGCATATCACACAAACTGACGTATTCTTGGTGGTTGCTCCTGCGTTACTCCACTATCTACTTCTAAGCAGGATAAAAATCACGCGTAGGTATCCACACCCAGCAGATGACTGATCTGCTCCCGTTCTGGATCCATTATTTGAGACTGGTAAGCCTGCACCGCCCGACGGGCACGACTGGTCATACCAGCCAGATCTTCGTCGCGGGTCAAAGTCGCCGCTCTACTATTTAGCTGACTTCGCTGCTTATCATCCAGGGACTGAGAAGAACCGCTCTGCTCCACACGCGCCTCTCCCTGCAGGCGATCGCCCTCCTGCGGAAATGCTAGCGCGCGCTGTTGTTGCGCATGTACCAGTGGAATCAAGGCGCTACCGATAGTCGTCACGGAATTGTCAGCCTTATAGTGTGGATTTGCTCTTAAAGCATAGACTAAAAGATAGTACCTAGTAACTGGGTACTAGTAACTACTTCTAACCCGGTGGCCACCCCATCTGTCTACCACCCAGCAAGTGCAGGTGAATGTGGTAAACGGCCTGTCCACCATGCGCATTACAGTTCATAACGGTGCGATATCCAGGTTCCGCCAATCCCTCCTGCGCTGCGATCTCCTTCGCCACCTGAAATAACTTGCCCATGATCTCGGTATCACCTACGGTGATATCGTTGAGGGTGCTGATGTGTTTCTTGGGGATGATAAGGATGTGGGTAGGGGCCTGGGGATTGATATCGCGAAAGGCCAGGATATCGTCCGTTTCCAGCACCGTATCTGGTTGAATCTCGCCTGAGACCATCTTGCAAAATAGGCAGTCTGTCATGATCTGCTCCTTACGTTTTTATTGGTATCTAAATCTCTTGCCGACCGGCAAAGGCGTGGGAGATGGTGCCACCATCCACATACTCCAGTTCCCCACCCATGGGTACACCATGAGCAATGCGGGTGGTGCGCACCTTTCTGGCGTGGGCCATCTCGCTAATATAGTGCGCCGTAGCCTCGCCCTCTACCGTGGTATTGGTGGCCAAGATCAGCTCGGCAACACCACCCTCATCCAGACGCTGTTCCAGTTTATCCAGGCCGATCTCTCTTGGCCCGATACCATCCAGCGGTGACAAATGCCCTCCCAGCACGAAGTAACGCCCACGATAGTCGATGGCCTGTTCTATCACCATCAACTCGGCCGGGGTCTCAACCACGCACAACATTGAGTCATCACGGTTCTTGTTGGCGCATATGGAGCAGACCTCAGTCTCACTCAGGGTACGACAGCGGCAGCAGTTGCCTATCCTTTCCATGGCCTCTGCCAACACGCGAGAGAGGTTGCGTCCACCGTCACGATCTCGCTCTAGCAGGTAGAAGGCCATACGTTGCGCCGACTTAGGACCGACCCCGGGCAGACAGCGCAGGGCCTCCATCAACTGAGTTAATAAACGCTGTTCTGACATTGGCTTAGGTCAAATCAGAACGGTAGCTTGAACCCTGGCGGCAGTCCCATGCCGCTGGTAAGCCCAGACATGCTGTCCTTGGTCTTGGCCGCAACCTTCTGCACTGCGGCATTCATGGCGGCAGCCACCAGGTCTTCCAGCATCTCTTTGTCATCACCCATCAGGCTATCATCTATGCTGACACGCTTGACCTCGTGCTGACCGTTCATCACCACCTTGACCATGCCACCACCGGATTCGGCCTCCACCTCTTCCTGGGCCAGCTTCTCTTGGGCCTTCTGCAGGTCGCTTTGCATTTTCTGGACCTGCTTCATCATGTTGCCAATACCACCGCGCATACAAATATCCTCTCTATTTCTTAATCTATAGGTTTGACCGACTCTTTGATCAGCCTGGCCCCGAACTGTTCTTCAGCAGCCCTCACGATAGGGTCTTCTGACATGACCTGCTCCGCCTCCATCTGGCGTTCCGCCCTGGCGCGCGCCTGTTTCTGGGCAGGGGTTTCTACTTCCGGCTGTTCAACCTTAATCTTCAGTTTGATCTGGGTACCTAGGAACTCCTCCAAGGCCCGGTGCAGATTCTTCTCCGAACTATCCACCAGCATATGTTCATGGGCCGGGTCCAGTGTCAGGACCACCGTCTCGCCATCCATGTTTTGATACAGGCAGTTCTCCGCAAGTTGGCGTGCAATCCCCCCAAGCTTAAGGTTAGAAACCACCCCATACCAGTTCTGCAGATCATCCTTGGAACCGCTCGGACTAGGTTCCGCCTTTGGTTCTGGTGCAGCCACAGGCGCATGTTCATTTACCTGATTGATGGTTGGCGTAGCCGCTGCAGGCCTAGCCGCTGTAGCAATAGGCCTTTTCCCTGCATTTAGCCCTGGCGTACCTCCCGCTTGCTCAGGACGAAACGCCAGCATGCGTAACAACACCATCTCGAATCCGCTCCTTGGATCCGGCGCCAATGGCAGGTCGCGCTGACCCAACAATCCGATCTGATAGAACAACTGCACATCCTCAGGAGATATCTTTCCTGCCAGGACCTGTATCTGCTCATAGTCACCTTCGGCAGCGTCAATAGCATCCGGCACCGCTTGATACAGGGCCACTCTATGTAGCATGGAGAGCATATCCTGCATGACACTGGCAAAGTCCGGCACCCGCTCCGCCAATCCAGCTACAGCGTCCACTACACGCTGCGCATCCAGATCGGCCAGCGCCTCCAACAGGCGAAAGATCTGTTCGTTGGCGATGGTCCCCAGCATGGCGCGCACATCTGCGTCTCTGACCTCACCACCGCCAAAGGCGATGGCCTGATCCATAAGACTTAGACCGTCCCGCATACTGCCATCGGCCGCCCGCGCCAGTTGCAACAAGGCGGAAGTATCATGCTCTATCGACTCTTTCTGCAGGATTTGCTCCAGCCGGTCCTGAATCTGGTTCAGAGGCAGACGTTTGAGATTGAACTGCAGGCAACGGGACAGCACCGTGACTGGCACCTTTTGAGGATCGGTGGTGGCCAGCAGGAATTTTACATGGGGAGGCGGCTCTTCCAGGGTCTTCAACAGGGCGTTGAAGCTGCTGTCGGAGAACATGTGTACCTCGTCGATGATGTACACCTTGTAGCGGCCGCGGACCGGTGCATATGGCACGTTATCCAGCAGTTCCCGAGTCTGATCCACCTTGGTGCGAGATGCCGCATCCACCTCCAGCAGATCGACAAAACGGCCTTCATCTATCTCCGTGCAAGATGAACATTGCCCGCATGGAGCCGAACCGACACCTTTTTCACAATTGAGGGACTTGGCGAAGATACGAGCCAGGGTGGTCTTACCGACACCGCGTGTCCCGGTAAACAGATAGGCGTGGTGCAGGCGCTCGTTATCCAACGCATTGGTGAGGGCTCGTACTACATGCTCCTGGCCAACCAGTTCTCCAAATGTGCGGGGACGCCACTTGCGGGCCAGGACCTGATAACTCATGGGGGTCTGCTTATTCCAAATCGCTAAAAGAGGTTATTCTAACCGCACTGGCATAGCTATCATAGTACCTAGTGATTAGTCACTCGATGATACCAGCATCGTCTATATCCGCTTGAGATGGATTTCAACGCTTCGCTGTGCAACAGCAGCGCAATTGGAGGGTGGCGGCCCGCACCAGCCACACCCCGGCACACGATTCCACTGCTGCGGCTGCTCCCTTCCGGGCCTGACCGGGTTCACAGTTTCACGTTGCGAGGGGACCGATGCAGGCCACCATAAAAAGCTAGACCAGGCCGATGCCTGGTCTATGATACCTTGGTTTGATTGGTCGGAGCGAGAGGATTTCTCACGCTTCGCGTTCGCCTGCGGACCTCCGGTCCTGGTCGAACCAGCTTTAGAGTCGGAGGTTCGAACTGAGTTCTTCACGTAGAATTTACCAAATGTTCCAAATCTACGTGGAAACTACCAAACTGGTCGGAGCGAGAGGATTCGAACCTCCGACCCCCACAACCCCATTGTGGTGCGCTACCAAACTGCGCTACGCTCCGAGTGAGCGCGCATACTAGGCATAGATGCCATATATGTCAACGTCTGCGTATCCCCTACCTTTTCAGAATCTGCAGAACCTCTTCCAACTCTGTTCTTAGCTGTTTGATGATCTCTTGGCTCTGGTGGTAATCCTCTTTCACATCATTGCCGGTCAGTTGCTGTCTGGCTCCACCTATTGTGAATCCCTGCTCATACAGCAGGTTTCTGATCTGGCGGATCATTAGAACATCATGTCTCTGGTAGTAGCGCCTGTTACCACGCCTCTTTACCGGTTTCAGCTGGGGAAACTCCTGCTCCCAGTATCTGAGAACATGCGGTTTGACGCCACACAGATCACTTACCTCACCAATGGTGAAATAGCGTTTTCCAGGTATGACTGGTAGATCGGCGGTACTGCTACTCGCTTCCAGCATATGCCTCTACCCTCGCCTTTAGTTTTTGTCCTGGACGGAACGTAACTACCCTGCGCGCAGTAATAGGAATCTCGGCACCGGTCTTGGGATTACGCCCGGGCCTCTCGCCTTTTTCACGCAGGTCAAAATTACCAAACCCTGACAATTTGACTTGAGCCCCTTGCTCTAACGCCTCGCGTGTCCTCTCAAAGAACAGTTCAACCATCTCCTTGGCTTCACGTTTGTTTAGACCAAGCTCGTCAAAGAGTTTTTCGGCCATATCGGCCTTGGTCAGTGCCATAATTCTTATTCTCTCAGTTGTGCGTTGAGGTCGTCTGAGAGGGCGTTAAGGATACGCGCCATAACCCCCTCTGCATCTTCATCTGTAAGATTGTGCGAAGTTTCCTGTAAAATCAAGCCCAAAGCGAAACTTTTTCGCCCAAAATCTATATTTTTTCCAGTATAGACGTCAAAAAGTAGTATGTCTTGTAAAATTTCCGGTGCAACTTTTTGTATACAATCAGAAATCTGGCTGAATTTCACCTTCTCGTCCACCAGGATTGAGATATCCCTGCGGATAGACGGGAACTTGGAAAGCGGGGTGAATTTTGGCAGTTGATCTCCAGACAACTGATCAAGCCCTATCTCAAACAGGAATGTGTCTCCTGACAGCCCCAGCTTATCTCCCAGGGCCGGATGCAGCATGCCGATCCAGCCAACGATCTTGCCATTGCGTTCTATCCTGGCGCTCTGGCCTGGATGGAGAGATGGATGTTCATCCGGGACAAACCCATATGCATTAGAAGAAGCGGTCAATCCCAGAATCGCCTCCAAATCAGACTTCAGATCGAAGAAATCGACCTTACGCTCGTCTTCACCCCACTGTTCGGAGACAATCTCACCAGTTATCAGACCCGCTAACATCTGATCCTGCTGGATATCTGCCTGCTCTTTGATAAACCTAAGACCGGATTCGAATATCCGCACCCTGCCCTGCTGTCTGGACTGGTTATAGAGCGCGGTCTGGAGCAGACCTGGCCATAGGCTGGTGCGCATTATAGACATATCCGCGGAGATCGGGTTGGCCAGCCGCACCGTATCATGCTGTGGATCCATCAGATCATGCAGTTCCTGACTAATGAAGCTGTAGGTGATCACCTCCTGAAAACCCCGGTCTACCAGCATTTCCTTGGCGCGTTGCAGACTAAACGCCATCTCCGGCTCACTTCGCATGACGGTCGCGGCCTGACTGCGATGCATGGGGATCTCGGTATAGCCATAGATGCGTCCGATCTCCTCGATCAGATCCTCTTCGATAGCTATATCAAAACGGCAGCTTGGAGCCACCACCTTCCAGCCAGCATCGATCTGTTCAACCTGCATCTCTAAACGGGTGAGGATATCCACCACCGTCTTATCATCAATCTCCACCCCCAGGATCTTGGCGAGACGGGCGCGACGCAGAACCACCTCGGGGCAGCGCTCTATATGCTCCTCTGAGGCTACAACCTCTACCGGCCCTGGCTCACCACCAACTATCGCCAACAACAGCTCTGTAGCACGCTCAAGCGCCCTCACCTGTAGCTCCGGGTCCACACCACGCTCAAAGCGATGAGAAGAGTCGGTATGCAGGCCATAGCTGCGGGCCTTGCCTATAATCGCGGTGGGGGCGAAGAAGGCGCTCTCCAGTAGGATATCCCTGGTCTCGGCACCGACCCCGGAATCTTCCCCGCCCATGATACCGGCCATTGCAAGTGGTTTGCTTGCATCGGCGATAACCAGGGTATCTGCTCGCAGTTCCAGCTCCTGACCATCCAGCAAGGTCAACCTTTCACCGGGCTTGGCCATGCGCACCCGGATCTCTCCATCCAGCCTGGCAAGATCGAAGCCATGCATGGGCTGGCCAAGCTCCATCAGCACATAGTTGGTGACATCCACCACCGGACTGATGCTGCGGATCTCGCTACGGCGTAGCCGCTCTCTCATCCAGAGCGGGGTTTCCGCAGATGTATCTATATTACGAATAATCCTACAGGCGTATCTTGGGCAGGCCTCTGGTGCATCCAGACTGACCGTGAAACGATCATCAATCTTGTCAGGAACCGGGTCGATGACTGGAGCGGTAACACCGCAACGGTTGATCACCCCTACCTCTCTGGCGATACCGGCGACACTCAAGCAATCTCCCCGGTCAGGGGTAAGGTCAACTTCAATATATTTATCATCCAGATTCAGATAGTTACGCAGATCTTCACCAACAGTGGCATCGGCTGGCAGCACCATTATCCCCTCAGAGGATTCAGCCAACCCCAGTTCCGACGCAGAACAGATCATGCCTAGAGACTCTACTCCGCGCAGCTTGGCGCGCTTGATCTTGAAGCCACCAGGAAGTACGGCCCCAACCAGTGCCACGGCCACCTTCATCCCGGCAGCAACGTTCCTGGCACCGCAGACGATCTGCAACTGCTCGCCCTGGGCCGCATCGACCGTACAGACGCTAAGCTTATCGGCATCCGGGTGCTGCTCACGGGTCTGAACATATCCAACCACCACACCTTGAAAATCACCTGCTACGGGTCCTGCGGCGTCCACCTCCAGACCGGCCATGCTCAGCTGATCCGCCAACTCTGAGGTGGTTATCTCAGGGTTAGTCCACTCCCGTAGCCATGCTTCACTGAATCTCATATTTTTATTCCAAATAAAGTTGTAGTTTCTAGTTTCTAGTCTCTAGGAAAAAACAACCACCCGAAACTAGTAACTAGACACTCGCCACTATGTTCTACGCAAACTGCCGCAAGAATCTCAAATCATTCTCAAAAAACAGTCGTAAATCATTGATTCCATAACGCATCATAGTAAGGCGTTCCACACCCACACCAAAGGCGTAACCGGTATATCTCTCGCTATCGATCCCTACATGCTTAAATACCTCTGGGTGGATCATGCCGCAGCCCAACAGCTCCAGCCATCCGGTCTGTTTGCACACCCGGCAACCCTTGCCGTTACACATTACGCACTCTATATCCGCCTCCGCAGACGGCTCGGTAAAGGGGAAATAGGAGGGACGGAAGCGCAGTTTCAGATCCCGTTCGAAAAAGCTGGTGAGAAAATCGTACAGCACCCCCTTCAGGTCGGCGAAGGATACATCCTCATCCACCATAAATCCCTCCACCTGATGGAACATAGGGGTATGGGTTAGATCGGAGTCACAGCGGTACACTCGACCGGGTGCGATGATCTTAAATGGCGGTTCCGACTTCTGCATCTCCCTGATCTGTACCGGAGAGGTGTGGGTTCGCAACAGCATGTGCGCATCGAAATAGAAGGTATCGTGCATGGCCCTGGCCGGATGATGGGCCGGGATATTTAGCGCCTCGAAGTTATGAAAATCGTCTTCAATCTCCGGACCCTCCGCCACCTTGAATCCGGCGTTGGCAAACAGCTTGTTGATACGCTCCAGAGTCCTAGTCACCGGGTGCAAACCACCTGATGTCTGCCCCCTGCCAGGCAGGGTCACGTCCACGCTTTCAGAGGTAAGACGTTGCTGTAAGGCCTCATGCTCCAGTTCCTGTTTGCGACTGGAGATAGCAGACTCTAGCTTCTGTTTAGCCTGATTAATGGCCTGACCGGCAGCAGGACGCTCCTCAGGAGGGAGGGTGCCAAGTTTTTTCAACTGCATAGTCAGCAGCCCGCTCTTACCCAGGTACCTAACCCTGACTTCATCCAGTTCCGCCAGCTTGGCGGCCTGCTCTATCTGCCTGCTCGCCTCAGCAGCAAGCCCTTCTATGTCTAACGGTGAATCAACACCCATTTTTGTTGTTCCTTATCGGAATAAAAAGCAAAAAGGGGGAAAGGCTCAGGCCCTTCCCCCTTTGTGTGTCATTTTCTATACCGACCATGGCCGGTGCATGACAAGTGATGCCGGACGCTAGTCCTTATCAGCTGGAGAGGCTGGCCTTGGCCTGTTCTGCCAGCGCGGCAAATGCCGGCTTATCAAAGATGGCCAGATCAGCCAACACCTTACGGTCGATCTCAACACCGGCCTTATTAAGACCGTCAATCATACGGCTGTAAGACAGGCCGTTTTCGCGGGCTCCGGCATTGATACGGGCAATCCAGAGAGAGCGAAACATACGCTTCTTCTGGCGACGATCACGATAGGCATATTGACCGGCCTTTATGACCGCCTGCTTGGCAACACGATAGACCTTACTGCGGGCGCCATAATAGCCCTTGGCCTCTTTCAGCACCTTTTTGTGTTTGGCGTGTGCTGCTACACCACGTTTAACTCTTGGCATGATTCAATCTCCAGTCCTGTCAGGCGTAGGGCATCATACGACGGGCTGCCGCCACATCGGATTTGTGTATCTGAGTAGGGCAACGCAGCTGACGCTTACGCTTGGTACTCTTCTTAGTCAGGATATGGCTACGATGAGACTGGCCACGCTTAAACGACCCGGCGGCGTTTTTCTTGAAACGCTTGGCCGCGCCGCGATTGGTTTTAATCTTCGGCATTACAATAACTCCGCATTCTAAGTGTTTAAATTACATCTACTTTTTCTTGGGGCCTAGCACCATAACCATCTGCCTACCTTCCATTTGGGCTTGCTGCTCTACCTGACCATATTCGGCTAGATCGGTTTCGATCCGCTTCAGCATGTCCAGACCAAGCTCTCGATGGGCATGTTCACGACCACGGAACCGCATGGTTACCTTGGTCTTGTCCCCGTCTATCAGGAAACGTATCAGGTTGCGTAGTTTTACCTGATAATCCCCTTCACCCGTCCCTGGACGAAACTTCACTTCTTTCACATGAACCTGTTTTTGCTTTTTCTTGGCCGCCTGTTGCTGCTTCTTCTGTTCAAAGATGAATTTACCAAAATCCATGATCCTGCATACTGGTGGTTCAGCATTCGGCTGTATCTCTACCAGATCCAGTCCAGCTTCTTCAGCGGCTGCAATCGCCTCCCTTATTGGTAAGACCCCGACCTGCTGTCCCTCCTGATCAATAACTCTGACCTCGGGTACAGTGATCTCGTCATTCAGGCGATTCTTTCTTTTTACGGCGATAACAGTTTCCTCCGAAACAAGTAAAGCCTGCGCCGCATCTCAGGCCAGCTCTCGAAGCGGCCACCGCAGCACAAGCTCTATCAATCTTTAATTAACCGTAGCTTCCTGTTGCAATCTCTCCAGCAGCGCCTCGACGGTCATGCTTCCGAGGTCTTCACCAGAGCGCGTACGTACAGCCACGGTACCATTGTCCATCTCGCGGTCACCTACTACCAGCAGGTAGGGTATCCGACTCAATGTATGCTCGCGAATTTTAAAGCCGATTTTTTCGTTTCTCAAGTCCATTTCGGCCCTAAAGCCATGTTTTTTCATGGTTTGGGTAACTTTTTGCACATATTCTGCCTGCCGGTCGGTGATATTCATCACAACCAGTTGCTGTGGTGACAGCCAGAAAGGCATTGCCCCGGCATAGTGCTCTATCAAAATACCGATAAAGCGCTCAATGGAACCGAGAATAGCCCGGTGTAACATAACCGGGGTCTTCTTGCTGTTATCCTCTGCCACATACTGGGCTCCGAGGCGTCCTGGCATGGAGAAATCAAGCTGTATGGTTCCGAGCTGCCACACCCGGTTCAGACAGTCCCGCAGGGAGTATTCGATCTTGGGGCCGTAAAATGCACCCTCTCCCGGCTGCAGCTCCCATTCCAAACCTTGGGCGTTAAGGGCATCTTCCAGGGCCTTCTCCGCCTTGTCCCAGGTCTCGTCAGAACCGACGCGCTTCTCTGGACGAGTAGAGAGTTTGATTAGGACATCATCAAAACCAAAATCTTTATACACCTCGAACAACAGGTCATTGAAGGCGGTAACCTCGGGGAGTATCTGATCCTCGGTACAGAAGATGTGGGCGTCATCCTGCACAAAGTTACGCACCCGCATCAGACCGTGCAAGGTCCCGGACGGCTCATTACGGTGGCAGGAGCCAAACTCGGCCAGCCGCAGAGGCAGATCGCGATAACTCTTCAGACCGTGATTGTATATCTGAATGTGGCCCGGGCAGTTCATCGGCTTGATGGCGTACTCCCGGTTCTCAGACTGGGTGGCGAATATCATATCGCCGAACTTGTCCCAGTGCCCCGACTTCTCCCACAGGGAACGGTCCAGCACCTGGGGCGTATGTACTTCCTGATAGCCATGCCGACGCAACTTAGCCCGGATATAGTCTTGGATAACTATATATATCTGCCAACCCTTGTCGTGCCAGAACACCATTCCAGGCGCCTCTTCCTGGGTGTGAAACAGATCCTGGGCCTTGCCGATCTTGCGATGATCACGTTTCTCGGCCTCTTCCAGTCTGTGCAAGTACTCTTTCAGCTCTTTCTTGTCTTTCCAGGCGGTACCATAGATGCGTTGCAACATCTCATTGTCGGAATTACCACGCCAATATGCCCCAGCCACCTTCATCAGTTTGAATGCACCCAATCTGCCGGTGCTGGGTACATGGGGACCACGACATAGGTCTGTAAACTCACCCTGTTTATATAGGGACAGGGTCTGATCGGCCGGGATACCCTCAATGATCTCGGCCTTATACTCTTCTCCCATAGCGCGGAAAAAATCCACAGCCTCATCCCGGCCCTTGACCATGCGCTCGACCGGCAGGTCAGCCTTGGATAGTTTCTTCATCTGCGCCTCTATGGCGGCCAGATCTTCCATGGTGAAAGGACGTTCGAAAGAGAAATCGTAATAAAAACCATCTTCTATGGTTGGGCCAATGGTGACCTGGGCGTTCGGGAAAAGCTCCTTAACCGCCTGGGCCAGCAGATGCGCGGTGGAATGCCGAATGATATCCAGACCTTCTTCATCCCGGTCGGTGATGATGGCAAGCTCTACATCGGCATCAATAATGTGCGAAGTATCCACCAGAGCGTCATTTACTCTACCAGCAAGGGCGGCCTTGGCCAGACCGGCGCCGATAGACGCAGCTACATCATAAACAGAGACCGGGGCATCGAAACTACGCTGGGAACCATCAGGGAGGGTAATTACGGGCATATCTACATCCTCAATCAGTGGTGACCCCTACCAAAGGCCACTTGAAAAAACCGGACCATAGCGATCCGGTACGAAACTGGTAGGCACGATTGGAATCGAACCAACGACCTCTACCATGTCAAGGTAGCGCTCTAACCAACTGAGCTACGCGCCTAAAAAACTGTTACAGCTACATTTGCTGCCGCTTACATCCATGTAGGTTGGGTCCAGCTCGGCCATCCACGGCCTCGCGTTCGTCACTGAAAAAGCCATGTTAAATGGCTTTTTCTGCCTTCGGCACCGTGACTCACCCAACTGAGCTACGCGCCTAGAAAACTAGCGTCTCACGAAGAGGGCGAATAATACCGGGTTACCCCTACCTAAATCAAGATCAATCCTGGCGAAGTTAAACACCCACACAGATTTATGCGAAAAAATTGTTAATTATCCGTCTTACGCCATTACAGTTTTATTTAAGAGTTGTTAAAGTTCGCACCACAAACTTTTATGCCCAAATCACTAGAATAAATCTAACCATAAAGCAGTCAGCCGTATGGAACTCAAAAATATCGTCAAAATAGAAAAAGCCGCCGATAAAGGCCGTAGGGAGCTGCTTAGAATTGGAATAGCCCTCCTGTTTATGGTTGGAATCATATTATTCATCAGCATACGCGGTATAAACTCCCCTGGTCATATTATGCTGATGATTGCCGCCATCATTGGCGGTTACATGGCAATGAACATCGGCGCCAACGATGTGGCCAACAATGTAGGCCCCGCCGTAGGATCCAAGGCGCTTACCCTGACCGGGGCAATCATAATTGCAGCCATATTCGAGGCATCTGGCGCCTTGATCGCAGGCGGTGACGTGGTTACCACCATAAAAAAAGGGATAATTGATCCAGCTCAGATCGCCAATGCCGACACCTATATCTGGCTTATGCTGGCAGCCCTATTGGCCGGAGCAATCTGGCTAAACATCGCAACCGCCATGGGGGCTCCTGTCTCCACCACCCATTCTATAGTCGGCGGAGTTCTGGGTGCGGGGATAGCGGCAGGAGGCATTGAAATCGCCAACTGGAACCAAATGGGCGCCATAAGCGCAAGCTGGATCATCTCTCCGATAATGGGTGGCGTCATAGCCGCAGGATTCCTGTATGCAATAAAACGAACCATCACCTATTGCAGCGATATGATCTCGGCCGCTAAACGCATGGTACCCATATTCGTTGCCATAATGGCCTGGGCATTCATAACCTATCTGCTGCTCAAGGGGTTCAACCATGTATGGAAGGTAGATACAGGAACTGCAACCATATTAGGCCTCATCTCTGCGGCTATCATCTATGCCGTGGTAAAACCACTGCTAGTTAGGGCCGCAAATAAATTACCTAATGAAAAACAAAGCGTAAACCAACTATTCACTATACCATTGATCTTTGCAGCAGCACTGCTCAGTTTTGCCCATGGCGCTAATGATGTCGCCAATGCTGTTGGCCCCCTTGCTGCTATTAACGATGCCATACTCAACGGCGGTATCAATGGCAAGGCAAATATTCCTCTATGGGTAATGATGGTAGGGGCCATAGGCATATCCCTTGGCCTGGCCCTGTACGGACCCAAGCTGATCCGCACCGTAGGCTCTGAGATCACGGAACTTGATAAGATGCGGGCCTTTTGCATCGCTACGGCAGCTTCCATAACTGTGATCATCGCTACCCAATTCGGACTCCCGGTCAGTTCCACCCATATCGCCGTTGGCGGAGTATTCGGGGTTGGTTTTCTACGGGAATTTCTAAAGGCCAGCTATGCCAAGATGATTGATGAGATAAAACTGCATCACGCAGACAATCATCCTGAGGTGGTCGAGGCTTTCTTGGTAGACTTCAAAAAGGCGTCTTTGAAAGAAAAAAGCCTTATGCTTGAGAAACTGAAACAAAGACAGGCGGATGCCAACCTAACCAAAAAGGAACGCAAAAGCCTGGTCAATGTTTATAAGCATGAGTTGGTTAAACGGTCCGCACTCATGAAGATCGCCGCGGCCTGGGTAGTTACGGTGCCTGTATCGGGCATTCTCGCCGCCATTCTCTACTTCACTATCAGGGGCATTATGCTGCCGTAGAACCAGCTGGCGGATGCGACAAGCTGTAACACGTTCTTGTCAATCAAGTAATCCGCACTCTTCTGAATCACTCAATTCCACTACACAAAATCGTTACAACGGTCTTAATACAGATATAGATTCACGAAAACAGCAGACACTCCATACCCATTGCCACGTTAATTGATAGCGTCTTCAATCTGTAATATCTCTTCGAAATTATCTAAAAAAATATTGATCAGGTCCGGATCAAATTGTTTACCTTTTTCGCTTTCAAAATAAGCATACACATCCTCTTTATTCCACCGATCTTTATAGCACCGCTTATGATAAAGCGCATCGAATACATCGGCGACAGAAGTGATCCGTCCGTAGATGTGTATATCATCCTTGGAAATCCCCCTGGGGTAACCACCCCCATCCCAACGTTCATGGTGTTCGTGGGCAATAACCGCTGCCGCTTTTATTAGATCACGATCCGAGACCTTAAGTATGTCGTATCCTATAGTCGTATGATGCTTAATCCGCTCAAACTCATCTTCATCAAGACGGGCAGGTTTCAGCAGTATCTTGTCCTCTATCCCGACTTTTCCTACATCATGCAATGGTGAGGCATTCTTTAGCAGGGTCGCTTCGTTCTCATTCAACCCGTATTTTTTAGCAAGATAATATGAGATCTCCGCTACCCGCTGGACGTGATTTGCTGTCTCCTTAGAGCGATTTTCCAATACGTTGCCTAACATATTTATTATCTCTCTTTTGGTATCGAGTATCTCCTTTGCCAACACCATGTTTTCCAGTGCTATAGCTGCCTTTGAGACATATATCTCGACAAGTATCCTGTTCTCATTGGTTAACCTGTTTCTTCCCTGAAAATAGATAAATGTCTCTAGCAGGTTGGAACTCTGTATGCAAAAATACCCGATATAGATGTCGCCTTCCATATGACTACATTTTTCTCTGGCGACACGGTCCAGATTTTCTAATACCTCTTCCGGTATCTCATCTTCATGGTCTCTGAATTTACCTGTTGAAGCCAGGATCTCATAGTCATGCTCACCCCGCCTGAATGCTGAAAACCCATGATACCTTTCACTACCGTTATCACCGTCCAAACGCAACAGCGCCTCGATCTGCATGAGCACACCTTCCAGAAAATCCCTCTCTGATCGCTTGCCAAAAAAGCCCTTTGTGGAATCAAGTATCTTTTCCAACCCAAGACGATTCTTCTCCAGCATCATGATATTTTTATAGGCTCGAAGTGCAGTAAGCACTGCCGTGTAGAGTTTGGTGGAGGTGAGTTCCGTCTTCTCTTTGTAGTCGTTTATCTCATAGTCGTTGATGACCTGCAGCTCAGGAGCTGAACCAGGCTGACCCGTGCGTAGGATGATCTGGATAAAATTGTTCTTGAGATCCTCCCGTATAAACCTGGCCACCTCTAATCCCGCATCATCCTGCTCCATCACCAC
>JBNKSV010000023.1:0-37139 GCA_050297535.1 Sedimenticolaceae bacterium
AATTAAAATAATAGGGTACATAGAAATGGGACGCATTTATTTTCTCAGGTTGGCTCTAAGCTAATGTCCGAAATGGGCACTTAGCGGTGAAAACGGCCAAGAAGAGACTATTCGGAAAGGGGTTTGTAGAGGGGTGGTTGGGGTGATATTCTCTGCAAATAGTAGGATATATTAATAAGGCAGGATGCGTATTCACAAAAGGCATCCAGCCTTAACATAATCTAAATGACAATTGATACTTGCGCGTATATTACAAAATACGCGCGTGTCGAGTATTTCAATATATGCGCAAGTCATACAATTAACTGTTCGGCGTCTTAGTGCCATGCCCAAGAGTAAGAACCGTAGAAAGAAATCCCGCAGCGGCAAGAACCGGACACCAATCTCCGGTCATACGCGTGTCGGAAAGCAATTACTTCCGCCATTCGCAAAGATGGAGGGCAAAGTTGCGTTTTCCTCATGGACAAACGAGCGAATGCCGGAAATGCTTTGGGCCGTCATTGTCCGAGCCATAGACGGCCAAGACTTTGCTATTTCAGAGTTTCGGCGGATCATCAATTTCATTGGGAACCATGAGCGAAGTGAGGAGCTCTCCGACCTCACTCACACCGGCATCTCAAAGATTGATCCAGTACTTCGAGCTGAGCTCATTGCATGTATAACCAACCATCCAGCCGTAGCTGAGGCCCTGACAATTCTCAGGCTCTTCAACGATCTGCCAGCCGCCGCTGATTGGATGGTCTGCATTCCGGAACACGCTCCCGACATTGAATTGCTGATGACAGCCGTAGGCCAAAACTTGTGGCACCAGTCGCAAGAAGCAACGGATTGCCGGTGGCTTAGATTGATGGCGCAGCTTGCTTCTGGAAAGATTCATGTACCTCGTGAAATGGCTGAAAAATGGATTGGATATCCAGACATCGGTGATCAGAGGTCGGTGAGGCCCAACATTAGAGCAGCGGAGATTGCCCCAGCTTCAATGGACCCTCCGGATACGACTTGGGCTGATTCGTTCTGGCTCGAGGCTTGGCATAACACCCCATGCCTCGTTCTCAACAACGAGACGGATGTAAAGCCTGCGGCCGTACCAGTCACACGAGCTGCCATCTCCGATCTAATAGGGAAATTGGAGGAGCATTGGCAGGGCTCTCATTCCACAACATCGGTAGATGCGCGTCACGATTCCGTCTTTGGCATCGCGTTTTATGCACTCCGGCTGGTTGATGAACTTCTGGGTATCGGAGTCGGAACCGGAGTTTTAGGTCGTTTGGGGCTACGAACTTTGCTTGAGGCTTACGTAAGCATTCACTACCTCCTGCACAAAGACGACGAGGCCTTGTGGAAGAAGTGGCGAGCTTATGGATCTGGCCAGGCAAAGCTAAACGCACTCCGTTTTGATACGGACGTGGAGCCACCCAAGTTCATCAATATCGAGTGGATAGAACAGATCGCGGGTGAGGATATTTGGGAAGAGTTTCTGAATATCGAGCTCGGAAGCTGGAGCGGCCTAGATTTACGAAAGCTCAGCGATCGATCCGGATGCAAGGATCAATACGACACCCACTATTCTTGGACCTCCGGATACGTTCACGGAACTTGGGGGCCAGTCAGGGAGGCGTCATTCACGACGTGTGGCAATCCGCTACATAGGATGCACAGATATCCTGACCAGAAATCTTTGCCGGACACTGTCAGCGACGCCGTCGATCTCGCCAACCGAATTCTGGATGACCTAAATGTAGCATATCCTGAATTTTCACATAGAATTCCGGCGCAATGATCGACCAGACGCCGAAAAAATCGCTGCAGGCTACATTTGACCCGCCGTCCATTTTTACTACCGCAAAAACGGCCGTCGCCTCAAACACACCCGAGTTCAAGCGTTGGTCGCCATGAAATCTAACTTTCCTCTTCTGGACTTCATATCGCGGAACGCGCGAACAATTGCTAAGGAGTGGTTTCAGCTTGTTGAATGGCTTCTCGTGATGTCGGCACTCGCAGCATTTCAGAAATCCTCTGGCAGCATATTTGTCGTCCTCATACTCATTATCTCTGTGGCAATGATTTGGGGTTACGTCTTCTTTAGTCTCGCAGAGTGGTTCTTCGCCAAAGAGAATATACGCCTGGAGAATGAGCTCCACGAATTGCTGCTCCGGGGCGCAGTCGCAACGGGCGCATGCATGGTCTTTCTATTGGTTGCCAATCTCATCGCTAATCTCGCTCTGGAATTCGCAGGTGCTTTGACCAAATGAACAGCCTCAAAATAATCGAATAATCGGTGGCAGACCCCAATTATCTAGGAGTTGGCCTAATGTCTCCTAAGGGCACTGAACAGAAGTAAAAGTTCGTGTGGTAATTGTATATGGAAAACAACGATACAAATAAAAAAACCGGGTCAGAGAATCATATTCACTAATATTAGAAACAATTGCTCTCTACCCAGGTTTTTCAGCACACCTTGAATAACATGAATGGAGAGGCCACTTGAGCAAGAAGCAAAACACAAATCAAGCAGACAAACCCAACAAGAAACTCGCCAATCGATTATGGTTGAGGGTACTGCATTTGGCCATGCTTTTCTTGCTATTGGCACCTGTTCATGTCGCAGTCTCTGAGGACCAACCACCATCATTCAATTATAAATCTGGCGATGTCGCTAGCTATCAACGAGCCAAGTCTGCTTTTGTTGCTGAGTATGAGAAGGTGGTTGCTTACCTGAATAAGGATAATCCCAACACCTGGGGCTATACCGACATCCTAAACCTATGGGATTACCGTGAAAGCTCGAGAAAACTGAGCCAACAAGTTCAGACTGACCCAGATGATATGTACGCCCTGGCGCAGCGGGTCAAGCATAATTTAGGCAAACAAGTTACCGACCTAGGTAAAGACATTTACGAAAACGAAACCGAATACCAGATTCGTTTTCTGCTGCTAGTATCTAAAACCTTTTCAGACTCCAAAGTATGGAACCCCGTGGCAAGCCGTGACAAGAACGCGGCTAGCCGTGAACTCCGTGATGTAGTCAATGCCTTGAGCCGATCTGGAAAGAGTGTTGAGCTTGCAGAACAGGAGTTCAGCAAAAAGCAATCGGTATACAAAAGTATTGAAGAACAGGAGCGGGAAAAGGCCTTACGCTCTGCTTTACGCCTGGTTGAGTTCAAGAAAGAACGGTCAAAAAGGCTGATTCAGGCACGAAAGGAGATGTACGCCAAGGGGTTGCTGCCGGAAAAAACTCTGCCGGAAGGACAACCGTTTATGGACCTGGCTTGCTGTAAGTACTGGGTTCAGGGCAGCGGAAAAAATAAATACATCACCGGTTACTATCTGTCTAAGAGCGGTAAGCGTGTAGATTACACCTCGGGGGCCATCGGCAACTTCAACCCCTACCTTCCCCATGCCGTGCTATTTGCATTGGCCAGCGGCAATGGCTACCACATCTATCAGGCCGGGGAGGCAAATCCGGCAACAGGAACCACCTACGTTGTCGTTCTGCTTGGGGAAACTGTTGAGGAACTGTATAGACTGCGAGTATTTAAGTGGTTAAACGAACAACCTCCAGCCGATTTATCCTACTTCAAAATTAATTACCAGCTGACCCCCAACGGACCACTGCAGTCGTTGATCCTAAGGTAAGAGAGACATGCTGGGCCTGGAGAAGATCAACAGGATCAGACTCACTGCTGGCCCGCTTTATAACTCCCCAGACTTTTTGGCGGGATGACACCCGTCAATGCACTTAAAAACGCCGGATTATATAATCCGAACCTGGACTGCCTACTTGACTGGGGAGCTTACGTTGAATAACATTCGCTTGCAGATTCCCTGGGCAAACCAGTGGTATTCTGCCAATTCGGGGCCACCAATAAAAACTAAAGAGAAACAACAATGAAAAAGAAATATTTAGTTGTATTATCAGTACTATATTCAACATTCGGGTATGCACAACCCTCCACAGATGGCAAATGGTACGTTGGCGCCGAGCTCGCAAGTATCAATCAATCTGTCGACGATATGAAATTGTATGAGGATGGGGTTGATTGGACGAGCGCTTATAATGTTATCGATAAATTAGATTCGAATGCCGTAGGCATATTCGGAGGGTATAGATTAACAGATAACATTCGTTTGGAAGGCAAATACAACTACATTTCTTCTGAACGTAAATCTTTTCATGACAATATAATCGAGACGCATTTTGTAGAACTCAAAACAAAAATCCACAAATTCGTACCGACCATTTATTACGACTTTTTTGTCTCCAATAAATTTTCATTGTATGCAGGCTTGGGAGCAGGTGCCTCTTATGTTACTACTCCCACATCCGTATGGAGTAGTACTGGATCACAATGGGGTTATCAAGACAAAAATGACAGTTCTTGGCAATTCACATGGGAGGGAACCGTTGGTGCCGCATATAAAATAACCAAGGAGATGGATTTAACCTTACAGTACTCCTATTCAGATTTAGGGGAATACAAATGGAAAACCATTGGCAATACCAACGGCTCAGGAACAACGCAAGGACCTTTTGAGGGTAGTGCCGACCTCTCCATGAAATCATTGACCTTAGGAATTCGGTATAATTTTTAGCCTATCTAGTGAAAGCGGCTAATTCCTTTCAAGAGTAATTGGGAAATAATTGGGGCCAGTGTGAAAACTCATTACAGATAGTAGTGATTTTCACACTGGCCCCAAACTTCTTAGATAGCGCATCCCTTGCACCCCTCAAGGGTATACCTATGTCCATCAGGGAGAAGGACCTGATGAGGGCGATAATAAAATCAATATCTTAGCTTTCAAATCCCCTCGCCCCTACCCTCTCCTTGGGGAAGAGAAAATGATGTATGACAGCAGCTGGGACAGCTTCTCTAAGAGGAAGCCGAGCAATCTTAAATTTGTTTTGGAGAAACTCTTTACTATAACCGGGCTGGCGCAGATAGCTGCGGGAACCATAAGGCGGTATGCATTTTTCACAAAGTAATTAATAATTAGCTAATCTATATGGAATTACTGCGTTCTTTAAAAGGGGCGCATTTGTTTAAATGATCGGGAAGATGACAAAATCTAGAAAGATAAATGCGCCCACTTTCTCCGTGGTGTTCGCGGTGGCGGTTGCATTGATGTCCATAACAGTCGTGGCTGAAACGAGACCGGGACGCTTCGAGGCGGCGCCGCGTGAGGCCGATGAGCCGATCATGGCTATCGTATCTATCAAATCCCAACAGGTCACATTCTACGACGCCAAAGGCTGGATCCTGCGTGCGCCAGTATCAACCGGCACTAGTGGACGAGAGACTCCGGCCGGTATCTTCGCTATCGTCGAGAAGAACAAGGAGCACCGCTCCAACATGTATGACGATGCCAAGATGCCGCACATGCAGCGTATCACCTGGAATGGCATAGCAATGCACGGCGGCCCCCTGCCGGGTTATGCGGCCTCTCACGGTTGCGTGCGCATGCCGTTTGACTTTGCGGCAATGCTGTTCAACAAGACCCGAATCGGGATGCGGGTGATCATCTCGCCGTATGACACAGCCCCGATCGATATTTTCCACCCGACGTTGTTCTCTCCAGATGCCGAGGTCGTCGCGGCCGCTCCCGAACGGGCGGATATGCTCAAGCGCCAGGCTGAAGAGGCATCCAATGGGTTCAAAGAGGCAAAGAAGAGCGCCAAGGCCAGGGCGCGTGAGGTGACACTGCAAGAGCGATCCCTAAGGAGACTGGAAGCGCGCAAAAAGAGTGCGGACGCCAGGCTCAGACGGGCCGACGAGGCGCTCTCCAGCGCAGATAAGGCCAAGGCGCGGGCCTATGAGCGGTTACAAAGGGCCACCGCCGAGGCCACAGAGGCGACAACGCAACTCACCGCCGCCACAACGACTATGGATGAGAAGGTTGCTACCGCTACGGCCGCCACCGCAACCGTAGCTGAGACCACTCAGACGACCGAACAGGCCAAGAAGGTCGAGTTGAGTGCAGCGCACGAAGTGGAGCAAGGCAAAGAGACGCTAGCCAAGCTGGAAGGTCTGAAGAAGAGTGCCGATACCGCGCTTAAACTGGCTGAACAGACCCTCTCTGCCGCAGATGAAGCCAGGGCGCAGGCCGAGGGACAGCTGCGCAAGATCTCTAGCGAAGTCGCAAAGCTGACGGCCCAGATCGAGGCCGCCGAATCGGATCTCAAGGAGAAGGTTGCTGTCGCCGCTGCTGCGACCACCGCCGCTGATGCGGCCGCCAAGAGGAGCGATGAAGCCAAGAACATTGAGGAAAGTGCAGCGCACATGGTGGCATTACGCAAGGCGACCCTGGATGAACTAAAGAGTCTCAATGATGGAGCCGACGCAACCCCGGAGCTGGCGGCGCAGATCAAGTCCGTCGAATCAGACTTGAACACCAGGACTGTCACCGCAGCCGTTGTAGCCAAGATTGCAGGTGAAGCCACCCAGAGGAGCGACGAAGCCAAGAGAGTAGAGATGGCTGCGGCAAACGAAGTGGCGTTACGCACTGAGGCCCTAGGAAAATTGGAAAGCCTCAAAGAAAAAGCCGACGCAGAACTCAGACGCGCCGAAGAGGAGCTATCCACCGCAAATGACGCCAAGGCGCAGGCCGAGGAGCGACTACGCAAGGCCACTGCTGAGACCGCAGAACTGGCGACTCAGATCAAGGGCGCCGCATCAGACTTGCAGGCGAAGGTCGTTGCCTATGAGACCGCAACCACAGCGGCAAACGACGCCGCCCAGACGAATGATGAGGCCAAGAGGGTCGAGAAGAGTGCGATTTACGAGGTAGCGTTGCAGAAGAAAACTCTAGGTAAACTGGAAGGCATCAAGAGGAAGGCCGAGTCCGGGCTTAGACGCGCCGATGAGGCGTTCTCCGCAGCGGATAAGACCAAGACGCGGGCTGAGGAACGGTTGCGTAAGGCTACCGCCGAGGCCACAGACCTTGGGCAACAGGTTGACACCGCCAAATCAGACTTGAGCGCGAAGATTGCTGCGGCTGCGGCTGCAAAGGACGCGGTCAAGGCGGCCAAGATCAAAAAGGGCGAGACCGCCCAGGCAGCACTCGACGCCAAGCTCGCACTCGAGCCGGTATCCGTCTACATCAGCCGTGCGACACAAAGGCTTTACGTGCGACGTAATACACATAAGCCTGCCATTGACGGGGGCGGTGAGGAGTTTGATTCCAGCATAGAGGTCCCAATCACCATCTACGATCCAGACAAACCGATCGGCACGCATATATTCACTGCCATGGAACACAACGATGGAGGCCTACGCTGGACCGTAGTCACCATTGATAACAGAGAAGATCCAAGGAGAGCGCTCGACCGGATTACCATCCCGCAGGAAGTGTTTGAACGTGTCGCATTGACCGCATTGCCGCGGTCCTCAATCATCATCTCGGACGAGCCTTTGAACAAGGAGACCAACTATCGCACCGAGTTTATTGCAGTACTCAGCGATCAACCACAGGGCGGCTTCATCACGCGCAAGGTAACCCAGAACCGTGACGTTGAGGAAAGTGACTTTGGGGGGAGCAATGCTGAGGATGGCGGAGCTGAGAAGAGTGATTTCGTTTTGCAACCCCTAGTTTTTTGGGTCTATGAACCAATAGGGTAAAACTCATTGCTGTCCCAGTTACTCCCTCTCCACTTTGGGGAGAGGGGATATTCGAGAGATAACTCTTTGATTAATACCTCCCCCTCATCCTATCCTTCTCCCCAAAGGGGAGAAGGGATTAGAATCAGTAGGCTCAGACTCGATTGAAATGTCTTAAATATCCGCTTTGGGCACTACTCAGAATACCGCACTCAGGCCGCCAGATAACCAATCATTGAACTAAATTACATATATTTGGCCATATATGGGCCATACATATTGACTAAAACAAGAAAGGTAAAGAATGAGAATCGTATTAGTTTGTCTATTAATAATTTCAACTGCGTATGCGGACGATGTACCTCGTCGTTTTGCCAAACCAAATACAGAGTTATTAACAAGCACCCTCAATAGTGCAGAATCGGAGGCCGATCCTGCGGCTAAAAAGATATTGCAAACTGGAAGGAAGATGGTGCTGGATGAAAAGGCGGTCATTATAGGTGGATGCTGGAATTATGTTGACGCCGTTTATTCCAGGGCCGGGTTTCCTAAGGATCAAAGAGAAATAGCCTTTAAAGGGTCTCTAAAAAATGGCCCCTATGCCAATAAAGATGCACTGCAACCAGGGGATTGGATTTATCATATTAATCACTCATATCATGATATCGAGCACAGCGGAATCTTTATCAAGTGGCTTGATAAGGAGAACGCTATCGGACTCCTTTTGAGTTACCGAGGAGAAAGGAGCAATAGACCGGCTCGTTACAAAGGCTATGATCTTTCTAATGTCTATACGATAACAAGACCAAAATAAAGAAACCGGAAATTCTGCTCCGGACAGTAGACAAAGGCATAGGATAGAGTAAGGTATATCATTATCCCCTCACCCCAACCCTCTCCCCAGAGGGGAGAGGGAGATTGATAGAAAAGCTGTTGATTTAAAGATTTTCCACCCTTCTCCCCAGAGTGGAGAGGGAGGTTGATAGAGAAGTTGTTGATTCAGAGATTTCCCAACCCATCCCCATTTAGAGAGATGGAGTTATCGAAACAACGGCAAAGCTAAGGAAACTCTGATTAATTCGTCATTCCCGCGTAGGCGGGAATCTATGTGTTTGATTTTCCTGGATCCCCGCCTACGCTGGGATGACAAAATGGAATTAATCAGAGGTTCCCCAAATATAAATAACCAAAGCGAGAGAGAGATGAAACTAGAATCACTGGCACTGCATCACGGGTACAAGTCAGAGCCGACCACCAAGGCTGCCGCAGTCCCGATCTATCAGACCACCTCCTATACCTTCGATGACACCCAGCACGGTGCCGATCTGTTCGACCTGAAGGTGCCGGGTAATATCTACACCAGGATTATGAACCCAACCACGGCGGTGCTGGAACAACGGCTGGCAGAGATGGAGGGTGGCATCGGCGCCCTGGCGGTGGCCTCAGGTATGGCGGCGATCACCTACGCCATCCAGTGCATAACCTCTGCCGGTGACAACATCATCAGCACCAGCCAACTCTATGGCGGCACCTATAATCTGTTCGCCCACACCTTCCCGCAACAGGGGATTGATGTGCGTATGACATCCCATGACGACTATGCCGGCCTGGAGAGTCTGATTGACGATAAGACCAAAGGCATCTTCTGCGAGTCCATCGGCAACCCTGCTGGCAATATCGTGGACCTGGAGCGACTGGCGGATATCGCCCATCGGCATGGGATACCGCTGATCGTGGATAACACGGTGGCCACGCCCTATCTGTGCCAGCCGTTCAAACTCGGCGCGGACGTGGTGATTCACTCGCTGACCAAGTACATCGGCGGCCACGGCACCACCATCGGCGGGATCATTATCGACTCCGGCAAGTTCGACTGGGCGGCCAATAGCGAACGCTTCCCCGTGTTCAATAAACCTGACCCCTCCTATCACGGCGTGGTCTACACCGAGGCATTCGGCGCGGCGGCATTTATCGGGCGCTGCCGGGTGGTGCCACTGCGCAATACCGGCGCCGCCCTCGCGCCCCACAGCGCCTTCCTTATCCTGCAAGGCCTGGAGACCCTGGGCCTGCGCATGGAACGCCATTGCGAGAACGCCATTAGAGTGGCACGCCACCTGCAACAACATCCCAAGGTGGAGCAGGTGAACTATGCGGCATTAGAGGAAAGCCCGTATTACACTACCTGCCAAAAGATAACCCAGGGACAGGCCTCCGGGATTCTGAGTTTTGTCATCAGGGGCGGCACTGGGTCAGGCGGTCAGTTCATCGACGCCCTGCAGATGATCCTGCGCCTGGTTAATATCGGGGATGCCAAGTCCCTCGCCTGCCACCCAGCCTCCACTACCCATCGGCAACTCAGTCCGGCGGAGCTGCAAAGCGCCGGGGTATCTGAAGGTCTGGTACGCATCTCGGTGGGCATAGAGCATATCGACGACATTATCTCTGATATAGACCAGGCATTGGATAAGGTTCAAATAAACTAGGGCCTGACCCAAGAGGGATATATGATCAGAAGGATTAGCATACTCGGCTTTGTGGTCTGCATGCTGCTAACTACATCCGGCGTGTCTGGACAGATATACAAATGGGTGGATGAAGATGGTAAAACCCACTTCTCCAGCAGTCCTCCGACCAATGTTGATGCAGAAACAGTTCAGCCCAAGACAACCAACACCTATTCCGGATCAGATTTATCAGTACCATCTGATACCAGCACCAAGAAAGCCATAAACAGAAAAAAGGTTGTGATGTATAGCGCCGTATGGTGCGGCGTGTGCAAAAAGGCCAAAAAATATTTCAGAGAACACCGGATACCATTTAACGAATACGACATTGAAACCAGTGAAAAGGGAAAACGTGACTACAAAAAGTTAAATGGTTCTGGGGTGCCAATAATCCTGGTGGATAAGCAAAGGATGAATGGTTTCAGCGCAGCAAGATTCAAAAGTATGTATGGAGGGTAAACGTATAAGGGAACTAGCAACATAGTCGCAATAGTCTAAAATAAACACTGTAAAATATAATTAATAGAGACAAAAACATGAGGCGAGTTATCCCACTTCTGTTACTTGCAGTATTTATCTTCGTTGCTATACATGATCCGATCTTAGCTGGGAACAAGTTCACCAAGATAGGTGGTGGAGTGGCTGGCTCCAGCCATGAAAAATTTGAGTTTTTGAAGTCTTTAAGCGGCATATTCGGCAGCATCCTGGTGATACTTGGCGTATTGTCTTTTGCCACCCGCTCCCGCTTCGAAGGATTGGTTGGCATGGTAACCGGTAGAGCCTTCGAGGCGGTTACCGTGGTTCCGGTGGTATTAATAATCCTGGGCAGCTTGATGGTTCTTGCATATTTTTTCTGAGCAATCCAACAAAACCACCCCACAACTGCAACAAATATCCTTTCGATATTTTATTAACGACAATCAATTAAGTTACAATTCAGCATGCATTTGCTTTACGACATGCCCCTGTTCCGCCCGCCCTCCGAAGGTAACAACCTGATCATCCAGGCCACGTTGGGCTGCAGCTTCAACCAGTGCAGCTTCTGCGCCATGTATCGCAGCAAACAATATACTGAGCGTGCGCTGGAGGCAGTGATAGCAGATATCCACCAAGCCGCCGCAGACTGGCCGGATGCCCAGCGCGTGTTCCTGGCCGATGGCGATGCGCTGGCGTTACCTACGGAACATCTGCTCGCCATCCTGCGGGAACTGGATGCGACGCTCCCGCGTCTGACCCGCGTCTCCTGTTACGCCACGCCGGGAAATATCCAGCGCAAGAGCGTGGAGGAACTGGCGCTGCTACGCGAGCACAAGCTGACCCTGCTCTACTTTGGCATTGAGTCCGGATCTGACCTGATCCTGAAAAAGGTCACCAAGGGAGCCACGCAAGGACGTATGGCCGAGGTACTACACAAGGCGCATACCAGCGGCATGAAGATATCCGCCACCGTCATCCTGGGTCTGGGCGGCACCACCCATGGCGACGAACACATTGACGGCACCATCGCCCTGCTCAACGAAGCGCCCGTCACCTACCTTTCCACACTGCAGTTGTATCTGGACCAAAGCATAATGGATGAGTTCCAGCACAAGTTCGGCGAACCGTTCGAGATGCCTGATGACCTGGCGATATTGCAAGAGCAGAAGAGACTGATCAGCGGCCTCAACCCGCCCCAGCCGATCATATTCCGCTCCAACCACGCATCCAACGCCCTGGCCCTCGCCGGAACCCTGCCGAAAGATAGAGATAGGCTGTTGTCGCAACTGGATGAAGCGATAGAGGGCAGCCGTCCGCTACGGCCGTTTTATATGCGCGGACTTTGATGCCCTTATTGTGTGGTAGCTTCCCGTAGAAGCCCAGTCCTCTGGGCGATTATTGATGTAAGCATGATGATTCTTTCGCCCGCGGGAGCGGGCTCCTACGAACGCCGCCTGAACTTCCTGCTGAGCCACTTCCAAACCATACCTTCCGGTCGCGACTCCCCGGTCATTATGTAACCGAGGACATTATCGTTATGCATACCCCAGCGCATCAGATGATCCGATGAGGCGCGACCACAGAACAGTAGTTTATCGCCTACCCTTATTGACTGTTCCGGTTCCGGCAATAGTATCCGTGTACCCCTGCGGATATGCATCAATGGTATGCATAGCAGCTGTCTCTCACGGTCCCTTGGCATGCGCAGCATACAACTGAGAGACATGTCTCTTCCCGCCGCAATGGCACGGCAATATGCGGGGGCATTCTCCTCGTTGATCTCGGTTTCCCACACCGCCGGCACCCCTTCCTCTACCATCCCCATCATCCGGCTAAGCAGTTGGCAGGCCCAGGCATCGTCATTAAACAGAGCCAGTTCCAGAAAATCATCCAGCATCGGGGTAGAAAGCAGCACCCGTATCTTGTTGGTGATAACTGAACCAGGATGCATCAGCATATCCTTGTGTATCTCATCAAACAGGGCGCTATTCTCCTGCATATTTTGGCGCGCTATAACAAACAAATCCGAATTCAACTCCAGCGCCGTCATGATTATCGAGAGATTGTTTACGTCGTCGTCCGTACCTGCTACTAGACCAGCGGCGGTTTCAATCTCGGCCTCCTGCAGGGTCACGGCCTCGGTCCCACGCCCATGCACGAACCTGCCTTCGGGCCGTCCCGCCTTTTCCGGCTGTTTTTCGATAACGACGGCCTCGATGCCCTCATCGCGCAGACGCTTGTATACCGCCTTACCGAAACGACCATAGCCGCAAATGATCCAATGTCCATGCCTGGGCGGATACACCGGTTCCTCCAATACCGAGTCTAGATGTCCAGGAAAGAACCACTCATGGATCAGATAGAGACAAGGGGCCTGAAACGCCGTAGCCAGATCGACTGAGAATATATCAAACGGATCTACAATATCGTCCGTACCGAAGGAGGCCATATTGGCCTCAACGTCATGGGAATCTGCACGACATATCACCTGGATATCCTTGTTCAGGAGCTTGGCCGTGATGGCCGTCTTCAGGTTCACCTCGTTACTGCTGGAGAGCGCCACTACCCCGGCACATTGAGGATGGTTCAGCCCTGCCATCAACATATGGTCCGGATTCCCCGCATCACCGCAAAGTCCCGGGACAAACAACCGCAGACTATCCATCTGCAGGGCGTTTATCCGTTCGCTGGAATCATCAATAACCACCGCATGCTGATCATTCCTGGTCAACGAGTGCACCAACTCCCTACCGGTCTCGCCATATCCACAGATGATAAAAAACCGCTCTTTCAGCCTTCTAACCTGGGCGGAGAAACGCCTCTCCCGCAAGGCCTGCCTCAGGAGAGGGTCCTGCACCATACCGATTATGGCTCCAATGGAATAGAGCCACACAACCACCGTGAGATATATGGTAAAGGTAACCCACAGCCGCTGACCCACAGTGAACTCATACGGGATCTCACCAAACCCCAGAGTGCTGGCCATAAAACTCACAAAATAGAAGGCATGCAGAAAATCCATATGCCAGACATTTCCTGCATCGTCTCTTCCTGGTATCAGGACCAACCCGAGAATCGCTATGGAATAGGCGCAGACCAGCAGGATCAACGGCGCCCGCATGCGCCGCAATATGATGAAAAGGGTATTATGCATCCGGCTTCCCCGCCTATTGGCGGCGCAGCATAGCCGTCTCTATCACCAACAGCACCACAGAGACAACATTGGCCAGCATGGCGCCACCGGAGAGGGAAACGATACTCGCCATCATAGACGAAGTCATTCCCGTATCACTGAGATGCACCGCAGCTATCCACACCATGACTGCGGCAAACAGCTGCAACAAGGCGACCAGACTGGTGGCTAGTAGCAACGCCCCCATCTGGGTGCGTTCGCCGAATTTGAGTATGGTGGCAATCAGGTTCACCACGATCACGGCGAACAGTTCATACACATGATGGTGATCAGGATTGTGGATCTCCCCCACAAAGAAACCGAAATTCAGGGTCAATGCCAATACGATGAAAAATCCGAAGACAACCTTTTCGAGGTTCATTAGCTACTCCTTGGATGATTGTTTTTCTCTAGCCCGATAATAGACCTATTTTACAGGAACATCATGTAACGCCTGCTGATTGTGCCAAACACCAACAGGAAACTATTAACCCGGCAATAATACATACCAAGTTAATAATTACCCTCCGGGTATTGTTACAATAGGTAACAATTGATACCCTCATATCCATGCCACGAATCAATGATCCAGATAAACAAAGAGAGCACACGGTCTTACTGGCCATATTCATGTTGTTCCTGTTCGCAACACCGCTCACCCTCTGGTGGGCCGCCCCCGCCCATCCCTGGTTCCTGCCGTATCTGCTCTGGCTGCTGGTGATCGTCCTTGGCGCCATAATAAATTACAGGTTTAGCGGCCATGACCTATGATCTGGAGGTCCTGTTCGGGGCCAGTTTCTGCTATCTGCTGATCCTGTTTTTCATAGCCTACGCCACAGATAGCGGCATCATCCCGGAACGCTGGATCAAACACCCGCTGGTATATATCTTATCCCTAGGTGTCTATGCCACATCCTGGAGTTTTTATGGCAGTGTTGGTTTCGCCGAGCGGGAAGGATTTCAGTTTCTGACTATATATCTCGGCGTCACCTTCGCCTTTCTGCTGGCCCCGCTACTGCTAAAACCCATCCTGCGCATCACCCGCGACTATCAGCTCACCTCCCTTGCGGATCTGTTCGCCTTCCGCTACCGCAGCCAGCTCGCCGGCGTTCTGGTCACCATCTTTATGCTGGTTGGTTCCCTGCCCTACATAGCGTTGCAGATCAGGGCGGTGAGCGAATCTCTCCAGATGCTCACCCAGGAGGCCACCCCGCATGCAGCGGCACTCTGGTTCTGCAGTATATTGATCATGTTCGCCGTACTGTTTGGCGCCAGACACATCTCCCCTAGAGAGAAACACACCGGACTGGTTGCCGCCATCGCCTTTGAATCTCTGGTCAAACTCGTAGCACTCATGGCCGTAGGAATATTCGCGGTCTTTGGCGTATTCTCCGGACCAGACAACCTGGCCGCCTGGCTGGCAGCGCATCCGGAGGCCACCGAGGCCCTATACAAACCCATGCACGAAGGCTCCTGGCTGACGCTGCTGTTCCTGGCCTTTGCGGCCGCATTCCTGCTACCCAGACAGTTCCACATGGCGTTTACCGAGAATCTGTCGCCGCGCTTTATGGACTCTGCCAGTTGGGGCTTTCCCCTGTTACTGCTGCTGCTCAATCTGCTCATACCGCCCATACTCTGGGCCGGGCAATATCTGAATCTGGGGATAGATCCTGACTATTATGTGCTGGGCATAGTCATCACGGAGGAACCGTCCTGGTTGCCGGTGATAACGTTTATCGGTGGTGTGTCGGCGGCCAGCGCCATGGTGATCGTAACCACCCTGGCCCTCTCCTCCATGTGCCTCAACCATCTGTTGCTACCGGCAAGTTATCCCAACCCCAAGGTAAATATCTACAACTGGCTGCTCTGGAGTAGGCGTCTCCTCATCGGCGTCATCATCGCGGGCGGATTCATCTTCTACCAGACCCTGGAACACAATCAGGGTCTGGTGCAGCTGGGTTTGATCTCCTTCGTTGCAGTGGCCCAATTTCTACCGGGCATAATCGGCGCGCTGTTTTGGCAACGCGCCAACCGGCTTGGATTTATCCTGGGGTTATTGGGGGGTATCAGCGTCTGGGTTCTGACCCTGCTGGTCCCGCTGCTGGAAACCTCCGGCTTCATCGACAAGACCATAGACATACAAACCCTGCGCCAGAGTTCCGGCCTCAGTTACTGGGAGTTCGCCACCTTCTGGTCGCTGGCCCTGAACGGGACCCTGTTTGTAGTGGCGTCCCTCCTCTCCCCACAATCCGAGGAGGAACAGGAGGCGGCCCAGGCCTGTCGTAGTGGCACTCCCACTAGCCTACCCGGCGTAGTAAGCGCGCGCTCACCCGAGCAGTTCATGGAGGGTTTGGCCGGGATCATAGGCAAGAGGACCGCTACCAGAGAGGTGACCCAGGCCCTGCATGACCTAAAGATGTCGGCCCAAGAGACCAGATCCAGCGAGCTGCGCCGCCTCCGGGACCGCATCGAGCGCAATCTGTCCGGCCTGGTCGGTCCCCACATGGCCCACATGATCATCAATCAACGCCTGGAGATGGATAGCGCCGCCAAGACCGCCCTGGCGGATTCCATGCGTTATGTGGAACAGCAGTTGGAGAAATCCCGCTCCCGCCTGCGCGGTCTCTCCGCCGACCTGGATAACATGCGCCGCTATCATCGTCAGATCCTGCTGGACCTGCCACTTGGGGTCTGTGCCATAGAATCGGACCAGTCCGTGGTGATCTGGAATCTGGCCATGGAGACCATGAGCGGCGTACCCAGTAATCAGGCAGTAGGCGTGAACTTGAAATCTCTGCCCAGCCCCTGGAATGACCTGCTGGCCGGATTCGCCGTGGCCCAGGACTCCCACATCCATCACATGGAGATAACCCTTAATGGTCGGCCGCGCTGGTTTAACCTGCACAAGGCCAGGGTGCTGGATCAAGACCAACAGCAGATCAATACCGGCAGCCGCACCAGTCTGGTGATGTTGCTGGAGGATCTCACCGATCTGGAGATCCTTGAGGCGGAACTGGCCCACTCGGATCGCCTGGCCTCTATCGGTCGCCTGGCCGCCGGGGTCGCCCACGAGATCGGCAACCCTGTCACCGGCATCCACTCCCTGGCGCAAAACATGCGGGAAGAACAGGACCAGGAGCAGATCAACCAAAGCATTGAGGCGATATTGCAACAGACCAAGCGCATATCCAATATCGTCAAGTCCCTGATGAATTTCAGCCGTAGCGGGGATATCGGGGCCGACTACAGTAAATTCATTCTGGCTGAAATCATCGACGAGGCTGTGCGCTTGATACAGTTGACCCACAAAAGCAAACGCATGCAGTGGGAGATAGACTGCCCTGCGGATCTCAGTCTGGTCGGTGACCGGCAGCGGTTGTCCCAGGTGCTGGTAAATCTGCTAACCAACGCATGTGACGCCTCTGACGCCGGGAACAACATCAAGATCCTGGCCAATAAGAAAGACGCGGATGTAGCAATTGAGATCATAGACCACGGCAAGGGCATCCCCCGAGACCTGCTGGAATTTGTGTTTGAGCCATTCTTTACCACCAAGGCTGCCGGAGAAGGCACCGGGCTTGGACTCTCCCTGGCGCACAAGATTGTCCAGGAGCACAACGGCAAGATCATCATCGACTCTAAACCGGATATTGGCACACGCATTGAGATACGTCTGCCGCAACCAACCACATAAAGGTATTGATCCCCACATGGACCGCATACTGATAATTGAAGACGAAGAGGTGATACGCCAGGCCGTGAAACGGCTCCTGGAGAGACACAGTTACAGCGTTGAGGTGGCGGAATCCTTGGAAGATGCCGAAGCACACTATGATCTTAACGGTTTCAAACTAATCATCACCGATGTCAGACTCCCCGGCGCACCAGGCACAGATATCCTGAACAAGGTGCGGGACGTACCTGTATTGATAATGACCAGCTACGCCAGCGTGCGCTCGGCGGTAGAGGCCATGAAACAGGGCGCCGTTGACTATATCTCCAAACCGTTCGATCACGACGAACTGATACTGCTGGTAGCTAGAACCCTGGACCAGGCCAAGCGGCAGCGGCAACAGGAGGTGCTCAAATCCGATCTGGAACAGAGCTACCCGGTGCGCGGAATGATCGGTAACTGTCCAGCCATGAACGAGGTCCGCAGCCGCATCGAGAAGGTGGCACCCACGGATGCAACGGTCCTGATCCTAGGCGAATCCGGCACTGGCAAGGAGCTGGTCGCCCGCGCCCTGCATGAACGCAGCCGCCGCAACAACGCCCCATTTGTGGTATTCAACTGCGCCGCCGTACCGGAACACCAGATCGAGGCAGAGCTGTTCGGCTACACCCAGGAGGCAAAGGGCAATGAGCCGGGACTGTTGCACAAGGCCGCTGGCGGCACGCTCTTCCTGGATGAGGTCGGAGAGCTACCACCGGTCGCACAGGCCAGACTTTTGCGCCTATTGCAGAGCAGTTCCCACGATGACGAATCCGAAACATTTTCCGGTGTGGTGGACGTACGCATCATTGCCGCCACCCACCGAGACATCCGAAAGCTGATCCAGGAGCAGCGCTTCCGCAGCGACCTCTATTTTCGACTGCGGGTGGTGGAGATGACCTTGCCGCCGCTACGGGAACGGGGGGATGACATACGCGAACTCTCCATGTTCCTGCTGAACAAGGCCTGCAAACAACTTAACCGCTCTGGAATAGCCTTCAGCCGCACAGCGCTGGAGGCCATTCGCCGCTATCACTGGCCAGGCAACGTGCGGGAACTCGCCAACTCTATCGAACGGGCGGTCATCTTATGCGAAGGCGAGTTGATAACCCCGGATCTGTTGGCGATTGACCATTCGGTCGGTGCCAAAAAGGGCAAAGGGGACGCCGACAACGACAAGCTATCTCTGGAAGAGTACTTCCGCCAATTTGTACTGGAACATCAGAACCAAATGACGGAAACAGAGATGGCCAAAAAACTAGGGATCAGCCGTAAGGCCCTGTGGGAGAGACGACAAAGATTCGGCATCCCCAGGCCAGCCAAAAGAAAATCGTATTAATCTGCGCTAAGCGCCCAGGGGACTGGGCTCCTACCAAACACTAATACTTTATTAGGCTCCATACGTAGGGGCCATCTCGGCTTTGGTATCCCACGTCGCCCTACCTCCTGCATCCATGCAGTCGTCCAGTGGGCGATAAAATATAGGACTAGCTACTGGAAAACTAGAGACTAGCGACTCATTGAATAAAAAAGTTACTGTTTACCTCCAGGAACACCACCGTGTAATTAGGTAACACTTTCCTGTTTTCCGTGTTACCCAAGGGATCATTCTTGCTGTTTTCAATGCTTATCTGAAATAGTATAAACCATTGTTCTTGTTGACATTTTTCCTAAATAAGGTCAACAATTAACACCGGATGTATCTGCCGCGCGCGGTAGGTACAAAATTTATAAAACTATCTGAAGAGGTAACACCGAAGGTAACAGACTTACCGCCCTCGGTTTCAGAAAAACTAATCCATTACACGGGAGTAACTTGATATGAATAAGAGTGCTGCAGAGTATTGGAAGGCGAACATCCGTTTAGTATCCATATTGATGGTTATATGGTTCGCCGTCTCCTACCTGTTTGGAATTCTGCTTGTGGAACCTCTGAATGCCATCAAGATCGGTGGCGCCGGTCTCGGTTTCTGGTTCGCACAACAGGGCTCCATCTATGTTTTTCTAGTACTGATCTACGTTTATGCCCGGCGCATGAACAAGATGGATCGGGAATTCGACGTACACGAAGATTAAGGGAGCTGATTCATGGATCTGCAAACATTAACTTATCTTGTAGTTGGCTCTACCTTTGCCCTGTACATCGGTATCGCCATCTGGTCCCGGGCTTCCAGCACCGGGGAATTCTATGTGGCCGGTAAAGGGGTGCACCCCATAGCGAACGGCATGGCAACCGGTGCTGACTGGATGTCCGCCGCATCGTTCATCTCCATGGCCGGTCTTATCGCCTTCACCGGTTACGGTGGTTCGGTGTTCCTGATGGGCTGGACCGGCGGCTATGTGCTGCTGGCCATGCTGCTGGCCCCTTACCTGCGTAAGTTCGGAAAGTTCACGGTGCCTGAGTTCATCGGTGAACGTTTTTACTCCAGGACTGCCCGTATTGTGGCCGTTATCTGTCTGATCGTAGCCTCCATCACCTATGTAATCGGTCAGATGAAGGGTATCGGCGTGGCCTTCTCCCGCTTCCTGGAGATCGACTATGCCCACGGCCTCTACACCGGCATGGGTATTGTATTTATCTACGCCGTATTGGGTGGCATGAAGGGTATCACCTACACCCAGATCGCCCAGTACTGTGTACTGATCCTGGCCTACACCGTACCAGCCATGTTCATCTCCATGAACCTCACCGGCAATCCTGTCCCGCAGTTGGGTCTGATCGGCACTATGGCGGACGGCAGCGGGGTATCCTTGCTGGATAAACTGGACCTAGTGGTAACGGATCTGGGCTTCAAGGAGTACACCACGGCGAAGATGGGTAACACCCTGAACATGTTCGTGTATACCCTGACCCTGATGATCGGTACCGCTGGTCTGCCACACGTAATCATCCGTTTCTTCACCGTTCCTAAGGTGAAGGATGCCCGTTCCTCTGCTGGCTGGGCCCTGGTCTTCATCGCCCTGCTCTACACCGTGGCCCCGGCCGTTGGTTCCATGGCCCGTCTGAACCTGATGAACACCATCCAGACCGGACCTGTTGGTGACCCAACCGCCAACCTTGTCTATGAAGAGCGTCCGCAATGGTTCAAGAACTGGGAAAAGACCGGTCTGTTGCAGTTCGAAGACAAGAATGGCGACGGTCGTATCCAGTACTACGATGACACCAACACTGAGTTCGCTGCCAAGGCCGAATCTTATGGCTGGAAGGGCAACGAGATGACCAAGGTGGACCGCGATATCATGGTGCTGGCCAATCCGGAAATCGCTGGATTGCCTCACTGGGTAATCGCCCTGGTGGCCGCCGGTGGTCTGGCTGCTGCGCTCTCCACCGCTGCCGGTCTGCTTCTGGCCATTGCCTCCTCCATCTCTCATGACCTGCTGAAGGGCACCTTCACGCCGGACATCACTGAGAAGCAGGAGCTCACGGCCAGCCGTATCGCCATGGCAGGCGCCATCGCCGTAGCCGGATATCTGGGCCTGAATCCACCCGGATTCGCGGCAGGTACCGTAGCCATCGCCTTTGGTCTGGCGGCATCATCCATCTTCCCGGTACTGATGATGGGTATCTTCTCCAAGCGGGCCAACAAGCATGCCGCGATTTGGGGCATGGTCTCCGGTCTTGGCGTTACCCTGCTGTATGTGTTCCAGCACAAGGGCATCATGTTCATCCCAGGCACCGAGTTCCTGGGCAGCATGCCTAAAGACTGGTTCTTCGGTATTTCTCCAAACGCCTTCGGTGCAGTTGGCGCGCTGGTGAACTTCATCGTCGCATTCGTGGTAATGCGCATGACCGAGGCACCACCGGAGCATATCCAGCATCTGGTTGAGGACATCCGCGTTCCTAAGGGCGCAAGCATGGCCACCGACCATTGATGGTTTAGCTTGAGGTTAGTCCCGCTGTAATGGCGGGACTCTATGTACTACAGGAGGCCAGGCATGCACTGGCCTCCTGATTCTCTTAGATAGGAAATACTGATATCTCCGGTGCTATACCGTAGAATCAACAGGCAATAACAATTAGTCTGAACCGTCCCTAGCTATAATTGCCGCATGAAAACAGAACTCATCGAAATCCGTGACTTTCTGGCACAACGCCATCCGTTTGATGCCCTGCCGGAAGAACGTTTAAACCTGCTTACTGAGGCATTGCAGACCATGCAGCTGCGCTGCGGCGACGCCTTCCCCCCCGCCAATGCCAAGGGTGAATATCTCTATATCGTACGTAGCGGCGCCATAGAACTGCGGGACGCAAAGGGAAAACTGCACGGCAAGCTAGCGGAGGGCGACTACTACACCACCCAATGTCAACTGGTGGATCTGGATCCAACCACTAATAACACAGCGGTAGAAGACAGCCTGCTCTATCTGCTCTCCTGCGCCGATCTAAAAACCCTGCGCCAGGAATCGGAGGAGTTTGACCTCCATTTTAGGAATTCCATACGTGAGCGTCTGCGGCGGGCGGCATCAGGCCACGCCAAAGAACCGGCTGACGGCATGTCGCACATGACGATAAAGGTAGCCGACCTGATAAACAAGGCGGCGGTAGTCATGGATGCCGACAACAGTATCCGGGACGCGGCCGCACTTATGACCGAACAAAACGTATCCTCGGTGATGCTGATGAACTCCGGAAAACTGGCCGGAATGATTACCGATAGCGACCTGCGCAAACGCTGCGTAGCCAAAGGGCTGGATGTAAGCTGCCCGGCCTACAGCATTATGACCAGCAATCTGGAGACCATTCAGCATGACGTCACCGCCCTGGAGGCGATGATGACCATGACCAGAATGCACCTGCACCATCTGCCGGTGATGAAGGATGGACAGGTTTTCGGCATGCTAACCGCCACCGACATAACCCGACACAACAGCCGTAACCCGGCCTTCATCGTAACCGATGTACGCAAGGCCAATAATCTGCAACAGTTGGTCGAGATCTGCAAACGCCTCCCCGCGCTGCAACTGCAACTGGCCAACTCCAACGCCACGGCGTTACACATCGGCGAGGCCGTTTCCCTCATCACCGATGCCGTGACCAGGCGCCTGATCGAGATGGCGCAAGAGGAACTGGGCCCGGAACCGGTCCCCTTTGTCTGGGTATGTGGCGGCTCCCAGGCGCGCCAGGAGCAGACCTCACACTCCGACCAGGATAACGCAATAATCATCTCGGACGAGATATCCGCTGAACAAGAGCCATACTTCGAGGCCCTGGCCAAGCAGGTATGCGACGGACTCAACGCCTGTGGTTTTGTCTACTGCCCGGGCGACGCCATGGCCAGCAATCCGGAATGGCGGCAGCCGCTGCGGGTCTGGCGCCGCTATTTCGACAGTTGGATCGTAAAACCGGAACCCAAGGCCTTGATGCTCGCCAGTATCTTCTTCGATCTGCGCCCGGTATTTGGAGACCAGAGGATATATAAACGCCTGCAGGTGGAGATCCTCAACAAGACCCGCAATAACGGCATCTTCACCGCCTACATGGCGGCAAACGCCATGACCCACAGGCCACCCCTAGGTTTCTTCCGCAGATTCGTCCTCATTCGTGACGGCGAACACGACGACACCCTGGATGTAAAACACCGGGGCATTGTCCCGATCACGGATATCGCCCGGGTCCTTACCCTCTCCCAGGGGATTAACGCCACCAACACCACCGAGCGGCTACGCATAGCCATCAAGGTAGGGGCCCTGAGCGAAGAGATGGGCGAGAATCTGATCGACGCCCTGGAGTTTATCGCCAGCCTGCGCATCAGCCACCAGGCGGATCAGATCCGGCGCGGCGAAAACGCCGATAATTACCTGGCGCCGGACGAGTTTTCGGCGCTGGAACGCAAGCACCTGAAGGACGCCTTCAAGGTGATACAGGATATGCAAGAGTCCATGGAGCACCGCTATCAACTGGCGCGCTTCCGCTAATCAGGTCATTTAACCTTATGTGGCAAAGATTCTTCAGCAAAGAGACCCAACGCAAGCGCGCCCTCTCCCGCGCCGCGCCTGGCATCATGCGCGATTATCTTGCCGTCCCATTTGTAGATAACAAGACCGACTGGAAGAGTGTTGAGATTGTGGCCCTGGACCTGGAGACCACAGGACTCGACCCCAAAAAGGATCATATCCTCAGCTTCGGCCTGGTGCACATGCAATACAGCAGCATCCAGCTTGGCACCGCCTGGCATGAGATCGTGCGAATTGATGAGCAAATTCCGGAGTCTTCAGCTGTCATCCATCAAATCACCGATGACGCCTCCGCAGCCGGCACACCCCTGGAGGAACTGCTGCCCAAACTGCTGCTACGTCTGGCCGGCAAGGTGATCTTGGTCCATTACAAGAACATTGAGCAGAATTTTTTAGATGCAGCCTGCCGCAGGCTGTACGGGATACCGTTCATCATCCCGATCATTGATACGCTTCCCATAGCCCTGCGGCTGATGGAGTTGCGCAACCACACCATTCAGCCGGGGAATCTGCGCCTGTTCAATCTGCGACCCCATTTCGGCCTACCCCAATACAAGGCCCACAACGCCCTGTACGACGCCATTGCCACCGCCGAACTGTTCCTGGCCATGGCCGCAGAGATAGCGCCCAGCGGCAACTACAAAATCGGAGACTTTATAAACGCATGAAACCGCGCGACAAAAACGCCAAGTTAAAGCTACCAAAGCTATACAAACAGCTGCTGCTGATCGCCATCGTAATCGGTCCCATTTGGTGGCTGGTCTTTACCGCCGATGGCCAGCGCCGCAGCGATATGTTCCTGTTACGAATATTCGCCGATGCACCCTTCTACCTCAATCTTAAAGAGTTGGACAGTCGCTTCACAGAAGAGGAGTTGCACCAGCTATACCCGGATCTGAACTGGCAGTGCCAAGACAAAGAGACCGGTTTCGGTGACCGCTACTGCATCAGTCAGATTGGCAGCTTCAATGAGATACCGGCGAATCAGGTCACCCTGTTTTTCCGTAACTCCGCCATCAACGCGGTACAGGTAAACTACCGCCATAACTACCATGCCCAGTTAGGGATGGATCTGCGCCGACAATTAGGAGCCCCACTGCCAGATACGGAGATGCCCAAAGACATGCCAAGCTCTGACAAGGTGGTGCACTGGCGCACCAAGGGTGGCCATATAATCACGAAACACACCCTTAGCAGGGGGGAAGAACCGGCGCTGTTGTGGCTCTCGCCTGCACAAATGGCCTCAGAGAGGCATTCAGACGGGTAATAACCACATAAAATGGTGTACCCTATAGACCAAATCGTATAACCGCTGAGTAGAATTACATAAGGAGAATTCAATGTCCGAAAAAGTATATCCAGTCCCTGCAGATTTCGCGGCGCAGGCAAATATCACCAATGAGCAATATCAGGAGATGTATCAACGTTCCATCTCAGACCCTGATGGCTTCTGGGCAGAGCAGGCAGAACAATATCTCACCTGGTTTAAGCCTTGGGACAAGGTGACAGACTGGAGCTTCGACGAAGATGACCTGCATATCGAATGGTTCAAGGGCGGCAAACTCAATGTCTCCTACAACTGTCTGGACCGGCACCTGGAAACACGCGGTGACCAGACCGCCATCCTGTGGGAGGGAGACAACCCGGAAGACAGCAAGAATATAACCTATAAAGAGCTGCACGCCGACGTAAACAGATTCGCCAATGCCCTCAAGGACCGCGGCGTCAAAAGGGGCGACCGGGTCTCTATCTATATGCCCATGATCCCAGAGGCGGTGGTGGCCATGCTAGCCTGTACCCGCATCGGCGCCATCCATTCCATCGTATTCAGCGCCTTTTCCCCGGATGCCCTGGCCAGCCGCATCCTGGATTCAGACTGCCAGTGCCTGATCACCGCCGATCAATCCATCCGTACCGGCAAGGCCCTGCCACTGAAACAGAACGCAGACGCCGCCCTTGAGCAGTGCCCACACGTCCACACCAACTTTGTGGTAAAACGCGGTGGCGGAGAGGTCGAATGGAAAGAAGGACGTGATGTCTGGTACCACGAGGCCATAGCAGCGGCTGACCCGGTGTGCGAACCGGAACAGATGGACGCCGAAGACCCACTATTTATCCTCTATACCTCCGGCTCCACCGGCAAACCCAAGGGTGTGCTGCACACCACCGGTGGCTACCTGCTCCAGGCGGCCATGACCCACAAGCTGGTATTCGACTACAAAGACGGTGAAGTCTACTGGTGCACCGCCGATATCGGCTGGGTCACCGGCCACAGCTACATCGTGTACGGTCCGCTCACCAACGGCGCCATAAGCCTGATGTTCGAGGGCGTACCGACCTACCCGGATGCCAGCCGTTTCTGGCAGGTGTGCGACAAACACCAGGTAGCCACCTTCTATACCGCTCCTACCGCCATCCGCGCCCTTATGGCCTGCGGCGAAGACTTGGTAAAGAAGACCAGCCGTAAATCCCTGCGCCTACTCGGCACCGTGGGCGAACCCATCAACCCAGAGGCCTGGGAGTGGTATCACCGCGTAGTGGGTGACGAGCGCTGCCCCATAGTCGACACATGGTGGCAAACCGAGACCGGGGCCCACATGTTGACCCCGCTGCCCGGCGCCACCCCGCTAAAACCCGGATCGGCAACCAACCCGTTCTTCGGCGTGGAACCGGTACTGCTGGATGACCAGGGCAATGAGATCGAAGGCAACCCGGCTTCCGGCAACCTAGCCATCAAGCACCCATGGCCTTCCATGATGCGCACCGTCTACGGTGATCACCACCGCTTCTTCTCGACCTATTTCCAGATGTATCCTGACTACTACTTCACCGGCGACGGCGCCAAGCGCGACGAAGACGGCTACTACTGGATCACCGGCCGCGTGGACGACGTACTCAACGTCTCTGGTCACCGTTTAGGTACCGCCGAGATCGAATCCGCCCTGGTGCTACACCCCAAGGTGGCCGAGGCCGCTGTAGTGGGCTATCCGCACGAGATCACCGGCCAGGGCATCTACGCCTATGTCACCCTGATGTCAGGTGAAGAGTATGTGGATGAGTTGAAGGATGAACTGGTGCAACTGGTGCGCAAGGAGATCGGACCCATCGCCAAGATCAACATCATCCAGTGGGCCCCAGGGTTGCCCAAGACCCGTTCCGGCAAGATCATGCGCCGCATCCTGCGCAAGGTAGCAGCCAATGAGATAGACAGTCTGGGCGACACTTCCACCCTGGCCGATCCTACTGTGGTTGATGACTTGATCAACAACCGGGCCAACAAATAAGCGGCCTGACAACCTGGAAGGCGGATCTTCGGATCCGCCTTTTTTGTGCGGTCATTAACAATATGATGTAGTTATAGATCGGTTTCAGGTGTTAATGTTTACTCTTTACAATTACCGTCATAAGGAACCTCTGATCAACTATCTTTTTCGTCATTCCAGCACATGCCGTGATCCAGCAACCGACCTAAATTTGACCCTGGATTCCGGATCTACGCTTCGCTCCGTACTGGATAACGAATGAATCAGAGATTTCTTAATGTGTAAAATTAATATCTCTGGAGACACAATTGAATACATCACTAAAGGTCGGCGTCTATGTCGATGCGGAAAATATCAAATTCAACGGTGGTTATCAGCTACGCTACGATATTCTGAGACGCTTCGCGGCACGCAATAACGGCACCCTGCTGCGTCTTAATACATATATTGCCTACGATCAGGAACGGGCCAAAGAGGACCCGGAGTACGCCAAGAAATCCAACGTATACCAGCAGATGGTACGGGAATACGGTTGGAAGATTATCGTAAAACCTGTGCGCCGTTTCGTTGATGAAGATGGCAATGTAACCACCAAGGCCAACGCCGATCTGGAACTGGCGGTAGACGCTATGCTGCAGGTAGAGAACCTGGACTCGGTGCTGTTGGTGACCGGAGACGGCGACTTTCTGCAGGTGGTGACCGCCCTGCAAAACCGCGGCTGCCGGGTGGAACTGCTCGGGTTCGAGAACGTATCCAAACAACTGCAACGTCAGGTGGACGCCTTCTACCGCGGTTTCCTGATACCCGACCTACTCCCGTTCGCACAGGAACAACGCAACGAATGGGGCCAACCGGAATCGCGGGTGCGCGGTGTCTGCACCAAGTGGTTCCCAGACAAGGGCTACGGCTTTCTACGCTATATACGTGAGATAACATCCAACCTCTGGATCACCGACCCCAGGGCCCCTAACTCGCCGTACGAGAGCGCGTTCTGCCATGCCAATGAGCTGGCCGACGACATAAACATCGAGGATCTCATGGACCGCGAGACCATACTGGAGTTTTCGCTGAAGGAGAGCGAACAGAAGGAAGACGGATATATGGCAACCAATGTGCGGCTGGTATATACACCGAGCAAAAAGACGCCATACTAGATCACATACAACACCTTAACCAAGGAGCCGTTTTTTATGCTTCGCGCCAACCATATCCACATCGCAATAATAGCAGCCGTCATCCTATTGGTTATGTATGGATGTGACAGCATGCCAACACAGGATGCAGACCGCCCCATCATTGAGCTGAACACCGACCGACCCGGATCAGATATAGACACCATTACACTAAAGGCAGCCAAACCTAAACTTTGCAGCGATGCCTGCCGCTATAACGATAAGTGCGTCGCCTGGACCTATGTAAAACCAGGCGTCATAAATGCCCAAGCCCACTGCCGCATCAAAAGCGAGATCACAACCCCGCAACGCAGCAGTTGTTGTGTCTCTGGTCTAAAATAGGAGTCTATTGGGCAAAGGTTATAACTTAATTAGGGAGAACGGCATGTCTCACTCTGGCAAGCATGAAAAAAGCAAGCAGAAGCAAACAGTCAAAGCGCATCAGGACGAGCCGGAATTGGCGCCCAAGGTCAAAAAGATAAAAACCAAGGTCTATGAGAAAGAGCTGTTCAAACTACAGCTGGAATTAGTCAAACTCCAGGAGTGGATAAAACAAACCAACCTCAAGGTGGTAGTTATATTTGAAGGCCGTGACGCCGCCGGCAAGGGTGGCGTGATAAAGCGCATCACCCAACACCTTAACCCCCGCATCTGTAGGGTCGTCGCCCTGCCCGCGCCTACCGAACGTGAAAAGGCCCAGTGGTATTTCCAACGCTACGTACCTCACCTGCCAGCGGAAGGTGAGATGGTCCTGTTCGATCGCAGCTGGTACAACCGCGCTGGCGTGGAACGGGTAATGGGCTTCTGCACCGATGACGAATACAACGAATTCCTGCGTTCATGCCCTGAGTTTGAGAGGATGCTGGTACGCTCCGGAATTGTCCTGATCAAATACTGGTTCTCCGTCTCAGATGAAGAACAGGAACGGCGCTTTCAAAGCAGACTGGAAGAGCCGCATAAACGCTGGAAACTGAGCCCGATGGACCTGGAATCAAGATCGCGCTGGATAGAATACTCCAAGGCCAAGGACCAGATGTTCGCCCATACAGACATCAAACAGGCCCCATGGTACGTGGTGGAATCAGACATCAAAAAACATGCACGCCTGAACTGCATAGCCCACCTGCTAACCATGATCCCCTATGAAGACCTGACCCCAGAGCCCATAGAACTGCCTCATCGCCACGATAGTTCCGGCTATGTAAGGCCTCCCTTCTCGGACCAAACATTTGTGCCCAACATCTACCCAAGAGAAGACGACTAACTCAAACATCAGGCATGGAACCGGCCACAAAAAACCGAACCAGAGAACAATATGTATCAGAAACCATTGTTCCCTGATTCGGTTTTATGCTTTACGACGTATTACAACACGTCGATTTTGACACCGAATTATAGTTATGAGTAAAAAGTAATACTATGAAACGTTTAATTATCAGTATTCTTGGAGTTCTATTAATGGCAAACGTTAGCGCAGATACAGGACTGGATTTTTCTCATATTGATTCAAAAGAAAAGGCTATTGCTCTTTCCGAGAAAGGAGAGCTATTCAAAATATTATTATTTCCTGATGAGTTTGGTGGTCAAGACATACCGCAAAACGTTGTTTATGTCCCGGCAGGAGTACCGGAAATAAAAGATCAAATTACGGGAACCTTAATTCGTTTTGTTAAAGATGGATTAATTGATAACTTAAAGGTTGAGCCAGAGTACAAAAGGCGAAGCTTCGTTCCTTCAAAAATAAAAATGTTTACATCGCACTCTGGCAAATCAGGTCAATTTAATCCAACTATTGAAATATGGTAAAAACACATAACCAGTCACACCAGAGGGACGTCGCGTTCCGCGCCGCCCCTGTGTTCAAACGTTATATTCAATGGGTATTTAACTAATATGCCAGTTCCAGCAGAATACGAGCGTGCTTCAGCAAAATTCTATGACTACTTGGCGGATGCAAGGGATACAGCAGGGCTTTGGAGTACTCATGTAACCTACACAATGACGCAAGGTGTTTTTCAGGTATTTCGTCGTAGGCTTTCAACTAGAGACGCTATTGCCTTTGCAAATATTCTGCCCATTTGCCTTCGAGCGCTATTTGTCACAGATTGGGATGTAAATGAGAAAAAGAGAGACTTTGAAAGTCGTGAAGTAATGACAAAAGAAGTTAAATTACTGAGAGAAGAACATAATTTTTCGACTGAATCAGCAATTCAAGATGTTGCTAAAGCCTTGAGACGGCATGTGGATGAGGAAGCATTCGACAAATTACTTTCACAACTACCAGAGGGTGCTGCTGAGTTTTGGAAATCATGAGTGACGTATGTAAGAGCGCACCTAACAAACGCGTAAACACGTATCGCACAAAGCCGCGCCGCTTCGCTCTGTATCTTTGTGCGCCCGGTTGCACGAAACTTTAGGCGTTTAAAGAGAATCAAAATGAGCGTTAAAGAAGTATTTGATAAGGTAGCAAAAGATTACGATGCTGCAAGAAGGCAGCTTATTCCCTGTTTTGATGAGTTTTATGGTACAGCAGTTGACTTAATCACAACCCTTAAAACCGATGACATTAAAGTGCTTGACCTTGGCGCAGGTACTGGTCTTTTTGCTTCCCTCGTTTCTCAACATTATCCCAATGCAGAGTTTACACTTTGCGATATATCAACTGCGATGCTGAATGAGGCAAGGATCAGATTTAGAAGTAGTAAACATAAAGTTGAATATCTTGTTCAAGATTATTCGAAAGAGCCGATCAGTGGTCGGTATGATCTGATCATATCAGCCCTATCTATTCATCATTTGTCAGACACAGAAAAAGAAACGTTGTTTTCGCGTTTGTTTCACAATCTTAATGAAGACGGCTTATTCATTAATGCAGATCAGGTCCTCGGAGAAACGGCACTGATTGAAAAATCATATAGAGCAATGTGGTTAAAACAAGTAAAGGAAAATGGAGTTAGTGATTCAACTCTGGAGTCGGCCTTCGAACGTATGAAAGAAGATAAGATGTCGACATTATCACAACAACTATCTTGGATGAAAAAGGCGCGGTTTACCGATGTGAACTGTTGGTATAAATATTACAGCTTCGTTGTCTATTCCGGTCGCAGATGTGAACACAGCTAACCAGCTGCACCGGAGGGCATGCGCGTTGAGTTCAAACGTTAGGTTTCAGGTACGGAAATATGACGATATTTAGTATTCTAAGTTTAGCCATAGCAATGTTTTTATTGGCCGCAACACCTGGCCCAGGGGTATTAGCAACAGTTTCCAAGGCACTCTCCTCAGGGTTTAAACATGCCATCCCGGTAGTCGTAGGTATAATTGCTGGAGATTTGATATTTCTACTTATTGCAATTTATGGACTATCAATAATTGCGGAAACTTTTAGTGCGCTGTTTGCCATTATCAAATATATAGGGGGCGGCTATTTGATTTGGTTGGGTGTCAAGATGTGGCGCTCAAATCCATCCGAGATGGATATTACATGCTCAAAACCACAATCGAGCAAATACAGCTTTTTCGGAGGCTTATCCATCACCTTAGGAAACCCCAAAGTAACCCTCTTCTATCTTGGCTTTTTGCCGACATTCCTTGATCTTAAGTCTCTGTCAAATCTTGATATAATTGTAGTGGCGTTTGTTGTTTCTTTAGTTCTTGGTTCTGTAATGTTGTTTTATGCCTTCACCGCTTCACGAGCCAAAGTGCTTTTTCAAAGTGAAAATGCACAAAATTTGATGCACAAAACCGCTGGTAGTGTAATGATTGGTACCGGTGCAGTATTGCTATCAAAAACCTAAACAACGGGGTGCAAGAGACGTCCAAAGGATGCGCTCGCACCTCGCTCCACTTTTTCCATCCCTGAGCCCGAACGCTCTGGAAAAACTTGATCAGAGCTATGAACGAAGCATTAACTAAACTTGGCTTGGTCCCTTTCTTCACTCAACAAATAACAGACCCAAATGTTATTGACAGTCGCCTTGGACGCGTCGTTTCAGTACAGCGATCTACTGTAATGGTCTACTGTAGTGACGGTAAGAGATCGGTAGAATTATCACTTTCTTTGCAACAAGCCGAATCGGTTCATCGCCCTACTATCGGTGATTGGGTAGTTCTGGATGAGACGCTTTCTCGAATTGATCGAGTGTTAGAACGGAAAAGCCTTTTTAAGCGCATCGGTGCGGGAAGTAGCACTCAATTTCAACCCATAGCGGCAAATATAGACATTTTGTTTATCGTTACGTCTTGTAACGATGAGTTCAAAGAATCGCGTCTGGAACGTTACCTAGCCTTATGTAATGAGGCTGGCGCCATGCCAGTTATTGTCCTCACAAAAATCGACCTTACCGACGATATAAACATTTACGTTAGGCGAGCGCGCAGCGTTCAATCCGGAGTGTCAGTTGAGCTAGCCAATGCCCTTGATCCAGCTACGCTAGATGGTATACGCGCCTGGGTAGGAGATAACACAACCATCGCGCTCGTGGGGTCTTCTGGTGTGGGTAAATCAACACTGCTTAACACACTGGCAGAGGATTCGTTGGCAGTAACAGCAGCGATTCGTGAGGACGATAAGAAAGGGCGGCATACAACAACTCATCGCGAATTACATCTGATCCCATCTGGCGGACTCATAATAGACGCACCAGGAATGCGAGAACTACGAGTCGCTGAAATCGAGCACTCCTTAGGACAAGTGTTCGAAGATATAGAATTATTGGCTAACAAATGCCAGTTTTCAGATTGTAAACATGTGAGCGAACCTGGATGCGCTGTGCTTAGCGCCATAGAAAACAATAGTCTCGACAAGCGTAGATTAATCAGTTACCAAAAACTGCTGCGTGAGAATGCGTTGGCAACGGCAACCTTGGCCGAGAAACGTACCCAGGATCGCAATTTTGGGAAAATGGTTAAGGAGGGAAAGCTTCTCAAGCAGAAGATAAAGCGGCGCGAATCCTCATAGCAAGCGCAAGTAACACAAGCCGATGAATGCACACTCGCAGCCATGCCTGGGAACATAACGCATCTTTACGATTCTGATAGGGGATATGGAATTAAGGAAACACATGAGGCATTGCGCTCTGCCTTACATAGGGTAATGGTGGATATAACCCAAATAGGACAGCCATATTAAACGGCATAATCGTTCTATTTAACGGCAGGGTTAATGGCAGTTTGGATCTTATTTTCAGCCACCCCTTCGTATCACCAAAGACTCAAGAACTCCTGATCAAACCAAGATCAGGTTATCCCGGTGAATCAACTCATCATCATCCACATATCCAAGTATCTCTCTGATCTTTCCGCTGGGCTGACCTTTGATGCGGTCAACCTCCAGGGCATCATAGTTAACCAGGCCACGGGCAACTTCTTTGCCGGATTCGTCCACGCAGGCGACCATCTCCCCGCGTGCGAAGCTGCCACTGACGCCCTTGACCCCAACCGCCAACAGGCTCCTGCCCTGCTGACACAGGACCTGTACCGCGCCCTCATCCAGCACCAATTTTCCACTCGCCCGCAAGTGTCCGGCCAGCCAGCGCTTACGCGCGGTCTGGGGTTCCTGTACTGGGATAAGCAGGGTGCCGACATCTTCGCCCCGGCCGATCCTGGTGAGCACATCTGGTTCCGCGCCAGGCGCAATGACGGTACCGGCACCGGAGCGGGCCGCTAGTCTGGCGGCACGTATCTTGGTGACCATACCGCCCAGACCAAGACCGCCCACACTGCCGCCGGCGACCTGATCCAGTTCCGGATTGTCCACCTTGGATTCAGATATAAGTTTGGCCTCTGGGTTGAAGCGGGGATCGCTGTCAAACAAACCATGTTGGTCGGTCAGCAAAACCAGCAGGTCCGCCTCCACCAGGTTAGCCACCATGGCCGCCAGGGTATCGTTATCACCGAAGCGCAATTCCTGGTTAGCCACGGTGTCGTTCTCGTTGACCACCGGTATCACCCCCAGCTTGACCAGGGTCAGCATGGTGCTACGGGCATTGAGATAACGCCTGCGATTCATTAGGTCGTCATGGGTCAGCAGGACCTGGGCCGTATGCAGGTTGTGTTTTTGGAAACAGGATTCATAGGCCTGCACCAGACCCATCTGTCCGATGGCGGCGGCGGCCTGAAGCTCATGCAGGGCCGTGGGCCTGGCGTTCCAACCCATGCGGTTCATTCCCTCAGCCACGGCGCCGGATGAGACCAGGATAAGCTGCTTGCCGGACAACACCCATGCGGCCATCTGCTCGGCCCAGACGGACAGACGCCCACGGTCCAGGCCGTTGCCATTATCCGTCAGCAGGGCGCTGCCTATCTTCACCACCCAGCGTTCGGTTGCGGTTATCTTTTCTCTTGAGACCATCGTTATGCCTTCAGTGGATCCCAGGACTCATCATCCGGTTCACCCTCAACATCTATCTCTCTCTTTAGAATCTCCAGATGCTCCATCAATCTGTAGACCAGTTCATCAGTACCCTCTCCGGTGACCGCGGAGATACTGTACACCGGTCCCTCCCAGGCCAATTCGGTAAGCAACTGTTCTTTGCGCGATTCTACTTCATCCGCATCCAGAAGATCGACCTTGTTCAACACCAGCCAGCGTTCACGCGCGGACAGGTCCGGACTGTATTTCTCCAGCTCAGCGGCAATCTTGCGCACCTCTTCTGCCGGATCGACCGACTCATCCATCGGGGCGATGTCCACCAGATGTAACAGCAGCCTGGTACGGTCCAGATGCTTGAGAAACTGCAGACCCAATCCGGCCCCGTCGGATGCCCCCTCGATCACGCCTGGGATATCGGCGATCACAAAGCTGCGCGCCTCACCCACGCTGACCACGCCAAGATTTGGGTAAAGCGTGGTGAATGGATAATCGGCGATCTTGGGCCGAGCACTGGAGACCTTGCTGATAAAGCTGGACTTGCCGGCGTTGGGCATCCCCAGCAAACCGACGTCGGCCAGCAGGATCAATTCCAGATGCAACTGACGTTTTTCGCCTTCAGTGCCATAGGTGAACTGCCTGGGAGTGCGGTTGATGCTGCTCTTGAAACGGGCATTGCCAATACCGTGGAATCCACCCTTCGCCACCAACAGTTCCTGGCCGTGGGTCAGAAGTTCCCCAATAACCTCCTCGGTGTCCTCGTCCATCACCCTGGTTCCCACCGGCACCCGCACATAGATATCCTCGCCGCTGCGACCGGTACAGTTGCGTCCCATACCGTTCTGTCCGCGTTCTGCCCTGTGGCGACGCATGTGGCGAAAATCCACCAGGGTGTTCAGGCCGGAATCCGCCAGCAGATAGACGCTGCCGCCGTCACCACCATCGCCGCCATCCGGCCCGCCTTTGGGGATATATTTTTCACGGCGAAAACTGGCGACACCATTACCACCGTCGCCCGCCTCTACCCGTATACTGGCTTCATCTACAAACTTCATTGCTATTCCGCTGTGCCTGTTTCCATAAACAAAAAAGGCCCCGTCCATGACGAGGCCTTTGTGGTTTTTATCAGTACGGCGTAATCAGGCCGGAACTACGTTCACGTACTTACGCTTCTTCGGACCTTTAACCTCAAACTTCACTACGCCTTCGGCCTTGGCGAACAAGGTGTGGTCCTTGCCGCAACCGACATACAGACCAGGATGAAAGTGGGTGCCACGCTGACGTACAATGATGTTACCCGGCTGCACCGACTGACCGCCGAACAACTTTACACCAAGACGTTTTGACTCTGAATCGCGTCCGTTACGTGTACTACCGCCTGCTTTTTTATGTGCCATTGTTTAACCCGCCTTACTTTGCGCTAATACCAGTGATCTTCAGTTCAGTGTACCACTGACGGTGGCCCTGACGCTTCAGCTGATGCTTGCGGCGTTTGAACTTGAGGATCTTGACCTTTTTGCCACGGCCGTGGTCCTGCACTTCGGCAGTAACCTTGCCACCATCGACATAGGGAGTGCCGACCTTAATATTTTCGCCATCGGCAACCATCAGGACCTTGTCCAGGTCGATAGATGCGCCAGCTTCGGTGTCGATCTTCTCGACCCTCAGGATATCACCTTCGGAAACCCGGTACTGTTTACCACCGGTTTGAATCACGGCATACATTCGCCAAATCTCCATAAAATTCTGCTAGTTGGACCGTTTACCAAAAACAGGCCCACGAAAGAGCGGGAATTCTACCTACACCTTAGCCGCAGGTCAAATCCGGTTTTGCATATAGTACACATTTTTACTCGCTTGTCAGGACAACTATGTAGGCGATTGATAATCCTGTTTTTGCAAACCGGGAAAAAGCAGTAGAATGGACGCAACAGTGTGCAGAACAAATCGAAATAAGTCGTTTACTATCAATAAGTAAGATGCATTCGTAACATATTTGCCATATTTTTCAGCCACAGAATCAGTACCTTGCAAAACAAAAAAGGCCGTATGGATATACACGCAATCAGAAAACTGGTCGAAAACGACATAAAGGCTGTAGACAGCCTGATCCTGCAGCGACTGGAGTCAGACGTGGTACTGATCAACCAGATCGGCCACTATATTGTAAACAGCGGTGGCAAACGCCTGCGGCCAATGATTGTTCTGCTGGCGGCCCAGGCCCTGGGTTATACCGGCGACAAACACACCCTACTTGCCGCCGTCATTGAGTTTATCCACACCGCCACCCTGCTGCATGACGATGTGGTGGACGGCTCGGACCTACGCCGCAGCCGCGACACTGCCAACGCGGTCTGGGGCAACGCCGCCAGCGTGCTGGTGGGCGACTTCCTCTACTCCAGGTCCTTCGAGATGATGGTGGATGCGGGCAATATGCGCGTCATGGATATCCTCTCCCACGCCACCAACCGCATCGCCGAGGGCGAGGTGTTACAACTACTCAACTGCAACGACCCGGATACGGACGAGCAAAAATATCTTGAGGTCATCCTGCGCAAGACCGCCACCCTATTTGAAGCCGGTGCCCGCCTGGGGGCGGTGATCTGCGAAGCTTCTTCCGCGGAAGAAGAGGCCCTGGCCGCATATGGACTGCACCTGGGCATCGCCTTTCAGATCATCGACGACGCCCTGGACTACAGCGACTCGTCCGATGAGATCGGCAAGAACATCGGAGACGACCTGGCGGAGGGCAAGCCCACCCTGCCCCTGATCCGCGCCATGCAGGTCGGCACAGATGAACAAAGGCAGGCGTTGCGGGACATAATCGAGAAAGGCGGACGCGACCAGATAGATACAGTCAAGGAGGCCATAGCCAGCACCGACGCCATAGAATACACCTTCAAGGCCGCGGAGAGAGAG
>JBNKSV010000024.1:0-35887 GCA_050297535.1 Sedimenticolaceae bacterium
CTTTACAATGCGCAAAAGTATTTTTTCAGCACATTCATTTATTAAAATGAATCATCTTTTCTTAATTTCAACGGAATACCAATTATATTGGTGTTGATCTGGTTTTAATTTACTAAGCGCTTGATCCAGCGCGGACCTCCAATCATCAGATGTAATCTCTATTACTACATGCTTTTCATCTGGCTCTTCTGCTTCACGTATAAATCTAACATCATACACACTCATAAATTTCTCCTTTTACGCCCAACAGTAGATTATACAGCTGGCACGTATATTGACTTATACGGCTGGCACCAATATTGAAATATACAGCCAATTGTTCTATATTCGTTCTCTATATATTCTTTGTTGAACAAAAGGCGGTTTTTTCCATGGATTCTGGAATTCAATCTCAAAACTCCTCCATTGATAGATTTTGGACTAGATATTTCGAGGTTCTGAAATTGTTTCGGGTACCTGAAAGGTCTATTCCCTGGTACCAAAAGCATATTCAAGCCTTTATTGCTGCTCATCCATCTACCCGCTTGCAGGAGCACACGCCTGAGTCGTTGCAACGTTTTCTGGAGCAGCTTGGTTGTAATGAGCAAATCGGCGAGTGGGTGTTTCGGCAAAAGGTTGATGCATTGCGACTGCTGTTTTGCCATTTGCTGAAGTTTTCCTGGGCTAAGTCTTTTGATTGGAACATGTGGTCTGTTGGCGCTGAGTCGTTGGGTAAAGACCAGCCATCGGTGGAATATAGTTATCGGATGATTGATAAAGGTGTCGATGAGGCGGGAAATTATCTTGCAAAGATATTTCCTGAGATCTACCGCAAGTTCCTTGTGGCTATCCGTATGCCAGATTACTCCATTAATACCGAGAAGAGTTATCTTAGCTGGATTGTAAGATTCCTTCGCTTTCATCCCGAAAGGCATCCTTATAATTTTTCTGAGCCTGATGTTGCATCCTTTTTAGAGCATTTAGCTATAAAACGCAAGGTTGCCGGTGCTACCCAGGCGCAGGCATTAAATGCATTGGTGTTCTTTTTTGCCAGGGTGTTAGAGCGTCCTTTGGGAGAGATAGGTCCATTTAAAAGACCCCAAAGGCCCAAGCGCATCCCAACGGTTTTAAGCCCAAACGAGATGCAGTCAATTTTATCTCACCTGCGCGGAATGACTGGGCTTATGGTGCATCTTATGTACGGCACCGGGTTGCGGGTTACTGAGTGTGTCAGGTTGCGTATTTTGGATCTGGATTTTGAGTACCGAAATATCGTTGTGCGTCAGAGCAAAGGCAAAAAAGATCGTTCTGTTCCTATGCCGGACATGCTTGTTGAGCATCTGCAAAGACAGATTCAGTTTGTGCAGGAACAGCATATGCGCGATTCAGCAGCTGGGTGTGGTACCGTTTATATACCTGAGGCTCTATCCAGAAAGTACCCAAATGCAAAGAATGAGTTACGTTGGCGCTATCTTTTTCCGGCCAATCGTTTGGCGCGTGACCCGCGTTCTGATGTAGTGCGCAGGCACCATATTCATCAAACGGTGGTGCAGAAGGCTATACGTCAGGCGGCAATGAAGGCGGGGATTGTGAAGCGTGTAACCAGTCATACCATGCGACATTCATTTGCTACGCATCTATTGGAATCTGGAGCAGATATTCGTACTGTGCAGGAGCTTTTAGGACACTCTGACGTATCCACAACCATGATCTATACACACGTTGTAGGTCGTGGTGGCCATGCTGCCAGAAGCCCACTGGATAGGCTTAATCGAAGTTCTTCCATTATTTAGCTGCGGTTATGATGTGATAGCTATACATGCAAGAGTCCGTAACTGCGGACGATATTGTTTTAGAATCGCCCAGGGGACTGGGCTCCTACAAGTAGTTACAAGATCGTCTAACGTATCTTAGACACCAGCCCTGGCGTAGGAAAACAGTCTGGTTTGATGCCGTTCTTTTGCTGCCACTCGCCGATGGAGCGGCGGGTCTTGTATCCTGGCAGGCCGTCAGCGCCGCCTACGTCATATCCATTTTGTTCTAGCTTGCGTTGCATACGCGCAATATCCGAGCGCAGCATCTTGCCCACATCACCCCACTGCGCCTGAAAGCTACCAGAACCGTAGGCGATACGGTCTGCCAGGTTCCCGATGTAGAGGGCGTACAGATCGGAGTTGTTGTACTCCTTGATTACATAGAAATTTGGGGTAACGACAAACTTGGGACCGTAGATTCCAGCAGGGACCAGGATCATACCCTTGGCCTTAATCTCTGGTTCGGGAAAAGGTTTGCCATTGATGCGCCCTATGCCCTGCTCCACCCATGCGGTGATTGGTTGCGCCCGGTCCGGTCCCTCCTGACCGCAAAACACCTTGGAGGAAAATGTTGCCTCGAATCCCCAATCGCGCCCACCCTGCCAACCGGACTTGGACAGGTAGTTGGCGATGGATGCCAGGGTATCCGGCACCGAGTTCCAGATATCCCGTTTGCCGTCGCCATCGAAGTCCACCGCGTATTTGAGATAGACCGAGGGCATGAACTGGGGTTGCCCCAGGGCACCGGCCCAGGAACTCTGCATAGCACCCTTGTTGATATAGCCCTTTTGCAGGATCTGCAACGCCGCCAGCAGCTCTTTTCTAAACAGCTCCTTGCGCGTGGACATGAAGGCCTTGGTCACCAACACCCTGAGCGCGGAATGGCCCAGATTGGCGCGTCCGTAGCTACTCTCTTTGCCCCAGATGGCCAGGAGGATGCGCCCCGGTACGCCATATCTTTTCTCGATCCGTTCGATGGTCTTGCCCCACTTTTCGGCGAGTTCGCGGCCATGACCGGCCAGTCTGTTGAGGCGGTCTTCATGGAAATAGGCTGCGGGGGAACGGAACTCCGCCTGGCTCTGTTCGCGTTTTGCCGGGGGCTTGCTGCCTGGTGGTACCAGATCCGGCAGGTCCCACTGCAGGTCGGCTCCTGATATAGCCTGTTTGAATGTCGCAGACGATATGCCGTTGCGTTTGGCCTCTGGCCAGAGGTCGTTCTGCAGCCATGCGGAGAACTGTTTTTCTACTTCGGCGTGGGATGCGGCATGGAGGGGTAGAGAAAAGAATAGAGCTAAAAAGAGCGATACGATGTATCTAAGTATTTTAACGAATTGCGAAGAAGGCATAATCAATCCTATCAACTGCCAGTTAGTACGCCAAATATCACTGCTACCACTAACCCCCCTCTCCCTCAGGGAGAGGGTTGGGGTGAGGGATATTCAATTATACCCCCTCATCCTATCCTTCTCCCCTATGGGAGAAGGGACGCACTAACATTGTTCTCATAACTAGAAACACCTGTGCGCATGTAAAAAGTCTTCAGCACCACTAGTTATCAAGTTATCCAACAAACCATATAGGACAACAGTGAGCCAATATTAACAAATGGTCGCTATTTCCGCCGCAGCATATAGATATGCTCTGACAACCTACTAAGTCCCCTGCCTATGTATCTGGCGGTGTCTTTCAGCAGATCCAGAGTATGCAGATGGGTTATCTGAAAGTCATCACCAAAGAGGGCATTCACCTCTGCCTCTGGCACTGAATAGGGCGGACCCTGCATCTCGTCCTGCGGGTAGTCCATCGCCACCAGCAGAACCTTGCCTCCGGCAGGCAATAGCTCCGCCAACAGTCTGGCATAGGCCTGGCGGTATTTCGCATCCAACGCCACCAGAGAGGCGCGATCGTACACCGCTGCAACTCCAGAAAGCAGCTCAGGGGTGAGCCGGAAGATATCGCCACACAGGAGTTCGTACCCTTCAGATTGGAAGCGCTGGAACGGTCCCGAATCTGTGCGTTCCGGGGTCACCCCCCGATCAGAAAAGAAGCCTGCAACGGCTATGGCACTGATCTCAACCCCGACGATGGTATGCCCCTGTTGCGCCAGCCAGACCATGTCCCTGCTCTTGCCGCACAGGGGGACGAATACCCGCGCACCCGCTTCCACATCCAGCATATGCCAGTGCGACCGCAGGTGTTCGTTTATCTCTTGGTGGTGCCAGTTGGTGTTACCATCCTGCCAGCATTGGAGCCAGAACCCTGTTTGAGAATTTGAAGCGTTGTCCGTGGAATTAGCCAAAGTCAGGGTATATATACACTGGCCGATTAAGGCCAGTGTATAAGATTGAGGTTTAACTATCGAATGGATGGCGCAGAATCAGGGTTTCGGAGCGATCCGGGCCGGTTGAGATTACGTCGATAGGTACGCCGCAAAGCTCCTCCACCTTTTTGAGATAGCTCTGGGCGGCGACCGGTAGTTTGTCATAGCTCTTGATGCCAACGGTGGAGTCGTTCCATCCTGGCACCTCTATGTACACCGGCTCACACTGGGCGATGCGGTCTGCACCGACCGGCGGAACGTCTACCCGCTGACCATCAAGCTTGTAACCGACGCAGATCTTGATCTTCTCCAGTCCGTCCAGTACGTCCAGCTTGGTGATGCAGATGCCGGTTACGCTGTTGATCTGCAAGGAACGCTTCAGAGAGACTATATCCAGCCAGCCGCAGCGACGCTGACGCCCGGTGGTTGCACCGAATTCGTGGCCCCTGGTACCCAGATGATCACCGACCTCATCGAACAACTCGGTCGGGAACGGCCCGGAACCGACCCGTGTGGTGTAGGCCTTTACGATACCCAGGATGTAACCCAGATCACCAGGCCCGACCCCGCTGCCACTGGCGGCGCCACCGGCGGTGGTGGTGGACGAGGTTACATAGGGATAGGTGCCATGATCTATATCCAACAGCGCGCCCTGAGCACCTTCGAACATAATGTTGTCCCCGGCGGCTATCATCTGATGCAGGGTGCCGGTTACATCTTCCAGCATGGGCAGGATACGCTCGGCCTGGGCCAGGGTCTGATCCAGCACCTGCTGATAATCCACTGGCGCGGCCTTGAAGTAGTGTTCCAGGGCAAAATTGTGGTACTCCATCACCTCTTGCAGCCTGGCCTTGAAGTGCTCTACGTCCTGCAGCTCTCCCAAACGGATGCCACGACGGGAGACCTTGTCTTCGTAGGCCGGGCCGATGCCGCGCCCGGTGGTGCCGATGGCCTTGCTGCCGCGTGCGGCCTCGCGGGCCTGATCCAGGGCGATGTGGTATGGCAGGATCAAGGGGCAGGATTCGCTGATACCCAGACGTGACATCACAGGAATGCCGCTCTGCTCCAGCTTATCCACCTCGTGCAGCAAGGCCTCTGGTGACAACACCACTCCGTTGCCGATCAGGCAGTGCACATTCTCGCGCAGGATACCGGAAGGAATCAGGTGTAGAACGGTCTTCTCACCATTGATTACCAGCGTGTGTCCGGCGTTGTGTCCGCCCTGAAAACGCACCACCGCCTTGGCACGATCGGTAAGAAGATCGACAATCTTACCCTTGCCCTCGTCACCCCATTGGGTGCCGATAACCACGACATTTCTACCCATTATCTGATTCTCTAAATGTGAATTTCTTTTCTGATTGTTTGCGGCCCGTTTAAACGGCTGTCACTATCCACTCTCCGCCCTGCTGTGACAGGAGCGCGTTACAGCCCATCTCCGCAGCTGATCCAACCTGACCCGGCAGCCCCATGACAACCCTTTTACCTTGCGCGCGCAATCTTGCAATCGCCCGGTATTGGCCAGGATCATCCGACCAGGGAGCAAATATACCATCATTGGCGCCCTGCTCCATACCTTTATTCAGACGCATCAGCAACTTCAGGTCAGAGCTGAAGCCGCAGGCTGGACGGGCCCGTCCGAATGCCTCGCCGATATCATCGTAACGGCCTCCCCTGGCTATCTCCTGCCCCAAGCCGGGAACAAAGGCCGCGAACACCACCCCGGTATGGTAGTGATAACCGCGCAGTTCCGCCAAATCGAAATGCAGCGGCAGTTCCGGTATGCGCTTATTGAGCAGATCCGCCAGACGAATCAGGTCGTTCAGGGCGTCCTGTACATCCTGATTGGCGCCCGCCAGGAGCGTTTGGGCCTTACCCAATACGTCGTCCCCACTCAGTTCCGGCAAGGCCGTAAGCATGGCCGCCTCCTGCTCTCCGAGGGCAACCCTGTCGATTATCTCTTTTATCTCCGGAATGGACTTGCGCTGCAGGGCATCGAACAGCTCCATCTCACTCTGTTCCGAAAGCCCGGCCTGGCGCACCAGCCCGCGGAATATACCTACATGGCCGAGGTCGATATAGATATCTTCCAGACCGGCCAGCTTCATGGTCTCCATCATCAGGCAGATGATCTCCAGATCGCTTTCGATACCGGAGTGCCCATACAGCTCGGCCCCAACCTGCAGCGGGGCGCGGGAACCGGCAAATCCGTCGCTCTTGGTGTGCAGGACGGTGCCTGCATAGCAGAGACGGGTTGGGCTATCGTGCCGCAACTGATGGGCATCTATACGGGCAGCTTGGGTGGTGATATCCGCCCTGATACCCAGGGTGCGGCCGGTTATCTGATCAGTGACCTTGAAGGTCTTGAGGTCCAGATCGCCCCCGGCGTTGATCAGCAGGGATTCCAGGTATTCGATGAACGGTGGGAACACCAGTTGGTAGCCCCAGCTGGCGTACAGATCCAGGAGATCGCGCCGCATCTGCTCCACCACCGCTGATTGGGGCGGCAATACCTCATCTACGCCTTCCGGCAATAACCAGTTTTCTCTTTGCATGGTCTTAACTCGTTGGAATTAGATCGTTAATGTACCAGATAGAGCATGGCGACTCCCAGCGCCATGCTGAGTAATCCGCTGATACGCATGGAGCGGTCGTCCACCTCACACATAGTACGCAATATTTTGCGCATGGCGCCTGGATTGAGGAATGGCAAAACCCCCTCAATAACAAATACCAATGCTAAGGCCGCTAGCAGATCATGCCACATAATGCTCTCCGATCGTCGCTTCTGCTTGTTTCTAAGAAAGCTCTGATTAATTCGTTGTTCCCGCGCAGGCGGGATCGCCCCAGGCAACGGCGAAGCCAATCCATGTGTTTGATTTTCCTGGATCCCCGCCTGCGCTGGGATGACGAAAATACGCTAAATCAGAGGTTCCCTAAAGCAAAAAAATGCCGGGCGTTCTCCGCCCGGCCATTGTATCAAAAGGCTTTATCTTGCCGTCCTGCTACTCATTGCCCTTCTTGTTGAAGTACTTGAAGAACTCAGAGTCCGGCTTCAATACCATCATGTTTCCAGAATCGGAAAACACAGAACGATAGGCCGAAAGACTTCTGTAGAAGGCATAGAACTCGCTGTTGGTATTGTATGCCTTGGCATAGATGGCCGCCGCCTTGGCGTCACCCTCACCGCGCAATTTCTCTGCATCACGGAAGGCGTTGGCCAGGATTACGGTGCGCTGCCGATCCGCATCAGCGGTGATCCTTTCCGCAGCCTCGTCACCCTGGGCGCGCCAGTCTTTGGCAACCCGCTCACGCTCGGCCCGCATACGTTCGTATACCGACCCACTAACCTCAGATGGCAGGTCGATGCGCTTGATCCTTACATCTATGACCTCTACCCCCAGCTCGTTGGCCTTTTCATCAGCTTCCTTGGTCAGCAACGCCATAACTTCGGCGCGTTCACCGGAGACCACCTCCGCAATGGTGCGTTTACCGAACTCATCACGCAGGCTGGTGTTGATCCGCTCTGACAGCAGTGTGGCGGTACGCAAGGCGCTACCACCGGTGGAACGATAGTACTGTCCCACATTGGAGATACGCCATTTGACGAAGGAGTCCACGATCACATCCTTCTTTTCCCCGGTCAAAAAGCGCTGGGGATTGGCGTCCATGGTCTGAATGCGCCCGTCAAAGATCTTCACGTTATTAACAAACGGGATCATCCAGTGCAGCCCAGGTTTATACTCCGCGTCAACGATCTCACCCAGTTGCAACTTTATTGCCAGTTCCCACTGCTTAACGGTGAAGGCCGAAAGGGATACCCCTATGACAACCAATACGGCGGCGATGAGTGCTACAAGCTTGTTAGATGACATTAGCGCACCCTCCTGCCACGATTGACATCACGCTCGGTCTGTTCCGATTGTTTACTATCCTGCTCTGATGTTGAGGCTGAAACACTGGCGCCAGGTCGCATAGCACTCGGCTGAATCAGTTTATCCAGCGGCAGATACATGAGACTGTTATTGTCTCTTGTATCCAACATCACCTTATTGGTCTTGCCCAGAACATCTTCGATGGTATCCAGATAGAGTCTCTGTCTGGTTACCTCTGGGGCCTTCTCATATTCGGTTAGGATCGCCAGGAAACGACTGGCCTCACCCTCTGCCTCTGCGATCACCCTCTCTTTATAGGCGTTGGCATCCGCCATCTTACGGGCCGCATTACCACGGGCAACCGGGATAACCCCGTTGTAGTACGCCTGCGCCTTGTTCTCCTTCTTCTCCTTGTCCTCACGCGCCTTGATAGCATCGTCAAAGGCGCTCTTAACCTGCTCTGGCGGTTTGGCATGCTGGATATTGATACCTACGATCTCAATGCCTGTGTGGTAGGTATTGATCAGATCCTGCACCCCTTTCTTTATCTGGTCTGCTATCGCGCCACGACCTTCAGTAACGATAAAGTCCATATTACTCTTACCGATAGTCTCACGCACCGCGGTCTCGGTGGCATCACGCATGGTCTTGTCCGGGTTCTGATCCTGGAACCAGTAATCTGCGGCATCCTGGATACGGTACTGCACCGTCAATTCGATATCGACGATGTTCTCATCCCTGGTCAGCATCAGGGCCTGGTGCCGGAATGGTGTGATCTGGTCAACATTGAACTTTTCCACTGTCTCGATAGGCAACGGCAAATGCCAATGCGGACCTGGTTTGGTCACGTCCTGATAGGCCCCAAAACGCAGGATAACGCCACGTTCAGCAGGGTCAATGATGTAGAAACCGCTAGCAAGCCATACCAGAAAGGCGATCCCCAGGATCACTCCTATGCCCGTAGAGCCTGGTCCCTGGGCATCTCCATCTGCGCCAGAGCCACCGCCAGAAGATCGTTTACCACCGAACAGTCCACCCATCCTGTCCTGAAGCTTCTTTATCACTTCATCCAGATCTGGTGGACCCTGATCATTACCATTACCTCCCCAGGGATCTTTGTCCCCACCGGGTTCGTTCCAGGCCATGCACTACTCCTGTGGTTATTCAGTTATGCGGTTTGTCCGCGGAATGGGCTAATTCTAGCCCGCATGCTTAATAAAATGAACCTTAATAGTGGCTGTTTATCCATATGGTTCCGCTTGATACCTGTTAATTACTTTGCAGAAAACAGCTATTTTTCACTATATGGAGCGTAGTTAGCTTAATTCAACTAGGTTATCAATCTGTCTTCCAAACCATGCTCAATGCTAAGCAGCCGCTCATATTCATGTCTGGGCAATTCGACCTCTATCTCCCAACCACCATGTTCCATAGTATCCTCAGATAGCACTTTTGCCACCTGATAGAGACGGGAGCGCAATCGGCCGTCCTCCGGTCTGAGGTGAATCCTATGATGTACATATCCCTGGTGAAAGAATTCAGCTATAGCAGCCATCAGAAGATCAACGCCTGCTCCATCCCTGGCAGATATCCACACTCTCCTAACCAGTCCGTCCTCCCTCCGCTCTACCCGGGGGGCATCACCATCCAGCAGATCGACCTTGTTGTATACCTCTATTTGCGGTATTTCTTTTGCGCCGATCTGCTTCAATACAGAATTCACCTCAGAGACACAGGTTGACCTCTGCGGGCTGGCGCAGTCAATGACATGCAGCAACAGGCTTGCCAATACGGTCTCTTGCAAGGTTGATCTGAATGCCGCCACCAATTCATGGGGCAGATGAGATATGAATCCGACCGTGTCCGCCAATACCACTGCGCCTTCTCCCGGCAGTTTCACCCGTCTAAGAGTCGGGTCCAGGGTGGCGAATAGTTGATCGGCGGCATACACACCGGAGTCGGTAATGCGATTAAATAGGGTAGATTTGCCGGCGTTGGTATATCCAACCAGTGAAACCGTAGGTATATCCGCCTTATTCCTGGATTTGCGCCCCTGGTCACGTTGGCTATCGACCTTTTCCAGGCGCTTTCTGATCTGGGCTATGCGGTTATTCAGCAACCTGCGGTCTGTCTCAAGCTGGGTTTCGCCCGGGCCCCGCAACCCGATGCCGCCCTTCTGCCGCTCAAGATGGGTCCAACCCCGCACCAGGCGTGTGGACAGATGGCGCAACTGGGCCAGTTCTACCTGTAATTTACCCTCGAACGAACGCGCCCTCTGGGCGAATATATCCAGGATAAGGCCTGTCCGGTCCACCACCCGACACTTGCACTCACGCTCCAGATTGCGCTCCTGGCTAGGGGACAGATCGTGATTAACCACCACCAATTCGGCGTCAGTAGTGGCTATGGCGGCTACCACCTCTTCCACCTTGCCACGCCCGATAAAAAAGCGCGGATCAGGTGTTTGCCTGCTGCTGATTACAGTCGCCAACGGCTCTGCTCCGGCAGACACCACCAGATCACGAAACTCGCTTAATTGTTCAGGACCAAACCGCGCACCAACATCCTGATGCACCAGGATGGCACGCTCTCCGGTATCGGGGCGTTCAAACATATATCAGGCTGGATTACCCCAAGTGAAAAACACAGGCATAAGCAAGGGCACCGCTCTGCGGTACCCTTTGATTATATTAATAATTTCCTGGATCTGGTTGACCTTCATGTCCAGTAGGAATGCGTATATTGCGAGCCGGTACTATCGTGGAAATGGCGTGTTTATAAACCATTTGGTTGACACTATTCTTCAGAAGCACCACAAACTGGTCAAATGAATCGATCTGTCCCTGCAACTTGATTCCATTTACCAGAAATATCGATACTGGCACCCGTTCTTTGCGCAATGCGTTAAGAAAAGGGTCTTGTAAGCTTTGCCCTTTTGACATTGTATTCTCCTGTTTATTATTGATTCCGGCTTCAATAGACCGAAATGATTACAAGGTATACACCAATCTCCTCTTCCTGAGGTTTATAGTGTAGCACATGGGTTTATATTTACCGTCAGACCTGAGATATGGGCATTAAAATTGCTTTCAAGGCCTGATCCAAAACATTTTTCCTTCCTTCATCCAACCAGTTGGCATCTCGTTCTGATCTGAGCCAGGTAAACTGCCTTTTTGCCAATTGACGGGTGGCGATTATCCCTTTCTCAGCCATCTGATCGTATGAATAATCACCGAGCAGATAACGCAACATCTGTCTGTATCCTACTAAACGCATCGACGGCATGTCGTGGTCTAGATCCCATTTCAGCAAAAGGTTTCTGACCTCATCTTCAAATCCGCACTCCAGCATCTTATGAAACCGCTGCGCAATCCTTGTATGCAACAAGGCCCGATCTGCAGGAGCTCGTACCAGCTTTATGACCCGGAAAGGAAGTTTAGGTTCACCATCATTTCTCTGAAGCTCTGATAAAGGCGTACCGGTAATCTCATAGACCTCCAAGGCCCGCTGAATTCTTTGCGGATCATTTGGATTTATCCTCTCAGCGGCATGTGGGTCCACCTGTCGTAAGCGCGTATGCATTGCCTCCAGACCTGACTCTTGCATTTCCGCATTCAGCCGTGACCGCACTGACGGATCTGCATCCGGTAGTTCCGATAGACCATATTGCAACGCCCGAAAGTAGAGCATGGTTCCGCCCACCAGCAATGGTATACGTCCCAGCGCATGTATCTGTTCTATTTCACGCAATGCATCCTGGCGGAATCTGGCAGCCGAATAGCTTTCAATGGGATCACAGATATCTATAAGCCTGTGTGGGGCCTGTTGCAATTCCTCGGCGGAAGGTTTGGCGGTACCGATGTCCATGCCACGATAAATCAACGCGGAATCCACGCTGATGATATCGCAAGGCAGTTCCTGCACTATCTCAATAGCCAGGTCGGTCTTTCCGGATGCGGTGGGACCCATCAGAAAGATGATTGGTTGCTCAGATTTATTGGATTGCCCGCTCATTGGATAACCGATTACTACTGACCGCGCATAAACAGCCGATCCAGCTCATCCATGCTCAACTGCACCCAGGTGGGACGTCCATGATTACACTGCCCGATGCGTTCTGTCTTCTCCATGTCCCGCAGCAGTGCATTCATCTCATCCAGGGTGAGCCTGCGGTTGGCCCGAACAGAACCGTGACAGGCCATACCGGCCAACACCGCGTTGATCTCATTAGTAATACGTTCAGAGGTTCCGTGTTCCAGCATATCTGCTAAGAGGTCACGCAACAGCTGCTCCGGATCGGCCCCATGCAAGATGGCCGGAATCGAACGCACCACCAGCTTTTCTTTGTCGAGGCGATCCACCTCCATACCCAGCTTGGCCAGCAACGCCGCTGACTCTTCCGCCAGATTGGCCTCTCTATTGGAAACGGCAACAGTTACCGGAACCAACAACGGCTGGCCAATGATACCGGTATCAGCAAAGCCCTGTTTAAAACGCTCATATACGATGCGCTCGTGTGCTGCATGCATATCCACCAACACCAAACCAGACGCGTTCTGTGCCAAAACATAGATACCCTGTAACTGGGCCAAGGCAAACCCAAGCGGCGGCATACCTTGGTCGCCAGACATATCCACCTTATCTTCACCTGGGGAATGTTGCGCAAGAAATGATGCCTGATAACCATTCCCACCCTCAGCGACACCAAGATTGAGAGCTCTTGGCACATAGTCTTTCTGCACGGCCGATTCTGAATAGCTTGCAGCAGGTGCATTTTTAGGTCTGGATACAAATGTCGTTTCTGACGGAACATCGGCCTGTTGCCCCTGTACCGTCCCAGCCAAGGCTCGTTGCACGCCCCTGAAGATAAAGTCATGCACCTGGCGACTCTCGCGGAACCGAACCTCGTATTTGGCCGGGTGTACATTCACATCCACCAGCGCCGGATTGAGTTCCAGAAATAACAGGTAGGCCGGATGTCGGCCATGGTATAGGACATCCTGATAGGCTTGACGCACCGCATGGCTTACCACCTTGTCTCTGACCATACGCCTGTTCACATAAAAATACTGCATGTCCGCCTGACTGCGGTTGTAGGTCGGATTACCTATCCACCCGAACAACCGCATCCCGGCGGCATCTATCTGCATATATCTGGAGTTTTCCAGAAAGGCCCTCCCCAGCACCTTGCTCACCCGGTCTCCCTTCTCCGCATCTGTGACCGCCGGTGGAATAGCCATAATCTCACGCTGATTATGCCGCAGCACAAAACCCACTTCGAAACGACTTAGGGCCATGCGCTGCAATAGGGAGTCAATATGGCTGAATTCGGTGCGTTCGGTCTTAAGGAACTTGCGCCGAGCCGGGGTGTTGTAGAACAGGTCCCGCACCTCCACGGTCGTACCGACCGGATGGGCCGCAGGGGACATTTCTGAGGAAGTGCCTGCGCCACTGATGACCCAGGCCGATTCGGCCTCTTGCTGGCGGGATGTAATGGTAAAGCGAGATACGGATGCAATACTGGGCAACGCCTCACCCCTAAAACCCAGGCTTGATACCTGCTCAAGATCTTGCAAACTTGCGACTTTGCTGGTGGCGTGGCGAGACATGGCCAGGTGCAGATCATCCTGAAAGATACCGCAACCGTTATCCCTGATCCTGATCAGTTTGATCCCGCCCTGCTCAATATCTATCTCTATCCTATTGGCGCCAGCATCCAGGCTGTTTTCCAACAACTCCTTGACTACCGAGGCCGGGCGTTCAACCACCTCGCCCGCAGCGATCTGGTTTATCAGCTGTGAAGGTAGCGCATGGATTCTCAAGGGATCTGCAGAACCTGTCCGACTCTGATCGTATCTCCGGACAGACCATTGGCATTACGCAGACCATTCACACTGACTTGGTACTGCTCTGCAATCAGGCCAAGGGTGTCGCCGCGGCTTATCACATGTTTTCGTGATGCAACCTCATTCTGCCCTAACCTCTGGGCCAGTACAGTGCCAGGCGGAGGATTTGAGTAGAAATAATCCTTTACCCCGGAAAGGATGGTCTTGGCCAATGCGTCCTGATGCGAACGGCTCCTCAGCTTTCTCTCTTCCACAGGATTGCTAATGAATGCAGTCTCGACCAATATGGATGGCACATCCGGTGACTTCAGTACGGCAAATCCGGCCCTCTGCACGTCTCCTTTATGCACGCTACCAACCCGCCGCATGTTTCTCAAGACTTTCTCCGCTACATCATGGCTGACCTGGCGGCTACCAGTCTGAGAGAGATCAAGCAAAACCGAAGCCAAAACATCATCTTTATCTTTCAGCTCAACACCACCTATCAGGTCAGCGCTGTTCTCGCGCTCGGCCAACCAGCGTGCCGCCTCACTCGAGGCACCCTTATTGGACAGGGTAAAGACCGATGAACCTCTTGCCCGCCTGTCTCTAAACGCGTCAGCGTGGATAGATATGAACAAATCCGCCTTATGCTTGCGCGCCAATGCGGAACGTTTTCTGAGACCCAGGTAATAATCCCCGTCCCGAATCAATACCGGTCGCATACCTTTCTCTCGTCTGATGGCGTCCGCCAGCTTGCGGGCAATGGAGAGAACCACATCTTTTTCTTTGGTTCCATTACGGCCGATGGCGCCAGGGTCCTCACCACCATGACCGGCATCAATGGCGATCACTACATCACGTCCCGGCTGATATTTTTCCACCTTTTTCTTTGCCGAAGACATCTTTACCTGAGGATCGATCCGCTCCGGCGTGCTTTTAATCTGAGCGGTGTTGATTGGTGCAACCTCTGCCGGGGCTGTTTCATATAGATCCAGCACCAGCCTATGTCCATATTCGCGATTGGGCGGCAAGGCAAAGATCCTTGGGTCTATCTTGGACTTAAGATCCAAGACTATCCGCAGATCACTACCACCACGGGGACCGCTGCGGATGCTGCTTACCAGACGGTCGTTACCGGAAAAGCCTGCGAGTGAGGTATTCAGCTTCGCATCGGTGAAGTCGATCACCAGACGGTCTGGGTTGCTAAGGGTGAATATGTGGTGTTGTACTGAACTGCTGACGTCGAACACCAATCGGGTATGGTCAGGGGCGCTCCAAAGCCGCAGACTATTGATATCAGTCTGCCCTGCCTGGAGGGAAAAACTGCAAATAAGCAACAGGATGGCGGCAATCTTATTCATCTTCAGCAACCGTCACGCATAATAAAACACTGGATCCATGAATAAAGCTAGCACGCAAAAGGAGAAATTTCCAGTGTTTTCTTAAAGATAGGCGCCTTTTTTCGCTTTAGTTATTAAGTTGATCATGTAGTTTTGCCGCTACTCCATCTACTAACCGCTTACCTGGCTCGGTTTGCGCCGAAAGTTCCAGATTCCGACCCTGTTGCAGGTGCTCTATACGGATAATCAGATCCGGATCAGGCAGCCACCCCTGCCCCCTTTCCGGCCACTCCACCAGGATGGTAGCACCATCATCCAGCAGATCACGTAACCCCAGGTATTCCAGCTCCCCAGCATCCGCCAGACGATAGAGGTCGATATGACAGAAGCTGTCTTCGCCTATCCGGTAAGGCTCCATCAGGGTATAGGTCGGACTCTTAACCGCCCCAATATATCCAACCCCATGCATGAAACCACGCACCAGGGTGGTCTTTCCAGCACCCAGGTCTCCATACAGATAGATGATGCTACCTCTGGGACAGTCAGACGCCAGCGCCGCTCCAACCTCCTCCTGCTGCTCAGGGCTGTGGATATGCAACCTCAGCATTCGGCTATTCCAGGATTCATCAAGGCCCTTATGATCGGCATCAGATCGGACGCCAACAGGCCACGTTCACCACCTTTCGCCGCGATATCAGCGGCCTTGGCATGCAGACACACCCCCATACTGGCTGCAAGTTCCTGGGCATAGCCCTGAGCCAGTATTGAACCGATAACACCGGTCAGCACATCTCCCATTCCACCGCTGGCCATACCTGGATTGCCGTCGGTACAAAGTCCTGTCGCCCGTTTCGGACCGGCCTGGATCAGTGTTCCCGCGCCCTTTAACACCACCACCCCGCCATATTTATGCTGCAGCTTGCGTACGCTCTGGAACCGGTCAGACTGTATCTCTGCCACAGAACAACCCAGCAGACGCGCGGCCTCACCGGGATGTGGGGTCAAAATCCAATCATCCCGCCGCATCGGTTCGTATGCCAGAAGATTCAGGGCATCGGCATCCAGGACCAGAGGCAATTTGCACTCCAGCACATATCCCAGAAGCCGCATGGCCCATTTGGACCTGCCCAATCCCGGGCCTATGGCCACCACATTGGCCCGTTGCAGCAACTGTTTTAGCTGCTTCGGTCCCTCAACCCCGTGGCACATCAGCTCCGGCCGCGCCATATTCAGTTGAACCGCGTGTTCCGGACTTGTTGCGACAGATACCAGACCAGCCCCACATCTGACCGCCGCCTCTGCAGCCATGCGCACTGCCCCAGAAAACCCCGGCGCACCGCCAATCACCAACAGATGCCCGAAATCACCCTTATGCGCCGTCCTGCTCCTGGGGGTAATGCGGCAACCAAGGGCATCCCAGCTCACCCTGGCTGCGGACGGGATCTGTCCTGAATAAACCCCGGACGGCACCTCCAGATCATTAAAATGCAGCTCACCACACTGCTCTGGACCATCTCCGGTAAATAGACCCTGCTTCAGACCGATAAAGCTAATAGTTGCATCTGCCTTTACCGCGATACCTAGCACCTTGCCACTGTCGGAATGCAGTCCTGAAGGTATATCCAAGGCCAACACTGGCGCCCAGTGTTCATTTATGGCGCCCAGCGCATCCGCCCAGTCTCCGCTAACCTCTCGCTCCAATCCCGTGCCAAATACTCCATCCACTATCACCTCGGTCTGTTCCGGCACCGACGTTAACGGTATAACCTCGCCACCCAGGGCCATGAAGAGATCAGCGTTATGCTTGGCATCGCCTGACAACTTGTCAGGATCACCAAGCTGCAAGACCCGAACCGCGACACCATCCTGCAGGGCCAGTCTGGCGACCACGAAGCCGTCGCCACCATTGTTCCCAGTACCACAGACTACCGTTATATCCTGGACCTCCGGCCATTTGGTGCGTAACAACCTATAAGCAGCGCTGCCAGCCCGCTCCATCAGAGTAAGACCTGGTATCTCAAAATTCTCAATCGCAGTACGGTCCAGCTCGCGCACCTGTGCGGCGCGATACAGATCAACTGGCAGGGTTTCATTCAGTTTCATCGTCTTCATACAAATCCGGTCGCTTACTACTGAAGTAGAATTGTATCTGAGATTCGCCGCCTGGTGGGGGTTAATCGAATAGATGTTATAGTTCCGCCCCTATGAAAGACATAGATTATCTGCAGCTGGCGCAAGCGATAAAACTCTGGGGACTTGAACTAGGCTTCCAGCAGATCGGTATCGCCAACACCTCGCTAGAACAAGCGGAAATAGATCTGGACGAATGGCTGGATGCAGGGCGACACGGCGATATGGGATTTATGGCCAGCCACGGACACACTCGCAGCCGACCGGATATGCTGGTGCCTGGTACCATCAGCGTCATATCCGCCAGGATGGATGATCTGCCACCCGGCATTGATCCACGTGCGGTAATTGCTAACCATGATCTCGGATACATAGCACGCTATGCCCTGGGCCGCGACTACCACAAGGTGGTGCGTAATCGGTTGCAGAGACTTGCCACCCGCATCCAGGATGAGATTGGGGAATACGGCTACCGGGTATTCACTGATTCCGCCCCGGTCATGGAAAAACCTCTGGCGACCAAGGCCGGGTTAGGCTGGGTTGGAAAACACAGCATGCTGGTAAATCGGTCTGCGGCATCCTGGTTTGTATTAGGTGAGATATACACCGACCTACCCCTGCCGCAAGATAACCCTGAAAGCGATCACTGCGGCAACTGCAACAAATGCATGCGCGCGTGTCCAACCCAGGCCATTGTGGAGCCATATAAACTGGATGCCAGACGCTGTATCTCTTATCTCAGCATCGAACTGCGCGGATCTATTCCTGAAGAGTTACGATCACTGATGGGAAATCGCATCTATGGTTGCGATGACTGCCTGCTGGCGTGCCCCTGGAACCGTTTCACCACACCATCTAACGAACAGGATTTTCTACCCAGAAACGGCCTGGATGCACCTATGCTAATCGAGCTATTCGCCTGGAGCGAAGAGGAGTTCCTAAAACGATTGGAAGGATCGGCCATCCGCAGGATCGGCCATGAAAGTTGGCTGCGCAATATCGCGGTGGCACTGGGAAATGCCGATACCTCAGAACAGGCAATAATCGCGCTCAAATGCAAACTCAATCATCCATCGGCATTGGTGCGAGAGCATGCGGCCTGGGCCCTGGATCGCCACACAAACCGCGGATAGAGAAACGGGGGCTGTTGCCCCCGTCTGTTAAATCACCGGTATATTCAGTTCTTAATGCTGTACCCTACGACGTCTGCCAAATCCGATCAGTCCAGCAAGGGCGGAACCAAACAGCCATACTGCGCCAGGGACTGGAACTGCTGATGGCGGAGGGCAATACTTACCATTCACGGTCAACTCAGCAAATGAGATCCATTCACTTGATAAGGAGAACCAGGCTTTAAAATAGACACCGCTCAATATTTCGTCAAAATAAGAACTGCCCAATGTGAACGTTTGTGTATCTTGAACATCGGTATCGTTTAAATGACCCAGCTCTTCCCACCAACCTGAACTGCTTTTAATCCAGATGCTATCCGAATGTCCGTTAGAATTCGTGGTAACAGTCAGCGTCGCGCTTGTGATCTCGAAGTTATCACCTGGCTCTTGGATAGCATCAAAGTTAAAGTAATATTTGTGGTGGTCTTCGGTGAATGAAGTTGTTGTAAACGACTCACTATAGTTTTCGGTCTGTTCACAACCTTGAGGCGGATTCTGAGTACAACCACAACCACAGCTGGTAGCCAAGGCTGCGAAAGGTGAGGCCACAAAAACTAAAAATAGTGCTACTAAGGTGTATTTCTTTGCCATTTTCTTATCCCCGAAAGTTGTTAATTGATTTCGCTCGCGTTGATCCCGTTGTTCTATTAAATTAATAGAATGTGATTTCTAGCGTTTTGGTTTCATAAGGTAGTCCCGACATCCTTGATGGCACTCAATTACAATCAAGTCGGTATAGCCCGAAATAGAACTTGGAATTATTCCATTATTTCTGTAGCAAACTCATCCACGCTATAAGATTCACTAATGTGAACTGGGCCACATCAGTGAGCGCGTGATTTTACAGCCATTTTTTATGGTTTTCCAGAGTACAACCGGTGGATAATTGGGTAGGTCCTGATTAATTATACATTCTGTCCTTAGATTTCTAAATGGTACTTCCTGGTACAACTACCCCCGCGCAGGCTGGATCACCTCAGGTAACGACGGCGCCAATCTATCTGTTTATCTTCTGGACCCACACCTACGCGTAGGTAACGAGAATGTAATAAATCAGAAATACCTTGGTTGATGGGAATGTGTTCTCCTAGAAAAACAAAGCTTGTTCAACCATCGACACCATCAAAGAAACTCTTTACATCTGCCATCTCCCGGGTCCGCGCCATGGGCGGCATACTATCCAGAAAGGTCTGGCCATAGCCCTTGGAGAGCAGACGCGGGTCGCAGATAACCAACACCCCACGGTCGGTTTCATCCCGGATCAACCGCCCCGCCCCCTGTTTCAGGGCGATGGCCGCCTGCGGCACCTGGAATTCCATGAACGGATTGCCGCCGCGCTTTTTCAGGGCGTCGATCCGAGCCTGCAACACCGGATCACCTGGCGAAGCAAATGGCAGTTTATCTATGACCACACATGATAGCGCCTCGCCCCTTACGTCCACCCCCTCCCAGAAACTGGCGGTACCCAGCAGTACCGCATTGCCTAGCTCTCTAAATCTATCCAGCAACTCGGTCTTGGGCGCACTGCCCTGCACCAACAGTGGAAAATCTACCCGCTCTTCCAAGGCCGCCGCCGCCAATCGCAAGGCCCGATGGCTGGTGAACAACAAGAAGGCGCGACCTGCACTGGCCTTGATAACCGGTTCTATGATAGCGAGCACGGCATCCAGATACTCCTGGCTACGCGGCTCCGGCATGTTACGCGGCACAAACCAGAGGGCCTGATTTGGATAGTCAAACGGGCTGTCCAAACAAAGTGTCTCGGCCCCATGTACCCCAAGCCGGTCCTGAAAATGGCGGAAGCTATCTCCCACCGCCAGGGTGGCGGAGGTAAAGATCCAACTGGCCGAGCGTTGCTGCATTTGGGACTGAAACATCTCCGAGACATCCAACTGGGTACGGTTCAGATTGAAGCTTTGACTGTAGGTCTCGAACCAACGAATGCTGTTGTCGTCATCTGGATCAAACAGCTGGTCCAATTTCACCAGAAGCTGTTCGCAGCGCCCATGGCAACTCTCCAGACCCTTGCCACGCTCTTTGATCTTGCCCAACAATTCCTTCAAACAGATCAACTCATTCTGCATCTTATCCAGGGCGTTGGTGATACGTTCATCGCCGCTGATCTCTGACCAGGGACCACGTCGCAAATCCAGTCCGAACACCAGACGCAAATCACGCACCGCCTTGCTCAGGGCAGAGACCTGGGCCGGTATCTCCGGGATATCGCCGGCCTCGCGTAGATATTCGGTCTCACTGTCCCGCGCCAGTTCCAACAGTTGCCTGCCGGTAACGCTGACACCGAAAAAGTTGCTGGCGATCTCAGGGAGCTGATGGGCCTCGTCCACGATAAAACAGTCCGCCTCCGGTAGCAGCTCTCCGAAGCCCTCCTCTTTAAGGGCAAAGTCGGCACACAACAGATGATGATTCACCACCACCAGATCTGCCTCCTGAGCCCGACGCCTGGCCTCAACCATATGACAGGTGCTGTAGGATTGACACTCAGCCCCCAGGCAGTTATCTACTGTGGAGGTAATAACCGGCCAGATGCCGGAATCTTCCGGGATGCCACTAAGCTCGGCGATATCCCCGCTCTCGGTCTTGCCGGACCAATCCCGCACCTGCATCAACTGACCAACCAATTCCCGGGAGCGCAGACGCCCCTCTTGCAGGGCGTTTTCCATACGGTAGATACAGAGATAGTTGGAACGCCCTTTGAGCAGGGCGACACTGGCGGGGACCGCCAAGGTATCCCGGATCAGGGGCAGATCACGCTGATAGAGCTGATCCTGCAGATTCTTAGTGCCGGTGGACACAATCACCTTGAGACCTGATAACAACGCCGGGACAAGATAGGCAAAGGTCTTGCCGGTACCGGTGCCTGCCTCGGTAATCAGTACCCCGCCCTCGGCCATGGCCTGCTCCACCCGCTGGGCCATCTCCAACTGTTGAGGGCGGTAAGAGAATGCTTCTATGTGTTGGGATAGGAGTCCGTCCGGACCCAGAATTTCTGTCAGGTCACTCATCAAAGGCTATGCTTGATTGTCCCAAACCTCAGACTCCAGACCATCCTGCCGCGTCCAGGCCAGACGGCCGATGATCCTGAACCTGGATACCGACAACACGCCACGCTTTGCCCGATTGCTGCTGCTCTTATCTGTGTACTCCAGCAACTCATCCCGGTCCACTTCATAGATCTCAAACGGCTCATAATCCTCGTCCATCAGCACCAACACCACCGAATCCCACTGTTGCTCGGTCTTGATCTGGCCAATGCGTTGATTGCCGAAATTATCATCGAAGATGGTGCGGCTCTTGATCTGGATGCGTTTGTTATCCCGCTCCGGATCTATGGCGTCGTATCCGCCGACATCTGCTCCGGCTGGGACCAACCGCAACAGACGCATGGCATCGTGCAAGGCTATCTCGTTGCTCACACCTGGAAGGGGCTTCCCCATGGTGCGGCGGTAGTCTGCTGCTAGTTGCCGTGCCTGGCTTATAAGTTTTTCTTCTGCGTAGATGTTCAAGACATCACACCTTTCCATATTCAAGTGGGAATTAGTAATAAAGGGATTGTATATGAATTTAATAGAAAAAACGCCGCCTGAAGTAGCTGAATAAGCTTGGCATATGCATTACCGTACGGATGGAATAATCAATGAATAACGGATCTAAATTGCTAAGGCACTAAGCGCACAAGAGAATGCACCCAGCTTGGTTGCCGGTTTAGCATTTTGTTATAAAATCACAATTATTTCGCTATTATGCGTCCGCTGTGGATATTTAACAGCAGTTTCATTGCAAATATGACGTGGTTGTGGATTTTCTAGTAAGCAAGCCCCATTGCCTCATGCTCGGCCTTGGTAGCACCGTTCACATCGCCGCTATCGCGTTTGATCTGCGCTATCAAGCGCCAGTTATCGGCCTTCAGCTTGGCGTCAGCACCTGCCAAACTAATTGATTTTGCAGCTATTTCTGCGGCGCGCGCACCCTGATTCTGATCGGCGCGCAAGTGTGCAAGCCTATTCCATAGATAGGCGTTTCTAGGCTCTATCCGTAGGGCGCGTTCCATGCTCGCCACTGCTCCGGCAATATCCCCTTTACCCTGCAAATCCCGTGATTCTCGCAACAACGACTCCACTGGTGAGCTATATGTGGGCTTTATATCCGCCTGCTTAGGCGCTTGATAGGCCTGGACCTCCACATCGGAGCCATCAATAGGTTCGTCTCTGTAGCTGTAGCTGTCTACGCACCCGGCAAGGACTATGCAGGATGAGATTATGCTGATCGGTATAAGTCTGTTCATCTAAATAAACCACGCAAAAATTGTCCAAAACCCCCACCCACGCATGGAGATTGCCCGGTTGGCTCTGTGCCTATTATAAACGGATAAACTTCGGTGTCCCCGCAATTTTGATCTGCAAGCAGCAGATTTTCTTTATCCAGCAACACCAGGACCACCTGTTCCGGTTTGACATGATTACCTGTAGCCAATGGCAACCTTCCCATCATGTCACCCCAAACCTGTAGGGCTCCGCTGGAACCACTCAGCTTGGCGGGTTTATTGTCATCCCTACCTACCCAGACCACTGCAACCTTGTCCGCACTGTACCCGGCAAACCAGCTATCGCGCATATCGTTAGTAGTACCGGTCTTACCGGCGATGTTCTTGTCCGCACTAATATACTTAGTCAGACTCATACCTGTTCCCTGCTTTACCACCTGCTGCAGATTCCAGTTCAGCAGATAGGCTGCTTCTGCCGGGATAGCCTGCTTCACCGTCAATGGATATCTCTGCAGAGTCTTGCCGTCCGGCGTGAGAACCTCACGGATGGCGCGTAGCGGAGAACGGAACCCGCCCGCTGCGATGGTCTGGTAGAACTGGGTGACCTCTATGGGGGATAGGGATATCGCTCCTAAGAACAGGGACGGATACAGATCGAATTTTCTCTCTATACCGAGTGCGTTGATGGTCTCTCCCACCTTATCAATCCCCAGGTCCATACCCAGACGCACGGTTGCCAGATTATAGGAGTGGGCTAAGGCCTCGTACAGTGGCACCTCGCCATGAGACTCACCGTCATAGTTGGATGGCGTCCAAACCTTTCTGCTCGGCGTGGTTATCGACAAAGACGCATCTTCCAACAGCGTGGTCAGGGTATAGCTGCCGCCATACATCAAGGCGGTTAGATATACGGCCGGCTTAACCAGTGATCCTATCGGACGCACCGCATCCAGCGCCCGGTTAAACCCGGCGAAGCGCGGGTTCCTGCCGCCCACTAGGGCCAGCACTTCTCCACCCTCTACATCGGCGATAACGGCAGCCGCCTCCAGTTTGTCGCGTGGAAGTTTTCGGTCTTTTTCCAGCCGGTCCAATCTCTCACTAACGGCCAATTCCGCCTGTTTCTGGGCCCAGGGATCAAGGGTGGTAAACACCCGCAGTCCTTCGGAGGTAAGATCCTCCTCCCTGTAATCACGCCGCAGCTGCCTTTTTACCAGATCGAGAAAGGCGTGATAGCTGCCGCCAATCTTCTTGCTATTAGCGGAAACCCCCAGACCGGCCTTCACTGCGGCATCTCTCTGCTGCTTATTTATAACCCCGCGCTTGAACAGGATGTCCAGCACCAGATCACGACGCTGTTTAGCGCGTTCGGGGTTACGACGCGGATCATAGTAGGATGGGCCGCGCACCAAGCCCACCAACAAAGCCAGCTTGGGAAGATCCAACTCATTAAGGGGGCCATTAAAATAGAACTGACTGGCCAGCCCAAACCCGTGTATGGCCCGGTTGCCCTCCTGCCCCAGATAGATCTCATTGGCGTAGGCCTCAAGTATCTCATCCTTGGAATAACGGGCATCCAATAGCAAGGCCATAGCCGCTTCATTCAACTTGCGACGCAGGGTGCGTTCGCTGGAAAGATAGAAGTTCTTCACCAACTGCTGGGTCAGGGTACTGCCTCCCTGCACCATCTTACCAGCCGTGATATTTGCCCATATCGCCCTGAGTATTGCCTTGGGATCCACTCCGAAATGGTCATAAAAATCTCTATCTTCCACCTCCATAAGGATGCGCACCAGCATCTTGGGAAGATCACTGCGTTTTACCAGAACCCGGTCTTCGTTGTGAATTGGATAGACGCTCCCAATCTCAGGCGCCTCCATTCTGGCCAGGGCCACGTCACGACCGGCATTGTCCCTTATAGATACCAAACCGGAAGATGAGAATCCAAGATCGAGATATTGCCCATGACGCCTACCATCCCAAAAATCAAAATCCCTGGTACGCACCAGAATGTGGTTGCCGTTCTGTGTCCAGGTGCCGGACTGTTCACTACCTGACAGGTTGCGATAACCAAGGGCCTGTAGCTCGTACACGAACTGTTTCTGAGTAACCGACGCACCTGGATACAACTCCAGGGCACGTCCGTAGATGCGGGCGGGAATGGCCCAGCGATGCCCCTCAAACTTGGTCTTTACGGTCTGATCCAGATATACCAGATATACGGCCCCAGCCAGCCCGATCAACAGCAGCAGCGCAACCAGTATGGGGACGCCCTGCTTGAAACCAGACATGATTTTGGTCCAAATGGAGGATTTTGTTTTACGCCCCTTTTTCACGGATGTTTTTCTTTTTTTGCTGGATACGGGCCTTTTTGCCATTGATTGATGCTGTCCTGGTTTGTTGAAACGTCACTAAAGGGCGGAATCTTACACCTATAGTCAGAAACTCGCTAACCGCCGACTAATCCTAATAAATAATTTCAGATGGATGGACAGCTTGAATGAAAATAAGTGCAACTCTTCCAAAATTACACGAAAAATGAGATAAGTCATATTTCATGCGATGTAACATCTGAATGATTCCCATTTTACAACGCTTGAATTTTCCTATATAAAAACTAAGTTATTTAAACAATAATAATGAAACTAGGGAATTGATGATGCTAGATATAACAACATATCCAAAGAGGAGAATAATATATGGCACACGTAGTAATCATTGGTGCTAGCACTGGGGGGATGCCGGCAGCCTATGACGTAAAGGAGAAACTTGGTAGCAAACACGATGTTACCGTCATAAACGTCTCACCCCTGTATAGCTTTGTACCATCCAACCCCTGGGTTGCCGTAGGCTGGCGCAGCAGGGCCGATGTCACATTTGAGATCGAACCGTATCTCAAGAAAAAGGGCATCAACTTTATCGCCGCCACCGTTACGGAGATCAAACCGGACGAAAACAGACTTACTCTGAACAACGGCGAATCGGTGGATTACGACTACCTGATCATCGCCACCGGCCCCAAACTGGCGTTCGATGAGATCGAGGGACTCGGACCGGACGATGGATATACCCAATCCGTTTGTACCTTGGGACACGCCGAAGAGGCCTATGAAAAGTGGCAGGAGTTCATCAAGTCTCCAGGACCGATCGTAGTAGGAGCCGCCCAGGGCGCATCCTGCTTTGGACCTGCCTACGAGTTCGCCATGATCATGGATACCGCCCTACGTCGCGCACGCATCAGGGATCAGGTACCAATGACCTTTGTTACGTCTGAACCATACATCGGCCATCTGGGCCTGGGTGGAGTAGGCGATTCCAAGGGCCTGCTAGAGTCGGAACTGCGCAAGCGCCACATCTCTTTCATCACCAATGCCAAGATCACCAAGGCAGAGAAAGGTAAGATCTTTGTGACGGAACACAACCGCAAGGGAGAAGAGGTAGAACATCGGGAATTGAACTTCAGCTACTCCATGATCCTGCCCGCCTTCAAGGGTGTTGATGCTGTTAATGCGGTAGGTGAAGACCTGGTGAACCCACGCGGTTTCGTAAAGGTGGATAAATTCCAGCGCAATGCCAAATGGCCTAACATCTACAGTGTTGGCGTGTGTATAGCCATCCCGCCGGTAGAGGCAACACCAGTGCCCACCGGCACCCCCAAGACCGGTTATATGATCGAATCCATGGTTTCCGCCACGGTGAATAATATCTGGCATGACATCAACGGCGGCGAAGCAGAGGCGGTTGCCACCTGGAACGCATTCTGTCTGGCAGATATGGGTGATGTCGGGGCAGCATTCATTGCCTTGCCGCAGATACCACCACGCAACGTTACCTGGGCCAGACAAGGCCGCTGGGTACACTGGGCCAAGGTATTGTTTGAGAAATACTTTATCCGCAACATGAAGAAGGGCACTACAGAACCGCTCTACCAGAAGTACGCTCTGCGCCTCATGGGTATTGACAGGCTTAAGCCTGGGAAATAACAATACCTGCACATAGACCGGATATTTCATACAATATCCGTACTTAGCCGCCCTTAGGAGCAAATGCCAACAGGCACGCCCTAAGGGCGGTTGCGTTTTGTTCGCTTGACTACAAACGAAATTCGGAAAATATCCACAACTTAAAGAAGCTGCCAATAAATGAAACTGATCAATGGCCTGCATTTTAATAACATCCGTGGCGACATCTACGGAGGCCTCACAGCCGCTGTAGTCGCCCTGCCCCTGGCGCTGGCCATGGGCGTAGCATCCGGCGCCGGTCCGGTCGCCGGCATCTACGGCGCCATCTTCGTAGGGTTGTTTGCCTCTCTGTTTGGCGGCACCCCGGCCCAGGTATCCGGACCAACCGGACCCATGACCGTGGTAATGGCCGCGGTCTTCACCAAATACACCGCCATGTTCCCGGATAACCCGGAACATGGCGCAGCCCTGGCGTTTACCGTCGTGATCATGGGCGGACTGCTACAGATCGCCTTCGGCTTGATGAAACTTGGCAGGTTCATCAACCTGATCCCCCATCCGGTGGTATCTGGATTTATGAGTGGTATCGGGGTGATCATCATCCTGTTGCAACTCCCGCCCCTGCTTGGATATGCAGCAGTATCCGGCCCCATGGCCGCGATTGATATCCTGCCACAGATAATAACTAATCCCGTGATTGAGCCCTTTCTGGTGGGACTGCTGGCCATGATTGTGGTCTATTTCCTCCCCAAGCGTATCGGGCAACTCCTGCCATCACCACTGTTCGCCCTCATACTAGGCACTTTGGTCCTGTACTTTTGGCAAGGTGGAGATATCGCGGCTGTGGTTGAAGAAGGTAACACCATCTACAAACTTGGCGCGGTCTCGGTTCTTGGCGATATCCCAACTGCTATCCCCACACCTCTACTCCCGGTATTTGAGCCGGATCTGCTGATCAAGATGATCAAATCGGCGCTTATGCTGGCCGCCCTGGGCAGTATAGACTCCCTGCTCACCTCTCTGGTGGCGGACAATATCACCCGCACCTACCACAAACCTGATCGTGAACTCATCGGCCAGGGCATTGGTAATGCCGTTGCTGGCTTCTTCGGCGGCCTGCCAGGAGCAGGCGCCACCATGCGCACGGTGGTTAATGTCCGTGCCGGAGGGCTAACGCCTATATCCGGGGCCTTGCACGCCCTGGTACTCCTGGCCATAGTATTGGGTGCTGGAACTATTGCACGCTATATCCCGCATGCATTGCTGGCCGGTATCCTGGTCAAGGTCGGCACAGATATCATCGACTGGGACTATCTAAAGCGTCTGCGGCATGTGCCTGGAACAGGCATCATAGTAATGCTGACGGTATTCATGATCACCGTGTTTGTCGATCTGATCACAGCCGTCGCAATCGGCATGATCATGTCTTCATTCATATTTATGCAGCGCATGGCCAACCTGCAGGTTGAATCGGTTACCGCCATCACTGATCCCCATGACGAATCACCCTTGTCTCCCGAGGAGTCAGAACTCCTGGCGGCTGCAAAGGGACACATCCTGCTCTATCACATATCCGGACCCATGAGCTTCGGCGCGGCCAAGGACATGGTGCGGATACTTGCCAATTTCGAGTCCTACGATATTCTCATCCTGGATCTGTCCGATGTGCCACAGGTGGATTTCACTTCGGCCAAGGCCCTGGAAGACATCCTGTACCGGGCTTGGTCCATGAACCGTGAAACCTATATCGTAAACTGCCGACCTGCGGTATGTAAGGTCCTGCATAAACACGGGATCATGGACAAACGCCAGCCGCATCAACTCAAGGCCAAGCGTATAGACGCCCTGAGGGATGGATTAAAGGTTGTGGAAGAACGGCATCCAAACACATAAACGCTCATGTAGGAACCAGCTCCGGCCGACGATAAATAAACCGATCGTCCTGTGGGCAGTGTTCCTACAAACTAGTAACCAGAGACTAAATATTAGATACTAGCTTTCTTACACAACCAATAACACTGCTGGGGAACACTATGAACATTACATCACTGTTGATATTCCTACTCATCGGCGCAATAGCTGGCTGGCTGGCCGGTAACATAATGAAAGGCCGCGGTTTTGGACTGGGAGGTAACATCATAGTTGGCGTAATAGGCGCCCTTATCGGCGGTTTCGTTCTGGGTCTGCTGGGCATTTACGCTGGCGGTCTGATCGGATCAATAATCTCCGCGGTGATCGGCGCAATCATCCTGCTCTATCTGGTGGGATTCATTAAAAAGCTTTGACTCTCATCAATATAGATAATTAGAGGAATACCTACATGCTGGTTCCAATCATCATATCGCTCTGGTTCGCATACCTGGCGAACAAATGCGGTAAAGGCGTCATCGAATGGGCCTTAGGCAGTGCATTCGGCTCATTTACCCTAAACACTGCCCTGCTTTATGTTACGGACACACTGTTTAGTGACGCCTTGGCTGAAAGCCCTGAGTTTGTAGGCTTCTTTGTGATCCGCCTCGTACCGGCTTTTCTTACGATCATAACGATGCTGATCATCGGCAAGATATTCCTTGCTCCCAATATTTCGGAAACAACCTCCGACGATGAGACAACTTCTGAACTTGTAGAGGAACAGATCCAGGACGAAGGCAAAGCCTAATAATCAAAGCAGGTGGTCATCAAGCCTGCGTCGCACCCTCCAGAAACGACGCAATCCACTGGCGGTGATATGGTAGACCTGTCCGGTACATGGGTAGATGTTTAGGTAGGCCAAACGCCGGGATTGAACCATCTTCAATAACGGCCCCAGCCATGTATTGAATCCTTGCACAGACTTAATCCAGGTGTAAGGATCAGCGTTTAAAACGGCGCGTTCCAAGAGATCAAACACTACTAGATGTTTTCCGACATCTAACCGTAGTTCGGCACTATCCTGCGATAGAGTTTCCGGTCTGATTCCGGTTGCCAACGCCATCCCCAATAATAACGCCTCATCCCCAAACACAGAGGCATAACCTGGATTTCCAACAGACTGATACCTGCCACCCCCATGCAACCAGAGTCCGTTGATGGGCAACTGCCCCCTACCCTCACGCAGCAGATTAACCTTGGCCATGTGCAACAGCATCTGCACCTCGGTCATCTTTGCTTGCCATGAGAGCTTATCTTCGCCCTTGGGTAAAAAACCAACTATGTTTCTTCCGGTCACCTCAGCTAACGTCGAGGTATGCAAATCCGGTTGCTCACCAAGTCTAAGATACCAACGCTGCGGATCATAGACCTCCAGCCTCCAACCCCGGTCAGTGAAGTGTTCGTTTATAAGTGCTACCAGTTGCTGCGCCTCATCCATGGTTATTTCCAACACACCGGCATCTAACAGCAGCAGACCGTCACCATCCGGTCTTAGGTGCACGGGGGACGCCTGCAACCAGTAGGCATCGTCTGGTTGTCCACCATCGGCAAGACGGCAAAAAGGCGCGGTGAAAAAATCACTGGAGTGTGTTGAAGTCAGACCAAACAACTGAAAGAGTGTTGCTGCATAACCTGCTGCATCTATCCGGGAAACGTCCGCCCGGGACAAACACCATTCTATGGGGGACGCTTCTGGCCTATCTTCTATCTCTTGTAGTGAGGGTATAGGTCCCAGCAATCCTGGGACCAACAAATCAATACCTGTATGCTTTGGCATAAGCTAGGGGCGACAATAAATTTCCTTTAACCCTCTAACTGCTCCAAGCGGATGCGAACAATCTCGCCGTTGATGCTATCCAGGGCCTCGATCTTGTCGATCGCCTGATTCATCTTTCCTTCCAAAACCTTTTGGGTAAGCATGACCAGCGGGACATGGGTATCGCCATCGGCCGGTTGTTTCTGTTGCATGGCCTCGATGCTGATACCAGACTCGCCCAGAATTCCGGTAATAAGGGCCAACACCCCAGGCTTGTCTTCCGCCTGCATACGCAGATAGTAGGCAGTCTCCACCTCTTCCATCGGCAGCACCGGAAGATCGGAAAGCGCACTAGGCTGAAACGCCAGGTGTGGCACCCGATTCTCCGGGTCCACCGTCATGGCACGCACCACATCCACCACATCAGCCACCACGGCTGAGGCTGTGGGTTCCGATCCGGCCCCGGCACCATAATAGAGGGTTGGACCGACCGCGTCGCCCATTACCATGACCGCGTTCATCACCCCGTCCACATTAGCGATCAGACGCTTTTGCGGAATCAGGGTCGGGTGCACCCGCATCTCGATACCGCGTTCCGTCTTGCGGGCGATACCCAGGTGTTTGATGCGATAGCCCAGCTCGTTGGCATAGGCCACATCCGATCCGGTGATCTTGCTGATACCCTCGGTGTAGGTTTTATCAAACTGCAGCGGTATACCGAAGGCGATGGAACCGATGATAGTCAGCTTGTGTGCAGCATCTATGCCCTCAACATCGAAGGTGGGATTGGCCTCGGCATAGCCCAGGGCCTGGGCCTCGGCCAGGACATCCGCAAAGTCGCGGCCCTTATCACGCATCTCTGTTAGTATGAAATTACCGGTGCCGTTGATGATGCCTGCGGCCCACTGGATCTGGTTCGCGGCCAGACCCTCGCGAATGGACTTGATGATGGGGATACCTCCGGCCACTGCGGCTTCGAAGGCCACAATCACGCCCTTCTCCTGCGCCGCCGCGAAGATCTCATCGCCATGCATTGCGATCAGGGCCTTGTTGGCGGTGACCACATGCTTGCCATTTTCTATGGCCTTCAGCACCAGTTCCTTGGCGGGAGAATAGCCGCCGATCAGCTCAATGACGATATCCACTTCAGGGTTATCCACCACCTCAAAGGCGTTATCCGTGAGTTGGATATTCTCGACCCCTGGCATGGTGGACGAATCGAAATTTTTGGCTGCCGCATGGGTAATGCTTATGCCACGCCCGGCGCGACGTGCGATCTCAGCCGCATTCCTGGATAAAACCTTAAAGGTGCCGCCACCAACGGTACCCAGACCTAACAGACCAACTTTTACCGGCTTCAACCTTTCTCTCCTGCACTCTTGGCGGTCGCAAAAAAACCCGCCTTTGCATCATTTCTAATCATATCTCTGATCCCGCGCACCGCCTGTCTGGTACGGTGTTCGTTTTCAATCAACCCGAAGCGCACATGGTCATCGCCATATTCGCCAAATCCGATGCCGGGCGAGACCGCAACCTTGGCATCTATCAACAATTTCTTACAGAACTCCAGGGAACCCATCTCTTTGTATTGCTCAGGGATTGGAGCCCAAACGAACATGGTCGCCTTGGGCCTGGTCACAGGCCAACCAGCCGCGTTGAGACCATCGCACAAGACGTTGCGCCTGCTCTCGTACATATCACAAATCTCGCGTACACAATCCTGCGGACCCTCCAGGGCGGTGATGGAAGCCACCTGTATCGGGGTAAACATGCCGTAGTCCAGATAGGACTTCATGCGCGCCAGCGCGGCAACCAGGGTCTTGTTACCGCACATAAAACCGACCCGCCAACCTGGCATGTTGTAACTTTTGGACAGAGAGAAGAATTCAACGGCTATATCCTCCGCCCCCGGGACTTGCAGGATAGAGGGTGCCTTGTAGCCATCGAACACAATGTCGGCGTAAGCCAGATCGTGGATCACCCAGATATTGTGTTCGCGGGCGATATCCACCACCTTCTGAAAGAAGTCCAGTTCGACACACTGTGCGGTCGGATTACCAGGAAAGTTGATCACCAGCATCTTGGGACGCGGCCAGGAATCGGTAATTGCCTTCTCCAGCTTGGCAAAAAAATCCACCCCTGGCACCAACGGCACATGGCGGATATCCGCGCCCGCAATCACAAAACCGTAAGGATGTATCGGATAGGATGGATTGGGCACCAGCACCGAATCCCCCGGGCCAACACAGGCCAGGGCCAGATGGGCCAGCCCCTCTTTGGAACCGATGGTAACGATGGCCTGAGTCTCAGGATCCAGATCCACATCATAGCGCTTCTTATACCAATTGGTGATGGCGCGCCGCAGCCGCGGAATTCCCCTGGACATGGAGTACCTATGGGTATCCTTGCGCTGAGCTGCCTCCACCATCTTGTCCACGATGTGCTGCGGGGTCGGCTGATCCGGATTACCCATACCGAAGTCGATGATGTCCTCACCTCGCGCTCGCGCCTCGGCCTTTAATTCATTAACGATATTAAAGACATAGGGCGGTAGCCGCTTGATTCGGCTGAACTCTTGCATCTCGAGCGTGGACACTTTGACCTCTGCTAATGTGGGTTAGGAAAAACAAACGAGTAAGGTAACTGAGCAGACAACAGAAAGTCAAAATAATTAGATGCACAGGAGGCCACTGTTTTCCAAACGTCCCCTCTCCCCTCTGGGGAGAGGGTTAGGGTGAGGGGAAAAATAGACAATAATTCATACTTTTCACCCTCACCCCGGCCCTCGGCTTGAGCCTCCTGCGTCGCTCTCGATAATCGCTCCTGCATTATTCTACCTTCGCCCATCCCTGGATTCGTCTCCCTCGTAGGAAGAGTGGGAACTCCCATTTACTCTTTTATGTTTGCCACAACTTGAAAACTCAATCAACTTGCCGCCACACTCGACATTGGGTATCGTAAATCCATGAAATTCACCATGGCAGACGAAGGCGACAACTACCTTATCCGCTCCTACGGCGCCGGAGAGGTGATAATCAACGAATATCGCCATACCCGTAGCGTCATAGTCACCCCAAAACAGATCATCGGCGATTGGCCACCCCAGACCTTCGCAGAACTCGCCCCGGAACACTTTTCCACCTTGGCCACGCTCAATCCCCAGCTGGTCATCCTCGGTACCGGCGCAAACCAGCAGTTTCCAGACCCGGCACTGTATGCGAGCTTGCTTGAGCGCGGCGTCGGTGTGGAGGTCATGGCGACCCCATCGGCATGCCGCACATACAATATCCTGGTGACAGAGGGACGCAAGGTAGCGGCGGCGCTATTGCTGACTTAAATCTATGGAACTGCGATCTCTGCCCTTGATCCAGGACGGGAGTAGCGGTATGTATAGATCACACCTATAGCGAGATGATATTAAAAATATAAGTTACAAAAGGGGGCATCATGAAAAAGATAGTTCCGCTTCTCCTTATCATCCTTACCTTGCCGGCGTACACATGGAGTGGAACGCTCACCATCACCCAGCCTGTTACCAATCAACTGTACTGCATGTTCAAACCACAATTGATCGCCTGGAACACCTCCGGCGGCATGGCGGATATGGTAAGCATCTTTCTGATGCATCCGAATGGACAGACCGTTAAACGGACTCTGGCCATGAACGCTCCAAATAATGGCCACTACAACTGGGACGGAGGTGTATCGGACCCGGGTAATTACATTATTCGTGTTAGCGTATCCCCTACCGCCCAATACCCTGACCCAGTCAGGGGCGACTCTGGAGTATTCACATTCAAAAACTGCGACCAGCCCGATCTCCAGGTCGGTGTGATCAAGGTAACTCCTCAGAACCCGGGAGAAGGACAGACAGTAAGATTCGAAGGCAACGTAATGAACTACGGCAATGCGCCTGCGCAAAACCCCGTTGTCTTCCTCAATGTCAAAAGACCAGGGGGCCTGCCAGACAAATATTACCGACAAGAGATGAACGTGACCCTGCAGAAAAACCAGGGGGTTACCTTCGTACAGGAGTTCCCGGTCCCCAAGGCCGGAAACTATACCTGTGAATTCTCAGTTGACCCCGCGGATATGATCCCAGAAACCAATAACAACAATAATAAAAAGGACTGGACCTTTGGCGTGGTCGGCCTGCCCGACCTTATCGTCTGCGTGGATAACGGAAAGAGACCACCGGTAGGCGGCAAAAGGGGCATTCGCGCTGTAGTAAAGAATATCGGCAGCGGCAACGTCAGCGGCATGAGCCAGACCAAGCTGCGTTTCTATGTCGAAAAAAAGGGGGCGAATACCTATGACATTCCACCCTTGGCTGCCGGGGCATCCCACAGCATAAATAGAAAACATAGTTGGGGCCTAGCGGGTACAAAGAATATCTCCGCAAAGGTCATGTACAACAAGAACGAAAGCAACTCACATAACAATGAAGTAAAAGGGTCGTATTTTGTCAGGCTGCCCCATCACGACACATACAGCACCGCCCCCAAGGTGAAGTGCTCTACCGGTGAGAACTTTAATAGTTGGGAGGAGTTTGAGCAGAGATACTAACTTGATTTATGACCTTGGATCCCGCAGTAAAGTCGCGGGATCCAGAACAGAAAAATACGGTTCGGGCCATTTAAGAAATTTCAATAGAGTCTGACCCATCGCTGCCCATTACTCCCTCTCCCCTTTGGGGAGAGGGTTGGGGTGAGGGGATATTTGAGAGATAACTCTTTGATTAATATCGCCCCCTCATCCTGTCCTTCTCCCCATTGGGGAGAAGGGATCGCTGTTTTGGTTTTTATACCTATCTGATCGCAGAGTATTGTCTTATGCGCAGCCATCATAGCATTACAACTAGTAGACCCACAGTTAATGGTACAGCAGTGAGTATGACCCTATTGATCTCGTACACTTATTTATTGTTGTGATGGTAGTCATAACGAATGTGGAGTGACTTAGGGAATTTGGGAGGCACCGATTGAACTTTCGCCCACACTTCAGACAGTGACTCCTTAACGAAGGAATCTTGGGAGTAGTGAATGTGCGGTCCATGTCTCCAGTGGTTGTTTCTGCCTTGAGTATCTCGTTGGTCGAAATAAAACAGATGCCAGTAATTCTTGGAGGGTGTGTAAAACAGATGCGCTGACATAAGCCTTCGATCCTCAAAGATTTGAAAAATCTTTGTTGCGGCTTTTCTTGCCTGCTTGTTCATTGAACCGACTCCATTCTTCCCCAATGCTTCCAACTCATGGGCTTTAGGGTTGAGATGTTCAGGGACCGATTCTAGGAAGTGACAGGCATAGCGATACGGTCCAACGCCAGCAACTCGACCTGCCAAAATTAGTGACGCCAAGTCACCTGAGTTAATGACTAGATAATTGCAATACTTCGCTACCTGTTTTTTCTTCCCCAGGTTCAAAAGTCCCACCAGCTTTTCTAATCCTTCTTCAGTGTACATCGATTTGCCTAACAGCCAATCACATACTTGCGCCAATACCAACTTATCCAGCGCCGTCCT
>JBNKSV010000025.1:0-31905 GCA_050297535.1 Sedimenticolaceae bacterium
CTTTCCCTACACGACGCTCTTCCGATCTCCCTCCCTGAGACACCTCCTAACAACAATTTCCATGTTTTTTATGGCTCTTCAGAATATGACATAAGTCATAAAAAATACGATTTTAATCAAAAATATTCGCAAGTCCATGATTATCATCAATAGAATGCTTGCTATAACAACAATAAATAGATACTGTTTAACTACATACTAATATTAGAGAAACGTGTATCACTAAGTCACAATCAAGTGGTTAGCTAAAACATCCTTGCTTCTGAAACTGTAAGAAAACTTTCACAGATTTGATTTGGATATCTGTGGAGTAATCATATTGGGCTTGATTGTTTCCGAAATGGGAACAGATGTTCAAAAGAGGCAGTTCTCACAAAGACGTTTTGGCCGTCATAAGGTTTGCTTTGTGAATGCATTGGAATTGTGCCGGTTTGAAATTTTGTAACAAATTATAAGAAATATTTTTTTTGCACATAACAGCCTAGTCGGTGGTAGGTAACGAATAGGAGGAGGGAGAGTACGAAATGAAAGATCCTCATCAAGTGTGGTTCAAAGTCATAATGTATACGGCTCGTTTGGTTGCCGTTGGAATATTATGCGGGGCAACGTCAGTGTTTGCCTCTACTGCCGACCATAGTAAATTCAAGGAACTGGATAAAGATTTCAAGACTGGACCTGAGGTCACGGAAGCCTGTATTGGATGTCATACGGAAGCGTCCAAGCAGTTGCATAAGACCAAGCACTGGACCTGGGACTATATCAATCCAGAGACTAATCAGCGCCTGGGTAAGAAGAATGTACTGAACGATTTCTGTATCTCCCCGCGCTCTAATTACCGATTCTGTACGGCCTGCCATATCGGATATGGCTGGAAAGATGACAATTTCGATTTTACATCAGAAACCAACGTCGATTGTCTGGCATGTCATGATACGACTGGAACCTATAATAAGCCGCCTGGGTTGGCGGGAAACCCGGCCGACTTTGTCAAGCTGAAAGAGGTTGCAAAAGAAGTTGGAAAAACCAGCCGCGACACCTGCGGCAACTGTCACTTTTACGGTGGTGGCGGCAATGGCGTTAAACATGGCGACCTGGACAGTTCCCTGGCCATGCCGGATGAAGAGCTAGACGTCCATATGGATGCGGTGGGTCTGGACTTTACCTGCGCCACATGCCATGAAACTTCAGCACATGACGTACCAGGCAGCCGCTATGCAACGACCGCTGCAGAGACTAAAGGGATAAAGATTCGAGGCAAAGACGAAAAGCGTAATCCTACAACCTGCAGATCATGCCACGGCGGGGAACCACATTCTAAGGATGACGTAATTGGCATCAAACTTAACGGTCATACCGATGAAGTATCCTGTCAGGCCTGTCATATCCCTACCATGGCCCGCGGTGGTGTGGCTACCAAGATGTTATGGGATTGGTCAACCGCAGGCAAGCTGGATGCAGATGGAAAGCCGGTGGTCGTTAAGAATGAACATGGACACGCGGTTTATCACGGCAACAAGGGTGATTTTGCCTACGGTGAGAACGTTAAGCCAGAATATGTTTGGTTTAACGGAACGGTGAAATATACCCTGCTGGAAGACAAGGTGGATAAGGCTAATGGTCCACTAAAGATCAATAGCTTTGAAGGTAGCCCGGATGACGGCAAGTCGCGTATATGGCCGGTCAAGGTAATGCATGGTAAGCAGCCGTTTGACCCGGTCAACAAGACTTTGGTAGTTCCACACACCGTGGCCAGAGATGGAGAGGATGATACTGCCTATTGGAAGAACTACGACTGGCAGAAATCCATAACTGATGGCATGGCCGAAGTTGGGAAGCCATATTCAGGTAAATACGATTTCATCGAGACAACGATGCTGTGGCCGATCACCCACATGGTAGCGCCGGCAAAGGATGCAGTTCAATGCAATGAGTGCCACAGCAAGGATGGCCGCATGAAAGGGGTGCCAGGTGTGTATATGCCAGGGTCTGGCAGTAGTCCTTGGGTCGATCGTATCGGCTGGATATTAATCTTATCCGTGCTGGCCGGTATTGTGCTTCATGCAATCGCCCGTTTCATTTCCTCGCTCAGGAGAAAAGGCTAATGGCTTTACATAGCATTGAGGTATACAAACGTTTCGAACGTCTTTGGCACTGGAGCCAGATGGCCCTGATTATGACCCTGTTGTTTACTGGCTTTGCCATCCATGGTGTTCATTCGCTGATTGATTTCAAGTCGGCAGTAGCCATCCATACCATAGCAGCCATTGCGATGATAGCTATCTGGACCTTTGCTGTATTCTGGCTCGTGACAACCGGGGAGTGGCGCCACTATATACCGACCGTGAAGAACCTTTCCGGCGTGGCCTACTATTACCTGATAGGCATCTTTAAGGGCGAGCAACATCCATATATCAAGACCTATCGGCGTAAGCATAATCCGCTGCAGGCTTTGACTTACCTGGTGGTCAAGATAGTCATTTTCCCAGCGGTCTGGATGACTGGTATCTCCTATCTGCTGATAAGTTTTGGGATAGGTGGTGAATTTTTTGAAGGTGTTGGTCTGGGATTTATCGCGGATTTACATACCCTGGCCGCAGTAGCTATTCTGGCATTCGTTTGTGTACACCTATATCTGCTTACCACAGGCGACCACGGATTTTTTGCCCATGTGAGACCGATGGTTACAGGTTTTGACGATGTTGAGTTGACCGATGAAGAATACGCTTATCTGAAAACTGACGTACTTGGCAGAATGAGAGACAAACTATAACAGAGCTTGCATCTTTGCGGGCGTTGTTAATTGCTGGATGTCCTATGCAATATGCGAGTGTTATATTTTTGTCTGATGCTGTTTTAATTTAAACCCAAGGAGTTTTGCGATGAATCTGAAGAAATATTTTACCGTTTCACTGCTGCTTTGTTTGTTCGTTGTTGCAGTTCCTGTAGCTATGGCTGCAGATGGCGACTGGAAGATGGGGCGCATCTATTACCGGATGGTGTGTACCGATTGCCATAAGCAGCAGAAGAGCGGGGCAATATCTCCTTCCAATTACACCAAGGCCGAATGGGAAGCATATATCGAGGCAGATAAGCATGCGAAAGAAAAGGATTCACTGAAGCACTATGTCAGCACTGCATATCGCGACAGTATTAAAGACAGTAACAAGGCGGCTGCCAATAAGAAGATCGCTGCCAAGTCCGATGAAGAGTTGTTATCTGACGTGCATGCGTTTGTGTTGCATGGCGCCAAGGATTCCGACTCGCCTGCGCGTTGCAATTGATGGTTAAACTATAAGGCTGGAGAACAAGAATGAGTGGTGAAAACGGGTCATCCTGGATCAAGGCTGACTACAAGTCCGTGTTTGTAGATGAGTGGTCTCCTTACCTTGGTGCCGCACTTCTGGTAATCGTCATGGCAGTGTTGATGGGGTCGGGCCTGTATTGGGGGGTGTTCGGCGGTATTAAGTTGTGGGGTGACTATTTCAATAACCTTATCGGTCTTGGTCCTATGCTTGGGGTCAAGCCGGAACTTGAAAGCCCGTTGATGAACCGTATCTCACTGATGGATATCACTCTGATTATTGGAGCTTTTTGTGCCGCACTGCTGTCACAACAGTTTCGAATTAGCCGTCCTCCGAGACTGGAGTTTGTCTGGGGCGCTCTGGGCGGTTCCTTTATGGGCATGGGGGCCACCTTCGCTGGTGGTTGCACCACTGGTGGTTTTTTTATCCCGCTGACCTTCTCATCGCCATCCGGATGGGTTATGTGGGCCGGGCTTCTGATCGGCGCATTCATCGGTCTGAAGCTGTTGCTATGGACTATGGAGAACATTACCTGGGGAACAAATGCACCTGTAGTAAAACCTGCGCGCTTCAAGGGCTCCTACCCTTGGTTCGGTGCTTTGGTACTAGCAGGTATCTTGATCTGGGGAGTGAGTTGGTGGGGTTCGGATGACAAGATGGAGATGCAGCGCGCGATACTGGTACTTACCGGATTCGCCATAGGTTTCATACTGCATCGCTCCCGTTTCTGTTTCTCCCGCGTGTTCCGCGAGCCTTTTATGACCGGCGAAGGGGAGATGACCAAGGCGATGATTTTTGCTCTGGCGCTGGGTGCTCCTGTAGGGGCCGTGCTGATCGCCAAGGGTACTATAGATCCTTATCTGGTCGTGCCCACGCGCTTCTGGCTTGGTTCACTCATCGGTGGTTTACTCTTCGGTATGGGTATGATCTTCGCCGGTGGCTGTGCATCCGGTTCCCTGTGGCGGGTTGGCGAAGGCCATCTCAAACTGGTGGTTGCGGTGTTCTTCTTCGCTTGGATTAGCTCTATTACCAGCGGCATCCTGGGAAAGTTGGGCATGACTGCGGGCGAATACGATATGGATTTTATGGATGGCATGGTTGAGGTAAGCCCGCTAGGTTTCCAGGCATTTATGCCGGATCTGTTGGGTGGTTGGGGCTGGGCTCTGCTGGTCAGCTTTGGATTGTTGCTTATCTGGTATCTGTTTGTTCGTTATAACGAATCTACCAATAAATTTACTGTTTTTTAGCAGGCTATATATGACGTAAAACAAGGGGGCATTTATGCCCCCTTCTTTATGCGTGTGCTAAAAGCTATCCCTGTTTCCCAAATATTACACTGGTGAAGGCCGTATAAATGACTGTACACTATGCAGCGTTGATTGGGCAGAGTGAGGTAATGGTGCTGTCCTATCATCCCTGCTTGCATTAAATAGCTGTTTAATCAGGAAGTTACGCATGAAGTTACCATATTTCCGAATTCTGTTGCTTTGTATTGCCACTCTATTTGTTGTCTCCTGCGGTGAATCGTCTCAGCAAGGTGCGGGCCAGTCCCAAATGCCGCCCCCTGAAGTAACGGTCATCAAGGCCCATGCCGAATCGGTACCGTTGACCCGGGAAATGGTGGGCCGACTGGCCTCTACCCGAGTGGCTGAGGTGCGGGCGCGTGTGGCAGGTATTATCCTGGAGCGAAGCTATAAAGAGGGCACTGATGTCGTGGCGGGGCAGAAGTTGTTCCAGATTGATCCAGAACCTTTGAGTGCAGAGCTGCATGTGCAGGAGGCGGCCCTGGCGAAGGCAAAGGCGGACGCCGCCAACGCGGCCTCTATCGCCAAACGTTACCGGGAGCTAGCGACCAAAAAACTGCTTTCAACCCAAGATCGAGATACGGCCATTGCCAAAGAGCGTACTACTGCCGCAGTGGTCAAGCAGGCCCTGGCAAACGTGGAAAAGGCGCGGCTAGATCTGGGCTATGCCTCGGTTACGGCTCCGATTGCAGGGCGAGTCGGTCGCGCCCTGGTCACCGAGGGGGCCCTTGTGGGCCAGGGTGAGGCAACCCAGCTCACCACTATCGAACAGATGGACCCGTTGTATGTGAATTTCAGTCTTTCGGTGGCTGATATTCAGGATCTGCGCTCAAATGGGGCGAAGTTGGATGGTTTGTCCGGAGGAGACAAGAAGCTGCCGGTGGCTGTGATACTGTCTAATGGCAGCGACTATGCGCATACCGGCACCCTCGATTTTTCCGATTCGGTGGCTGATCCAGGTACAGGTACTATCTCCCTGCGCGCGGTGGTTCCAAATCCAGAACATCAACTCTTGCCTGGAATGTTCGTAAATCTGCGCCTAACCCTGGGCTACCTGGAAAATGCCTTTCTGTTGCCACAGGCCACGTTGCAGCGGGGTGCCCAAGGTGCATCCGTAATGGTGGTGAACGGAGAGGGTAAGGTAGAGGTGCGTCAGGTAGTTACCAATGGAACTACCCAGGATGCCTGGATAGTTACGGGTGCGCTTAAGGATGGTGACCAGGTGATCCTGGAAGGCATGCAGAAGGTACAGCCAGGCGGTGACGCCAAAGCGGTTTTACCCAGCGATAAGCCAAAGGGGTCGTAGATGGCACGTTTCTTTATCGACCGTCCTATCTTCGCCTGGGTAGTGGCGATCCTCATCACTTTGGCCGGTACCGTGGCGATTTTCCGGTTGCCGATTGCCGCCTATCCACCGATTGCGCCGCCCCAGGTGGCTATCAGCGCCTCCTATCCGGGCGCAAGCGCCGAGGTGGTTGAGAAGACCGTGACCTCGGTAATAGAGCAGCAGCTGACCAGTGTCGATAATCTGCTCTATTTTAATTCAACCTCCAACTCCAACGGCACTGCCCAAATAACCCTTACCTTCATTAGTGGTACCGATCCGGATATTGCCGCCGTGCAGGTGCAGAATCGGATGAGTATAGCTGAGGCGCGTTTGCCTCAGGAGGTGGTGCGGAATGGCATCACTGTGGCCAAATCCAATAATGATTTTTTGATGGTGGTGGCCCTGAAATCCACCGATACCAATTTAGATACTTATGCCCTTAACAATCTGATCTCCTCCCAAGTACTGGACCCGGTGCAGCGTCTGCCTGGAGTGGGTAATGCCCAGCTGTTTGGAGCCGCCTATGCCATGCGTATATGGTTGAATCCGGATAAATTGCGCGGTTATGGCCTGAGCGCTGACGATGCGCTGAATGCAATCCGGAATCAGAATGTGCAGATTGCCGCAGGTAACATTGGCTCGGAACCGGCCCTGCCGGGGCAGGGTTTTACTGCATCCGTGACCGCTGCCAGCCGCTTTACCGATCCCAAGGAGTTCGCACAGATAACCTTGCGCACCAATGCCGATGGTAGCACTGTGCGTCTCGAGGATGTGGCGCGCATTGCACTGGGTGCGGAATCCTATGGGCATGACGTGCATGTAAACGGAGAGCCCATAGCCGGATTCGCTATCATGTTGGCGCCTCAGTCCAACGCCCTTGAGACGGCCGCGGCGGTGCGCGATAAGATGGAGAAGCTGGAGGAATATTTTCCGTCCGGGGTAAGTTGGTTTGTGCCCTATGACAGCACTCAGTTCATCAACATATCCATTGATGAGGTGGTCTACACCCTGATTGAGGCAGTGGTGCTGGTGTTCCTGGTGATCCTGTTGTTCCTGCAGAATCTGCGCGCCACCATCATCCCCACCCTGGTGGTGCCGGTAGCGCTGACCAGCGCATTTGCTGGGATGTACATGGTTGGATTCTCCATAAATATCCTGAGCATGTTCGCTCTGGTGCTGGCCATCGGACTGGTGGTGGACGACGCCATAGTTGTGGTGGAGAACGTAGAACGCATAATGACCGAGGAGGGTCTGCCACCCAAAGAGGCGGCGCGCAAGGCCATGGATCAGATCACCGGTGCGGTGATCGCCATGACCACCGTGCTGGCGGCGGTGTTTATCCCTATGGCCCTGGTGAGCGGTAGTGTGGGGGCCATCTATCGTCAATTCTCCCTGACTATCGCTATATCTATGGTGATCTCGGCTGTTATGGCCTTGACTTTTACCCCAGCGCTCTGCGCCACTATCCTGAAGCCGCAGCATGGCGAGCCGAACTATTTCTTGCGTAAGTTTAATGATTTTTACCAGTTGGGGAATAACTTCTACATGCAGCAGGTGGCCAATGCCATTCGGCATACCCCTCGCTGGATGATGGCATTTACCGCATTGGTGGTATTGACTGCGTTCCTATACGCACGCCTGCCAAGTAGTTTTTTGCCGGAAGAGGATCAGGGATATGCACTGGCGATTATCCAGCTTCCGGCTGGCGCCACTATTGAGCGCACCGGGGCGGTGCTGAGTCAGATGGAGCAGATAGTCAGAAAGAATGAAGCCGTGGATAAGGTAGTCACAGTTGGCGGCTTCAGCTTTATCGGACAGGGTGAGAACGTGGGATTGGGATTCATCCGCCTGAAGGATTGGAGTGAACGCACAGAGCGTGAGCAGCAGGTAGATTCCTTCATCGGTTGGGCAAACGGGGCCTTGCAGAGCATCAAGGGTGCCAGGATTTTTGTGGTCAATCTGCCTACCATCCGTGGCCTGGGTCGCTTTGGCGGTTTCGATATGCGTTTGGAGGATCGTGCTGGACTCGGGCACGAGAAGTTGGTGCAGGCGCGGAACATGTTGTTGGGTGCGGCAGGTAAGCATCCAGGATTGATGGGGGTGCGTCCGAACCAATTGGAGGATGCCCCGGAATTGAAACTGCATGTGGACCGGGTGCAGGCCCAATCTATGGGATTGCAACTGTCAGAAATCTATGCCGCCATCCGTCTGATGTTGGCTCCGGTCTACGCCAATGATTTCAATTATCAGGGCAGGGTTTTGAAGGTGCTGGTGCAGGCGGATGCGGAGTTTCGCAGTCGTCCTGAGGACCTGTCGCGCTACTATATTCCAGCCAATGGCGGTGATGTGGACAAGATGGTGCCCCTAAGCAGTGTGGTAAGTTCTGAGTGGCACACTTCCCCCCCTGCCATCGACCATTACAACGGTTTTCCGTCAATTCAGATTAACGGCGGTGCTGCGCCCGGATACAGCTCCGGGCAAGCTATGGAGACTATGGCGCAGATCGTGCGCGATGAGTTGCCGAACGGTTTCGGTTTTGAGTGGTCCGGTCAGTCGTTTCAGGAGATCCTATCCGGACAGCAGGCCCCGATCTTGTTCGCGCTTTCTCTACTGGTGGTATTCCTGGCCCTGGCGGCTCTATATGAGAGTTGGTCGGTTCCGGCGGCGGTATTGATGGTGGTGCCACTCGGGGTCCTCGGCGCACTTAGCTTTACATGGCTGCGTGGTTTGGAAGACGATGTATTCTTCAAGGTTGGGATGATCGCGGTCATCGGTCTCTCTGCCAAGAACGCTATCCTCATCATCGAATTCGCCAATACCATGCACCGAGAAGGCCGCGGTCTGCTGGATGCGACTATGGAGGCCTGCCGACTGCGTCTGCGCCCAATCCTTATGACTTCCATCGCCTTTATCTTCGGCGTGTTGCCGCTGGCCCTTTCCACCGGGGCCGGGGCCAATAGTCGGCATGCTATCGGTACGGGCGTTATGGGTGGAATGATTGGCGCGACGGTACTTGGAGTGCTGTTTGTGCCGATATTCTTTGTGGTGGTGCGACGATTGATTGGCGATAAATCGCAAGAATAATAAAGTATTTTATGCCGGTGATGGCGGCGCTAAGGCCATATCTTAGGTCGCCACACCAGCAAGTTTCTTGACTATTGGTATGGTTTCATCCGGCATTATTCGCGTGTGGCATTAGGAGAATAAAATCTCTTTAAGTTGCTAAAGAATATACCCTTTCTGCCGCAATACCATGGTATGGATAAGTCTCGTGTTTCTGCTAAATCACCTAAGACCCTGAAGGTATTCCTCTTGGCGGTTGCCCTTGGGGTATCGTCCCTTATCTTTCTGTTAAGTTATTTCATTATATCTAGCGTCTATAACGAGATGGTGCGGGAGGATGCCAGGGTGGTGTCGAAGTTGATTTCGCAACAGACCTTCAATTCCATGTATCAGGTGATGAGCCGTGGTTGGTCACGTCAGGATGTAGAGACATTTTTGCAGTCTCTAAGGGAAAGTACTTCTGATACCGGTTATAGGATTGAGATCTATCGTGGCCCTAAGGTTGAGCGCCTGTTTGGTGCCATCAAGCAACCAAACATGGATCAGGCAATTCATACGGTGTTTGCAACCGGTAACCGGGTGCAGACCAATACGGATGAGATCAACAGGGAACTGTTTCCTCTGCATGCCGAGGAGCGTTGTCTGAAATGCCATGTAAACGCGGTTAGGGGAGAGGTACTAGGCGTAATTGAGCTTACCCAGAATATAGCCCCGCTGCTGAATCGTGCCAGGTCAGAGTTTATGCGGGTCATATTGTGGATTGCTCCCTTACCCATATTGGCGGCATTTTTGGTTGCGCTCTATATAACCAGAGAGATAAAACGTCCTATAGATAAGTTGCGGAATTACGTGACCAACATGGGTAGCCTGAGTGATTTGCGTGAATTGAAACACGAGATCCCGTCACTTAAGTTCAAGGAGTTGGAGAACCTACGGGAAGGCATTGCAGAACTTGCCGAGCAACTGCGGCATATTGCGGTGGATAAGGACCTTCTGGAATTCGAGATACGTCTTTTGGAACGGTTTGTTATTACTTCAGATGTGGTGAGGGATTGGCAGGAGTATGTGAAACATCTGCTGACGGAGATAAACTATGTTATCCCCAGTTATACCCTATTTTCTGTGTTTAAGGTTGGGGACGAGACGCTTGATCTGGAGATATTCTGGGCGGCCACGCCGGAAGAAAATACCAGAAAAGAGTTTGAAGAGCACGCGATTCGGATAATCAAGGAGAGTGGACGTTTCGCTGAGGTCAACTTCGATACCGTTCACCATCACATCTCCGACGTATCCGCGCCAGTGATCAGTTTTATAACTGATGATCTGGAGTTACAGTCAAAAACGCTGGTAGTGGAGCGGCCCAAGATAGGTGGTATCGTCGGAGTAGGTCTGCATTCCAGCACCGAGCATGACCCCATGCGTTCCCTGGTGATTGATAGCGTGCTTTCCACCCTGCTGAATGTGGTTGGCTCGGTAAAGGCCATCTCAAAGTACACCAAAGAGCTTGAGTATTACGCCACCCGTGATCCCCTCACTAATCTCTATAATCAGCGGGTGTTCAGAGAGTTGTTGGAGTATGAAATAGGCCGCGCTGGCCGTCATGGCCATCGTTTCGCCCTGCTGGTGATTGATCTGGATAACTTCAAATCCGTAAACGATTCCCATGGCCATCAGGAGGGAGACCGCTTCCTGCAGAACTTCTCCTCCACTATCAAGAATGTGCTGCGTACCGGAGACGTATTGTCTCGCTACGGCGGAGATGAATTCGTTATTATGATCAGCGAGATCGACGATTCGGATCCGTATGTGTCTGCGAAGCGGGTGCTAGATGCCTGTGATACGGTGGTGCATACCACGCAGACTGGCGATGAGATAAGAGTAACCGCATCCATAGGTGTGGCGGTGTATCCGGAACATGCAGATAACGGTTCTGATCTGTTCCTATTTGCTGATCACATGATGTACAAGGCCAAGGCAGAAGGTAAGCATCGTCTGGCCATTCCCGATGAAGCTGATGCGCTGGAGACCTTCCGCGCTATTGGTATCAAGAGCAACCTGGTACAGCAGGCCTTGGACGAGGACTGGCTGGTGCCATATTTTCAGCCTATTGTGGTTTCTAGTGACGGCAAGCCATTTGCCCATGAAGTGTTGAGCCGGGTGCAGCATCCCGATGGTACTGTTATCAGCGCAGGCGAGTTCGTAGAGGTGGCGGAGCGTTTGGGAATTATTCATCGCATGGATATGCAGATTATGGATAAGGCCCTCAAACGGTGTGTTGAGACAGGCTACACCGGCCTCCTCTTTGTCAACCTTTCACCCAAGGCACTGGTGCTGAAAGAGTTCTTCGAAAACATCAGTTATCTCATACATAAATACTCGGTGCGGCCGTCTCAGATCGTCTTTGAACTGACGGAGCGGGACACGGTGCGTAATATCGGTCTGCTGGAGAAGTTTGTTACCCGCCTGCATCTGGAGGGATTCAAGTTTGCCATTGATGATTTTGGATCCGGTTTCTCTTCCTTCCACTATCTAAAGCGGTTCCCGGTTGATTACGTCAAGATTGAGGGTGACTTTATCGCCAATATCACCAACGATGCGCGTGACCTAGCCTTTGTGCAGAGCATCTCCATGCTGGCTCACGACCTGGGCATGAAGACCATTGGAGAATATGTGGAATGCCAGGACGTATTAGAGGCAATAGTCAACTCCGGAATCGACTTCGCCCAAGGTTACTATATTGGCAGGCCGTCGCCGGAGTTGGGTGAGGTATAGGCAGCTGAGAGTGGTTCTACGTTTGGCACATGGATTCAGAATCTGGCAATGAATCTGAGGGATGGATTCCGAATACGAATCATACAGGGTAGCGCCATGTGGATGTCACATAACTAAGCACAAAGCTAACTGTTTTCCAGGTGGTTAGTTCATATACCCATGTTAGAATGGGCCATTCAGGATATTCCGGGCGTCGTATAGAACATCGCGGCGCGGTTCCAAAGTTTTTATTTAGATAACAGTTGACGAGGCACTGTGGTAAAGGGTGTCCCACCTGTTGCGGAGATGGATATGCAAGACTATGAGCGCGCCCTGGGTCTGAGTGAAACCGTGGTAAGCCCCGAAGATGAGCTGAAGCGGCTACACCTCTATATCAACCTGAAGTTGGCCGTGTCGGGACAGCCCACCTGCGTGGATGCCGATTCGGCGGAGTTCATGCTTACCTCGCAGGATCTGTTGAAGGCATTCCGTGAGAAGGGGCGTTTGCTCTCCAGCTACTACTGTCCGGTGGATCAGCGTATTCAGGATTTCATCGACCGTTATCTGCACCACCTGAATCTGGACCAGATCCCGGCGCTGCCAACCAACAGTTTTATCCTTGATCGCCATGGCGTGGCGCGCGAACTCTCCCTGCCCATGGGGGAGGATGAATTTCACTCCGATATCGTCTCCAGCTACCGAGTGCGCCAGGGGGTGTTGCACAATCCGGCCAGCGACCGCCGCACCACCGAGGGTCTATTCCATGTTGCCGAAGGGGGACTACCCGTACCTGGTGACAAAAAGGCAGTGCCGGTCTCGGTCTTCGCCCGTATTTTGGCGGAGGCCCTGAGACCGCCGCAAGAGTTGTTGAAGATCCCGTTTACCAGCAGCCAGCCGGAACCGGCGCATATGTTTGTATCACTGCTGCTGCGCCCGGTCATATGTCCCGAGATTCCAAGGAAGCAGCCGGAGAAGAGCATGGAGATTCGCTTTTTCGCGCCGGGTAATCTGGTCAGCAACCTGGATTTTGTGGAGAGTATCTTCGGCAACGGCGGCAATCCAAACTTGGCCGAATTTGATTCCGCCCTCGATGTGGACCACTGGAGCGGTCACACCGGCTGTGTGATCCTGGCGCCTCATTTGGTGGGTCTCACCAAGAAAGGACTGGGGCTGCCCCATGTGGACGATGCCAGCGAACGCCAACGCCGGGACGGTATGTGCTGGCAGAGTGAGGATGAACTCTACAATAACGGGAGCGCCTTCAAGATCACCGCCCGGGACGAGAGTGGTGTCATCGTCACTATCCTGGCGGATAACTACTTCGGGTACTGCAAGAAAGAGGTTAAGACCCAGATAAGCTATGCGGCCAATCTGTATGGCCTGGCCGAAGAGGAACATGCTGGTGGGGCTCTGGCATTCGAACGCCGTAGCCATGGTGAGGAGTTCGGCGTGGACAGCCAGACCCGGGAAGCCGGATACAGCTTTCAGGAAATGCTGGATCACTACGGTGAGGTGATGGAACTGCAGCCGGAAGGGCATGCAGTGGACATAAACTTTCCGGAAGTGATTTATGTGCCACAGGATCTGCGCATGGACCTGCAGGCCCAGACCATTACCTGGCAGCGTGGCGGGGTGACACAGCAGATACGACTACATCCCGGTAAGATCTACATGCAGCCCAACGGTTACAAGGTGGAGATGATGAAGCACCCGGGAGCTCCCTCCTGGCGTCTGGTGGGGACCGATCCCGAGGCCACCCTCTGCCACAAGCCCAGCACCGTGAGCGGCGGCGGCAAGTCGGAGATCTCCAAGGCCCTGGATGATGCCGTCATCTACGCCCCTATGTTTGTGGACGATCTAGAGACAGATCTGGAAAGGGTGCGCAATATCCTGGAGCGCGATTACAGCGACCGCTTCAAACCAGGGTTTGAACACGAGGACCGGGACCCAAGCCGCCGCCCCCTAAGTACGGAACGCAGCCTGGGCTCGGTGATAAAACTGCTGACCCCATCCTCTAGTTATACAGATGAATATAACGCATGGCTGGAGTCCATTCAGCCCCGCATCATGGCGTTGGTTTTCTTGATCAAGCGTTTCTATCTGCCGGAGTGGGGCGATGACTGGCAGCGCTACTTTTCGGTGGACGAGGTGGATGGCGCCCCCGGTCATGAACTCAAGATAAACGACCGTATGCTGGTCGGTTCCTACCTGCGCATGGGCTATGACCGCAACGGCAAGTGGCGTATCTTTAAGCTGCGGCAGGACTTCATCGCTGCCGAGAAGATCCAGATGGAGGACGATATCACCGCCTCCGTGGTGGTTCCGCCGCAATGCCTGGGCGTCAACTGTTGCCCAGAACGGAAGGAGCGTAGCGCCAAGTTGGTTAAGAACTGCGAGTACCGCCTGTTCCAGCGGCCCGATGACGCCATCCACCCCGGCTTTGACAAACAGGCAGAGCAGGATATGGCCAGCCCTAACAACTTCCTGGCTAATTACGAACCACTGCATGGCAAGGCCCTGCAGGATGTGGCGGAGGATGTGCTCACCCTGCACAAGTTCACGCCGCCCATGCGGGAACTGATCGAGGACGCCTACCGTGAGCAGAGTGGATTTGTCGTATCCTCGGCCCATCCACGGCTGGTGGACGGCAAGCCGTCAAAGAACCCACGCTATCTTCAGACCCGTCCTGACCTGATAAATCCGGTGCGCCGCTACGTGGCCGAGATGAGTACCCGCTTCCACCGCAAGTTGTCGCTTAATGAGGCGGTCTGCTATCCAGTAGACGCGGTATTGGCCGGGCGGCGCAACAATCCACCCGAGGAGGGGATACGCCCCCTGGCGGTCTACAACCCCATTCACTACCAGGAGCTACCCGAGCTGTTTATGGACTTCATCTGCAGTCTCACTGGTAAATCTCCCTCCACCACCGGTGCAGGGAGCGAAGGCGCGATGACCAAAGGCCCCTTCAACGCCCTGCGCGCCACGGCGGACCTGAACAATGCCCTGGTTGCATTTATCTTGACCGGTTATTCCGGATTCTCCAGCTCTGCCGGCCATGTGGGTCCCAAGGTGCGGGTGGATCATGACATCAGTCTGCTGATCCCGGAGATCTGGGCTAGGCTCTCCCCGCAAGAGCAGAATGCGCAATCCCTCATCGAACAGGACTATCTGGAACCGCTGGCGGATTTTGAGCATAACGGCAAGCAGGTGCTGGCGAGCCGTCTCGGCTACCGCATCACCGACCGTTTCGTGCACGGCATCCTGGGCAAGATCTTCGATAATCCCAACGCGGTATTCACCGACGAGATCCTGCGCCCAGAGACCCAGGATCTGGATGTATTCGTGGACGGCGTGAACAATATCGTTGAGGCCCAGCAGAGGGTAGCGCAGCAGTATCTGGACGACGGCAGCGTGGAAGACGCTTGCCCGTCGCTCAAGGCCTTGCTCCACATCATGGCCACTGGAGCATATCAAGGCAAAGATGTGCACCATCCCGAGATTCGAACCATGTTTACCCGCGACTACCTGCTGGCATCCGACTGGTACAGGGAACGTTTGGAGGTAAAACAGCAGCGGGATATTGCCCTCTGGAGCCGCCATGTACACAACCTTAAGCAATTTCTGAAACTTGAGAGTCACGCCGATGTGGCGGAACGGCTCGGAATCAAGGAACGGCTGGAGCAGGCCCAACAGAACCTGGAAATGGTGCAGTCCCCTGACTATGTGGAATGGTTGGCTGGCACCATCGGCGCGGACCCACTCGGTCCGGCTGGAAGTACCCGGCAACAACAGCATGGCAAGGCGGCGTAGTTTCTAATAAATCGTCTATCCATCCAGGAAAGAATCGTGGTGGGGCCATACCTTTTGCGCTTCTCAGGGCTTCACCCGCGTGGTTGTTTATGGATGTTCTGACATTGTTCAGTTTGGTTTCATCTTGCCAAGCTAAACTACGCATTATTTAATGTTGACTAGTTGTAGAAGAGAAATGCGGGCAAAACGTACAACCATACTTCTGGCAGGTTGCCTGACGTTATTGGCGGGTATCGCGCTGGCAGAAGAAGACCATCTGCAGGCGCGCCGTCTGGTTGAAGAGGGTGCGATCCGGCCCCTTGCAGATATTTTGGATCAGGTCAGATTGCAACAACCGGGACATATCCTGGAAGTGGAGTTGGAGAGGGAAGAAGGGCGTTACATTTACGAGATAGAGTTGTTGGATGATACAGGCGTGGTCTGGAAGCTTGATGTTGACGCCCAAAATGGTGAACTCCTGAAATCAGAACAGGAGGAGTGATAGGTGCGTTTGCTGTTAGTGGAAGATGATCCCCTGCTGGCCCGTTCCCTGCGCGCAGATCTGGAGGGGCGTGGGTTTGTCGTGGATTTGGCGGATAACGGTGTCGATGCCGAGATTTTGGGAGATCTGGAGCCATACGATATGGTGATTCTTGATCTGGGCCTGCCACGTCGTCCTGGTCTGGAGGTGCTGGCCAATTGGCGCCGCAAGGATAATATGATGCCGGTGATCGTACTGACCGCCCGGGATGCCTGGCATGAGCGAGTGGAAGGTTTCAAGGCCGGGGCGGACGATTACCTGGGAAAACCCTTTCATGTTGAAGAGCTGGTGGCCAGGATTCTGGCGCTGCTGCGGCGCAGCCATGACCTGCCTGGGGTCAGTCTAAGCAGTGGCGGCTTGGAACTGGACGAGGAACGTCAGCTGGTGATTCTGGAAGACGGAAGCTCGGTGGAACTTACCGGGACAGAATTCCGACTGTTGCGTTACTTCATGCTACATAATGGGCGAATACTTTCCAAGACGCGGTTGATAGAACATGTGTATGAATATGACTTCGACTGTGACAGTAATCTGATCGAGGTATATGTGTGCCGGTTACGGGACAAGATCGGAGCTGCACACATCCTGACCAAGCGCGGACAGGGCTATATATTTTCTGGAAACGGGGCATGAAGTCCCTGGAACGAGCCCTCCATCTGGGGCTGGTGTTGAGCATGTTGTTGCTGATGGCTGGGATATGGATGTTTGGCAATCAGTCTATACGCAACCTGATTGAGGATTTTGTTGCGTCCAGGCTGGAGCATGATTCAGAGAGCCTGTTGGCGGCCTTTGAGCCGGATCGCGCCCACCCGCGTGTACGAATGGGCCACATCAGCCAAATCTATCAGCAGCCGCTCTCAGGTCACTACTATCTGATCCGTTTTACTGGCACTAATACTGAACTCAGATCCCGTTCATTGTGGGATCACCCACTTACTATTCCGGAACTGCAACCAGGCGAGAGCCGTAGGATGCGGGCCTCCGGTCCATCCGGCGAAACGCTTTTTATACTGGTAAATGGTTTCCGGAAACATGGACGGGACATCACATTGGCCGTTGCGGAGGATATGACAATCATCCGGGAACAGCGGGACCGTTTTAAACGCGAGTTCGGTATTTTTGCCCTGCTGGGTGTTTTGGGCCTATTGCTGGTGCAGGGTGTGGTGGTGCGCCGTGCATTCAAAAGATTACAGCCACTGCGTGAAGATATACGGCGGCTGGAATTGGGTGAGGCCGACGCCCTGTCCGAGGATGTGCCTAGTGAGATCCTGCCTCTGGTACGGGAATTCAACAATCTGGTGCAGTTGTTGGCAAAGCGGTTAGAGCGTTCCCGTAATGCCCTTGGTAATCTTGCCCATGCGCTCAAGGGACCGCTGAATATTCTGTTGCAGTATTTCGATAGGATTGAGAAAGGCGGGGAAGGTGTGACGTCTACAGAGGCCAGGGCGCAGGCGGAACGCATCGGTGAGTTGATGGAGCGGGAACTGCGGCGCGCCCAGCTGGCTGGGGCCGGGCCGCAGAGTAAGCGTTTTAATCCGACTGTGGAATTGCCTGGTCTTACCGGACTTCTTAAACAGCTGTATCAGGACAAGGGACTGGATATCCAGTGGCGGATTGAAGGTGGGGCTTTATCGTTTGGGGACCGCGAGGATATTCTGGAATTGCTGGGTAATCTGCTGGATAACGCCTGTAAGTGGGCTGTATCAAGGGTTAGCTGTCTGGTAAAGGTTGATGCTGCCATTGAGCTTACTGTGGCGGATGACGGGAAAGGGATTTCTGATGGTGAATTGGGTCGTCTCGCCGAACGAGGCGTGCGCCTGGATGTGATGTCCCAAGGACATGGGTTGGGATTAGCGATTGTGAGGGATATCGTCGATCTTTATGGCGGTGAGATTATATTTGGACGTTCTCAGGAACTGGGTGGGTTGCAGGTGTCGGTCCGGTTGCCAGGTAAAGAACTTAGCGATTGATGTCGATTTTTCAGCTTCTTTTCATATAACTCCACTACTCTTAAAGTTAGGGCGGAAACTGATTGTCTTGTTGGTTAATTAAGTATTTTTTGGGAGCAGTATTATGAACAAATCCACTATTTCTATAGCGCTTGCTATGTTGGCGGGAATGGGTACGGTGTTTGCCGTGGTGGCGGAAGAGATTCCGATTCGTGGCCCGATCCCGTTTGCAGCCTTTGACTTGGATAACAACGGAGCGGTCAGCGAACAAGAGTATTATGCTGTACGCGCCAAGCGCATGGCTGCCGTTGCGGAGGATGGCAGACCCATGAAGAACGCTGCCAATGCGCCGCAATTTTCTGAAATTGACGCCAATGGCGATGGGGCATTGAGTCCAGAAGAACTGAGCGCCGGTCAGCAGGGCCAGATGCAGCAAGGCGGTGGTATGGGGCGCGGCATGGGTAAAGGCATGGGACAAGGCATGGGGAGAGGTATGGGTATGGGGCCAGGTGGTGGCCAGGGCGCCAACCGGCCTACCTTCGGTGATTTCGATCTTAACGGCGATGGGGTGCTTTTGGAGGCAGAGTTCAATGAGGCGCATGGCAAGCGAATCGCCGAACGTGTACAGCAGGGTTATCCCATGCGCGGATTGAGTAATATGCTTACCTTCGCTGATGTCGACGCCAATGGTGACGGTAAGGTTACGCCGGAGGAGTTTACCGCCGCCCAGTCTGCGCACATGCCGGGAAGACAGCAGTGATGCGTTGTTGTGGCTGGTGATGTCTGTTACGCGTTGGATGAATCTTTAAACTAGCAACTAGTTATCAGTAACTAGTTGCTAGGTTTATCGTTCATGGTACTAGGGCACATGAATCAGATCAGCTGCCCAGAACCTTTTTATCGAATTGCAATGTCGCGAAATGGTCATCTAAGGTCTCGGCGCGACGAATCATTTCTACCGTCCCATCTTCACGCAGCAATAACTCCTGCGGTCTGAGTCTGCCGTTGTAGTTGAATCCCATAGCGTGACCGTGGGCGCCGGTGTCGTGGATTACCAGCAGATCTCCGTCCTCCACCTTTGGAATTGAGCGTTGCTGCGCGAACTTATCGTTGTTTTCGCACAGGGAACCGGCTACATCCACTACCTCTTCGTTTCCAGTCTTTCCAGGTACGGTGATGTGGTGGTAGGCGTCATACATGCCGGGACGCATCAGGGATGACATGCAGGCATCCACGCCCACGTAGGTGCGGTAGATCTCCTTGCGGTTGATGGCGCGGGTGACCAGCACGCCGTGGGGGCCGGTAATGTAACGACCGCTCTCCACAAACAGCTTGGGGGCATAGCCGTTGCGTTGCTTGAACTTTACAAAGTGTTCGGTGATCTCGCGTGCCATGGCGTCGATATTCAGTGGCTCATCCTCAGGACGATATGGTATGCCCAAGCCGCCGCCGATGTTTACGAATTCGAAGGTGATATCCAGTTCTTTGGAGATGTATTCCACCATCTCCAACAGCATGTCAGAGGTCTCCACCATATAGGTGTAGTTGCGTTCATTGGATGCCAACATGGTGTGCAGACCAAAGCGCTTAATGCCCATCTCCTTGGCCTGGCGGTAGGCGTCCAGGATCTGGTCGTAGGTGACGCCGTATTTGGACTCTTCCGGATGACCGATGATGTGGTTGCCGGTGCGGCGTTCGCCCGGATTGTAACGGAAACAGATCAGGTCTGGCTTATGGGGCATCTTCTGTAAGAGTGAGATGTCATCCAAATTCAGGATACTGCCGCCGTTGGCATCGGCGCAGTTGAACTCCTCCTGGCTGGTGTTGTTGGAGGTGAACATGATGTCTTCACCATGACCACCAGCTGCGCGGCTGAGTTCTAATTCAGCGATAGAGCTACAGTCATAACCGAAACCGAGAGATTGCATGATATTGAGGATGGAGGGGTTGGGCAGGGCCTTAACCGCAAAGTACTCACGAAATCCATCGATCCCGGAGAACACCTCCTTCAGGTGGTTGCCGGTCTGTCTGATACCTGTCTCATCATATATGTGAAACGGCGTTCCGAAGTGCTCGGCGATCTCATCCAGCCGCGGCAGTAGCCGATCGGCGAAATCTTGTGACATTGGCATAACTAAATACTCTTACTGATCCTATCCATTGCTTCTTGTACGTTCTCGAAGCTGTTGAAGGCGCTGATGCGGATGTAGCCCTCACCGCATTTGCCGAAACCTGCGCCCGGGGTGCAGACCACGCCGGACTTGGTCAGCAGCAGGTCGAAGAACTCCCAGGAATCCATCTTGCCGTCGATCCAGATGTAGGGCGAGTTGTCGCCACCGATACAGTCGTAACCCAGGGCGGTCATCTTCCCGCGGATGTAGGCGGCATTCTTCAGATAGTAGGAGATCAACTCCTTGACCTGGGCCTGGCCTTCCTCACTGTAAACTGCTTCGGCAGCGCGTTGGATCGGGTAGGCCACGCTGTTGAACTTTGTGGTGTGGCGTCGATTCCAGATCGAATGTATCGACACCGCCTCACCGCTCTTGGTATAGGCCATGCACTCCTTCGGCACCACGGTAAAGGCGCAACGGGTACCGGTGAAACCGGCGGTCTTGGAGAAGCTGCGGAACTCTACCGCTACTTCACGTGCGCCTTCGATCTCGTAGATGGAGCGGGGCAGACTCTCGTCCTGGATGAAGGCCTCGTAGGCGGCATCGTACAGGATCAGGGCCTTGGACTCGCGCGCGAAATCCACCCACTTCTTCAGTTCGGCGTGGGTGATGGTGGCCCCGGTCGGGTTGTTGGGGAAGCATAGGTAGATCAGGTCTACCGGCTCGCTCGGGATATTCGGGATAAAGCCATTTGCTTTGTTACACTCCAGGTATACCAAGCCTTGATAGCGGCCGTTCTCCGCAGTTCCGGTACGTCCGGCCATTACGTTGGTATCGACATACACCGGGTAGACCGGGTCGGGCACAGCTACGGTGATATCGCCGGAGAATATCTCCTGAAAGTTGCCGGTATCGCACTTGGCTCCGTCGCTTACGAACACTTCATCCGCCGCAATATTGCAGCCACGGGACTGGAAATCACCTTTGGCGATGGCTTCGCGTAGGAAATCGTAGCCCTGTTCCGGGCCGTAGCCACGAAAACTTGCATCGTTCGCCATCTCATCCACAGCCGCGTGCAGGGCCTGGATACAGGCATCCGGCAGGGCGCGGGTGACGTCACCGATGCCGAGCTTGATCACGCTCTGTTCCGGGTGTGCCGCCTGATGGGCTGAAACCCGTTTGGCGATGTCTGAGAATAGGTAAGATGCCTGCAGCTTGTTGAAGTTTTCGTTAATCTTGATCATGTCGAATCTCTTGCATCCGTAATTTGTGAAGCCGCGTAGTATATTAGATAGAACATGGCCTGGACAGTATATTACCCATGGTTGTTAAATGCTTATCTCTTTGGATTCCTGGGATTCCGTCTCTAGTTGGCGCATGATGTTGTCCCGCAGGCATTGCAGTTTCTTTGGGTCTTTGATCGGTTTCTTATCGTTGCCGGTGATGAAAAATACGTCTTCCGCAGCTGCGCCGATGGTGGCGATCTTTGCGGCTTTGAGATTTACCCCGCAATCAGCAAAGGCTCGACCTACACGCGCCAGCAGTCCGGGGCGGTCAGCGGTTATCAGTTTCAGGATGGTTCTATGATTGGCATGATCCTGGCTGAAATCCACCTGGGTCGGTATCTTAAAGTGTTTCATCTGGCGCGGGACGCGCCGGGAGATATTGATGCTGACCCTGTCCGGATTATTTAGGCCGTTTTTTAGTGCCTGAATGATCTTCTGTTCCCGCTCCTTGTCGGTTATGGCGCTGCCGTCATCTTCCAACACGCGGTAACTGTCCAGGGAACGTCCCTTGGTCGAGGTTTCGATCCTGGCATCCACGATATTGAGACGCAGTGAGTCCAGTATCGCCGTGATTACCGCGAACAGACCGATGCGGTCTTTGGAGTAGATGAATACCTCGGAACCGCCGCGGTCGGTCTTACTCCTAAGCTTGATCTCTGTGCCCGTATCATCGGTGATTGAGAGGATAAATTCAGTGTGAGAGATTATCTCTTCCACCGATGAGTAGATGAAGTAATCCTCGCTTAAGGTGTCCCAGAGCCCGTCTATCTTGGCAGCAGGGATATCCATGCGTTGCAACTCTTCGCTGGCGTCCCCCTTCTTCTCCAGGATGAGTTCCTTGATATCCTCCGGATGTTCCAGGCCGCGTTTCAGCGCCAGGGTGGTCAGGGTATACAACTCTCTTAACAGGGAGTCCTTCCATGAGTTCCATTTCTTCGGATCGGTGGCGCGGAAGTCTGCCACCGTAATCAGGTACAGGTGATCCAGGCGGACGAGGGTCTTGATCTTTTTGGCGAAGTTTAAGATCACCTCCGGATCGTTGATGTCTTGACGCTGCGCCGTTATGGACATGAGCAGATGATTTTTCACCAGCCAGGCCACCAGCTTGCTGTCGTAGTCGCTCAGGCCGTGGTTTTTACAGAACTCCCAGGCGTCGTCGGCGCCGAGGATAGAGTGGTCGCCCTGGCGCCCCTTGGCTATGTCATGGAACAGGCCGGCGAGATAGAGCAGTTCCGGTTTCGGCAGACGGTTGATGATGTCGCTACACAGGGGGAACTCATGGGCGCGCCAGGATACCGCGAAGCGGCGCAGGTTGCGCACCACGAACAGGGTGTGTTCGTCCACCGTGTAGACGTGGAACAGGTCGTACTGCATACGTCCGATGATGTTACCGAACACCGGCAGGTAGGCCGAGAGGATGCCGTAGCGATTCATGCGCCGCAGTTCCGAGGTGACACCGTTCGGTTGCCGGATGATATCCATGAACATGCTCTTGGCGCGCAGGTCATTGCGGAATTTGTCGTCGATCAGGTGGCGATGGGAGCGGATCAACCGGATGGTGCTGGCGCGCACGCCCTTCAGTTCCGGATACTGCTGCAACAGCATGAATATCTCTAGCAGGGCGAAGGGATAGCGTTTGAAGATATTTTCGTTGGTTACCTCGATGAAGCCGTTCCTGGCCTGGAATCTCTTGTTGATGCTGAGGATCTCCGCCGGTTGGTTCTCCATCAGGATGGCTTCTTCGAACAGCTGCAACAGGCGTTCGTTCAGGCGCTCCACCCGGATGGCCGTGCGATAATAACGCTGCATAAACTGCTCTACCGCCAGACTGTGTTCCTGATCCACGAAGCCGAACTCCTGGGCCAGGGCGCGCTGGTAGTCGAACAGTAGACGATCCTCGCGGCGCCCGGTCAGGAGGTGCAGGGCGAAGCGGATCTTCCACAGCAGGGAGCGGGCCTCCATCAGGGTGTCGTATTCCGCCTCGGTCAGGAAGTGATGTCCGACCAGGCCGTGCATGGTCTCGCACCCGAAATAGCGCTTGGCCACCCAGCCTACGGTCTGGATATCTCTTAGACCTCCCGGACCCTCTTTCAGATTCGGTTCCAGGTTGGTGGCGGAGTCGTCAAACTTGGCGTAGCGTTCCTTCTGTTCCTGCCATTTCCTTTTAAAGAATTGGTCGCTGGGCCAGATGTTTACAGGAGAGGTGGCGTCGCGCATGCGTTGCAGCATGGCGTGGCTGCCGGTAATCAGGCGCGATTCCATGATGTTGGTGGTGACGGTGATGTCCTGCTTCGCCTCTTCCACGCACTCGTCTATAGAGCGCACGCTGTGGCCAACTTCCAGCCCGATGTCCCAAAGGAAGGTCAGGAGTTGTTCCAGGTTGCCGGCGAGTTGTTCCCGCTCGTCCGCTTCCACCAGGATCATAAGGTCGATGTCGGAACAGGGGTGGAGTTCGCCTCGGCCAAAACCACCAACGGCCACCAGGGTGGCGTTGGCGTCCTCAGGCATGTTGTGTTCCCAGGCCCGCTTTAGCAGGGAATCGATAAGTTTCGCTCGCAGGGAAACCAGGGTCGATACGGGTACGCCCTCACGAAAACCTTCCGCCAGGGTTGCGGTTCCCTCAGCCAGGGTCTTGCGAAACTGAGCCAGAGGGGCGTCGGTTGCGGATAGGGCTTGGTCGAATGCTATACCATCAAATACCCGTTTCATATTGTCTCTAGCTCTTCCTGGCGCAGAGTGAGTATTTCGTATCCTTCCTCTGTTACCAAAAGGGTGTGTTCCCACTGGGCGGATAGGCTGCGATCCTTGGTGACCACGGTCCAGCCGTCCGGTAGTATCTTTACCGCATGTTTACCGGCATTGACCATGGGTTCGATGGTAAAGCACATTCCAGGTTGTAACTGCGGGCCCCTGTCTGCGGTTGCATAGTGTAAGACCTGCGGATCTTCATGGAACTCCCGTCCGATCCCATGGCCGCAGTACTCCCGGACTACAGAATAGTTATGGGATTCCACAAATTTCTGGATAGCTGCGCCTATCTCATTCAGGTATGCCCCAGGTCTGACTTGGGCTATACCGACATGCATTGCCTCTTGGGTAATTGAGCAAAGTCTTTTGGCCAGTACGGAAGTCTCTCCGATAAGAAACATCTTGCTGGTGTCGCCGTGAAATCCGTCTTTGATCACGGTGATGTCGATGTTGACTATGTCACCGTTTTTCAGTGTTTTGTTGCCGGGTATGCCGTGGCAGACCTGATGATTAACCGAGGTACAGATCGACTTTGGAAATCCACGGTAGTTCAGCGGGGCTGGTACGGCCTTTTGGACGTTCACGATATGGTCGTGGCAGATACGATCCAACTCGTCTGTGGTAACCCCGGTCTGCACGTGTGGTGCGATCATTTCCAACACCTCTGCCGCTAGACGGCAGGCAATGCGCATTTTCTCTATCTCATCAGGCGTTTTAATCACGATGCTCATCGCTGTACTGTTCTCGGCTATTTAAGGTGGGAAAACCAATAACTTGGGTGCTTTTGGTGATTGTGATAATAAGCCGCGTATGGTATAAAACGCGCCCTGGAATAGCAATTGCCGTTCCAGAATTATTACACACATGTACCGACACGGTTGCTGGGGTGCTGTTTTTAACCCACCTGTTGGCCAATGATAGGTCAAATTCAGGCGTTATTTTCAGTCTACGACCGGGGTACATGGAGGATTAACCCTATACAATTCGGAGTAATACCATGAGTGCAGTATCCATGCGCCAGATGCTAGAGGCTGGCGTGCATTTCGGGCATCAGACCCGCTATTGGAACCCAAAGATGGGTTCTTACATCTTCGGTCAGCGCAACAAGATCCATATCATCAATCTTGAACAGACGCTGCCAATGTTCAATGACGCCATGAATTTCCTGGGTACCCTGAGTGCCAATGGCGGAAGAATCCTGTTTGTAGGCACCAAACGCGCCGCCCGCGAAACCGTACGCGAAGAGGCAGAACGTTGCAGTATGCCTTATGTAAATCATCGCTGGCTTGGCGGTATGCTGACCAACTTCAAGACCATCAAACAATCTATCAAGCGTTTGAAAGAGCTGGAAGATATGTTTGCCGATGGTAGCGTAGAGAAGCGTTTCAACAAGAAAGAGGCCCTGGGTCTGGAGCGCGAACTCGAGAAGCTGGAACGTAGCCTGGGTGGTATTAAAGATATGAAAGGCTTGCCGGATGCGGTATTCATAATCGATACCGGGCACGAGAAGATCGCCGTAAGCGAGGCCAAAAAATTGGGCATCCCGGTGGTTGGTGTGGTGGATACCAACAATGATCCAGACGGTATCGACTACATTATTCCTGGCAACGATGACGCCATCAGGGCTATCCAGTTATATGTGCAGGGCGTTTCGGCGGCTGTGCTTGAGGGTCGTGCCAGTGCCGCTGCTGGCATAAACCTTGAGGATGAGGGGTCTGAAAAGCCAAGTAAGGCTAAGGCAAAGGTCAAGGTAAAGGCAAAAGCCAAATCCAAACCAGAATCTAAGGACGAGTCTGAGGCTGAAGCTGAGGTAGGGGCAAAAGAGGAGGCCGCGCCAAAGGCTAAGACAAAGGCCAAGGCCAAAGCCAAGCCGAAGGCAGAGAAAGCAACGGAAGAATAAGGCGAGAGAGATGGGGTGGTCTGGGTAGATACCGATATCTAGTCGACTCCTGGAGCCAAGTTAGATCCATCTGGACTGGCCCCGTGCCGCATTAACTATGCTGCAGGGGCTTGTCCATATATACACATTCATAAATTAAGAGGAAATATCACCATGGCCATTACAGCCTCTTTAGTAAAGGAACTGCGTGAGCGCACCGGTTCCGGCATGATGGAGTGCAAAAAAGCACTGGTTGAAACCGACGGCGATATCGAAGCCGCCATTGAATTGATGCGTAAATCCGGGCAGGCCACCGCGGCCAAAAAGGCCGGGCGTACTGCGGCCGACGGCATCGTAGCCATCAAATATTCAGATGACGCAAAACGTGCCGTAATGGTTGAAGTCAACTGTGAGACCGACTTCGTTGCCAAGGACGACAACTTCACCTCATTTGTGGACGCAGTAGCAAACTGTGTGCTGAATTCGGATGTAGCAGACGTCGATGCCCTGATGGACTCTCCGCTGCATGCTGGTGAAGAGACCACCGTCAATGCTGCACGCGAGGCGTTGGTCGCAAAGATCGGCGAGAATATGAACGTACGTCGTTTTCAGCGTTTTTCGACCGACGATGGCATCCTGGTCAGCTACCAGCATGGCGTTCGTATCGGCGTTGTGGTTGAGGTGAAGGGTGGCGACGAGGCCCTGGGCAAGGACCTGGCCATGCATATAGCGGCCTCCAATCCGGTATGTGTCAGCGAGGCCGAAGTGCCGGCTGATATGTTGGAGAAGGAGCGTGAGATCTTCAAGGCCCAGGCCCTGGAGAGCGGCAAACCGGAGAATATCCTGGAGAAGATCGTGGACGGCCGGGTGCGCAAGTTTCTGGCAGAGGTAACCCTGCTGGGGCAGAACTTCGTCAAAGATCCAGATATGACCGTAGAGAAGCTTCTGGCCGGTGCTGGCGCCACAGTCGTTGCCTTCAAGCGCTTCGAGGTAGGTGAGGGCATTGAGAAGAAGCAAGAGAACTTCGCTGAAGAGGTTATGGCCCAGGTTAAGGGTTAAATCCTGCGTATTTATACCGGTCTCCCGACAGGGAGGCCGGTATTGTGATAGTCTCTCACTGGTTTCTGATACCCTTCTGATAGAATAACGTTAGGTGGCCTGATGTCTGAATTGATCTGTCAACGTATCTTGCTGAAACTCAGCGGTGAGGCCCTCATGGGCGATGGTGATTTCGGGATAGACCCTGGGGTGATTGCCCGCGTTGCCGGAGAGATTCGGGAGCTGGTCCAGGCAGGCGTTCAGGTCGCGTTGGTCATAGGTGGTGGCAATATCTTCCGCGGGGCCGGTTTGGCTCAGGGGGGGCTGGACCGGGTTACTGGCGATCATATGGGGATGTTGGCCACGGTGATGAACGGCCTGGCTATGAAAGACGCCCTACAAAAGAGTGGCCAGAATGCACGTGTTATGTCGGCCCTGGCCATCGACCAGATCTGTGGTACATTTCAACGTGATCAGGCGGTCAGCTATCTGGAGCAAGGCCAGGTGGTCATCCTAAGCGCTGGTACCGGCAGTCCCTTCTTTACTACAGATACCGCCGCCAGCCTGCGTGGCATCGAGATCGGTGCACAATTGCTGATCAAGGCCACCAAGGTAGATGGGGTCTACTCTGACGATCCGGTAACAAATCCCAATGCGGAATTTTATTCCCATTTAAGCTATGATCGCGCCCTGAACGAGGGACTTAAGGTCATGGATGCCACAGCGATCCAGTTGTGTCGAGACCACAAGATGCCGTTGCGGGTGATGAATATTAACAACAAGGGCGCCATCATGCGCCTGATGCATGGGGAAGAGGTGGGTTCCCTAGTTGATAATGGAGAGTAATTTATGATCAACGATATCCAGAAAGACGCCAAAGTGCGCATGGGCAAGAGTGTAGAATCTCTGGTGCATGACCTGGCGAAGCTGCGTACCGGGCGCGCCCATCCCAGCCTGCTGGATCACGTAATGGTCTCCTATTATGGCTCGGATGTACCTTTGAGTCAGGTTTCCAATATCAGTGTGGAAGACGCCCGCACCCTTGCCATTACTCCCTGGGAACAGAACATGGTGGCCCCGATAGAGAAGGCGATCATGAATTCCGATCTTGGGCTTAACCCCAGTAGTGCGGGCACCGTAATACGTGTGCCAATGCCGCCTCTTACCGAGGAGAGACGCCGGGATATGATCCGGATCGTGCGCCAGGAAGGTGAGAATGCGCGTGTCGCGGTGCGTAACATCCGTCGGGATGCCAACCATCAGCTTAAGGAGTTGGTAAAAGAGAAGCTTGCCTCTGAGGATGATGAGAGGCGGGCCGAAGAAGAGGTGCAGAAACTTACTGACCAGCATATCAAGGAGATAGATGCCTTGCTGGAGAAGAAAGAAGCTGACCTGATGGAAGTTTGATAGCTAGAACGCTGTGACTGAAGAAGGTTCTGACAGAGAGGGTACCGAGGCGGTTAAGCAGATACCGCGTCATGTCGCCATAGTCATGGATGGCAATGGGCGCTGGGCCCAACAACACGGCTTGAAACGGCATGCCGGTCATAAAGAGGGTGTTAAGTCGGTACGCAAGATAGTTGATTGTGCCGCACGCGCCGGGGTAAAGGTGCTGACCCTGTTTGCCTTCAGCAGCGAGAACTGGCGACGTCCTCGCGAAGAGGTCGGTATGTTGATGGATCTGTTTATGTTTGTTCTCAAGCAAGAGATTAAACGCCTGAAAAAGAACAACGTCCGGCTGCGTATTATCGGCGACAGGTCTAAATTTCCCCCAGAACTCCAGAAAAATATGCTCAAGTCTGAGGAGGAGACCGCAGGTAATGACGGACTCATCCTTCAGATCGCCGCCAATTATGGCGGGCGTTGGGATATAACCCAGGCGGCGCGCAGGTTGGCGCAGCAGGTTGCGGATGGCTCAGTTAAGGCAGACGAGATCGGAGAGGAGCATATCTCTGGCGAGCTATCTTTTTCCGGACTCCCCGATCCTGATCTGTTTATCCGCACCGGTGGCGAGCAGCGTCTGAGCAACTTCATGCTGTGGCAATCTGCCTATGCCGAAATCTATTTTACCGATGTACTATGGCCTGATTTTCGTAAGGATGAATTCGGTGCGGCATTGGCATCTTACGCCAGTCGGCAGAGGCGTTTTGGTATGATCTCCGAGCAAGTGGTTGCAAACGAAGGGCAGGGATCATGAGTACATTAGCCAAGCGAGTGATTACCGCTAGCATCCTGATACCGGTAGTAATCTTTGCAATCCTGTTTCTTGCCACAGAATATCTGGCGATCGGTATTGCGATCATTGCGTTACTGGCTGGTTTGGAATGGGCCACACTGTCTGGCATAACCAGTACCTCGGCCAAGTTCGCATTCGTACTTGTTCTGACGGGCTGTTTGGCTGGAACCTATTTGTTGCTTTCGTACACATGGTTCGCCGACTGGCTGTTTGTTGTGGCAAGCGTCTGGTGGTTTGTGGTCGCTATATCACTGTTCAGATACAAACGTATTGAAAAGGTTGCTTCCGGGGTTGGCATAGGGCGTCTGCTGGTATGCTTTATCGCAATCATACCGTTGTGGGCGGCATTTGTGCTGATACACAGACACAGCGAGGATGGTCCGTTTCTTCTACTTTTTCTGCTGGTGCTGATCTGGATCGCCGATAGTGGGGCATATTTTGCCGGCAGCCGCTGGGGTAAGAGAAAGCTTGCGCCAGCCATCAGCCCGGGTAAGTCCTGGGAGGGAGTGTATGGAGCACTGGTTGGGGCTTTGCTTTGCGGGACTTTGCTGGCCTGGTATTACCAGGATAGCAGCGGGGCCTTATGGCTGATACCGGTATGCATTGTGACTGTAATCATGTCGGTGGTTGGGGATCTGTTCGAGAGTATCCTGAAACGCAAGATGGGTATGAAGGATAGCGGCAACCTGCTGCCGGGACACGGCGGCGTATTGGATCGCATAGATAGTCTTACTGCCGCGGCCCCGGTATTTATGCTCGGTCTGCAACTTAGCGTAGGGTTCTGATGGTGTTGGGTATAACCATACTGGGCTCAACCGGTTCCATCGGCAAAAGCACTCTGGATGTATTGCGGATGCATCCGGGCAGGTTCCGGGTGGTGGCCCTCACCGCAAATGGAAACGCTAAAGAGTTGCTGCGGCAGTGTGCGGAATTTCATCCCCGATACGCAGTCCTGTCTGACAACACTGCAGCCGCAGTGATTCGGCAGGAGTTTCGTCAGGTTTGTCCGGACACAGAGCTATTGAGCGGGTCCGAAGCCCTGGAGACAGTGGCGCAACTGCCAGATGTACAATATGTCATGGCTGCTATCGTAGGCGCGGCTGGGTTGCTGCCTACTCTGGCGGCGGCCAGGGCCGGTAAACGTATTCTGCTGGCAAACAAAGAGGCCCTGGTCATTTCCGGCAAGTTGTTGTTGGAAGAAGCTCGGCGTAACAACGCCCAGATACTGCCTATAGATAGCGAACACAATGCCGTTTTCCAATGTATGCCAGCGGATTTTTCCCGTGGTCTGCATGCTGTCGGGGTGAAAAGGATTCTATTGACCGCATCTGGCGGACCTTTTCGCGACACCCCGGTGGAAGAGTTATCTAATGTTACTCCGGAGCAGGCATGCGCCCATCCGAATTGGAAAATGGGACGTAAGATATCGGTTGATTCCGCAACCATGATGAACAAGGGGCTGGAGTTGATCGAGGCCTGCCTGCTGTTCAATGCCAGTCCGGATGATGTGCAGGTGGTGTTGCATCCCCAGAGCATCATTCATTCACTGGTGGAATACACTGACGGCTCCACCCTGGCCCAGTTGGGCAATCCTGATATGCGCATTCCTATAGCCCACGCACTGGCCTGGCCAGAGCGGATAGAATCCGGGGTTGCTGGTCTTGATCTGTTTTCGGTGTCCAGGCTGGATTTTGCGCCACCGGATGAGAGCAGATTTCCTTGCCTGGCTTTGGCCTACCAAGCAGCCCGAACGGGAGGTAGTGCGCCTGCGGTACTGAATGCCGCTAACGAGGTGGCGGTAGGGGCATTCTTGGATGCTAAAATACCCTTTACCGCTATCCCAGAGGTGAATGCCGCTGTGCTGAGTAAACTAGACGTAATAGAGGTTACAGACCTGAAACAGGTGTTGGAGGCTGACCGTCAGGCAAGGGCTTTCGCAATGGAAGTGATTTGGAACAAATATCCACATTCGGGTGTCTCTCAGGCATGAATTTTACGCTCTTCACCATAATATCGTTTATTGTCGCGCTCGGTATTCTCGTCGCCGTGCATGAGTTCGGACACTTCTGGGTCGCCCGCAAACTGGGGGTGAAGGTGTTGCGTTTTTCCATCGGATTTGGCCCGGCCTTGTGGAAGAGAACCAGCAAGGCAGATGGGACCGAATATGTGGTGGCGGCTATCCCCCTGGGTGGTTATGTGAAGATGCTGGACGAGCGTGAGGGAGAGGTCGAGGAAGAGGAACTGCCTCTGGCATTTAACCGACAGTCTTTATCTGTACGTACCGCAGTGGTGGCTGCCGGTCCTGTTTTTAATCTACTTTTCGCCATTTTTGCATTTTGGCTGGTGTTTGTAAGCGGCGACCTGGGTACTAGGCCGGTTATAGGCGAGGTTACACCGGCGACCATTGCGGCTGATGCCGGTTTTCAGATAGGTGATGAAATAGTTGCAACCTCAGGAGAATCCACTCCCACCTGGGAGACCTTTGTGTACGCCCTTATTTCTGAGGCCGCCGGAGACGAGGATATAGTGATCCGGGTGCGTGACGCCAGGGAGAATGAGCAGGAGCGCATTATTCCTATCG
>JBNKSV010000026.1:0-30165 GCA_050297535.1 Sedimenticolaceae bacterium
GGCGATAGTTTTTAGGAGAAGTCCACCACGATTGCAAAGTAATAAGTATTGATGACAACCGGTCGAACCGGCATGTGTGAAACCTGATTATTGCATAGGCCCTCTGGAAACAAGGCCGCTAGGGCGATTAGTCACGCATGAGCGGAAATTCATTATGGCTCTGGGTATAAGATCCCTGTATAGAAGCCGGATATACGAGTGCAGTCGTACTTGGGTTGATTAGAAATACTGTTACTTGCAAAACGGGAGGAGTCCATATACGCAATAACCAACGGGCATTGCGCCGTAAATTCTGGATCCCGCGATCGAGTCGCGGGATGACGTGGTTTTTATTATTCTGGATGCCCGATATAAAAATAGTCACATTTATTTTACAACCTGCGTACTAAAAACCACCACCCCCAATCCCATGTGTTACACCGGGCATCGCAGTGTAAGCGGGAATAGCCAGGATGGGACCGACAAGGATGTCGGTCCTCTTCCGCGGGATAGGGATATCCCGTCGGAAGAGCCCCGCTGGAGACGAGAAGCGCGGGGGACCCGAAGGGTGTAACACCCGGGCGCGTTTTTCTTTCGTCCCTTTCTTTTGCGCGTACAAAAATCCGCTTGGAGCGGATTTTCACGCAAGCCCCGAAGGGGTGAGGCGCAGGGATGCGCCGAATAAAAGAAAGTTACTCGCAGCTGATGAGCGGAAATTAGAGAAAAGGTTCGGTATATAGAAGCTGCGAAACTAATTACAAATTCTGCTATAGGTAGACATTCCCCCTCACCCTACCCTCTCCCCCAAGGGAGAGGGAACTAAACCATATAGAGAACTCGGGATGACGTAGTTTTTATTATTCTGGATGCCAGATAAAAAATAGTCACATCTATTTACAACCTGCGTACTAGAAACTACCACCCAATAACCTCCTCCGACGCAGCCGAGTACCGTAACCGAAACAGGATCAGGCCCGCAGGGGCGCCGCATGGACGCGGCGCCTCCAGCGAGGGATAGGGATATCCCTTCGCTGGAGCCCCTGGGGCGGTGAGGAACGGAGGAAACCCGAAGGGCAAGTCGGGGAGTGTCTTTTCTTTCGCCTGTTTCTTTTGGACAAGCAAAAGAAATAGGCTCGTAGCCTTTGCTCGATAATGGAAAAATGCTCTGTGGTCTGAGGGCTACGAAACTTGTTATTGAACCGAATAAAACAACCAGGTTACTGAGTAGTTTATACCTTCCACCCTCACCCCTACCCTCTCCCTCGCAGGGAGAGGGAGTTTATTGACTCCGCTGTCAGGCCGCAGGATGATGGATCAGACACCGCCCAAAGTACATGGTTCTCACAAATACCGAAACCCAGTCCCCTCTACCCGATCATAATACCTTGCACGATACAGTAACCGCTTGTGGTCGCTGTCGTCGCTGAAGGCGGCCCGATCATGCAAGACATTGTTGCTTATCAAGCCCATACCCGGTTCCAGGCGTCCGCGGAATATGTAAGGGGAATCGCTTGCCAACAGTTCTTTCAGGAAGGCGACTGCCTCTAAGGTCAGGGCATCATCCTTCCAGACAATGTTGCGTTTACGTTCGGTGAAACGCATATGCAGCTCACCCTCGGGCGTGATAGAGAACACCGGCCCGCTCTCCTCCTCACGCGCTACTTCGCCATGCTCGGTACGACAAGGGATAGTCATAACATCCGGCGCCATAAGTGCCCGGATATAATCCGGGTTTTCTTCCCGCATTATGATATAGGCGACCTCATGGTCCATCAGGGCGTTCTCCCCGCCCGCTGCCGCACTCTGGACACAGTGCAGCATCAGCCCATGGATCTGATGTCCGGCAGTGTTGTAGTAGCCATCCGTGTGCCATTTGATGGGACGATCGGTATAGGGGATATAGTGCTGGCGGGTGCCATTATCCTGCACCGTCAAAGAGGTTAGACCGCTGTCATCTCCCAACCAGTTACGATCCAGGCTGCACAGACCGAACCGGCGGCCTAATTTTATTGGGATCTCCGGGTCTGAATCGTTGCCGGTTTTACTGACATAAAGCGCCATATTGGTCTTGCGGATGCGCGCCAGCAAGGCGGCATATTCACTGTCAGTCAAGGTTCTTGGATCGGACAGTTCGACCAGCAATTCCGCCGTGGAAGCGGGATAGTCTCGCAATTTTTTATCCCGCCACTCTTGGTATAAAGCATTGTTGGCTGGATCAAAGGGGCTGACCGTGGTGCTGCTCATCTGGATGGATGTCATAGTTATCTAAGCAAGTGATATTACATCCTACAATAATTTACTTGCCTATAGCCACAATAGATATAATAACTGCTAGTATTGGAACTTCGGCAGATTACCCAAGTCTCTTGGACGATGAAACTATTCTCACCACATAGACCCCTGACCCGCGGCATGGTTATCTTAATAAGCGCCATGCTCCTGCTCTCCAACATCTTTACCTCGGCCATGGCGGCAGATTTTGACCTGCCTGACTTCGGTGACGCCAGCGGCAGCATTATGACGCCTGAGCAGGAACGCAGACTCGGGCAGGCGTTTATGCGTTACATCAATCAGAAGATGCAAATAGCGGACGACCCGTTACTGATCTCCTATATCGAAGCGCTGGGCGCTAAGTTGGTAGTCAACAGTGATGGCGCGGGCCAATCATTCAATTTCTTCCTGGTGGATGATCCGGTGGTGAACGCCTTCGCCGGACCCGCCGGCAATATTGGCGTGAACACCGGCCTTATCCTTACAACGGAGTCAGAGAGCGAACTGGCCTCGGTCATAGCACACGAGATAACCCACGTCACCCAGAAGCACCTGGCGCGGACGTTCGACATGGCCGAAGGCATGGGGATTGCCGGCACTGCGGCCATAATAGCGGCCGTCATTCTTGGTGCCGCATCCAAAAACTCCAATATAGGCAGGGCAGCAGTTGCGGGAACCCAGGCCGGAATGATGCAAAGGCAGATCAACTTCACGCGCGAAAATGAAAAAGAGGCCGATAACCTTGGCATGCAGATCCTGGCATCTTCCAATTTTGACCCGCGCGCCATGCCCACATTCTTTATGCGCCTAGGCAGGGTCAACATGGCAAACGAGGGTCATCAGTTACCAGAATTCCTACAGACCCATCCAATCACAAAAAATCGTATAGCCGAATCCATGGGGAGAGCGGAAACATATCCATACAAGCAATACAAAGACAGTAAGGGATATCTGTTGACCCACGCAATATTGCGGGAACGAAAATTCAACAGCCCCAGACAGGCCATACAATTCTTCCAAAAGACACTTGATGACGGACGCTACCGTAGCGCCGAGGCTGCCAAGTATGGACTGGTACGCGCCATGACACGCGCCCATGACTATCAGGGAGCATTAAATCAGGTAAACCAACTGCTAGCCAAAGACGGCAACAATATCCATTATTTGATAGCCAAGGCAGAGATCCTGAATCAGACCAAACAACTAAAACAGGCTCTCAGTGTATTGAAGCGTGGTCTACAGGCTCATCCGAATAACTATCCGCTTAGCGTGCACTACGCCAACATCCTAATGCGTAGCGGACAGGCATCTAAGGCCGAGCAGTTGCTGGATAGTATGATCAAGGTCCGCCATGATGACGCAAGCATATATAAACTCGCCGCAGTTGCGGCCGGTAAGGCGGGACATACCTCTCAAGGACACTATTATCTTGCGGAACACTACTATCTCTCCGGCGACCTATCCTCCGCGCGACAACAACTGGAGGTGGCGCTTAATAACAGCAAAAACGATCTGTATTTAAATGCGAAAATGGCTGCCAGATTAAAAGAGATAAAAGAAGAATATGTCGAGCAAGAACAACGTAACCGCTAGACGCCAGGCCTTCGATAACACCATGCAGACAGACCCAAAACGCAGACTTTTTCTGAAATATATATTGGTCAATAGCGCCATCGCCACCACATTCTGCGCCGGACTACTGAAACCGAGACTGGCCTTGGCAAACTGGCCCAAATCCGCCTTTGACGCCACCAGCATACCTGACGCACTAACGGCGTTATACGAAACAAACGAAACCATAAACAAACGCTGGCTAACCAAGATTCAGGCACGCCCCCACATGGACGACGGTGGAACTCAGGTAACCATCAGTATCACCACCAGATTGGCAGATGTTGAATCCATAACCATATTGGCCAGCACCAACAAAACACCATTGGCGGCAACCTTCAGATTTCACAACAAGGACGCAGCATCACTCAAGACCAGAATAAATATGGAAAGCAAAGGAGAGATCATAACCATACTAAAATCTGGCGACCGCCTCTTTGCCGAAACAACAGAGGTGGATTTCTCCGGATGCGGTTGCGGTTAAACCGGATAGATGTAATACAGACATGACAAATAACCCAATAGTAATTAGAGCCAAACACACCAAGGGCTATACCAAGGTCAGGGCCATAATCACCCATCCAATGATCGGCTATAGCGATCTGGCAACCCAGAACGATGGTGATAGTCGCCCGCATTTTATTCAGGAGATAACCTTTAGCATGGATGGACATGAGATCATGTCCGCCTTATGCGGAGGCTATGTTGCGCAAGACCCTTTTATCGGCTTCACATTCAGGGGTGGAAGCAAAGGTAAAACTATCAAACTAACCTGGGTAGATAACTGGGGGGAACAAGGCTCGACCAAAGTAATCGTCGATTAACACTAAAAGTCTTATTAATTAACCCAGCTAAACAGCTCTAGTGCGGTACAGCCACATGCAGTGCAACCACTGCATTTACGCGCCTGAAGCCTCCTAACCTTCCCTTTGCGCTGCCAATGCTCCAGCATCCCCAATACCACTTCAGGTTGCGTCCCAAAATGGTTGGCTATATCCAACAGTGGCGCCTGGCCACACTGTTGCAGATAACCTTTAACATCACTCACAGTCATAATATATCTCCTAACAACACGCAGGGATGAATACTCCGTCGGCACTCACCCCTCCATGTCCTCACCAATTAGGCAGCTTCTGCAACAGGTTCCCTAAGCAACTCTTCCTGATGGCCCATTTTTCTCATCGCAACTAAAGACAAAACCAGAAAGCCAGACACTATGCCGACCCAAACCAAAGATTGAACCGGATGAACCACAAAGGTAGCGAGCTGATAAAACAACACAGCAGCGCCATACCCAACCCCAGTGCTCCAAAGTGAAATAAACATGGTCCAGCGTGCGCCCGCCTCCCGGTAAACCGCACCCATGACCGCCACGCATGGAAAATAGAGCAAAATCAGCAGCAGATATGCAAAGGCCGCGGCCGTTCCTCCAAACAGAAGCACCATAGACCCAAAGGTGCCCGTATCCACCTCCTGCTCCTCAGCCGCAATCTCAACACTACTCAAATCCCCCACATTCAGACCCAGAGGATCAAGTATCGTGTCACCCACTCCGGACAGATTATCCGGAATACTGGCGATTGCCGCTGCCATTCCACCCCAAAAACTGAATACCTCTTCTTCTGCAGATTCTCCGGCCTCCATAGCGACCTGGGAATAGAGGGCATCCAAAGTACCTACCACCGCCTCCTTGGCCAGCACACCGGTAAAAATACCCACTGCTGCCGGCCAGTTCTCCTCGCTCATGCCGATAGGAGAAAAGACAGGGGTTATGGAACGGCCGATAGACGAAAGCACAGAGTTCTTACCATCCTCGTTACCAAAGCTACCGTCTGTCCCCATAGAGTTAAGGACGTTGAGCAACAACACCATTGGCACGATGATCTTACCCGCCTTGAAGATAAAACTACGCAAACGCCCCCAACTGTGGATAAGCACGCCCCGCATAGTTGGCATGTGATAGGAAGGCAGCTCCATTACAAAAGGACTACCATCCCCCGGCAACAAGGTATGCTTTAGCGCCAACCCGGTGAGTACCGCAATGGCAATGCCTACGAAATAGAGCAGGAATACCAGATTCTGGCCATTGCTGGGAAAGAATGCAGCGGCAAACAGCGCATAGACCGGTAGCCGCGCACCGCAGGACATAAAGGGCGCCATAGCCATAGTCATAAGCCGGTCACGACGTGACTCCAAGGTGCGTGTAGCCATCACCGCTGGAACGTTGCATCCGAAACCAACAATCAACGGCACAAAGGATTTTCCCGGCAACCCGATGGCCTGCATGAAACGATCCATAACAAAGGCGGCGCGCGCCATATATCCAGAGTCTTCAAGAAAAGAGAGGAATATAAACAAGAAACCAATGATGGGGATAAAAGTAGCAACCGTCTGGATGCCCCCACCCAGGCCATTAGCCAATAAGACCCGAAACCATTCAGGTGCGCCAACATATGAGAGGAGTTCGCCCAGACCGTCAACAAAAATGGTCCCAGCGAAGATATCGAAGAAGTCGATAAAGGCCCCACCTATATTGATGGTAAACATAAACATCATGTAGATCATGAGCAGAAAAATCGGTATCCCCAGCACCCGGTTCAGGACTATCCGATCGATACGTTCCGAGAGGCTGGCGGAGATACGGTCACGCCGCCGTGCAGCAGCCCCGACCACACCTTCTATAAAGCGGTAACGGGCATCGGCGGCAATGATATCCATCTCTTCTGTCAACTCTTCTTCGATCGCAGATCTCAAGGTTGCAGCTGTCTCTACACAGACCGCACCGCAACTCTTCTGTGCTGCTTCATCCTCCTCCAGCAATTTAAGCGCCAACCAGTTGGTGTTAAGATCACTACCCATACGCTCTTCCACCAACTGGGCTAAAGCCGTAACCGCAGTATTCACAGGACCAGGATAGCTGACACCAACATCGGAGATACCTATAGCAACAGAGCCTGAATCTATCGCCTGCCGCAAATCATCCACACCCTCGCTACGATTTGCCACCACAGGAAGCACTGGACAACCGAGTTGTTCAGACAAAACATCTACATCTATCTGGACACCCTTTTCGTTCAGGGCATCCATCATGTTCAGCACTACAATCATTGGCACCTGCATCTCCAATAACTGGGAGGTAAGATAGAGGTTGCGTTCCAGATTGGATGCGTCGATTATGTTGACGACAATATCTGCAGCGCAAGACAGTACATAGTCATGTGCTATCTTTTCATCCAGAGAAGATGTGGCCGCTATAGCGTCTAAAGAGTAGACCCCAGGCAGGTCCACCACCTCCACCTCTTGTCCATTATGGCGATAGCGCCCACTCTTGCGCTCAACGGTTACACCCGGCCAATTCCCCACCTTCTGCCTAGCGCCAGTAAGTGCATTGAACAGGCTGGTTTTGCCGCTGTTGGGGTTACCGACCAGGCCGATAGTAATTATGTTTTCTTGCATCCTTTTACTCCTCAACTCAATCTCACCAGCAGGGCAGCGGCCTCGTCTCTGCGTAGACTCATATTAAAGCCACGCACCTCAATCTCCACCGGGTCGCCCATAGGCGCTACCCGCGTAAGACGAATGCTGGTACCTGGCGTCAGCCCCATGGCCAGAAGTTTGTGGCGATACCCTTTGGCTCCTTTGACAAAACCACCCACCACAGCACTTGCGCCCACCTTCATATCACTCAGACCTCCAAAATCCGCATCGCTAATATTGCCGCTATTCATCATTTGCTCCCCGTTGTTAATGCCTAAAATTCAATCGCTAACTGTGCCGTAATGATGTCAGAATCATCGCCGGTTCCAGCGGTACCGGAGACGGCATCCACATCACCAGCGCCATAGTCTTCGTCGTGCGCCCATTCCAGACTGAAAGCGGTGTTCTCTAACAACGCTATTGATAACACCGCGGAGACACGTTTCTCAGGCAACCCCAACCCCAGGGCCTCTTTGGTTCTCTGATATCCAATGGCGGCATTGCTTGCGTGACCTGCGATATCAAATCCAACCCCAACCTCCAGATTCCACGCCGATGGTTCCGCTCCGCTACCGTTAAATGCCAACTCGTTGCCTACATCAAACTCCCTGGCAGCAGTGACATACTCACCAACCATATTGAAACGCCCAGCAGAAAACATGGCATGCGCTGCATACCCTGGGATATTGCGTTGGTAGTCAATGCCGCCAGGCAGATTGTCGGCGACCACGTCCGAGATACCATCGGAATCGCCGATATCATTGATGTAACCAATGCCGAAATCGACACTCTTTTCTTCGCCCTCCCATGCAAAGCCCAAATCCAAACCGCCGTTGTCGATCACATTATCGCCACCATCATCGAGATCCCCGTTGAAGCCATAGATGCTGGCGTAGAAGCCATTTGCCTCCACCCCAACCAGGGCCATGGTTTCTTTGGTTTCACCAAGGTCCAGGGTAAAAGGATCTGAGATCATATTGGTCTCGAAGCGTCCGAAAGGCGCTGCGGTACGACCAGCCATAAAATGGAAAGGTGTTTTCTGCAGATTCGCAAAGGTGATGATGGCCTCATCTACCGTTAAGTCGTTGCTGCCACCATCTTCCTCTTCCCATAGCAGCACCAGATTGGCGCTGGTCCAATCGTTGACGAAAACCTCGATCCCCAACTCCGCGGTAGCCACATTGATATCACTGGCGTCATCACCGCTGAAGCCATCATTATCGGAACTGAACGCCTCTACCTCCACAGCGCCACTGAGAGTAACATTTTTAAACCATCCGCTTCCGCCGTACTCGCCATTTCCAGCTCGGCGCTCTTTCAGTTCTGCAATTTGGCGTTCCTTAACTTGCAGTTCCAGGTCTTGTTTACGAAGTCGTTGTTCTAACTTCTGCATGCGCTGCTCCATGCTGGCCACACGCTCATCAATGGTGTCGCTAGCAAAGGTAGGCCCATGCCAATTCATCACCATGATTACTGCTACAGCGACTATACGATTTAGTACTAGATTATTTTGCCTCATAGATAACCTCCCCAATAACTGCCGCGTCCAAACGGACGCATAGGCTTAATAAATTGGAGCTGGCTGGCTGGAGGCTGGCTTGCCCTTGAATATCGGCCTGAAATGGCCTGTTCACTGAAAACTTACTTAGTCAGAATCAACTTGTCCTGACTTGTCACACGCAGATAATAATTCTCGTCTCTATGTTTGATAATCACCAGCTGCTGGCCTTCCAACAACTTGCGGCTATCTATGGTCACGGATGATCCTTGCCGCTTGCGGTGACAGTGAATATTTTTCGTATGCACATCATCTGTTGACATTATTTAATATCCAAACCGAGTTTACATCCGAACCGCAAACATGCCGATATATACGACAATTCCGGTGGCAATTACCTGCGGCGCAAAACCGAAAAACACGCCTCTATTTCTCTTCTCTTTCATTTCGATACTCCATTTCAGGTTATAAATCTAACGGTCATGCCGCCTGCTCCTCTATCAACGAAGCTAATGCCTTACGGGAGATAACATCATCTTCCAGGTCGCTTGGGCATATATCTCCAGACTCCATCAGTGCATTAACCTGCTCTGCGTCTAGATGCATGATCTCCCACCCCGTATCCGCATCAATCACCCTAATTAGAGGGTCTTTCCTTTCCAACCAGGCATCTATTTGACAACGCATATACCGATCTCCTAAACAGCTATGGTTACTAATGATAATCATTCTCATTTAAATGTCAACAGAAAAATACCGCCCTCACGACGTTGAGGGCTGGAAAATATTTCTACTACTTGGAAAACGGCGATATCACGCGACGAAACCAAACCCCGTTACTTGACTACCCAAGTAACTCATCAGGATTATCCGGAGCTTCAATCTCCTTCAGGTCTTTGTTCTCATCGGCATCGAGATCTGACAGATCATCCATCTCTTCAACCATGTTGCTTTCTTCCATAAAGATTTCTTTATCCGTATTTACGGCATCCTGTTCCTGAACGGTATCGCTATCAGTAACATGCTCTGCTTCCCGCGCACCATTACTACTAGTTTCTACTTCAACCTTTTCCTCCGCCTTCTTTGCGAACATGGCGGAGTATTCACTCAACATGCGCCCCATGGTCTGCATGGTCACACTTATCTCTTCCGAGAGCCGCTTGTTCTCCTCTTTCAGTAACCGCAACTCTTTTGACTCATTTGCAGGTTTACCTGAAGTCGGCCCGCCCGGCGGCTCAAGTGTTCTATAGGTATCAACCGTCCCTTCAAAGGCGATGTTTAATTTTTCCAATTCCCCCGCATCACGCCGTAGATACATATTGATAACAGTCTGATAGAAACCCCTTTCGTTATGGCTGATCTTAACGGCTATCTTTTCGGCATCTACATCCTCAAAACCAAACTTATGCAACATTATCTTTTTGGTCTCCGCGGCCCTGCGCGCCTCGTCTTCCATCACTTTATGAATGATCTGCGTGGCGGCCTTACGGTCACGCAACCTACGCATAATACTGAACACAATAAACAACACCGACACCAGTGCCGTAGCGATAAGCAGCTCAATCAAAACCATGAACCAAAAAGAGCTAATTGTCACCACATCGCTTCTCCTTTGATCAGTTCGACATCTTCTTATTTGGTTTCATCTTCTTTTGGATCGAGATCAGACAGGTCGTCCATGTCCCTATCTGGTTCAATCTTATCCTCTTCCGGCTCCTCACTATCTTCTGCCTCAACAGGTGGATCTTGTTCTGCTTCTGCTTCTGCGTCCACTTCTGCTTCCACCGCTACGTCTGCCTCTAGCTCCTCCATCTCTTCCTCTATATCCTCTTCACCGGACAGTTCACTGAAGATTGATCCGCTGCGTTTGCGGAAATACCAGTAGGCACCGCCGCCTATGCCTATTACCAGAATATTCAACAGGACGAATAGAATGACATTGCCATAGCCGTCATCTTCTTCCTGTTCAGCAACCACCTCCGGCTCTGGCTTTGTTTCGGGCTCAGGTTGTACTGCTGGCTCCGGTGTCTCTTCCGGCGCGGCAGCCAGTTCCTGCTTTGGTTCTTCCTTAACCGGCTCTGGCGCAACAGAGGCCTGCGTTCCTTCTATCGGGATAGATTCCAAATCCATCTCCAGTTTGTTTCCGGTGACACTGGACGCCTTGATGCTTATATCCAAATTCCATGTGCCGATAAGTTCTGTACGGTCTATCCATGACTCCTGGGACATACCATCCTGACCAGGAAGAAACATAACTGTGACTGGATCGCCATCTTTGGGTGTAAGTTGGGCCTCAACCCCTAACGACTGCCCAACAACTAAATTTGGCTCTGGTATCACCGTCGCCATAATGCCGCTCTTTCCTCCGCGCTCTCCCTCCAGGGTGTCAACGGTTACTGCCGGCACCGATTCCAGGGTATAGCGTTTCTCTCGCACAAAGGTTTTGCCTTCCGCCGTCAGAACCACCTCTACCTGTCCCTTGCCAATATTCTTGCCGAAGGTAAAGGTAAATACCCCGTCATTGGCCTGTCCATCTCCATCTTTGCCATTATCAAAGACCGGACGTGGTTCACTCACACCCTTGTCGTCTGTATGCACATAGTCGACATGAACCAGATCCAAAAGCTCTTTGTCGGTAATCTTCTTGCCCTGATCGGTGAACATGATCTTGACCGAATTCAACTCACCCTGCAGCACCCGGTTGGGCAATGAACTGGCGACCATCTTGAGGTCGGTAACGACGATGACCCTGTTGTCCGGATCCACGTCCGCCAGGATCTGCCACTCACCCGCCTCAGGCTTAGTTATGGTCATCAAGTCGTAACCATCATCACGGTGCCAACTTACACCCTTCGGGGTATCTTCAGAGCTAAAGCTGCTACCGCTTGGGGTCTTTATCTGGGTGGGCTTGTCGTCAGCAGAGCGAAATACCAGAAGCGTCGCTTCTTTCACGCTCTTGTCGATTCTAAACTTGTTTTCTTTGCTAATGGGTACTGTATCTGGCTTACTGACCTTTTCGAAGATACGCAGAAATATGCGTTTTAACTGATCGGCATCATTCACCTGCTCATACCAGCCATCTGTAAGTCCGGACATCTTTTTCAACAAATGGTGATCGGCACTCTGGGACAGGGCTATGCTATGCACCTTAACTCCAAGCTCTTCTAACCTAGGCAGAATATCGCTGATAATGCGTCTTCTGGATTTGGCGCTGACCATACTGCTCTTAGAGATATCCACCATTCCATCGGTAAGAATAATGATATGGCGGGTATATTTACTATCGGCCTGTTTCCAATCCGCCGAAGAACGCTTGAGTGCCTCCTCTATATCCGTATACAGACCGCGGGAGTGTATCTTGCTGCTAGCGGCGCGGGCCCTTTCTCTCCACCCCTCGTCCACCTTGCCCAGGGGTATCTCTTCATTCACGTACTGACCAAAGGTCCAGACCCCGGCCCGGCTCTCTTTGGGTAGCAACCCCACCAACAGCCGCAAGGCCGGTTGCCGCAGGTTCTTTGGATCGTTCTGCTTCATACTGCCGGATACGTCGATCAACACCCTGGTATCCGCGGAGGCATCCTCGGAAATCACTTCTTCAGCTGAATTGACCCACATCGGCAACAGCAGTAACGCTATGCAGGCACTTTTTCTGGGTATTAGATCCATCGGCAAATTCCCCTGGTGATAAGGCGTCTATTTCATATCATGGTAGCGGCCAGGACCGTAGAATACTTTAATTCTGAAATATGGCTATATTCTCTTGAATATTAAGAAGTTGGGTTTAAAAAGCAGGCTATTTCGAGGATGAGTACGGGGAACGCCCCCCATCAGGACCCTTTTCAAACCTTTTGTAGCCCCAGAGATATTGCTCCGGTAGCTGGCGGATACATGCCTCCAACCCCAGATTTATTGCTGTAGCCGCTACTTCGGCATCATTGTCACCCACCCCTTCAGGCGCTGGCATACAGTTCATACGATATCCTCCAGACGGCAACCTCTCCATATAGAAGAAGAATACCGGCGCCCCGGTCTTGCGCGCCAGACTGTTTACCAGGACCATGGTAGGGGCTGGACGGCCAAAAAACGGCGCAAATACATTGCCTTGTTTTCCAGCCGCTTTGGGCGCTTGATCTGTCAAAATAAACAGCATTTCCCCCTTTTTTAGCGCAGTGATTAATTTCTTAACCCCCTGCACCGTGGCAGGAGCCAAGTCCCCGCCCCCCTTACGCCGCCCTGCATATATCGGTTCATCCAATATCTGCATCCGTGGTGGTCGATAGAGCGCGGTGGTATTGAAATGAGCAGATAGATAGAGGAAGGCCACCTCCCAGTTGCCCTGATGGGGCCCGGCCATAATCACACCCTTCCCCTCAGACATGGCCTGCTGCAGTCCGGAAAAGCCGTCGCCAGGTGATGACTTTGCAACCCAAGAGGAATGGTCACCCATCCACACCGCAGGCAGCTCAAGCATGGTCTTAAGGTTCTCGATTAGGCTATCCCGGAGCAATTTGTCCTGTTCCTGGCGCGACAACTCCGGAAAACAGATACCTATGTTCACGGCATGGATACGCCGTTGCTTATTGGGAATTAGATAAAGCAACCAACCAAGCAACCAGCCGAAACCACGAGCCATCGCCAATGGCATTTTGGCCGCCAGCTTCAACACAAAGATAAGTAGCTCTGATTTCATATATTTATTTTATGTATGACTGAAATTATTCTATAGTTATGGTGTATTCGAGTAATACGATCAAAAAATAACTACAAAATCAACGAATTCTATCATTAACTGTATCTGCAATTTAGGAGAGAGATGAAAAATGAGTGAAAAAAGCACGATTGACCTTACCCCGCAACAGGCGATGAAACTCATTCATGACGATCCCAGAACCATCTTGGTGGATATCCGTTCCAACATGGAATTTCTATTTATAGGACACCCGGTAGGAGCGGTGCATGTTCCGTGGATCGACGAACCGGACTGGACCATCAATCCACATTTTGTCACAGACATACGCAAACTGGTCCTGGGTGGCGCGGTTTGCTCCATGGATGAGGGCTGTGCCCCGGTAATCCTGATATGTCGTAGCGGCAAGCGTTCGCTAGAGGCCGGGAAACTCCTGTTACAAGAGGGATTCACCAAGGTGTTCCATGTGGGCGAAGGGTTTGAAGGAGAGTTGGATGAAAATCACCACCGCAGTAGTGTCGGTGGCTGGCGTTATCACGGCCTGCCTTGGGAGCAGTGTTGATCTGCCCTAACACTATGCACAGACTCACGTTTTTATCTAGTCATGCGCGCTAAGCTAGAATCACTGCTTGCACTTGAACATTTCCATAGCCTTATGGTCAATAATGGGTGCATTATACAACCATATATAAACTAAAATGATTGGACGTCATGGAGATAAAAATGAAACTTAAGATTATTGCGGTGCTAGCGTCTACCAGCTTTCTTTTCGCGTGTACTGAAAATCCGAATCGTGATGTAGGCATTGCAACCGGTGCGGTGATTGGCGGTGTCGTTGGCAACCAGATTGGTAAAGGTAGCGGGAGAAGGTGGGCAACAGGTCTCGGTATGATTGCTGGCGCGGTTATTGGGGGCAATATTGGCGCCCGTATGGACGAACAGGACAGGATGCGTTCCCAACGCACCTTGGAGAACTATGCTGACAACAGACCAAATAGCTGGACAAATCCCAACACAGGCAATAGCTACACGGTAACCCCAACCAATACCTATGAGACTGCTAGCGGTCCCTGTCGCGAGTACACCACTCAAGCGGTAATCGGCGGCCAACCAGAGACCGTTTACGGCAAGGCGTGCCGTCAACCGGATGGCAGCTGGCAAGCAGCTAACTGATTTACGATCCGTTCAAACAAACAAAGCCCCGCTTCCTGGCGGGGCTTTTTTACCGCCCGCTATTTTTTACGCAAGGCGTAAAACTCCTGCACAAACTGTTCGAATCTCTGCTGTTCTATAGCACCCCGAATATTACGCATCAGGGTCTGATAGTAATGCAGATTGTGGATGGTATTCAGCCGTGCTCCTAGGATCTCGTTGCAACGGGAGAGATGCCTAAGGTAGGCACGGCTGTAGTTTTTACAGGTATAGCAATCGCACATCGGATCAAGGGGACCGGTGTCATATTGATGCGCGGCATTCCTGATGCGTACCACCCCGGTGTGGGTGAACAGATGGCCATTACGGGCATTGCGGGTCGGCATGACACAGTCGAACATATCTATCCCGCGGCGCACCGCCTCAACGATATCCTCCGGCGTACCCACCCCCATCAGATAACGCGGCTTGTCGGTTGGCAATTTGGTGGATAGATAGTCCAGGACCCGCCAGCGATCTTCCGACGGTTCACCAACAGACAGGCCTCCAACCGCATAACCATCGAAGCCGATATCCACCAGCCCTTGCAATGACTCTCCACGCAGCTGCTCGAACACACCGCCCTGCACAATGCCGAACAACGCCGCCGGATTATCAGCGTGGGCCTGCTTGCTACGCAGTGCCCAACGTAAGGACAGCTCCATAGAAGTGCGCGCTTCAGTCTCGGTAGCCGGGTAAGGCGTACACTCATCGAAGATCATCACGATATCCGACCCCAATTCCCGTTGCACCTGCATGGACTCCTCCGGTCCCATGAAGATCTTGCTGCCGTCTATGGGTGAGCGGAAGTACACCCCCTCCTCCGTAATTTTGGTCGCTCCCGGCTTCCTGCCTCCCGCGACACTTGCGCGTCCTTGTGCATCGCTCATATCTCCCAGGCTAAACACCTGAAACCCACCGGAATCGGTAAGGATCGGACCCTGCCAATGGGTAAAATCGTGCAGATCACCATGTTGGGAAATCACATCCGTGCCCGGACGCAGCATCAGATGAAAGGTGTTACCAAGGATAATCTCAGCGCCCAGTTCCCGCAGCTCTTCCGTGGTCATGGCCTTGACCGTGCCATAGGTCCCAACCGGCATAAACGCTGGGGTTTCCACGGTTCCACGCTCGAACACCAACTGGCCGCGCCGAGAGAGATTATCTGTTATTAAGGTATTAAATTGCATTAAATCCAACAAATATCAAAAAAGAGTTGACAGACAAGTTAGTATATTAGAAAATTCTACTATCCTGAATCAACCTAACATTGATTCAGTTTCCTCCTTTAGTGGTTTTCGGCGCGGTCCTTCTACCGCGCCTTTTTTTTGATGTACATGGATGTACGAATGTCGCGAACAGATAGGGATATCTGGTTGTGAGCGACGCCCATATAGTACGTCAAATGTGCAAAAGCAGCTTTGCTGCACATGGACGTACCACAGAAAACTACTCCCGCATTCCCAATCACGCCCTCTTGGTTATAAACATCGCATCCCCATAGCTAAAGAAGCGATACCGCTGCTCCACCGCGTGCTTGTATGCCTCCATGACATGATCATACCCGGCAAACGCCGCCACCAACATCAAAAGTGTAGATTCCGGCAGATGAAAATTGGTCAACATGGCATCTACCGTATTAAATCTGCTGCCGGGACGAATAAATATCTTGGTATCACCATTAAATGGTTGCAATTTCCCATTGGCAGAGGCGGCTTCTAGACTCCGTACACTGGTTGTTCCAACAGCCACGACCCGGCCACCACGTTCGCGGGTCGCCGCTACCGCAGCACAGACATCCTGACCCACATTCACCAGCTCGCTGTGCATCTCGTGTTCATCCAAATTCTGCACCCGTACCGGCTGAAACGTACCAGCCCCCACATGCAGGGTAACCTTGGTAGCCTGTACACCGATATCAAATAATCGCTGCAACATATCTTGATCAAAGTGCAGACCTGCAGTGGGTGCCGCCACCGCACCTGGGCGCTCTGCGTAGACGGTCTGGTAACGATCCAAATCCATTGTTTCATCATCACGCTGAATATATGGGGGAAGCGGCATATGCCCGTGTCCATCCATCAGATCCATCATCTCCTGATCATGGGAGACGAGCTCAAACAGATCGCCCTGCCTACCTATCACCTCCAATTCTGCAGCGCCTACGCTGATCCTGGACCCGGACTTGGGTGACTTGCTGGACCTTAGATGTACCAAAGCCCGATGAGCATCAAGCAGCCTCTCAACCAGCACCTCCACCTTGCCTCCAGTCTGCTTCTGGCCGTACATACGGGCCGGGATCACCTTGGTATCGTTGAACACCAGCAGATCACCAGCTTGTAGCAACTCCGGTAGATCAACAAACATACGGTCAGCTACCTTACCGCTATCGCCATTTAGACAGAGCAGACGGCTGTCACCACGCCGCTCAGTTGGATACTGGGCAATCAGTTCCTGGGGAAGATGGTAATGAAAATCGGACAGTTGCATAGCGGCGGCATCTTAGCAGCCATTGATGGCAAGCAAAAGTGATCAGAGGTTTACAAGATAAAGGAAATGGCTATACTTGTGCCCTTCCTACCCATGCCGGGGTGGTGAAATTGGTAGACACAGGGGATTCAAAATCCCCCGGAGGCAACTCCTTGTCGGTTCGAGTCCGACCCCCGGTACCATCCAAAATGTCTGATTTTTTCATATATTGCAGGCAAGAGCATTCCTGCTGTCAGGCAATACTTGTTAATCCTGTTGATTCATAAAGATAATTTACACTCTTTCGAAGCTTACCTGTTTCTCTCTATCCAAATTGTATGTTCTGTTGTATCCAGAAAATGGAACCAGTGGCGATTGAAAACAGCATAAAAGTAGGGGAACATGTTGCTCTGAACAATAATTAAGAACCCCGAAACGGCAGCGAGCAAGTGACATGATGGATACAAATAACAGGATCTATGCTAAACCGGCGATTGTAGATTTATTGTCATTGGTAGTGCTGTTATTGGATATATCCATCAAGGATAAATCTTTACTCTCAATATCCTACCGATAGTCTTAGCATGGATCTTGAGACAATCAAATACCGTCTGGCCAACGACTTTCAACTGGCCATTATCACTCTGCTAGGCATAATTGCCTTGCTAGGGATTACTCCATTCGCTGTTTTTCGTGCAATCGATGGTCAATGGTTTGCATTTGCTGCCGATCTAATGATCCAGATAGGAATCGTAGGAAGCGTCATGTGGGCCTGGTTATCCGGCGACACCCACGGACCAAGCATATTCCTTGCCTACTTCATCGGCGCCATGGCGCTTATTGCCATAGTCATATTGGGAGTAGCTGCAGAATACTGGCTCTACCCCGCAATCGTGGCCAGTTTCTTTCTGGTTGATCGCCGCCACGCCATGGCGATAGCCCTGCTCAGTATTGCCATCTTGATGCTGACCGATATCGTAGATGAGCAAACTGCATCTTCCTATTTTGTCACAGCCATTGTCTGCGTCCTGCTTAGCTATGCATTTGCCTATCGGACGGCTATGCAAAGGGAACAACTGGAGACATTGGCGTCACGCGATGAATTGACCGGAATATACAATCGCCGCACCATGTTGGACGAATTGGAACGCGCGCATCAGGCCTTCGCGCGTGAACAATCTATCTGCGGTATCCTCTTGCTCGATTTAGATCATTTCAAGCAGGTCAATGATAACTACGGCCACAAGGTTGGCGACCAAATTCTGATTTCCTTCGCCAAGCTCCTGGAAAATACCGTTCGTAAGAATGATCGCGTTTTTCGCTTCGGCGGCGAAGAGTTCCTCATACTCGCGCTACAAAAAAACCATGAAGGAATGATGTCATTAGCCGAGAAGCTACGCTCCACTGTAGAAAAAAATCTTAACGATCCCGATAACCATCCCATCACTACCTCGATCGGTGGCGCACTACTACATCCTAATAATGAAGATATCGACAAATGGTTCAGCCGTGCCGACAAGGCGTTGTACGCCGCCAAGGACGCAGGGCGGAACAGAGTCATTATAGACGCCAGCTAGTTTTTATATCTTTGGATGAAGGCCGCCTGCATGGTTCTGATAACGGAAAAGGCATCTTTGAGGTGGTTCCTCTCAAAGTTCGAAAGTCTCTCTGGAGAGATGAAATTATTTGCCGCCCTGCCATCCTTGATCTGCCTTGCTTGGTGTCTTATCCGCAGAGAGCTCAGGAACTCAAACGTGTCCCGCAGATCGCGTGCAACATCTCGTGAAATCACCCCTGCGTCAGCAATCGCCTTGATACGATCCTGAGTATTCGCAACGCTAATACCTGAGGCCAAGGCATGGACCCTGACCATATCGACTATGGGCACCGCGCCAGTATGTTTAAGATCAAAGGTACTATCATGCTCGCCTCCCTGAATCAGCACGAAATTCCGAAAAAATCCCAAAGGTGGCTTGTTGGCAAGGGCGTTCCCAGCCATGTAGGTTAAAAACTCCCTACTGCCGCAACTCCTATCCAGCATATGTCTGCTTAGATCAAGAAACAACGTTTGTTCTCCATAGATACAGCGCAGATCGAAAAATACACTGGTTAGCTGTATGGTCTTGGGATCCAGGCAGTCTATCCATTTCGTATAGTAGTCCTTCCATACGCTAACCGGCTGCCGCCATTGTTCAACATCAGACACCATCTCTCCCTGGCGATAAAAATGACAGCATTCATTCAGACCGGAACAAACGAATTCCGCCAGCCGTTTGAAGTAGTCCCCATGCTGTTTTGGATCATACTCATCATCCAGCAACATGCAGTTATCCTGATCTGATTTCGCCGTAAGTTCGTTTCGGGCTTGAGAACCGGCGGCAAGCCAGGCATATGCCACCGGAGGTGGACCCAATTTATTCTCAGCCAGTTTAAGCAGACGGCCGGTGATCGCATCCACCACAGAGGCGATAACATGACCAGCGCTTTCCGCAGTGACATCGGCAGCCACCAGATTGACCAACAGGTCGGGAACCCTTGAACTGATATCGCGGATAGCCCCAATATCGTGCTGCTTATAGATATCACTCACCAGATACACAGCAGAGGTTGTGTGGTGCTTGGCCAGATCAGTGGCGGTAAACATCCCGGCCACCTTGTCACCATCCATCACCGGGAGATGATGGATATTTTGCCGCGCCATCTTGAGTTGAGCTTCAAAGGTGTACTCATCAAGACCTATCGTACTGGTCTCTCTGCTCATGATCTCAGTTATGGGCAGATCGGAATCTAAACCCTTGGCAACCACGCGGTTGCGCATATCGCGGTCTGTAACAATACCCCTAAGCTCATCGTTCTCCGTTATCAGGACAGATGAGACCCGTTCCTTGCTCATCAGCATGGCAGTCTCCCTGATGGTCGCAGTGGGAGGCATGGTCACAGGCCTTCTTTTAATCAGATCCCGCACCCGGGTAGTCATCATGCTCAGTTGCGATTTGGTATAGTCTTCACCATAAGTTATGGCGTCCCGCAGGCGTTCTCTGCCCACCGGGTTTAGAAAGTAGTCCAGCTGCGGATGCTCTTTACATAAGGCATCCACTGTAGCTCGGGGAAATTGATATACCAGAGAGTCTTCGATCATTACGCCGTAGATATCTTCTTGTCCCTCGCGCTGGCAGGCACGATAACCGAACATATCACCCTCGGCTAGACGAGCCAGCAACTCACCGTCCTGGTTGCGTAGCTCCATAGCACCGGTGCGAATCAGGTAGAGATAACCCAAAAGGGCTGTATTGTTCTTGATGCTACTATCACGGCGCATATACCGGATTTGTATGTCTGCCAGGACCCCCTTCAAGGCATCAACCGGGAGTTGATCAAACGGATGATGAGAAGCGAGAAAATCCCGAATCTCCAGTAATTCTACTTCCATCTGCTCTCCTAATGACGATAACTACCCGTAATATGTATAGTCACTCTGTAACGGTGCGATAACTAGTGACTATCAAGTTTACACCAATAGCGATAATCACATACCTTCTGGACAAATCCGTCTCTTAGCACGCGATCCTCCAAGTCGACCTCCTCTGCCACAGGCATATCGGGGAAGTTCTGCATCAACCTGTTGGCATAGATACCCACTCCGATCCGCTCAATTTCACTATCCCGGAGAAGTTTGACCTGCCGCACACCACAGCTGGGTGAATTTTGTTTCAGGATATAACCGAATATCCCGCGCTGCCAGGGGCGTTGCCCATCAGCGCAATCAATCAACCGCTCTGTCACATCCATGGTGCCGGTCTCAGTGCCAACACACCTGATTTCATCCCCGACAAGCACCAGATGAATGGGCTCCCTAGGTATACCCAAACCAATATCTACTTCTGGGCAGAAGGGTATAAATCTAAAGTACTCTCCCAGGTCTTCAATGATCGCTGGGTTATATTTATGTCCGCCGTCATACCTTACTTCATCTCCCAGCAGGCAGCTGCTGATACCAACCGGAATCTTGTTATTAACATCGTCCATAGCCAACCCCCATTACCGCCACAACACGTCTGATATTACATGGTATTTCAATTTATCGCCCTTCTGGGATAATCTTAGTATCAACTTATATATACTAACTATGGGAAAGCCATGCCGGAAACCATGAGATTTTTTACCCGCAAGTGGGTAAAACCAGAGGACCTGAACCCAAACGAGACCCTGTTTGGCGGCAGTCTGCTGCGCTGGATAGACGAAGAGGCCACCATATTCACAATCTCCCTGCTGGACAGCAAGCGAGTGGTTACCAAATTCATGTCTGAGATCAATTTTGTCAGCTCCGCACGCCAGGGGGATATAGTTGAGATCGGCATCGCCCTGGTCAAGTTCGGACGCACTTCGGTCACTTTGCGTTGCGAGGTGCGCAACAAACTGACTCAGGATGTAATCATTAAAGTGGAATCTCTGGTCTTCGTAACCCTGGATGAATCAGGCCGCCCTATCCCCCACGGGAAAACCAATTGATACTCAAGGAAAAAGAATGAATCACCTAACTAAGATATATCTATCGGCCGCCATCGTTCTGTTAGGCATCACAACCGCTTTCGCCGACGGCTGCAACAAGCAAGCGTTTTCCGCATGGCTTAACGAAGTCAAACTGGACGCAGCTATGGAAGGCATATCAGCGGAAACTATCTATATGCTTGACGGACTGACCTATGACCCCAAGGTCATAGCCATGGACCGCAAACAGGGTGTTTTCGCCCAAACCTTCCTGACCTTTGCCGGACGCATGGCCAACAACTACCGCATATCCCACGGTAAGAATTACATGCAGCAGTACGCCGAACTGTTCAGAAAGCTGGAACAGGAATACGGGGTTCCGGCAGCCGTCATCACCGCCTTCTGGGCCCTGGAAACAGACTTTGGCGCCAACACCGGCGACTTCGACACCCTGCGTTCCCTGGCGACCCTGGCCCACGATTGCCGTCGCCCCGACCTGTTCCGTCCACAACTGTTTTCTGCCCTGAAGATCCTGGACCTTGGTTATCTGAGCAGAGAAGAGATGAAAGGCGCCTGGGCCGGAGAGTTGGGGCAAACCCAGTTCCTCCCTACAGATTATATAAATCAAGGCCTGGATGCAGATGGCGACGGTCGCATCAATCTCCTTAGCAGCAAGCCGGATGTTTTGGCCTCTACCGCCAAACACCTGGCCCACTATGGCTGGCGCAAAGGGGAGCCCTGGCTGGAAGAGGTCATGGTCCCATCCAATCTGGACTGGGAACAAGCGAATTTAGAAACGATGCTACCGCGCAGTACCTGGGCGCAATGGGGGGTACGCAGACCCAATGGGGCCCTGCCTGCAGACGGACTGGAGGCATCACTATTGCTGCCGATGGGTAAAGACGGACCAGCCTTCCTGGCCTACCAAAACTTCCGCATCTACACCGAGTGGAACAAATCCCTGGTCTACGCCACCACGGCCGCCTACCTAGCTACCCGCCTGAATGGCGCTCCACCAGTCAGCAAAGGGCGCGCTACCGTAGACACCTTAAGTCTGGAAGAAACCAAACAGCTACAGAGTATTCTCAAGTCCAAGGGATATGATGTTGGTAAGATAGATGGCGTAATCGGCGCCAACACCCGCGCCAGCGTGCGTGCGGAACAGAAGAGATTGGGGCTGGCGGCTGACGGTTATCCTACAAAGAAGCTATTGATCATGTTAGACAGCAAGAGCACGAGTAATCAAAGCGCCCCCAATTACCTACCCCACTAACAATATTAGTTCAAACTAAAGGATACTATGTCATAGCCTCTACCTGACGTACCGCGCAAAAACATAATTAACCTAATTCTGATTTTGGCATATTTATAGATATGAAGTTGCTTGAAACCCCAAAGGCTACTAGAATGCCGGGGTGAAAGAATGTGGCAACCGGACAAGTTTAGTTAGTGGTTGCCCATAAGCATACAACAAGCGGGGAACCACATAATGACAGGATGTACTGCCTGACAATAGATGTCATGCGAGTGGTGGTGGCGCACGGAGTTGTATATATTTAATGTTATGGAATTAGCACACTACGGAGCATACCATGCCACTTCACTGCAACAGATCATGGAAACATATAGTTTTTGCCGTTGCACTAAACTTCTTCACACTCTCGTCCGCATCCGCTTTTAGCCTGGACATTAATATGACTGGCTTTACATCCTCACAAGAAGCCATAGTCAACCAGGCGGAGGGCTATTGGGAGAGCGTAATAACAGGTTACCAATCCGGCATCACGGGTATTAGTGCAATCAGTATCACCGCAACCAGCGAATACATTGATGGCCCAGGAGATGCCTCTGGCAACACTCTTGGATATGGAGGTCCAGACTACGTATTCTCCGAGGGCGGATATACTTTCACTTACTCCGGCATCATGGCTTATGATAGCTACGATATACTGGAACTTGAATCCTCAGGCACACTGTACGATGTAATAGTGCACGAAATTGCCCACATATTAGGCTTCGGAACCCTCTGGACCGATAATGATCTCTATGTAGATAACAGCGGGAAGTATACTGGCGCAGCCGCCCTCGCCGCCTACCAGGCAGAGTTTGCCTCAGGCGCAGCATTCGTTCCGGTAGAACTGGACGGTGAAGAAGGAACCGCCAACGGCCACTGGGATGAATCTATTGGAGCGCATGAACTCATGACCGGTTGGATGGACGCGCCTACATTCACTAGCAATACCACCCTCGCATCTTTTATCGACCTTGGTTATACCGTAAATATCTCTGCGGTTCCCCTGCCTGCAGCAGTTTGGCTTTTCGGCTCAGGCCTGCTCGGTCTCGCTGGTTGGTCAAGGCGAAAACAAGCTGCCTGATCCGCTACATTCTATCAAACAAAACCCGGCCGATTAATATCGCCGGGTTTTTTGTTTTTCAACAACCCTTTTGGCGACGTCAAGATCAGGACTAATCGCAGCAACTACGTCTTTATGGCAGCCGACTACAATATCGCGGTATGGAACTGGTGTCGCTCTGACCACGCAGCAAACAGTGTCCAGGTTCCCACAACAAGGAACCTGGGCTAGTCCCGAAATCAATGCTGATAAATAACCTTGGCCTGCATATTCTTGGCGATCTTGATCAAGGTCTGGCGTTGCCGGTTCATTAACTCGGCAGAGCACACATTACCGGGCGTTTTATCATTCATCTCCCTGAACACCTGTAGTTTATTCCCATCCAACTTATAGCTGGCCTTGTAATATAGATGGTTCTCATCTATCTCCATATCATCAGGTTTGGCCAATATCTTAAGTCCGTCCGGCAACTCATAGACCAGCCTTTCGACGGAATGCCCGTTGCTGCAGGCTATGTCGTAACCTTCGATATCTTCATTCGCATAGGTGAGAAAGGTGTAGATCGCCATTGGTGTCGGGGCCAAAGGATACACATTAAATCCGTCCACACCCTCCGGCAGGATAAAATCCGGCCTGGTGAATTTGAGCGCATATTTATATTCAGGCAACAAGGGTGCCGGATCATCCTTCTGTATGCTGGCCGAGCCAATATTATGTTGCGAACTAAATATCTGCTTTAACCACTCCTCTTCTTGCTCCTTGGTGATATAACGCCATGACTGCCGCATCTCAACCGCAGGCTTGCCCTTGGCATGCACCTGAATATCGCCGGTAATGGAGCCATCGGCATGAATCTGCATAGTCGACTCCACTTCCTGCTGATTATCCCCAACCTGTGTAGCTGGCGTCCTCTGATTGGGCTTATAGCCCTCAACCAACACCACCGGTTTATCCGACAAGGAGAAATCCAATATCCCGAAAGGCAGGGACGAATTGGTAGAGTCCACAAACATATCCCACTCGGGGATATAACTGATCACATGGTTGACTGAACTGATCAGTGGCACCTCAGGCAGGTTGTAACTGGAACCGGAATTAATGAGTGCTTGAGTGGTTTTGATCCCCACCGAGTTATAGAACGCATTCAGCAGGGTCGCATGGTCCTTGCAGTCCCCCATTCTGTTATCCAAAATAAAATCCGTATCATGCGGCACCACGGCACCGATACCGATACAGTTCCCGGCGTAAGATATATTGGTGGCAACCCAATCGTAGAGCAATCTGGCCTGCTCTCTCTTTACCTTTTCGTCCCCGATAATTTCGGACGCCAGTTTTTTGATTCTATCCGTAGGTGCGGCCTTGGGCAGGGCGCGCTCACCATACATCCTGGCAAGCTCCGCGTAATCTTTAATGGTAGACAAGGCATAGCCAGCCTCTTTGCTTTCATCCCAGACACTATAGTCCTGTCGGTCGCTCTGCACCGGCTTCGCGTTTTGGTAGCTCAATTCAATCAGTTTGCGGCCATTGGCAATGTTGGTCTTTTCCTCCATGCCACGCACCCGCTTTTCAAACACGATGGCTTCCGGCAGATCAAAACTGATCTTTACATCATCGTAGGCACTCTGACTCCAGAAATATTGCGATTCTGCGAACTGCCCCGGGAACATAGGTTCCGTCACAACATTCCGCGCCTTCACATACACTGAATCATCCTTTTCCAGATCTGGAAACACTATGGTGACTCTGGTGCGATCAGAAAATATAGCGCCGTTATCGCCCTTACCCTTGTTTATAGTTATCTGATAATTATCCTTCGGAACAGCAATGCGCGAACCATCCGCCTTCTTGGTGTATGCCTCCAGCACCTCAAACTTTTCCACACTGGTGCTATGAGAAAAGCGTCGTTTTTTAAGATTTTTCGCGACCTTATCAGTTAATGCCTTAGCCTCAATCTCAGAGACCTTCTCAACCGTAAAATCCTCATTTACCACATAACTAATATGCATCTTGGTTATTCGAGATTGCAGTTCCACGTACTTAATCTCATTTGCCGACTCTGCATGCACTAAAAACGGCAGCAGGCATACAACAACGGGTAACAGCCTAATCCTGGGTAACATCGTGACTCCTTTGTTATTGATTTACTTATTTCTTAAATAACGTAAATGCATTAACTACTTTCCGAAAACATATTTTCCATTTACGACATCCACGTTTGGGGGTCTTTTGTAATCAGTAAAATAATCATAGCCCTCTTTGAGATTAAGCCAAAAAGGATACCAACTATTTGAACGATACCTGGAAAGAGTTTCCGGCTCCATTTTGAAAGGAAATGAGTGAACCCTGAAGAAAGGCTGTCCATGCTTAATAGCAGCCACGGCGAGGGCGTAAATCTCGTTGATATACGAATCAGTCATCGCATAGCAACCAATTGATACGCAGTTACCATGCACCATCAGTGCGCTACCAGTACGACCATAATAACGGTCATATTTATTGGGGTAGCCCAGATTAAATGCGAGATGAAATCTGCTGTAAGGATTAAGCCGGTCTGCGCTAACAAAGTAAAAACCTTCCGGGCTCTGATTATCTCCTTCTTTCTGTTTCGGGCCGAGCACTCCAGAGAAAGCACAAATATCATATTCCTTGAAAATCTTATATGAGCCATCATCTGACTCAACCCACACCTCAAGGATACCCGGGTCTTTGAATATGCGAATAAAGATTGGCGCGCCATACTTAAGGCCCAGTTTAGCCAACTCTCTTTTTAGATCCGGTTCTACCTTTGCTATCGCCTTTTCCGCCCGTGGGCCGGAAGGTATTTCAACTGCCAATGCAGCATTTCCCATTAACGCTAATAACAACAATATAATTAATTTCACATTATTCACTTTAGAAATCCATAAGAAGATATCTTTACATTAGTAGAAATTTTTGAATTTCATTGCTAGAAATATTATTAATCTAATCAAACTAGACAAGCTTACAAGCGCAACCAGCAACAGAGATGGTAACAATAAAAGCGTCGGCACAAACATAGCTCCTGCACTATCGTCAAAATCCGGCCTTAGCATAAGATGCATTTCCGCAGCAAAAACAACTAACTGAACAACAATAAAGATACAGAACGATATAAGGCAAATGCGCAGTTTAGTATTTCTGGACAACTGATATGTGAGCAAGCACGCATGCAAGAATGAAAACAACCAGAATACAAAGCTTACATGATCCAGCAGATCAGAAGGCCACAGAAGAAAAAACCGTTCTAACATATCTTATTTACATACAAATGTGCGATAAACATGATCCAGGTCGTACCCTCTTGCGGTTATTCGCATCTAACTATTTAGACTTGATCCCGCGACCAAGTCGCGGGATGGCAGATATTCAAACAACCACTTAGAACACCACTGGCTTGGCCTGCACCACATAACGCAACGGGCCACCAGGCACTATGGCCTCGAACGGATAGCAGGTGATCATAGTCAGCAACTCTTCACCTGAGTCCTGCAACAACCAGGTGTCTTTCTTATCATGCACCGATGAATCGGTAATCAGATAACTGTGCTGACTCCCGTCCCGCAGAGTAAAATCCACCCGATCGCCAGGAACCAATTGTTGCAGAAACTTGAAGTGGGTATCCCGATGACCGCTGATGGCGGTATTGCCGCCCTGCCCAAATTGACTGGTGCCGGATACATGCCCGGGACCGAACGCCATGCTGCGCCCGCTGGCGTCGGCCAGGATGATGCGTTCCACCCCGAGGCGATGCACCTGCATCTTGGCCACCGGCCAGGTATCTGCCCATGGCCAGGGTTTGGCTTGGTTCTCGCCATTCAGGGTCTCAGCCCAGGCCTGTTGCAGCAGATACTGAGCCAGCATCGCCTTGGCCTCTATATAGCCGCCCTCGGCAATCTGCCAGATACCGAACATCAAAGAGCTAACGGATAGCGCGGTGATGATGCGTTTTCTTGTGTCAAACAGTTCCATAACATTAGCCCTCCACGCCTTTGCGTTGCCATAGTTGTAACAACCACTCATATCCTCTTATCAACCATGCAAGCATGAGTCCGAACATACCCAACAGCAGGTGCAGCTGTGCCGGTGTGGCCGTCTGCGGCATGCTGCCGAATACCTTGTTGGCACTCCATCCATGCGGCAGATTGGTCGGGATCGGTTTCTTCTGCAACGGTTCGCTCTGCGGTCTGGACGGGGTCTTATCCACTGCCACCAGGCTGGTATATTTGCTGACCAGTTTGTGGGTCAGGGCCACATCCAGCACCGCCTTGCGTATCTCTGTCTCTGGCTTGCCGCGGGCCAACTCGTCCATCAGCTCAGCAATCTTGCGTCTGGCCCAGAGCAGATGCACACCCTGGTTATCTGACCCGCCATCAAGCCTTATCTTCTGGTTCCAGCCTTGACCGTCGATGGTGCCGTTCAGCTCTATCTCTGTCAGTTTCTGATCCATACGCATGGCCAACACCAGCGGCTCACCCAGATAGAGATCGGGTATACGCTGGGGCCAAATCTCCACCTTGCTGTTATCCGGTAGCTTGACGCTGATATCGGTAAGGGCTGGCGACTCCAGCTTGGAAAATAGTTGCGCCATCTTCTGCTGCACCTCTTCCACCTTACCGATGTAGGTGAAGGTGCCACGCCCGAACTGGGCTGCCCTGGTCATAAAGAAGCTGTTAGGGGCAGAACCTATCCCAACGGTAAACAGCCTGCTGCCACCGAGCTGCTGTTGAATGGTCGTAAATAGCTGCTCCTCGTTACCGACACTGCCATCGGTCAGAAAGATCACCTGACGCAGCATCCCTTCCGGTGCGGCATCCCGCAATGCCAGTTGCAAGGCCGACATCATCTCGGTGCCACCATCTGCCTGCAGACCAGCCACATACTCCTGGGCGATCTGAACATTTCTGGGATTGGCTGTGATAGAACTGCTGAACAGGGCATCGGTGGTGTTATTGAACTGAATCACATTAAAGCGGTCTTCCGGCCTTAGCTTTTGTAAGGCCAGTTGCAGGGCCGAGCGGGCCTGGTCGATAGACTCGCCATGCATGGATCCGGAGGTGTCGATCACATACACCACCTCACGCGGTATGCGTGCCGCAAACACCTTGGAGGGTGGCATCAGCATGATCATGGCATAGTCCGCACCAGACCAGTTTTGCTTGAACATGGCGGCCTGTGGGGCCTTGCCGGATGCCGGAACCCAGGTAAGTTCGAAATCACGATCCGCCGGGACATTGCCGTCGTGCAATTTCAGATGCCGCACCCCATGCTTGTCCTCACTGCTATCCATCTGGTGATAGCTGCTGTTGACCCGCTCCAGTGGAAAACCAGCGTTCAGGTTCACCACAATGGAGACCGGGTTGATCTTGCCCGCAGACGGATCAACCACGGGCGGAGTTATCTTGGATGCATCTGGTACCTGATCGGTATCCTTGGCCCAACCGCTAGACTGAAAACCGACAACATCATCCCCGGTCCCCAGTGGCATCCCAGGAATATATCTGGGAGCGACCACCAACGGGAAACGAATGGCGAAGGCACCCTGATCGTAGCGCAGACTCTGTTGATATTCGATCTCCACCACCACCTCTTCACCCGGACCGATATTGGCCACCTTGGTGGTAAAGATATTGGGACGTTCCTGCCGCAACAGGCTGGCCTTCTTTCCCTCTCGTTTGGCCTGTTCGTAGACGCGGCGCGCCTCCGCCTTCTCCTTGATCTCGCCCTCAATTACACGCTCACCGATACGCAGACGCATACGATCCACCGCGGCCTCCTCGGGCAGAGGGAACACATAGACCCCCTCTGCCCATGCGCTGCCGATATTTTTGAACCGTTGATGCACCGAAACCCGCGCCAGCATGCCGCTGATATCCATCTTTACATCGGTCTTCAGCATGGGGGCATCCACACTCACCCCACCGCTGGCCAGCTGCAGGAGCAGACTGCCACGCTGTACCTGTCCGATATCCATAGGGGCCATCCTTGGCGTGGTCTCACTTCCATGGACCGGAGGAATAAGGAAGAACAACATAATTATTAGAGCCGTAAGACATATCCAGTTTTTTGCAAAAAGTTTTGATTGAGGCATAAAGACGAACTTTTCCCCCTCACCCCAACCC
>JBNKSV010000027.1:0-29594 GCA_050297535.1 Sedimenticolaceae bacterium
CGATCGCCAACTTTCGTATCACCGGCCTGATCCTGGGAGATGGAATCAAGCCTAAAAATGACCGGCGCATCGTAAGTCAGATAGATATGGCCCCGACCCTGTTGTCGCTGATGGGGATAGAGGCGCAGCATCCCATGATCGGTTTTGATCTGACCAGGCTACCAGATGATTTTATCGGTCGAGCCATCATGCAGTTCGATCAGAATCAAGCCCTTATGCGGGGTGATGATGTGGTTGTACTGCAACCGAACAAAGACCCGGTGCAATTTCATTACGATATGGCGACCGATAAACAGAGCAGCGAAGCGCTCGATCAGGATCTGGCCAGAGAGGCCATTGCCTATCCGCTGTGGGGGACCATGACCTACAACAAGCAACTTTATGCCCCTGTCAAAGAATAAATAATGCTTGTGGATTTGAGGTACATGATTGCAGACGGGGCGGCATCTGGCTGTTAAAATACCCCATTTTTCCCGCCGGAGAAGGGTTTTATGTTCAGCAAAGAGATGCAGATTGCAGGTTACGACGATGAGCTTTGGGCTGCCATCCAGGCCGAAGAGAAGAGACAGGAAGAGCACATCGAACTGATTGCCTCGGAAAACTACACCAGCCCACGGGTGATGCAGGCCCAGGGCTCTGTCCTGACCAATAAATACGCGGAAGGGTATCCAGGTAAACGCTATTACGGCGGTTGTGAGCACGTGGATGTGGCGGAACAGCTCGCCATCGACCGGGCCAAGCAACTGTTTGGCGCTGCCTATGCCAATGTGCAGCCTCACTCCGGTTCCCAGGCCAACGCCGCGGTCTACATGGCACTGTGTGAGCCGGGCGATACCGTGCTGGGTATGAGCCTGGCCCACGGCGGCCATCTGACCCACGGCGCCAAGCCCAACTTCTCCGGCAAGATCTACAACGCCGTGCAATATGGCCTGAACCCAGAGACCGGTGAGATCGACTACGAAGAGGTGGAGCGTCTGGCCCGTGAGCATAAGCCAAAGATGATCGTGGCCGGTTTCTCCGCCTATTCCCGCGTGGTGGATTGGGCGCGTTTCCGCAAGATCGCAGATGAGGTTGGCGCCTACCTGTTTGTGGATATGGCCCACGTAGCCGGTCTGATTGCCGCCGGTCACTATCCAAGCCCGGTGAATATCGCCGATGTGACCACCACCACTACCCACAAGACCCTGCGCGGCCCCCGCGGTGGCCTTATCCTGGCCAAGGAGAACGAAGAGGTCCACAAGAAGTTGAACTCTTTGGTGTTCCCGGGCACCCAGGGTGGACCGCTGATGCATGTGATCGCGGCCAAGGCGGTGGCCTTTAAAGAGGCGATGGAGCCAGAGTTTAAAGAATACCAGGGTCAGGTGCTGGTGAATGCCAGGGCCATGGCCAAGGTGTTTATGCAGCGCGGCTATGACGTGGTCTCCAAGGGTACGGACGACCATCTGTTCCTGGTCAGCTTTATCGAGGCCGGTCTCACCGGCAAGGATGTGGACGCCTGGTTGGGGGCATCCAACATCACCGTGAACAAGAACGCGGTGCCGAACGATCCCCAGTCACCGTTTGTAACCAGCGGTATTCGGGTCGGCACCCCGGCCATTACCACCCGCGGCTTCAGCGAGGCGGATGCGGTGGAGCTGGCAGGCTGGATGTGTGATGTCATCGACTCGCGGGGAGATGCGGCCGTGATCGAAGAGGTCAAAGGGAAGGTGCTGGCGATCTGCGCCAAGTATCCGGTATACAAGTAACGAGTATCCAGGATCTAGGATCTAGGGATGGGATTGCTCTGATTCCTGTCCCTAGTTACTAGCCCCTAGTAACTAGGAACTTATTACATATGCGTTGCCCATTTTGCGGAGCTCAAGATACCAAGGTGATCGACTCGCGCCTGTTCGGCGATGGCGATCAGGTACGTCGCCGCCGCGAGTGTACCGTCTGCAAAGAGCGGGTGACCACCTACGAGACCGCGGAACTGAACCTGCCACGCCTGATCAAGCAGGACGGGAGTCGTGAGCCATTCGACGGGCGCAAGCTGGCGGCGGGCATGAACCGAGCCCTGGAAAAACGCCCGGTAGGTACTGAACAGATAGAGGACGCCATCGCGCATATCCGGCGGCGGCTCCTGGCCAGCGGCGAGAAGGAGTTGCCGTCCCGCCAGATCGGTGAGTGGGTGATGGAAGAGCTGCGCATGCTGGATCAGGTGGCCTATGTGCGCTTTGCCTCGGTATATCGCAGCTTTCAGGATGTAAACGAATTCCGCGAAGAGATAGAACGCCTGGAGAGTGAGCCGCCACCGGAGTCCAGGCGTAATCAGCTTGATCTCTTGGGGGATGAGGAACAGGAATGACCGGAGACGATCACCAGTTCATGGCCCGCGCCATCCGTCTGGCCCGGCGCGGTCTCTACACCACCGACCCCAACCCGCGTGTCGGTTGTGTGCTGGTCAAGGACGGTGTCATTGTAGGTGAAGGCTATCACCATCGTGCGGGGGAACCGCACGCCGAGCGCAACGCCCTGGCAGCATCCGGGGCTAGGGCCAAGGGCGCAACCGCCTATGTAACCCTGGAGCCATGCTGTCATCACGGGCGCACCCCACCATGCAGTGACGCCTTGATTGAGGCCGGGGTCGTTCGAGTAGTGGCGGCGATGCAGGACCCCAATCCACGGGTGTCCGGCCAGGGGTTGCAGCAGTTGCGCCAGGCCGGTATCGAGGTAGATGTGGGTCTGCTGGAGGCAGAGGCCAGGGCGCTTAACCCGGGTTTCATCAGACGGCAGTCGGGTGGAATGCCCTATGTGCGTTGCAAACTGGCCATGAGTCTGGACGGACGCACCGCCATGGCGAGCGGCGAGAGCAAGTGGATCACCGGTCCGGAGGCGCGCCTGGATGTGCATAGTTTGCGGGCCAGGAGTTCGGCCATTATCACCGGGATTGATACGGTTCTGGCGGATGATCCGTCCATGAACGCACGTCTGGGCGACGCCATAGAAGTGCGCCAGCCCCTGCGGGTGGTGTTGGATTCCAGACTGCGCATGCCGCCCGAATCCAAGATGCTGGCGCCTGGCGAGACCCTAGTGCTATGTTGCCCGGACGCAGACATAGACAGGCAGGTTCGGCTGGAACAGGATGGGGTAGAGGTGGTGCGTTTGGATGGATGCACTGATGCCAGGGTTGATCTTAGTGCCGTGCTGCAGCTTTTGGCGGGGCGGGAGATAAACGAGGTCCTGGTAGAGGCGGGCGCGGTGCTGGCAGGCGCCTTCGTATCCCAGGGCCTGGTGGATGAACTGGTGATCTATGTGGCGCCTCATTTGATGGGGGCAGGCGCCAGAGGTTTGTTGGAACTGCCAGGGATAGAGCAAATGCAGGATAGAGTTAATCTGGATATCCTGGATGTGCGGCAGATTGGCAAGGATATGCGGATTACCGCCAAGCCCGTTGGGCAGAGTTCAGGGCCTGAGGTCTAAGGCCAACAATCAGATAAACGCGAAGATTCAAAACAGTGGTCCCTTCTCCCCATTGGTGAGAAGGACAGGATTAGGGGGTATGAGACAATGGGCTATTTCTTAAATATCCCCTCACCCCAACCATCTCCCTGGGGGAGAGCGGATTAGTAGGGCATTTGCATGTTTACAGGTATTATTCAAGCAATCGGAACCTTGGCGGCTATGGAGACACGTGGCGGTGACGTGGCCCTGCGTATCCGTGCCGACGATCTGCCCATGCAGGATGTAGCCCTGGGGGACAGCATTGCCACCAACGGGGTCTGTCTAACGGTGATCGACCTGCCTGGAGATGGCTTTGTCGCGGACGTCTCCCGTGAGACCTTGGATCACACCACCCTGGGTACGTTGCGACCTGGCAGTCCGGTGAATTTGGAAAAGGCCCTGACCCTGAATACCCGCCTGGGTGGGCATCTGGTGAGCGGCCATGTGGATGGGGTCGGGCGCGTCCTGGAACGGCGGGATGACGCACGTTCGGTGCGTTTCCGAATAGACGCACCCAAGGAGTTGGCCCGTTACATCGCCCACAAGGGTTCAATCTGTGTGGACGGTGTCAGTCTGACCGTGAATGCGGTGCAGGGCAGTCAGTTTGAACTTAATATTGTGCCGCACACCAGTCAGGAGACCATCATCTCTGGGTATCGTGCCGGTACCAGGGTGAACCTTGAGGTTGATCAGATCGCCCGTTATTTGGAACGCCTGCTGTTGGGTGATCAGGCTGCGGAAGCTAATGCAGCAACCGGGGTTACCAAAGAGCTATTGGCCCGTAGCGGGTTTATGAAATAGCACATCTGTTATGCGCTCTGCTAGAATGGGGCGCCTGTTTACTGGAAGTAGTTGAATCTATGAAACTTAATACCACCGAAGAGATCATCGAAGACCTGCGTCAGGGTAAGATGGTCATCATCATGGACGACGAGGATCGCGAAAACGAGGGCGATCTGATTATGGCGGCAGAGAAGGTAACCCCGGAGGCGATCAACTTCATGGCCAGATACGGACGCGGTCTGATCTGCCTTACCCTGAGCAAGGATATGTGTCAGCAGTTGCGTCTGCCTTTGATGGTGAATCAGAACGAGTCCGCTCACTCCACCAACTTCACCATCTCTATAGAGGCGGCGGAAGGGGTGACTACAGGCATCTCGGCTGCGGATCGCGCCACCACCATCCTTGCCGCAGTGAAGGATGACGCCAAGCCCCAGGATCTGGTGCAGCCTGGCCACATCTTTCCCCTGATGGCCCAGCCGGGCGGGGTGCTGGTGCGGGCCGGTCATACCGAGGGCGGTTGTGATCTGACCAGGATGGCCGGACTAAAGCCAGCCGCTGCTATCGTGGAGATATTGAACGAAGATGGCACCATGGCGCGCCGTCCGGATCTGGAGAAGTTTGCAGCGGAGCATGGCCTGAAGATTGGCACTATTGCCGATCTGATCCACTATCGCGTCAAGCATGAAAAGACTATCGAACGTGTACGTGAGTGTCCGCTTTCAACCGAGTTCGGCGAATTCCGTCTGGTGGCGTTTCAGGACGTTATCGGAAACGAGGTGCATCTGGCCCTGGTCATGGGAGAGGTCAGTCCCGATGTTCCGACCCTGGTGCGGGTACATATGCAGAATATCCTGTGCGATATCTTCTTTACCGACCATCCGGGCAGGAGCTGGCCGTTGCGCAACGCCATGCAGCAGGTGGCGAAAGAGGGCGCCGGTGTGATCGTGGTGCTGAGAAACCATGATACCGCCAGAGAGATCATTCAGCGCATGGGAGAGCTGATGGTCAAGGAGAAGAAGCAAGATGTACAGATCGATAAGAAGGACGCAACCAGTCACCTCCGGACCTTTGGTGTGGGTGCGCAGATCCTGTCCGATCTGGGGGTGCGCAGGATGCGGGTGCTGAGTGCGCCCAAGGCTATTCACGGGCTATCCGGTTTCGATCTGGAAGTGGTTGAATACGTGGATTGCGAGTAATATGCGGAATAACTGAAATAACGGGGTTTGATTATGACCATAAAGACCATTGAAGGCGCACTGAATGTACAGAAGGCCCGCTTCTGTCTGGTGGTGGCGCGTTTTAACAGCTTCGTCGTGGAGAGCCTGCTGGAAGGGGCCATCGACACCCTGAAGCGGCACGGTGCTGCCGAGGCGGACCTTGATATCGTCCGGGTGCCTGGCGCCTTCGAGATGCCGCTGGTGGTGGATAAGCTGGCGGCGAAAGGGGATTACGATGCGATTGTGGCGCTGGGTGCGGTAATCCGCGGCGGTACTCCACACTTCGAGTATGTGGCCGGAGAGTGTGTAAAGGGTATTGCCCAGTCCACCCTAAAGCATGGCGTGCCGGTCGCCTTCGGGGTGCTGACGGTAGATACCATCGAACAGGCGATCGAGAGGGCAGGAACCAAGGCCGGAAATAAGGGAGCGGAAGCGGCGATATCGGCCATCGAGATGGTCAACCTGCTGCGCCAGTTAGATTAATGAGTCGTAAACGCACCAAGGCGCGCCACCACGCCGTACAGGCTATCTACCAATGGCAGATGGCAGGTCATGATGTATCTGAGGTGGAGAGTCAGATACTAGAAAACGAAGATCAGAAAAGCTTTGAGGTGGACTACTTTCGGGACCTGCTGCATGGGGTGCCGACAAACCTGAAGGAACTGGATGCGGAATTGAAGGACTGCGTAGACCGTTCTATCGAGAGCGTAGATCCGGTTGAGCGCGCCATTGTACGCCTGGGGGCATATGAGATGATGCGCCATCCTGAAGTACCCTACCGGGTAGTAATAAATGAGGCGGTGGAGCTGGCCAAGGTGTTCGGCGCAGAGCAGGGCCACAAGTATGTGAACGGGGTTTTGGATAAATTGGCGCACAAGGTGCGTAAGGCCGAGGCCGGTTAGCGCCCAGCCCTCCACAGTGTGCTTGGATAGTTTTTCAATCTAATTTGAGCAGTATACAAATGAACACGATAATTTTGGCTTTGGGATTTTTGGCAGTGTTTCTGATTGTGATGCACATGTATAGCGCTGTCAGATTTGGGACGGTCATCAGAAACGAGGTTGGATCGGAATGGAACTCACGTGGGGTACCGAAGCCTATCGCCTTCACCCACTCGGACTTGCAGACGTTTAGGACAAACAATAAAGAACTGGTTGCTGACAATGCGGTTATTCGCAGTTCCGTGGTGATGTTTGAGAGATCATGGAAATACGGGATGCCCATGGTATTGGTGCTCTTTATCGTGGCGGCAATACTGCAGAGAGTATTCCCACCGGCCTAGCTCTAGGCTTATTCTAGCCAGGCATGCCTCTCTCTGAATTCGATCTGATCAAAGAGTTTTTTTCCGACCAAACTGCCGGCAGGGATGACGTGGTACTGGGGGTGGGTGATGACTGCGCACTGTTGCGGCCACCTGCAGGGATGGAGCTTGCGGTTACCAGCGATACCCTGGTGGCTGGGGTGCATTTCCAACACGACGTTGATCCTGAAACTCTCGGATATAAATCCCTAGCCGTAAATCTCAGTGACTTAGCGGCTATGGGCGCGAAACCAGCCTGGGTTGCCCTGGCCCTCACCATGCCGCATGCGGATCAGGATTGGCTTAAGGCATTTATCCGTGGCTTCTCTTCCCTTGCCTCTATGCATGAGGTCGCGTTGGTTGGCGGCGACACCACCAGCGGCCCCCTCAGCATCACCATTACCGCCCATGGTTTCGTAGGACCCGGCACCGCACTTAGGCGCAGCGGGGCCAGGGCAGGCGATTCGATCTATGTTACCGGTACCTTGGGGGATGCGGCCCTGGCACTGCTTTCCCGGCAAGGCATCTATTCGTCAGAAGCAGGTATGCTGGAACTGGAACAGCGTTTGGATCGTCCGCAACCGCGTTTGCGAACTGGGCTATCTTTGGTGGGGATTGCCAGTTCTGCCATAGATATATCGGATGGTCTGATCTCTGATCTGGGTCATATCTGCGAACAGAGCGGGGTTGGCGTAAGGATTGAATTGGCAAAGATTCCGGTCAGTACTGGTGTAGAAGAGTATCTGCGGCATGGCGGAAGTTGGGATACCGTGATCGCTGGCGGAGATGACTATGAACTCTGTTTTACCGTTCCACCGGAAAACATAGCCATGCTGGAAGAGGCCAGAGGCAAACTGGATTGTGCTGTTGCCCAAGTGGGGGAGATTGTGTCAGAAGCAGGTATTAGCTGTATCACTGCCGATGGTGCAGTCCTGGATAATCCTGGTTCCGGCTATCAGCACTTCAGATAAAGATGACAAAACAAGCCAAGATAAACTGGAAAAACCTATGGCATTTGCTGGCCTTTGGTCTGGGTTCTGGTGCGGCTCCCAAGGCCCCGGGAACCATCGGCACTATCGCCGCTATCCCGCTGTACCTGTTGCTGCGTCCGTTGGCGGATATCCACTATTTGATGGTGGCTCTGATTATGGCCGGGTTTGGGGTCTGGCTGTGCCAAAAGGTTGCCGATGATATAGGAGTGCACGATCATCCGGGAATAGTTTGGGACGAGTGGGTCGGGTTTCTTATCACCATGTGGTTGGCCCCAGGTGGTTGGATCTGGATACTGGCGGGATTCGTCTTGTTCCGGTTCTTCGATATTCTCAAACCCTGGCCGATAAATCTGTTGGATCGGCATGTTCCTGGGGGCCTGGGGATTATGCTGGACGATATCCTGGCCGGTGTCTATGCATTTGCCCTGATGCAGTTCGCGGGCTATGTTTATGCGTAGGCTCCGTCATTAAATACGAAAGGGTTATGTCTTGTCGTTATTTCAGGGAATAAAATTCGTTGTATTGCCATTGTCTATGCTGATTTCATCCGTAGCTGTTGCCGTAGAAAGCATAAGGGTGATGGCGCTGTTTCCCAACAAGGCGATGGTCGAGGTGGATGGCGTGAATCGTCTACTCAAGGTCGGCAAGCGCTCGCCGGAAGGTCTATTGCTTATCTCTGCCGATAGTCAGGAAGCCGTTATCGAAATGAATGGTAAACAGAGCAGCTACCGAGTCGGGGCCAGGTATGGCGGCAATTTCAGCACCAGCGAGAAGCGTGAGGTCAGGATCATAAAGAACAATCATGGGGGCTATACCACGGTTGGTAGTATCAACGGACGCACCGTGGATATGCTGTTGGACACTGGAGCGACTTCGGTCGCCATGAGTTCGGTAGAGGCCAAGAGGCTGGGGATTCAGTACTGGATGACTGGAACAAGAACGGTCGTTAGTACCGCCTCTGGATTAGCCAACGCCTATGAGGTGACACTGGATCGGGTTCAGGTAGGGGCGATCGGCTTGAATAATGTCAGGGCCATGGTGGTGGAAGGGAGTAGCCCAACTCAGGTCCTGTTGGGCATGACCTTTCTGAGCCAGGTTGAGCTGAAAAATGAAGGTAATGTTATGGTGCTGCGTTCTAAGCTTTGATCCTGTTATATAACCAAAAATTGTTGAGATCTTATGAATATTGTCCTTACTGGAATGCGCGGTGTTGGCAAATCCAATATCAGTCGTCGTCTGTGCCTGCTTACTAAGTGGCCTGTTTTATCCACCGATCTGCTGATCGAATATGAGAACGGCGGAAAGTCCATCCAGGATATCATGGCGGAGAACAGCGGTGACTGGCGCGCCTTCCGGCAGATGGAGTACGAGGTGCTATTGAAGATTGCCCATTTTGATCAGGTCATCATAGATTGCGGCGGAGGAATCATCGTCGATGTGACCGAGGATGGTTCCGAGATCTACAGTGAGCGCAAGGTGGAGCTGTTGAAGTCCAATGGCCGGATCGTCTGGCTGCAGGCGGATATCGAACGGTTGGCTGCGAAGATAAAAGACGATCAGCGTCGGCCCACCCTGGATGAGACCAGGTCGGCGCAAGAGGTGATGCGGCGGCGTATGCCGTTCTACGAGCAGGCTGCGGATATAGCGATAGATGTTGATGCCAGGGGCCGGAGAAAGGCGGCGCGAAAGATCTATCGCCAGATCTTCCGGCAGGACCCGCCTGACATAGTACTTTAACCATCCAATATCCTGATTCGCATAGACGGGGCAGGCCATATCCAGTAGAATGGCTCCTCAAGTTGGCGTTGCCGCTTAGGTAAGGCCGCTCCCTTATTAAGATTTATTATTCGGGCGTACCAGAATGGTTCGTCCCGTTCAGCATGCGCGAGAGGACAGTTTTGTTGAGAAAGCCCGCTTTATTAGTCCTTGAAGATGGAACCATCTTCCGTGGGGACTCTATCGGGGCCGATGGTCAGACCGTTGGAGAGGTAGTATTTAATACCGCTATGACCGGCTACCAGGAGATCCTGACCGACCCCTCTTATGCCAGACAGATCGTCACCCTCACTTATCCCCATATCGGCAATACCGGCACCAATGATGAAGACGAAGAGTCCCCGTCCATATATGCCGCCGGGTTGATCATCCGCGATCTCCCATTGCTGGCCAGTAATTGGCGTAATCAAAAGCCATTGGACGAGTATCTGGCCGAGAACGGCATCGTGGCCATAGCCGATATAGATACCCGTAAGCTTACCCGTATTTTACGGGAGAAGGGCGCCCAGAGCGGCTGCATAATCGCAGGCGATAATCTGGATGAGGTAACGGCACTGGAGGCGGCCAAGTCTTTTCCAGGACTGAAAGGCATGGATCTGGCGAAAGAGGTGACCACGGCCAGCCCATATCAGTGGACCTCTGGCTCCTGGGATCTGGAACAGGGTCTGCCGGAGGCGCAAGGTTTCAACGCCGAGGATCTGCCCCATCACGTGGTGGCCTTCGATTACGGTATCAAACGCAATATTCTGCGTATGTTGGTGGACCGCGGTTGTCGGGTGACCGTAGTGCCAGCACAGACCCCGGCCTCCGAGGTGTTGGCGCTGAACCCGGACGGGGTGTTTCTCTCCAACGGACCGGGCGATCCCGAGCCTTGCGACTATGCCATTGCGGCGATCCGGGAGATTATCGAGCAGGATATCCCTGTGTTCGGAATATGTTTGGGACACCAGTTACTAGGTCTGGCCAGCGGCGCCAAGACCGTGAAGATGAAGTTCGGTCATCATGGCGCCAACCATCCGGTGCAGGATCTAGAGACCAAGACTGTAATGATCACCAGTCAGAACCATGGCTTTGCGGTGGATGAAGAGAGCATGCCGGAAAACCTAAAGGCGGTGCATCGTTCCTTGTTTGATGGTTCGTTGCAGGGTATTCATCGCACCGATAAACCGGCGTTCGGGTTTCAAGGACACCCAGAGGCCAGTCCTGGACCACACGACGTAGCGCCGGTGTTTGACCATTTTATCGAGTTGATGCAGTCCGTAGATTGATATTGATTTAAAAAGCGGTCCGCAAATGAACGCGAATAAACGCAAATGGAGTTTGTTATGGCGGGAAATGGAAGTTCCATATCAAAACTGGTTATAGGTTGTGGAATAGAGGTTAGCAACGGTCTAGGTGTCGGCTTTTTGGAATCTGTTTATGAAAATGCCCTCTCCGTCGAACTGCAGCGGCAAGGTGTTAAATTTGAAAGGCAGAAGCCGATAAAGGTCTCGTACAAGGGAGAGGTTGTAGGGAACTATGTTGCAATCTGATTGTGGAAAGTAAGCTGCTGGTGGAATTGATGGCGCTAAAGGATCTAACGAGTGAGCATGAAGCTCAGGTGATGAATTATCTAAGGGCGTCGGGACTGAAAGTTGGTTTGTTACTGAATTTTGGAACACCGCGTTTAGGTAGCGTCGCGTCGTATGGCGGCATGATGATGCCAGTATTATTTAATAAATTTGCGTTTATTCGCGTTCATTTGCGGACTTGATTGAATAAGTAAATGCCAAAAAGAACTGACATAAAAAGCATCCTGATCATCGGCGCTGGCCCCATCGTCATCGGCCAGGCCTGTGAGTTTGACTATTCCGGCGCTCAGGCCTGTAAGGCCTTGAGAGAGGAGGGCTATCGGGTAATCCTGGTCAACTCCAATCCGGCCACCATCATGACCGATCCGGAGATGGCGGACGCCATCTACATCGAGCCCATTACCTGGAAGACGGTGGCGCGGATTATCGAGAAAGAGCGCCCGGACGCCTTGCTGCCAACCATGGGTGGGCAGACCGCCCTCAACTGCGCCCTGGACCTGGTGCGCGAGGGGGTGCTGGAGAAGTTTGGCGTCGAGATGATAGGCGCCTCCCGCGAGGCCATCGACAAGGCCGAGGACCGGGATCTGTTCCGCAAGGCCATGCGTAAGATCGGTCTGGATATGCCGCGCTCAGCCATCGCCCATAGCATGGAGGAGGCCAATCAGGTCCAGGCCCAGATCGGTTTTCCTACCATTATTCGTCCCTCCTTCACCATGGGTGGTTCCGGTGGTGGTATCGCCTATAACAAGGATGAGTTCGAGGAGATCTGCGCCCGCGGGCTGGATCTGTCTCCCACCAGAGAGCTGCTGATTGAAGAGTCGGCCCTGGGCTGGAAAGAGTACGAGATGGAGGTGGTGCGCGACCACAAGGACAACTGCATCATCATCTGTTCCATCGAGAATCTGGACCCCATGGGGGTACACACCGGTGATTCCATCACCGTGGCCCCGGCCCAAACCCTTACCGATAAAGAGTACCAGATCATGCGCGACGCCTCCCTGGCGGTGCTGCGCGAGATCGGTGTGGATACCGGCGGCTCCAACGTGCAGTTCGCCATCAATCCTGAGAATGGGCGCATGATCATCATCGAGATGAACCCGCGCGTATCCCGTTCCTCCGCCCTGGCTTCCAAGGCCACCGGCTTTCCTATCGCCAAGGTCGCTGCCAAGCTGGCGGTTGGTTTCACCCTGGATGAACTTCGCAACGAGATCACCGGCGGTGCCACCCCGGCCTCCTTTGAGCCATCCATAGACTACGTGGTGACCAAGGTTCCGCGTTTCGCCTTCGAGAAATTCCCACAGGCCCCGGATCGCCTTACCACTCAGATGAAGTCGGTGGGTGAGGTTATGGCTATCGGTCGCACCTTCCAGGAGTCGATGCAGAAGGCCCTGCGCGGACTGGAGACCGGACTGAGTGGTTTGGATGAGATCGTGGATCTGAAATCCAAAGATGCGAAAGACCAGATCATGCGTGAGATTCGCCAGCCTGGTGCAGAACGACTGCGCTTCCTGGCCGACGCCTTCCGCTATGGCATGTCCATGGAAGAGGTGTTCGAGGCCACGGCCATTGATCCCTGGTTCCTGGTCCAGATCGAAGAGCTAATCAAGCTGGAAGCAGAGGTGCGCGCTGGCGGTACCGAATCTCTCGATGCCAAGCGCATGCGTTACCTGAAGCGTAAGGGTTTCTCCGATGGGCGCCTTGGTGTCCTGGCAGGCGTTCCGGAAAAAGAGTTGCGTCAGAAACGCCACGCTTTGGGGGTGCGTCCGGTCTACAAACGGGTGGATACCTGTGCGGCCGAGTTTGCCACCAGCACTGCCTATCTCTACTCCACCTATGAAGAGGAGTGTGAGTCTGAGCCCACCGATAACAAGAAGATCATGGTCTTGGGCGGCGGTCCCAATCGTATCGGCCAGGGTATCGAATTCGATTACTGTTGCTGCCATGCCGCCTTTGCCATGCGGGAAGACGGCTACGAGACCATCATGGTCAATTGCAACCCAGAGACGGTGTCCACCGACTATGATACCTCCGACCGGCTCTATTTTGAGCCCCTGACCCTGGAGGATGTTCTGGAGATCATCCATCTGGAAAAGCCTACCGGGGTGATCGTGCAGTACGGTGGTCAGACCCCTCTCAAGTTGGCGTGGGATCTGGAGGAGGCGGGTGCGCCAATCATCGGCACCAGTCCTGACTCCATCGACCTGGCGGAGGATCGCGAGCGCTTCCAGAAGCTGGTGGAAAAACTGAATCTGAAACAACCGCCTAACCGTACTGCCGTGGAGACCGAGCAGGCGGTAAAGCTGGCGGAAGAGATCGGCTATCCTTTGGTAGTGCGTCCATCCTACGTCCTGGGTGGACGCGCCATGGAGATCGTCTATGGTGAGGATGACCTGCGCCGCTACATGCGCAATGCGGTGAGTGTATCCAACGACTCGCCGGTGCTGCTGGATCGTTTCCTGGATGACGCCATTGAGGTGGATATCGACGCCATCTGCGACGGCAAGGATGTGCTGATTGGTAGCATCATGGAGCATATCGAACAGGCCGGGGTGCACTCAGGAGATTCTGCCTGCTCACTGCCGCCTTATACGCTTTCTAAATCTATTCAAGACCGGATGCGGGAGCAGATCAGGGACATGGCCCTCGAATTGAAGGTAGTGGGCCTGATGAATACCCAATTTGCCATCAAGGACAACGAGATCTATCTACTGGAGGTAAACCCGCGCGCATCCCGCACAGTGCCATTTGTATCCAAGGCCACCGGTGTGCCGCTGGCCAAGGTGGCGGCCCGCTGTATGGTTGGCGTAAGCTTGCAGGAGCAGGGGGTGACCGAAGAGGTTATTCCCAAGAATTTCTTTGTTAAAGAGGCGGTCTTCCCATTTATCAAGTTTCCGGGCGTAGATACCTTGCTGGGGCCGGAGATGAAATCCACCGGCGAGGTTATGGGTGTGGGCAAGACCTTTGGCGAGGCCTTCGCCAAGGCCGCGGACGGTAGCGGCGCGGCGTTGCCCAGGAGCGGGCGCGCCTTGTTATCGGTGCGGGATGCGGATAAAAAGCGTTTGATCTCGGTGGCCCGCACCATGCGGGAACTGGGGTTTGAACTGTTCGCTACCGGTGGAACCGCCCGGGCGGTGCAGGAGGCAGGCATAGAGTGTGAGCGTGTCAATAAGGTGGCCGAGGGCCGTCCCCATATCGTGGATATGATCAAGAACGATTTCTTCAGCATCATCGTCAACACCACGGAAGGCAAGCAGGCAATTGCGGATTCGAGAGAGATCAGGTGTTCCGCCCTGCAACACAAGGTAAGCTATACCACTACCATGTCCGGCGCAGAGGCCTTTTGTCTGGCAGTGAAACAACTGGATAATGTGGATGTGAACAGCCTGCAAGAGCTGCATGCGCAGGTTTAACGAAGTAAAGGACAGATATGAGTAAGGTGCCAATTACTGTTAGGGGTGCTGAGCTGCTACGGGCTGAGCTTAGCAAACTAAAGAACGAAGATCGTCCCAAGGTGATCGCGGCTATCGCTGAGGCGCGCGCCCATGGCGACCTGAAAGAGAATGCGGAATATCACGCCGCCCGCGAGCAGCAGGGCTTTATCGAGGGTCGCATCAAGGATATCGAAGGTAAGCTATCCCATGCCCAGATCATCGACGTCACCACCGTCAATGCCGATGGCAAGGTGGTGTTCGGCGCCACCGTGGATGTGTACGAAGAGGAAGAGGATACTGAGCATACCTTCCAGATAGTTGGTGATGACGAGGCCGACTACAAAAATGGCCTGATCTCCGTGAGCTCACCCATGGCCCGCGCCCTGATAGGCAAGCAGGTAGATGATGTGGCGGTAGTGGATACCCCTAAAGGTCCAAGGCATATGGAGATTGTTGCTGTAAGGTATGAGTAATATCTTGTTTTGTGTTGGTTTAATTTAAGAGTAATGGGATGCAAAATAATTCGTCCCCTTTTTTCGACCTCTAAGCTGTCGTCTGTTTTTGCTAGACATCCCATAATCTCCCCATACAGATGGGGAGGCTCCACGGATAGGGTCTATATTTTCCCCTCACCCTAACCCTCTCCCCATAGGTGAGAGGGGGTCATTGCATCCTATTTGCTATCTTTCGTTGTGACTATCAAAGAAGTGGTTGTTTAGGTAGGTCTTATTATTTATACATCTGCATCATCCCGCGACTTGCCCGCTGGATCCAGGAGATACTCCCTTCTCCCCATTGGGGAGAAGGGTTGGGGATGAGGGGGATGTTCGCTTATAGCAGTATCGGTAATCATTTCGCAGCTTATTTAATCTAAACCTTTTTTCTGCTCCCGTGCGCTAGCTGCTAGTCCCTTTCTTTTATTCGGCGCATCCCTGGGCCTCACCCCTTCGGGGCTTGCGTGAAAATCCGCTCCAGGCGGATTTTTATACGCGCAAAAGAAAGGGACGAAAGAAAAACACGCCCGGGTGTTACACCCTACGGGTTCCCTGCGCTTCTCGTTTCCAGCGTGGCTGTCCATAAGGGGCGTCCTGCCCCTATGGACAGGACCGACATCCTTGTCGGCCCCCTGCGGGCTATTCCCGCTTGAAACTCCATAATCCCTGTGGATCAGCGTCGGCGCCTCCAGCGAGGGATATGGATATCCCTTCGTTGGAGCCCCTGGAACGGTGAGGAACGCAGGGAACCCGTAGGGCAAGTCGTGGAGCGCCTTTTTCTTTCGCCTATTTCTTTTGGGCGAAGCAAAAATTCGCCTGGAGCGAATTTTCACGCAAGCCCCGAAGGGGTGAGGCGCAGGGATGCGCCGAATAACAGAAAGTACCTAGTAGCATGTGCTGGGAAAGATATAGGTGCGCTAATGATTAATGGCTACGAAAATTATCACCATTATCCTTAGATAGTTTTCCCCCTCACCCTAACCCTCTCCCCCAATGGGGAGAGGGAAATGAAGATCATCATCGCCTCTGATGTTCGGTATAACACATGAAAGTAGAATGTAGCACCAACAACCTCCGACGCAGCCGAGTACCGAAACCGCTACAGGATCAGGCCCGCAGGGGCGCCGCATGGCAAGGATTGCTCCCTGCAATCCTTTTGCATTTCCCACATCCCTGTGGGTCAGTGTCGGCGCCTCGGCTTTGGCCTCCTGCGCCAAATTACCTCCTCCATGCCTGTAGTCATATCGCAATAGTTTAGAAGTGAAATTTTTTGAATCACGACCTTTGCAGACATGACGCCTATGCGCCCGCTGTCGCACCAACACAAAAATTGACAATACTCAATGAATCGCTCAATTAATCCTTAGCATAATGCTAGGATATTTTATTTTGTGCATTGCTATGGAGAAATAAATGAAACAAACCCTGCTGCAAGAGAAATATCCTGTCTTCTCCCTGGACCTGTCGAAGACAGAGACCAAGTTTAAGAACTGCGATGAGATAATTGCCTATCTAAAATCGAAGGTGGATGAACATGACATAGCCACATATATCGCCGATTTTGATCACTATGCCCACACCGCATCTTTAGAGGAAGGTGTGCTGGAAGAGGGGTTGATTGCAGCCCGTAATCTGGTGTTCTGTTTCGGAATCGCGCTACCGAAGGCGGTAATGATGGCGGTGCGTCCACGTTCTATCGGCGTTGCCGAGTATGCGGATCACTTTGTTATTTCCTTCCTTGAGGCCCCAATGCCGATGGCCAACCAGGCGATGGAAAGCTGGGCCAAGTCACTCATCAACTAAACTTCAACTATACCCCTGGCCCGGAAGCATTTTCGGGCCGGGATAAATCTACTCTAGCTCCACACTAAACTCCGGCGGATTATTCAAATAGCGCTTTACCGTACACATCTCTATGGCCCTGACGATGCTTGGGCGATATTTCTCCGGAAAGTCCGGCGGTAGGGTCAAACGGAATGTGGCCTTGGCTGTGTTATCACCAGTCTCCCAGTCCAGATTAAAGGACAGACCTTCCACCGACATATCGCGTGATTGAAAAAAGCCCAGGGCATATACCCCAGCGCAACTGGCTAAGGACGCCAGAAACAGATCGAAAGGTTCAGGGGCAGAACCGTCACCGCCGTGAGTAGCTGGTTGGTCGGTTTTGATCATTACATTATTACCAAGATCAACATTCACCTTTTTCCCGCCTGGGAAGCTTACTGCCAGGGTTTGCTTCATGCTGTTTCCTCAATAAAATATATCTTTGCTATTCCTTGTAGGAGTCCACTCCTGTGGGCGATTTTAGTTGGTGTGTACTGATCGAGGATCGCTCACGGAACGACTGCATGGACGCAGGATGCCAAAGCCGAGTGAGCCCCTACACAATAATTATTTGCGTTCATTCGCGGCTTGCTGCTCTAAGCATGAATCGCCCTGCCATCTACATCCAACGCCGCCTCTTTCACCGCCTCGCTCAAAGACGGGTGGGCATGGCAGGTACGCGCAATGTCTTCGGCTGATCCGCCAAACTCCATCACGCTCACCGCCTCTGCGATCAACTCTCCAGCTCCTGGACCCACCATGTGTACGCCTAGCACCTTGTCTGTCTCGGCGTCGGCCAGGATCTTAACAAAGCCCTCGCTATCGCCATTGGCCCGAGCCCGGGAGTTGGCGCTGAATGCAAATTTACCCGCCGTGTAGGCGATGCCATCCCGCTGCAATCCCTCTTCGGTGCGTCCCACCGTCGCCACCTCCGGCCAAGTGTAGACCACTCCGGGGATAGCGGCGTAGTTTACGTGTCCGGCCTTACCGGCAATATGCTCGGCCACGGCGATGCCCTCCTCCTCCGCCTTGTGGGCCAGCATGGCCCCGCCGATCACATCACCGATGGCGTAGATGCCGTCTACATTGGTCTTGAAGTGTTCATTCACTTGGATAAAGCCTTTATCATCGGCGGCGACACCTACGTCCTCCAGACCCAGACTGTCTGTGTAAGGGATACGTCCGATGGCAACCAGCACCACATCCGCCTGTAGGGTCTCGGTGCCTTTCTTGACTGACTCTACGGTTAGGCTTACACCATCAGCACCCTTTTCGGCAGACACCACTTTAGTGGAGAGCTTGATCTCCATCTTCTGCTTTTTCATGCTGCGCTGTATCTGTTTGCAGATATCCCCATCCATTCCTGGCAACAGTGTATCCATATACTCCACCACCGTTACCTCTGCGCCCAACCGCCGCCACACCGAACCCAACTCCAGGCCGATCACGCCACCGCCGATCACGATCATCTTTGCAGGGACCTGCTTCAACGCCAACGCACCGGTGCTGGAGATAATCCGCTCTTCGTCTATCTCAACCCCGGGCAGTTGCGCCACAGCAGAGCCGGTGGCTATCAGGATATTGCTTGCATAGAGCTGTTGTTCACCGCCATCCAGCAGACTGACGTTGATCTTGCCGTCTCCTGCCAGTACCCCAGTCCCCTGCACATATGTGACCTTGTTCTTCTTGAACAGGAACTCTATGCCCTTGGTGAGATCCGCCACCACCTTGTCCTTGCGTTGCAGCATGGTATCCAGATCCAGCTCCAGACCACTGGTCTTGATGCCATGAGCGGCGAACTCTTTGCTTGCGGTCTCGAAGTGATGGGATGACTGCAATAGGGCCTTAGAGGGAACACAGCCTACATTGAGGCAGGTCCCGCCCAGGGTGCCGCGCTTTTCCACGCAGGCCACGCTCATTCCCAATTGGGCGGCACGGATGGCCGCTACATAGCCACCAGGGCCACCGCCGATTACCACCAGATCAAAACTGCTTTCACTCATTTATTCTTTACCTTATTTATGTATCCAACATGATGCGGCATGGGTCTTCCACACACTCCTTTATCCGCACCAGAAAACTTACCGCCTCTCTGCCATCGACAATCCGGTGATCATAGGTGAGGGCCAGATACATCATGGGCCTGGCCTCTATGCTGCCATCCGGCATCACCATGGCGCGCTGCACGATGTTGTGCATGCCCAATATACCCGATTGCGGCGCATTTAGTATCGGTGTGGACAACATGGAGCCGTAAACCCCGCCGTTGGTGATGGTGAAGGTGCCACCCTGTAGCTCTTCCAGAGAGAGCTTGCCATCCCGCGCCCGCTTGCCGTAATCCCTGATCTGCTGTTCGATCCGGGCGAAGCTCATGCCGCCGACATCGCGCAGCACCGGAACCACCAACCCCTGCTCCGTACCCACCGCTATGCCGATATCGTAGTAGTTCTTGTAGATGATCTCGTCACCGCTGATCTCGGCATTGATGGCCGGATACTCCTGTAACGCCACCACGCAGGCCTTGGCAAAGATGGACATGTAACCGATCTTCACCCCGTGCTTCTTCTCGAACGCCTCGTTGAAGCTGCGGCGCATCTCCATGCTGGCGCTCATATCCACCTCGTTGAAGGTGGTGAGCATGGCCGCGGTGTTCTGGGCATCCTTGAGCCGTTCCGCCACCCGCTGGCGTAGCCGCGACATGCGCACCCGCTCTTCTCTGGGACCAGCTACGGCGGGTGGAATATTGGCTGCTGGAGTTGTCGCGCTATCTGGCTTGGTTACCGGTTCTTCTTGCATAGGAGTCACCGGATTGCCACCTTGCATCCGCGCCTTATTGGATTTGATATTGGCCAGGATATCCCCCTTGGTCAGACGTCCGTCCTTACCGCTGGCCTCTATGGTTGTCGGATCGAGATGGTGTTCCTCCACCATGCGCCGCACGGATGGGGCCATGGCAGGCTCTTCCTTTGTCGCCGGATTCGATTCTTCCTTTGTTACTTCCGGAGCCGCCTCCTCTGGGGCCGCATCTTCCGCAACCGCACCCTCCGCAATAGTCCCCAGGACCGCGCCGATCTCCACATCGGTCTCCTCCGGTGCAGTGATGCTCTCCAGCACACCACTGGTTGGGGCGTTTACTTCCACCGTCACCTTATCGGTCTCCAGTTCCACCAACGGTTCATCCGCGCTAACACTTTCACCAACGGCCTTCAGCCACTTGAGTACGGTGGCCTCGGTTATGGATTCACCAACGCTAGGTACAAGTATCTCGGTTGTCATATCATCCCCTGTGTTAGGAACACTCTTTTAAGTAGCTCTGAGCCAATTCACTCAGTTTAGTCTGTCGTTTAAACGGCTGTGGCAATTCCGATATATCGCAGGTCAGGGCCTGTTCCACCAGTAGCTGCTGTTCCTTTGTATGCGCTGACATATATCCGGTTGCTGTGGCGGCGGAAGCTGGTCGACCTATATATACCGGCCGTCGGTTCTCGCAACTGATCATATCCAAGATGAATTGCAAGCGCGGCAATACAAACAGCCATGCTCCCATGTTGGCAGGTTCTTCCTGGCACCAGATCAGGTCCGCATTGCAGTACTGACCGACGTGTTCCACCAGCAGGTCACGCGGCCAGGGATAGATCTGTTCCACTCGAATGATGGCCACATCGTCAATCTTGCGTTCCGCCCGCGCCTGCACCAGGTCGTAGTATACCTTGCCGCTGCACAGCACCACCCGTTTAACCTGATCCGCGGCAACGAGTTGTTCCGTCTCACCGATGACCCGCTGGAACTGGGTGTCCTCTCCCATTTCCTCCAGGTCGCTTACACATGCCTTATGCCGTAGCAGTGACTTGGGAGCCATGACGATAAGCGGCTTCCTGAAGTTGCGATGCATCTGTCTCCTCAGGGCGTGGAAGTAATTCGCCGGAGTGGTGAGATTCACCACCTGTAGATTATCCTCGGCGCATAGTTGCAGATAACGCTCCAAACGGGCGGAGGAGTGTTCCGGCCCCTGGCCTTCATAGCCGTGGGGCAACAACATGACCAGGCCTGACATGCGCAGCCACTTGGATTCTCCGGAGGATATAAACTGGTCGATGATCATCTGAGCGCCATTGGCAAAATCACCGAACTGGGCCTCCCACAGCACCATGGTCATGGGATCGGACATGGTGTAGCCGTACTCAAAACCGAGCACGGCAGCCTCGGACAGAGGGCTATCTATTACCTCAAAATGGGCCTGATCAGGTCGTATGTTGTTGAGCGGGATGTGGCGTGACTCATCCTCCTGATGGATCAGCACCGAGTGGCGTTGGGAAAAGGTGCCACGCCCAGAGTCCTGTCCGGAGAGCCGCACCGGCGTGCCCTCACACAACAGGGTGCCAAAGGCCAGGGCCTCAGCGGTGGCCCAGTCTATATTTTTACCTGAGTCGAGCAACTCACGTTTGCTCTTTAGTTGACGCACCAATTTGCGGTGTACCGCAAACCCATCCGGGATAGAGGTAATCGCCTGTCCCACCTCCTGCAACAGCCCATCAGATACCCCGGTAGCGTACTGTTTGAACTCTTCCTCTTCCTGCAGGTTCGTGAGCCCTTCCCACTTGCCGCTCAGCCAGTCGGCCTTATCTGGCTTGTAGCTATCCGCCTGCTCAAACGCCTTCTCCAGATGCGCCCTGAAATCCGCCACCATCTGGTCGGCGCTCTCCCTGGTATGCAGCCCCTCCTCTATCAGCCGTTCGGCATATATCTCCCGGGTGGTTTTGTGCTTGGCGATGGCCCGATACATGATGGGCTGGGTGAAAGATGGCTCGTCGCTCTCGTTGTGGCCGTAGCGTCGGTAACAGAACATGTCGATTACCACATCATGCTTGAACTCCTGCCGGTACTCGGTTGCTATCCTGGCCACATGCACCACCGCCTCCGGGTCATCGCCGTTTACATGGAAGATGGGGGCCTGGATCATCTTGGCCACATCCGATGGATATGGCGAGGAGCGCGAGTGGCTGGGACTGGTGGTAAAGCCGATCTGATTATTCACGATGAAATGGATAGTGCCGCCGGTGCGATAGCCCAGCAGTTGGGACAGATCCAAACACTCCGGCACCAAACCCTGACCGGCGAAGGCGGCGTCTCCGTGCAGCAATAGACCCATGGTGTGATGTTTATGCAGATCTCCGCTTTGGGTCTGTTTAGCGCGAACCTTGCCCAACACCACCGGATTCACCGCCTCAAGATGGGATGGATTTGCGGTTAGGGAGAGATGGATAAGGTTGCCGTCAAACTCGCGATCAGCCGAGGTACCCAAATGGTATTTGACATCGCCCGAGCCCTGTACCGTATCTGGCTGGGATGGGGTACCGAGGAACTCGGAGAAGATGGCCCGATAGGGCTTGTGCATCACATTGGCCAGCACGTTCAGGCGGCCGCGATGCGGCATGCCAATCACCACATCCTTTACCCCGAGCTGCCCACCGCGCTTTAGTATCTGCTCCATGGCCGGGATCAGGCTCTCGCCGCCGTCCAGACCAAAACGTTTGGTGCCGGTGTGTTTGATATGCAGGAACTGTTCAAAACCTTCGGCCTCCACCAGACGTTCATAGATGGCCCGTTTACCCTTCTCGGTGAACTGGGTCTGGTTGTGGATAGCCTCAATGCGGCGCTGGATCCAGGATTTCTGATCTGGCTCCTGAATGTGCATAAATTCGACGCCGATATTCCCGCAATAGGTGTCTTTTAAGACCTGCAAGATCTGTCGCAGAGTGGCAAATTCCAACCCCAGTACATGGTCGATGAAGATCTGCCGATCCAGGTCTGCATCGGTGAAGCCGTAATTGCGGTAGTCCAGTTCCGGGTGGCTATCCTTGCCCTCCAGGCCGAGGGGATCGAAACGGGCGATCAGATGTCCCCGCACCCGGTAGACGCGAATCATCATCAGCGCCCGGATGGATTGTAGTATCTCGGATCTGGTGGAAGCGCTGACCTGGCTGGTATTAAGCGGCGCAGGACCGGCCTGTGACTGGGTTTCATCAGGTATACCCTGCCCGATCACACCGGACTCGTATCGGTTCCAACTGGCCCCGTGCATGTCTCTCATAATCGAGTTGGCATCATCACCCAACTCATTAAAAAACCGGACCCAACTGGCATCTACCGAATGCGGGTTATCTAAATACCTGGCATATACCTCTGCGACGAAGGTAAGGTTGGCGCCACTAAGTATAGTCTCGACAGATGCGCTCATATCTTGTCCATATCCTCAACGATGCATGTATCTAATAATGATTTATGTCATAAATATTGATATTTTTAAGCATAGCAGCTGCGACTATTAGATAAAGGGTAGTTGATAGAAAAGACTATGGCTATTTACTGTGTTTTCCATGCCGATCTCTTAGATGGGCTCATTTCTAGTCGCACAGCCCCAACGATTCATAGATAATTCCGCCCATGAACACCGTCTCCGCCAACAACAGCATGGGAACAAGCGTTAGGATACTAAGCTTGTTAGCCTCCGTGGTGGTGCATGCAATGGTGCTGGCAAGCATCCCAGGCCTGGTCGGGGATACAGGAACCGGTCCTGCCTTGAGCAGCAGCAGCTTACACATAAGGGTGCAGCGCTCAGAGCCAACAGACGCTATGCCCGAGGATATCCCGGAGATAAGCCCATTGGAGCAGGCCTCAGCACAACCGCAGCCCCACACTCCTTCGACTCAGGAGGTGGCAAGACAACCCAAGCCCCCGTCAAAGGCCTTCAATATCCAAGCCGCTGCAGAAAAATCACCGCTAAAGCATGACTCCGATACTAAACCTGCGCCTAGCCTGACCGCAGTCGCGCATCCTGCCGCCAGCAAGAGGGGCGCGGATGTGGATGAAATACGGCCAGCGCAGCTTGCGTCTGCAGGCAAATACGCCCGTCTGTCACGCGACTATAGGTCTAGCATATTGCGCCTGGTAGAGAGGCATAAATATTATCCGCTACATGCACGCCGTAAGGGACTGGAGGGCACCAGCAGGGTGGCGTTTACCATACACAGGAATGGCGTCATCGCGGGAGTCTCTCTTACGGGTAGCTCCGGAGAAAGGCTTTTGGATCAGGCTGCTATCCAGACCATCAAACAGATCGGTAAGGCTCCGCCATTCCCGAAAGATATCCAACGCAACCAATGGAGATTCGCGATACCGATTGCCTATAGCCTGAGGTGATCTCAGGCTTACAAGCTAACAATCACCAATATAACGCCTTCTTTTAGTCTCTTTGATCTTGGAGACATCCACCAACAGAAAGCCATCGGTACAGCCGGAAAAATCCGGGTCTATCCCAAAATCCAGGAACTTCACCCCGCCCTCTTCACACAGATCCGAATACTGTTTGTAGAGAGTTGGTATGCCCATATTTTGCATTGATAGTTGATGTTTCAACTCTTTCTGATCATGGTTGAAATCATCGCCCTTGAATATATCTCGGAACTCTTCCCGGGCCTTATCGCAAAGCTGGCAGGGATTATTTGATGTAACCAATCGTTCTTGATGATTGAAATATGTGCCGTAAAAATAGATCAACATATCCCTAGATTCCGGCGGGTAGTGGGCGCTGATGCTTACCGGGCCAAACAGATATCTAATCTCCGGATGATGCCTTATATATGCCCCAAGACCCTGCCACAGATAGTCCAACGCCCGTGATCCCCAATAGCGCGGCTGGACAAAACTACGGCCCAGTTCCAAGGAGTTCTCCAGATATGCATCGAACGCCTCATGGAACTTGAACAGGTTGGCGGAATAGAATCCCTCCTTACCGATTTTATCCAGGATATGATTGCCCTCTCCCAGACGATAGGCCCCCACGATCTCCAGAGACTCATTGTCCCACAACACCAAATGCCGGTAATGCTGATCATATTTGTCCAAGTCGCGGCGCTCGCCGGTACCCTCTCCCACCTTGCGGAAACTAAGCTCGCGCAGCCTTCCTATCTCACGCATCAGGCTAGACTCGGGAAACCAGTTGCAAAGTATGATCTGTTTCCCGTCACTGGTTTCACCCAGCAACTCCCCTTGGCGTAGTTCTTGTTTGATGATCTGCCGCGATTCAGGGTGGGCTATGCTCTTCTCAGTCTGAAACAGTCCCGGCTTTTTCCCTGCAAGACGATACAGATGACTGCGTAACATCTTTGCCAGGGTTTTATTCCTGAGTCCATTCTGCTCAAGATATCTAATTGGTATAAGCTCACCCACCCGGAAACCGATCACATTGGCGCGTTGCCGAAATATCTCCTGCACCAGGAACAGCGCGGAAAGCGGTTTGGAAAGCATGGATATGCTATAGAACCAGGCTGAATTACGCGCATCTATGTGAACGGGCAAGATCGGCGCTTCCGTGCGTTTCGCGAACTGTAGAAAGCCCTGTTTCCACTTGCCATCGCGTATCCCGTTGGGGCGCAATCTGGAGACCTCGCCGGCAGGAAAGACGATCAATGCTTCATCCCGCCTCAGACAATCGAGTATCTTCTGAACACTGCTCTTACTGGTTGCGCCATTTATATTATCTACGGTCAGAAGCAACTCTCTGATAGGCTGCATAGCCGTCAGCATATCGTTTGCCACAACCTTTACGTCTTTACGCACACTGCTCACCATCTGTATCAGTGATAGCGCATCCAACGCCCCCAGTGGATGATTGGCTATTATCACCACCCGCCCGGTTGGCGGTATGTTTTCCAGCTCTTTGCGAGACACGGTGTAGTCGAGATCAAAATACTCCAACACCTTTTCGATGAAGTCCAATCCCTCAAGCCCGCTGTGTTCCTCCAGAAACCTGTTGGTCTCCGTCTCGTGGAACAGGATTCTCAGCAAACTTATTGTAGGTTTGGTTATTAGCTTGGGTTTATTAACTACAAGGGTGGGGAAACGCTCGGTTATGACTTGCTCTATGCTCAGCATTTGGCTATCTCTCACTATGTTTGAGAGAACGTTACCCGTTAAGTATTGCAATCGCTTTACAATTACATTGCGGGATTGTTACCACTCAGCACATCTGCGCTTTTCCTCTCGCAAAGACGCTAAGAACGCCAAGCAAAAAACAACTTGAACTCTTCGCAAGCCTAGCGTCTAGGCGAGAGGTTTACTTCAACACCACGAGCACATACTGACGCGGTCAATATTTCAAGCTATCTTCGGTAAAAGGCACCGCTGGGGCACTCCCTAGTACTCTACGCAGTATATGGTTCATAGTATAAGGATCGTTATCGAAACCCCCATGGGATTTACTTCTGGTGCGCTGTCCTTCAATGCCGTTAGAGTAGATAAACTGAGGCAAGGAGCCTGCAACCTGCACAAGGTTAGCAAACTTTTCCATGCCCAGAATAGGATTCTCCGGCGTCCTCTCAAAGGCGTTTGATACCAGATATAGCAGTGACTTGCGATAGACCATTCCCACATTGTCATCCAACTCAAGACTATCTTTCAGACAATATATGACCAACTCTTTCAGCTTGATATTAGACTTCTTCTGCAACACCGGCAGATATGTGCGCTGATAAAGGTCTAGGCTACAAGCCGGTGCCATAAGTGAACAACTGGTGAAGGTGATATTGCTGCGCTTGAGGGTTTGTAACAGATGGCCGATTACTACAGCACCGGTGCTATGTCCTATAAGATGCAGCTTGACATTACGGTTGCTCTTCTTGAGATTTGTAATAAACCTGCCCAATGCGTCCGTTCCCGCGCCATCTTTGGTAAAGGCGTCCTGGGCATCCTGTTTCATCTCTTCCCATAACAGTGTCCCAGGACGGCGCACCAGTCCCTCGATAAAGCGATCTGTTAAATCAGTAATCCCGGCAGTCCTTTCCGCGGCTGAATTCTCTTTGCGGAAGATCAAATCCTTCAGCTCTTCGATGATGCCGGTATCATACATAATATGGAATGGATAGATACCATTCGCCTTGTAGGTATCCTTCATAGCGGCGATGCGATTAGCAGAGTCTTCAGGAGAATTCAGACCACCGTGCACATAAACGAGCAGGTGTTTGTATTTAGTACTGCATGCAAACCGCTGCGCCGTCTGTTCCACGTCCTCAGGGGTGCTCCAGTAACGTCCGCTCTCTTTATATTTCCCGTCATCAATGTGAATAAAGTGCCCGGCAATCTCGCTACGGGGCGTGGCGGATTTCAGAACTTTGGTGGATTCACTGCTGGCCAGACGCGCAGCACCAGGCTGTATGCCGAATATCTGTGGTGTTGGTAACGCCATACGGAATACCCAGGCATCCATGATATTTTCTATCCAGTCCTCATAGCTCCAGAGCGCTACCCCGTTGTCGCCCCACTTCTTGCCCCAGGAGTTTTGCACCCAGAATCCTTTATCGTTGTAACCGACAATGATAAAGGCATGACCACCAAGCACATTTGCGCTCTGCTCAATGACACCGGCCTTCGGCGCCTGCCAGCCGGTATGTATCTTGGCCGATACCGCGATAACCCCGGTCTCATTCAACGCTGAGTGAAAATGGCAGATGAGCGGCATAATCCGATAGTATGCACCCAGGGTATGCCCCCGGGCGTTGATGGCTGCCTCTATGCTGAGCTCGCCTTTATTGGGTCCAGTGCGGTAAGGCCAGAAAGACTCCTCGCACACACCCATGTTATTCCATCCGCGAATGGCCCCCCGCAGACTGGATCCATCATAATCCTCCCCCGGCCACTCATCACTGCGTTTCGCCATCTCGTATAGCATGCGCGGGCTTACCTGGATGTCCCGTCCGGCACGCTGATTCAGCATATTAATAGCGCCGGCGACGGCGAATCCCGTACAGGCGCCTTCGCTCTTTTGGTCCAGAATAATACGTCTAGTGTGAACTTGCGGGTCGATATATTCTTGAAGGTCGATCAGGGGTGGTTGGTAGATCCAGTCTCGAATATCGGGAACGTCAGCGGTTGCATTGGTTTTGCGGTTGTATTGCGCCATTTTGAACCTCCTGTCTGGCTAGCTGTTTAATCCGTCATACCAGTAATTACCTTATAAACAAAAGGTATTCAAAAGTGAAGGCTCAATACGCCATTTAAGGACAAAAGTTTGATTCAAAGTCGCTTATACAAGACAAAAGAAGATAGCTATTACTGCATGTATACGAAGTTCATTACCATGCTTAAGCCATGGTTAGGGACGAGACTGAGTGGGCTTATTAATTGGGATTTTAATCTACTTGATGCCACAGTCGCTTGTTATACACTACCCCTACCTTTGATTATTGAAAACAGTTTAGTATGCCGAGCAATACCAATAGAGAATAACACTAGGCCTATTGGTTGTAGGTTAATAATTAAGCTGGACACTTTATAAAATAACCCTTGATTTTGCTCAAAGGAATACTGTGAATTAGAGAAGTAAAGAGAAATTAAAAAGCTCCCTAATATTGCAATTGCCATAAAAGCAGCACCAACTATCATTTCTGCGCTTCCTTCTCTCCATCTTTTTTGAATCAACAGCACTACACTAGACCCAAACAACAGTAAAACTCCTGGAATGGTTAGTAGAAACGGAATGCTTGGTTCTGTCATGCTTGTTTCCTATTTTGTGCATAACGACCAAGCTCATTTGCGCGAATGCAGCGCAGCGAAATGAGCGTCAAATGGAGCGCCTGGTTAGGCGAATTACTAACCATAAACCCTCTTGAGAATAGGGCGGCGACCAGCGACATGTAGCCTGATATAAATACGCTTTCCTTTCATTGTTTTCCACCCCCAATCAAAGTGATTCATTTCGCTGAAATTGAGAGTCAAGCTTGAATGCGGATTGATTTGTACATCATGCGCATCTTCTTCGGGTGACTGGATATAGATGTCTTTTTTAAATGGCCAAAGATGTGGCCTAAAGAAAACCTCCCAGTACGTCATAATTATTGGTTTTCCCGATAGGTTTCGAATATGGATGTCATTACCTATGCTGGGTTCCCCAGTAAATCCATAACCCACATCGATTCGAAATCGATCACGCCAAAGTTCCCAGAGCTTAACTAATGCAAGCAGAGTAGATAAGCCTGCGCCCCACCAAGCGATATAGTTGATATTCGGATCTGCCATCGATTTCCTTCGCCTAACGAGCCTGTCGAAAAACCTGTTTGAGAAAAACAGATTTCTGCTTTGTAATTTTACGACTGTGCTCATTCATTGATTTTGTTGTTTTATCTCTAGTTGCTTCTCAGTTGAGAAAATACACCATATTTCCTCTATCTCTACGCCCATTCCCATCCATAACGGTGAATCTTCAGTATATTGTGTAACATCATCATCAATTTCCATTGCCCGTCAACCTTGCGTTTCCCTCGGTAACTGAATCGCTTGATCCCGATGGCGTCGGTGATATGACCAAATACCGGCTCCACCGTGCCCAGCCGTCGGCTGTAGATATGTCGACCGTGTGGACTGTCGATCTTGCGTTTCATACGTTCGATGACGCCAGTCTTCTGTTCTTCGGTGATGTCCAGCGCAACATTGATCTGGCGCGGCGTACGTTGGGTCTCGCTTCTCAAACAACGCTTTCTGAGTCCACAGGTATTGCAGTCCTGTTCATAAGCCTGAAACTGCATGAACAGGTGGTGTCCAATCCGAGCCCGTTTCGCCTTCACCCACATCTGGTTGCCTGCCGGGCAGGTGCAGCTTTGTTGGTTGAGGTTGATGATGAATTCACTCTGGCTGAAGCGCTCCTTCTCTTTGCGCTTATTCCTCTCGGCCGGT
>JBNKSV010000028.1:0-29052 GCA_050297535.1 Sedimenticolaceae bacterium
ATAGGTGCTACCACTTCCCCAAACCTCGGCCACTTTTTGTGGCGAAAGGGAAGTTTTGCCCTTCAGATAACTTTGTAATCCTAATGCCGGGTCTTGTAGCAACCCTAAAACAGATTCGTTTTTTTCCGGGGAGTCGATCTGATTTTTTGCGGCATCATCCCCGGCGGCGTTTCCTTTGGGGATGTTGTGTTCAATTCCGTTTGTGGTTTCTGTCATGCGTTGAAAATTACTTCAACGCTTACTGTACAATATATAGACACGCTCGCAAGTAAATTTTCCCGAAGTCTATTCCCACTACTCCCCTCGAATGAGGAGAGTTAGCAGAAACCGATTAACCTTGAACTTATTTACCCTCTACCTTGCCACTACCATAACACTGGATGCAACTTGTACGTCCCGTTCCATTACAGTTTGGGCAGGTTTCACGATTATCATTCCGATATGTATACGGCGTTATATGACCCTTGCCATCGCACTGGCAACATTCTCTGTGGCCTACGCCAGAACACCACTGGCAAGTAACCATTTTTATCTCACTCATCAACTTTCTCCTTCCTCTTGATTACATCATTATGATCAACTCAAAAAACACAAAATATCTAAACTATTTAATACCTATTATTTACATCGCATCCCATACCTCCCTCCTCTATTTAATCAATCGAAGCCTTTGTCACTTCACTGGCTATTTCTTGCATAGCCTCCGTTACTTTTTTCATATCGTTTGTAACTTTTTTGGCATCTGCAAGTTCTCTTGCTGATTCTGCAGCTCTAGCTTCCGACTCTGCCGCATCTGCTTTCGCATCAGCGATCATGGAATCCAAATCAATATCTGCTAATGGATCGGCCTCTGCGGTTGCAGTAGCTGGGGTTGGTTCTGGAACATTGGTAGGAATTTGATCGTCAGCGGTGCAGGCGACACTTGTCAGCAATACCGCTCCGGCGGTAGCACAGTTTATAAGCTTGCGGACAACGTCCTTTCCACGAGCAAAGGTATTGGCTTTGCTTTCGTTCCCTTCACGATGAAGTAATTGAAGCTGTGCGTGGAGGTTTTCGAGAAGACCTTGATCGGAACCGGCTTCATTCCTTTGAGCCATTTTGAATGGTTTATGTATATCTAACAGATATACCTTTTTTCGGAATCTTGTCAAATTTACTCGGGAGAAAATTGAATCTCGATTATTTTTCTCCAAATAATTTTTTGAGCCTTGGAAAAAGTTTTTGGGCGACTCGATCGGCGATTTTCTCGATATATTGTTCATCATCTGCTCCTCCTTCGAACAGGTCGAAAGTTTTGGTGGGATTACGGGGATTACTACCGAAGATGTCGTACTTGAGGGCTTTTGCTTGCGCCTGTTTGATGTCCAGCCCAAGATAGCGAATGGTGCTTTCCTGATTCTTGTGCCCGAGCAACAGACTGATGTGATGCAACTCTACATCCATTTTTCGGAATAGATAAACCGCCTTGGTTCGCCTTAGGCTGTGAGTGCTGTATTGGCTGGGATCAAGACCGATTGCCTCAGCCCACGTCTTTACTAAATCCCGGTAGACGCTATCGGATATAGGCTTGGAGGTGTCTTGCTTGCCACGGGTAAACAGGTAGTCGTCAGAACGCTTTCCGGCTTGTGCTATCCATTCTTTGCAAGCCTGACGTGTCTTTGGGGTAAGGGTCGGATAAACGCCGTTCTCAGTTTTCTCCTGCCGGTAAACAAACTCTTCACGAATCGTCCCGTCCGATAGGGCGATATCCTTGACCTTCAGGTGGAGCAAATCCCCACAGCGCAACATGGTGTCTATACCCACCATGAACAGACAAAGATCGTGATATGAGTGGCAGATGCTCAGGTAGCTGACGATAGTGCAGGCCTGTTCCTGCGTGAACTCCTGTCGGCAACCAACGGTGCGACCCTTGTTCCAGGGAGCGACTCCGGAATTTGGCATTAGGAAAAGAAATAAGAAAAGAAGATGGGCTTCGCTTCTTTTAAAAGCGAGTGTAATTTATGTAATTAAGGCTGACGGTAAAAAGGACGAAAAACCCATGTGGATCTGTTTTTTGCTAATCCAACATGAAGTTTACATTAAGAATCAAAGAGATAAAGGTTTTGCTTTTAAAAAAAGCAAGGGTAAAGTCGGAAGGATTCTTAACTAAATCAGCCAAATGGAAGAAAAAATCACTGCCAATCAATTAGATTTTCTCCACGTACACTACCACGCTATTCGTGAATGGATTCACAAGAACGACAAAGATCGAGCAGGATTACCCGATTCCAACTACATGGAATTTGCCTTTGACCATGATGCCGACCCAGAGCACAGAGAATTTCTCTACCAGCATTTTCCGAAAATACGCACCTGGGTACATAATAACGATAAACTGGTCGAAGAGTTATCCACCGGGTACTATTACCCCCGCCTTATGCAAGTACCATATGATGATTTTCTGATGTTGGAGGGGTTGTGGTAGGGAGGAAAGGCAAGCAAAAACACGCTCAGTGGCTGTATCTGTGCGTGGATTTTGCGCAGATGAGTCCTGCATTGTTATGCATCGTACGTTAAATGACGCAACGGGCGCCCGGATAACTCATTGATAATATTGGATTATTTGTCGCCAGTAGCCACTCATAATCCCTTGGTCGTAGGTTCGAGTCCTACAGGGCCCACCACTCCATAAAAACCCGAACTTCATGTTCGGGTTTTTTAGTTTACAGTAAGCAGGACGAGAACCTACGACATCAAAAAGCCAGGTTCGACATCCGAGCGTAGCGAGGATGAACGCAGGATCGCAGCGACAGCGGCCCGAAGGGGTGAGGGCCGTAGGCCCGAGCAATCCTACAGTGCCCACCAAATCTTTATAAGTCATAGGGTTACGCCCCTATGACCAAAATACGCATAGCCCCTTGATGGTAGGAAAGCCATCTTTAATCTCAATCAGACCACCGAGTCCGTTTTCAAGGCTATTCTGCTGGTGTTCACCGTCTACTGTCCACGCGGACACAGATGGAGTTGCTTGGACATGGGGTTGGCTACATTGCACCACAGGTGCAGCAACTGCCGGAAGTCACTGAAAGGATTTGCCGAGAGGAGATTGCGTAGATAATGTAACGTGTCAGCGTCAAACCACTCCAACATACAGGTTTAAACAACCGCTATGTCATAGTTTGACGCTGACTCAAAGTTCTTTTCTTTAAGAGTATGTCGCCCTGTCTTAATTTCTACTTATCTTCACAACTATGTCCTGGTCCGTGAGGATTACAACCACAGGTAGTGTAAAGATCACATTGGCAATTACACTCAGTTGGATTCGTATCTGCATCGCAGACACAAACCTCGTCACATGCGCAGTACTCATTACATCCGGCCAGCATACCTTTTTTCTTGTGCGATGACGTCACAGCTTTAAACAAAGTCGTTTCAGTTACCATGGATTTACCCTCCTTTTGCAAATTGGCTGGTAGTTCAGCCTGGTATTGTGTTCCAATTAGCGGCCTGCCAATAGACTATCCCACAGCGAGACTAATTTTAGGTGATTCTTTGCTCTCTTCTGTTACTAACATTGTTTTCATGGTTTGCCATTCACCATCCGCCAAACCGTGGATCAGCTTGGTTGTACCAGCGCGAATCGCAGCGCACACATCTGGATCAATACCACTACGATAATCGAATCCAGATCGACTAACCTTATATGGGCACCATCCCGCACAAGAGAGTTGATATGCACAACTAGCACACTCCTTGATACTGGAGCTAGAACGGCACCCTATATAGCTTCGCCTGTGCTGGTCGATAGTTACCATACCGGTAGTTGGATGAATTCTTCCGAAGAAGAATGGCCGCTCCAACGCGCTATAAACACTCAGAACCTCATAGCATGAACTCAAATTCCCATTTACCGTTACCATACAATTCGTAGAAGTCATGCCACAAAAACGGGGAGAAAATTTCCCCCAAGCAAGAAAAGTCGATGAAACAGTGAACCCCTTCGAAAGATAGGCCAAACGCAGATCTGCACAGGCATCTGCAAAGTCTGCCAGGTTTGGCGCCATCGTTGACTTTGCTCGCCCATCGACCGCGCAAGGCTCCAGATTTACCGATTTTAAGCCTAGATCCGCGAAGTAAGTGACTATCTCTTTCATGCGAGGCAACGTCTTACTCGTTATCGTTGATCGCACATTGACCTCAAGCCCTTCGGCCAGCGCCCAATTGAGATTATCCACCATCCGCCGCACATATGGTTTACCACTATCAGACGGCCGCTGGCCGTGTTGGATATCCGGGGGGCCATCCCAACTCAAAGTCATCCCTACCCGATATTTAGCGAGAACTGCACGGGCGGCCTCACAAAATAGTCCGTTGGTAGCTACGCTAAAATGGGGGGTTACATTCCGTCGAGCAGCCTCTTCACTAAAACGTTCCATGCTGTATCCCATTTCTTTGAACATCATGGTCGGCTCACCACCCCCATGAAAACTGAGACTTGCAGCATTGCCTCCACTAAAGCGTTCACGCCAGAAGTAGGTTAATGCGTGATCGATCAGTGAGCGCGGCATCACTTCAGCTTTGCGGCCTCCATCAGCATAGCAATAACGACAACGCAGATTACAATCCGAAGTTAACATCAGGGTGATATTGGTTAGGGGACGATGCTGATCAAAGACACGCTGAAGAGCTGCATCAACTTTATCATCAACCAGCACCTCAGACTCAATCATTGCATCCAAGAGACTTTCTACGTCTTTAGCAACTGGGCTGAACCTCCTTTCCCATCCCTCCCTGGTTGTAGGCAATGGCGTACGCTCCAACTCATCAGCCACCCTGTGGTCGACTTTACCAGCCAGCGGTAAATGCGGAAGATAAAAGTAGGACTGATCACTCTGCCGCGAGACCCACTGCAAGGTTCTGTTCCGAAATAGGTCTTTCTGTTCCATTGATTAATCCTGGTGTGGCACACAAAAAAACATGCGCAAAAAAAGCGCGCATACAATGCGTACAAATAGGTTCTTGATTGGTTTACTCCATCCCCGCTCTTTCATCCCGAAAGGCTCCCTTCAATTTATTTTGAAAAGTCTTGTATTTGTTTCGATCCAGCGACTCTACTCTTTCTAAATTATTTGGGTAGAAAACGCAAGCATGGTGCGGTTACTTCTGGATACCCGAGCCAACATTGAAATTTCTTGAATGGCTAGCTTCGAGCGCTAGATTTAAGAATTAGCGACAAATATCACGAGGGGAACCCAAGCAATCCTTAAAACGCTTGTCCGCTTCCTTCACAAGATCATCTGCCGACATCCCTAAGGCCTCCCCAGAGCAGTCAGCTACAATTACGTTCAATGCGGACTTAAATTAAGCAAATCCCCTCCTAATTTATTCCACTATTGTTATCGCTATCTAGGAGGCTTGTTGCAACACGCGGATGGCGGGTTTTTTGCGTTTTCCCGGGCATTCTCATCGGTGTATTGATGCCAGCCGCCTTTTATCCGGTCCCACCAACCATTTGAAGGCGAGAGACCAGCGGTTTTCAGGGTCTGCGTAATCTCCCGGTAGGACAATCTACTGGCATCGTAGTCCACAATGATCCGACGCTTATCCAGATCAGTAGTCACATTGTGTACGCCGGGAAGCTCACCAATGGCTCCCACTACTGCGGCCGCATCGGCAGCCTGAGATAGTGCCGGTACTTTGATTCTGCGTCTTACATCCCAGTCGCCCGTATATTGCGTGGAGTTGCCTTGCATAGTGTGTTCTCCAGTCTGGCGTTAATCGTCTATATCTTTTCGCATGCGTTCGAACTGTTCATAGTCTATTTCCCCTTTGGCATAGCGTTCCTTCAGGATGTCTAATGCGGTCTGCTGTTGTTCTTTGGGATTGTCGCTGCCTGATGACGCTGCAGCCCTGATCACCCAAACGACTGCTACGATTATCAGTATCCAGAACAGCCACATGAAGATACCCCCAAAACCAACCATATGTTCACCGTACATGATTCTCTCCTTATATCTCGACAAGTTGCGACCTCAGGGCGTCACTGGTCACGCGGACAGAACTGAAGCCCACATCCGCCACCGATACGCCCAGCAAGTAACAAGCTCTGGCTTACGTTGCGCACCACATAATCCGATACGGCGCTTTGCCTGGCCAATTCGTTTACGGTCAGAAGCATGTTGCGGTTTCATTTCTCCTTGGCGTCTACCAGACGTTGCAGCAACGTTTCAATGTTTTGCATATGCGTCTCCATCTTCTGCATATGCACATCCATAACCGCATGTCTCTGCTGCATCATGCCCATCATTTGCATCATGGGTATGTTACCTTGCTGTCCCTGCATCATAGGCATGCCGCCCTGCTGTCCTTGCATCATGGGCATGGGGTTAGATACGGTGGTTTCGGCAAAAGCTACTGTAGCCAAGACAACAACTGAAACCAGAGTTGAAATTATGGCTGTCTTTGTAATCTTCATCACTTCTCTCCTATTCTAGGTTAAATCGTTATCAATAGCCTGTGCGCCACACACAGGCCAAGTTGAGCATTTGTTCATCTGCACTACATCTCTGGTAAAAACTTCAGTCATAGCATCTATGCCCTCTTACTCAACAATCACGGTGATCCTTTCAGATAACAGTGGTGGCTCCTGTGGTTCGTGGTCTTCATCACCCAGCAGCAACTGCAGCGTATGGCTGCCGGGAGACAGCTTTATAACCGCTTCAGTCTCTCCCTGATCAAAATGGATGTGATGCGAATCCCGTGGAATTGGCTCATCCATATCTGGCAGCTGCTCCAGATCTATCAGCAGGTGATGATGTCCAGCGGTATGCTTGCGTCTATCGGTTGTCCCGGCTGGCGTAATACCGAAGTCTTTAATCCCAAATCGCACTTTGAACGGGCTCTTGACTACTTCGCCATCCTGCAGTCCGATGAAAAACACCTTTGCGCTATCCGGTGGTGAATGCGCATCCGCTATAGATGTTATTAGAACCAGCGTCATGGTTATAACGGGAATTGAGGTTCTCATATGCACAGTTCATCTCCTATTGGTTGTAGCTTGAGTAGACCGATGTTTTGCCATCGGACTGAAAGCTCAATACATCGAATGGGTCCTTGCGCGGACCATCCATACCGGGCGACCCCGTCGGCATACCGGGTACGGTTAAACCTGTAATCTTTGGCCTTTCATTTAACAGACGGGCAATGTCATTTGCCGGTACATGACCCTCAATAACATATCCCCCGATTTTTGCCGTGTGACAGGACTGTAGATGGCGCGGCACGCCTAATTCCAATTTGACCGGGTTTACATTGCGCAGGTTATGAATCTCTACCGAGTATCCATTTTCCCGCATATGTTTTACCCATTCATCGCAACAGCCACAGGCCGGACTCTTGTAGACATCAACATCTGCCGCCATAGATGGTTTTATGGCCGACAAAGCACCCAGCGAAACAAAGGCCATGGCCATCAGCAACCAATAATTCAGTTTACCCATGGCGAAAATTGGCTGCCGTTTTGTGGATTTTTGCATAGTCATTACTTATCTCCTTTGCCAATATTTGCGGCGCTTGACGGACTACCATACAGACTGCGGGATTGAAGATCCCTCTCATACCAAACACGGTAGATCTCGTCTGACCAGCGGGACTGCACCCATGCCAGAATGTCGTAGATCTGCTGATCACTAAGTTTGTCGCCAAACCCAGGCATGGTTCCGCCCAAAGGCGTCCCACCTATCCTGACCGTACGATGTAAAACTGATAATGGGTGGTGCCATGCGTGGGCCGTACCGTTTAGAGGCGGTGGCGGGTACTTTCCGGAGGCGTCTGTTTTGCGCCAGTCAAAGGTGCCGGATGCATCCGATTTATGGCAACTGGCGCAATTCGCCTGGAACAGCGGTTCACCCTTTTCAATCTGCGCCGGACTGTACCAACGTTCATTTGGAGACAGCACCAATGGCGCGCCCGATTGAGTATCGGTGAGGGCTATTGCATCCGACTGGTTTTCACAACCAGACAGCCAGAACAAACTCCCGAAGAAGAGAATGCCTAACAATATGTTTCTCATTGCTTGATTTCCCGTCTTGTCATGTCGAGTGCGCCATACGCACGGCGGCAGACAAGTGTTAATTAAGCGGTCGACATCAGATAGACCGCATCGAATGGTCGCTACAACGCCAGCGACCAACTATATGGAAATCAAACCTTGGGGGGACGAAAGAGGGAGGAAGAGTGTCTATCAACCAAGTTGTCATCACTTGGAATAAGTGCAGACGAGGCGATACGGTTTGTGGAGAATGAGAAGGTTGTAAACAACGCTACAGGACAAGAAGTGCATAGATCAGTGGAACAAGCATGGTCGGTGCAAGTATCCTGATCGCCACACTTATCGCATATGTCGGACGAATGGTCGGCGGTCAGCTTAACCGTATCATGGTGCATATCCATTTGCTCATACGCACTGGAATTCTGAGAAAAATAACTTACCACGCCCGCCATCGCACCATTCAGCTGTACCAGCCCAATGAAAATGGCGAGTGATATGGCCAAGAATTTTTCCGAATTTCTACGCATGCATCTATCTCACTGAGATTCAGTCTCTCTATGTACACTTTAGGTGACAAATCCGGATTAATAAAGTTCAGATCTTGGGCTCCATGGGTGAGGCACCTGCATGACAGATACATTAGCTGGAAACACAGGAGTCTCCAGGACAGCCATTGACCTCTATAGTTGTATGGGAAAGTCCATCAAGATCTGCAAGCAGGCCTTTATAGTACTCTGGTTCCTGTGGGCTATGGGTTACCAGGGAGATAATTGCTGCGAATTGGTTTGGACCCACGCGCCAGAGGTGTAGGTCTGAAATCCGGTTATCAGAGTCTGACTCAATCGCCTGCCTAATATCATCACTCAGCCTGTCATCTGGCGTCTCATCAAGCAATACCCCACTGGTTCCTCTAATCAATCCCAAGCTCCACCTAGAGATGATGACAGCCCCAACCATGCCCATCAGTGCATCCATCCATGTCAAACCAAATACCTTGCCACAGAACAATGCGACAATGGCAAGCACAGATGTCAGCGCATCCGCAATAACGTGCAGGTATGCCGCCCTAAGATTGTGATCGTGATGATGACTATGATCATGGTCATGATCGTGGTCATGGGAGTGACTACCATGCAGCATCCAAGCGCTCACAAGATTTACTATCAGACCGACCACAGCCACGACTATTGCCTCATTGAAGCGGATGGACTGCGGGAATAAAAGTCTTTCTGTTGACTCCAACCCCATCAACAAAGCCACCACGGCCAGAGCAATGGCACTGGCAAATCCACCCAGAGAGCTAACCTTGCCGGTCCCAAAACTGAAGGAGGGATTTTTTGCGTGTCGCCGCGCATAACTATAGGCGAACAGGGTGATGCCCAATGCGGCCACATGGGTGCCCATATGCCAACCATCTGCTAACAAGGCCATGGAACCGTAGTGATAACCGGCAGCGATCTCTATCACCATCATAAACGCGGTCAGCAACACCACGTACAGCGTTCTTCTTTCTCCACGGGAGGAGTCGATGTGAAAGTCATGGGAGTGCTGCCATTGATCGAGGGAGTGAATATGCATCGGTACCGGCCAGTCTGAAATCTGAAAACATCATTATGAGATAATTTAAACAGGCAATCTACACAATGGAAAGGGCAGGAAAATATTTCGCCATGGCTTAATCCCTAATCGGCTTCCTTTTTTCTTTGAAACCGCCCTCAGCGCGGTGCCATAACCCTTATTCGCCCACTCGTTCATCAGATCAACATCCTCAAGGGTTTCTTCCGGCGCTTGGTAATATGACATCTTGGTTATCTTTCCCTTCTTGGCATAAGTAAATGCCTCCAGTCCTTTGCTAATGAAATCACCTTCACTTTCTTGATCGGCCTTCAAGTACAGCATGCCGTCTGCGATTAGGGCGAACATCAATCCTTCAAGAAATATGCTATGACCACCGAACATCTTTTTTGGGTACACCGAACCTATTGTCTGCATCATGTCGACTACATACAAAACGAATTCTTGCTCTTCATTTCTGACCGGCATAGAGAATTGCCCATCGCATGCGCTGGAGGATCAACCGGCCAGGAAGAGATCCCTCCAGGTGATCAATCCAACGCACTTTATCCTGATATCAGTTGATCAGCTCTGGCTGTTCAGGCACCGACGTCTTCTTCGCGGCAACCTTTGGTTCGGGGACATTATTGTTTGAATGCTGAGTACTGCCCCCAGAGGTCTGGCATTTACCATCGAAGGTGACGCCCTCTTGTATAACCAGCACAGGTGCGATGATGTTGCCGGATACTTTTGCAGGCGCGAGCAATTCCAATTTACTCTTGGCAGTGACGTTTCCGTCAAGCTTTCCGACTATCACGCAAGAACCGACATCAATATCACCCTTAACCACGGCGCTTTCCCCGATGATGAGGGTGCCAGTGGAATGTATCTCTCCTTTGTATCTGCCATCAATCCTTACCGTTCCCTCAAACTTAAGCTTACCCTCAAACTCACTTCCCTCGCCAAGGGTGTATTTCTCATCACTGGCATTGCCAGGGAGATCACTTCTTTTACCACCTATCATTTTCCTCTCCTTGTTATCATTTCTGGTGAAGTAGGCATGCAATCCTTATGAAACAGCTCCCATCAACATACCCATGCGATATAACCACAGGATTGGAGCCGTTGTAAACAACCATGCATATTTCGGGCATTAAGATTCTTTATCTGGCAGACGCCTCATAAATACTCGGCATCAGATTAGCAGACCTGAAAGACTTCAGATTAAGAAATGGCTTCCTCAACACCATCGCATCCGGCATCGCCGTAATCATCTATACCAAGACGCGCAAATGCTCGGATTTTATCGCGCTCTATACCGGCCAGAGGATGGCCGGTCCCGCCATAAGAGATAACATTGGCCACCTGAACAACATCCACATAGTCCGGCGTCTGCTCCTTAGGCCTGCGATCAATGTTCTCGTGTTCCGCGGCCACCGCAACCAGGACCGGATCAAATTCCCACGACTGTAGAATCGCCTTGCCCATGCCGGTATGCAGCTTATACAGCAGATGATCAATAAACTCCGGATATTCTACCAGGGCCTCATAGTCGCATAATTTGATCAATAACGGGATCTTGCCGATATCGTGGACCAAGCCTGCAACTAATGCCACATCAGGATCTAGCTCAGGCCGCATCCGCGCCAACGCCACAGACTTAGACGCCACCTTAACCGAGTGCGCCCACAACTCCTCCATGCGTCTTTGAATATCTGATACAGAGGTTCTAAATACCTCCTTCATACACACGGCGTAGATTGCATGCTTTACCTTCTGAAAACCGATACAGGTTATGGCGGGCTTTATGGATGCTATTGGATACGCCATGCCGTACAGAGGACTATTGGCATATCGAATCAGTCTTGCGGTAAGAGAGGTATCCTTGGAGATGACCTTAACCAGATCACCGGCGGAACTACCGGCATCATTCAGCACCATCAATGCCTCTACTGCAACAGTAGGCATGGTAGGCAACTTCAGGCGATTATGCTTTAGATCATCCTTTAGCTCAGCGACAAAGGCATCAATGGAAAAATCTTTTGGCTGTTTAATCTCTTCCTTTTCGGTAACGGTAGTAACCCTTGATCCGTCTGAAAGTGTAAAGCTTGCCTTTGCCATGACCGCACCCGAAAAAGATTAACCAATAGAGCGCAGATAGGCGCCGATCTTTTTATCTTCCTGCATAATGTGCCCCTTTATCCATGCATACATAAACTGTTTAAAGGCGGACAGGTCGGTCTTCCCTTCATCGTAATCGGCCTTATACGTCTCTAGTATGGCTGACATACCCTTATGCATCCCTTTATGCTCTAGTAGCTGGGGATATCCGATCTCCTCCAGCAACTCCTCTTCATCCACAAAGTGGGTCTCCGCATATACAATCGCCTCATCCAACGCCAACTCATCTCCAGGGGATTTTGCTTCCGGTATGGCGCCAATCAGCCCAATCAGCATCTTGTGCTGCGCATCAATAAGATCGTTACCGATCAGGAGCGAATCATCCCATTTAATATCTTTCATATCCCCAGCATTCCAGTAAGAACCGCCTGTAGAAAATTATGGACCCTAATACTTGATAAAATAGTAGCCGCCCAGAAATATGCCAATCATTATCACCAAAATTCTTAGCCATATACCCGGCACAATCCGCACAAGCGGCATCCCCATACCATCTCCTGCCACGGCTATAGTCATGGGGGCATTGATACCATGCGGCAACAGCGTTCGAGACATTGGCAACCGCCGGGAAAATGCCGTTGCTGAGAAAAATGGGAAAGGTAAAAATGTTCCGCCACCTGCTATCGCATTACAGACTGCGACCAGCACTCCGGCTAGGAATAACAGTAGCATTATTGACGGTTCAAGCATAAAGGGATTGTTATTCTAGGGCCAGATAGTCAAACATCCATCACCCTTCTTAACTTAATACAGATGCAGCAAACGAACCGCGCCTATATCAATCGTAGTGATCTTCGAGATTTGCCCGGCACAGCACCGTGCGCATCTGACCGATCAATTTCAATACCTCGGCATTACGTACACTGTAAAAGATCCTGTTGGCATCTCTCCTGGAAACCACGATATTTTTATTCCGCAGCTGCTCCAGGTGCTGCGAGATATTACTCTGGGAGGTACCGGCACGCTCCACAATCTCGCCCACTGAAAGTTCTTTATCCCCAAGAGAGCACAAAATTTTCCAACGCAACGGATGCGCCATCGCCTTGAGAACATTGGCGGTAAGGGTTACGTCTTCTCCTGGAATATCAGGGGATTCATAGTCTTGCATAATCTAAGGTCTCCTAACTCAATGCTATTAACTCAATCCTGCTATTCTTCTTCTCCGTCATCGGTCACATCTCTAGCTATACACACTATACCGCAGACATTATCTTGCTCATCGTGCAATGCAGAACGGGAAAATTGAATTGGCACGCGGCGACCATCTTGCGCTACGAAGCAGGCATCAATCTCCCGCAACGCTCCAGCCATTATCAAAGCCTCCAACCAGGTCCCCATAAAGGCATTGGCCTGTTCCGCATCTTCCTCTTCGAAGATGTCGCCTATCCTCATCCCGATCAGGGTATCGGCATCTTGATTCAACATACGACAGGCAGCAGGGTCAACAGATGTGATAAACCCCTTCAAGTCCAAAGTGATCGTCGCTTCTCTCATGCGTTGACAGATGTTCTCCAGGCGTTTTTATCTATTGCCAATACCGCCGTACGCTCGGCCACCCCTGCTCCAATACATCCCCGTATAACCCGCGTCCCTTTTCAAACAATCGTACCACAGCTGTTATCGCCACCGCTGTTCTATTTGGCTTCCCCGTCACTATCCATACCCGACTTCTCATTGGCAGGCCCTGTGTATATACCTTCTTCGTCAATCGCCAGCGACTCGTGGTCACAACACTCTTCCCCTTCCCTCTTCACCACCATGACCCGTGAGAAAAACAATCCGAGCTCGAATAAGAGCAGCATTGGCACCGCCAGCAAGGTTTGGGAGATAACGTCCGGCGGGGTCAAGAGCATACCGACCACAAAGGCCACTATGACGATATAGGGACGTTTATCCGCCAGACTCTCCGGCGTGGTTACCCCCATCGACACCAGGATAATGATGGCGATCGGCACCTCAAAAGCCAGACCAAAGGCAAAGAAAAGTGTCAGGACAAAATCTAGATAATTGCCGATATCTGTGGCTACCGTTATCCCCTCAGGCGCGGCGGCGGTAAGAAACCCAAAGACAAGTGGGAATACTACGAAATAGGCAAAGGCCATACCCACATAAAACAGGACCGTACTCGACACCACCAGCGGCACCACCATGCGCTTTTCGTGTTTGTACAACCCTGGCGCAATAAACGCCCACAATTGAAACAGGGAGTAAGGCATGGAGATAAATATCGCAACCATCAGGCTCAGCTTGAACGGCGTTAGGAATGGCGACGCCACCTCGGTGGCGATCATGCTGGTCCCTGCCGGCAGATGCTCCATAAGAGGGTTGGCCACCATGACGTATATCTCATTGGCGAATGGAAACAGACCAAGAAATATAAGCAGGACAGCGATAACGACACGAATCAAGCGATCTCGCAACTCCATCAAGTGCGATATGAACGGCTGTTCCTGCTGCTCGTCGTGTTCCTGATCGGTATTTTCTGTCATGCCATGCAGAGGTAGTTATTTTGGTAATTGACTTGATGCCGGTTCATCCTGACTCGGTGAAGCGGTGGGTTCTACCCTTTCCTGTGTGACCGAATTATAGGTATCTTCTGTCTCTTCAATGATCTCTTCAAACGGATTTGCCATCTGCTTCTGCTCTTCTACTATCCGCTTCAGCTCCTCCGCATGTATCTCGCGGTCTATCTCGGCCTTTATAGAGTGCATCATGGCGCGGCCCTTACCCAGCCACTTACCGGCAGTGTAGGCAAGCTTGGGCAGACGCTCCGGCCCCACCACCAGCAGAGCCACCAGGCCGATGATTACCAACTCCCAGAAACCGATATCGAACATGGAGCAATTAGCCTGTTTTAGTTAAGACTTGTCCTGGCCTTCCGAGGACTCGGATACCTGCTTCTCCGTCACCTCTCCCTCTATAACGCTTCCGGATTCATCCTTCTGCAATTTCGCCTTATTGTTCTCATTCTCGCCCTCTTTCATGGCCCCCTTGAAACCCTTGATCGCACTACCCAGGTCAGAGCCTATGTTTTTGAGGCGCTTGGTGCCGAATACCGCCAATACGATTACCAAGATAATCAATAACTGCCAGATGCCTATTCCGCCTAAACCCATTGTCTTCTCCACTATTTGTACATGGTCAGGATATCTTGCAACTACCCGGACTTATAATCCACCAACCCTTGCGGGTCATCTAAAATCAATAATTTAGCCGATGATAACCGAAATCCGACCCCGGCGCAGGCGTTAGTTGGACATCATCAAGACGCAAAAATTCTAGTTGGAACCGCGCTGACGTTTTTCCTCAAGACCGGAGAGTCCGAAACGCCTACCCAGCTCCTGTAGCACATCCTCAGCGCTCAACCCCTCGCTGGCCAGTAATACCATGGTATGGAACCAGAGATCTGCCACCTCGTATATGATCTTATCCCGATCTCCATCCTTGGCCGCCATCACCGTCTCCGTGGCCTCTTCGCCGATCTTCTTCAGGATCGCATCCAGGCCTTTGTGGTACAGACTGGAGACATAGGACGAATCAGGTTCGGCCGCCTTGCGTTGCTCCAGTACATCGGTAAGTTGAGATAGTATTTCGTTCATACCTGCCTACTTTACATACTCGTTTAAAAGATTGCGTAGCTTTTTGGCGGACTCGGGCATATTAACCCCTCCTCCCGCAAAGATCTGAGTAGACTTCAAAGAGCTGTCTCCGTAGTAACGAAAATTATCCCTGTCTTCAATCTTCAGCCTGGCCCCGTCCAGGGTAATACCAGCAAACAGACCCCGGCTGCGGGAATAGGAATAGATCTCAGAGTCCATCTTTACATCGGTAGCAGCCACCGCTTTACGCCCTACCGGACCCGCCGCCACGGAGGCATCAGCCCCCAGGGTGAATTTGCCATTGATTATGTTATCGACACTCTTGCGACTCTTGAACACCAGGATCACATCCGTGGACTGGGCCCCAATCTGCCAACCCACGCTGCCGCCGGATACCGACAGAAACAGCGGATTACTCCAGTTACCTTCGACATCGCGTACCACCACCACACCCTTGCCGTAACGGCCACCAACCACCAATCCCACCTTGACCACGGACGGGATGATCGCAATGCCCTCGGCATTACGCAGCAACGCTGGCGGGATGCTGCCCTCAGGTATCCTGATGATGGCTTCCAGGGCGTCGATAACCTCCCGCATCTTCGCATCCTGGTCACTCCCAGCGTACGCCTCCGCCACTATCCCAAACAGCAGCAGAAATGAAACCAACAGTGTCAGCAGTCGTCGCATAGGTCTATCCCTATCGGTTGCTAAAGACGAACTTCAACCCCGCGCTCGGCCATATAGCGTTTGGCCTCTCCAACAGAGTACTCTGCGAAGTGAAAGATGCTGGCGGCCAGCACCGCATCAGCGCCGCCTTGCTGCACCCCATCCACCAGATGCTGCAAGTTACCCACCCCACCTGAGGCAATGACCGGAATAGGTACGGCATCGCTGATGGCACGGGTAAGATTCAGATCAAATCCGATCTTGGTGCCGTCCCGATCCATGCTGGTAAGCAGAATCTCCCCGGCCCCGTACTCCACCATCTTGCGCGCCCACTCGATGGCGTCCAGCCCAGTAGGCTTACGTCCACCGTGAGTAAAGATCTCCCAGCGCAAAGGTTCACCCTCGGCGCTTACCTTTTTTGCATCAATGGCCACCACGATACACTGGGAACCGAAACGGCTGGTAGCCTCTTGCACGAACTCCGGGTTAAACACGGCAGCGGTGTTTATACCCACCTTGTCAGCGCCCGCGTTCAGCATACGCCTGACATCATCGCAGGTACGAATACCACCGCCCACGGTAAGAGGTATGAACACCTCGCTGGCCACCTGCTCCACCACATGCACGATGGTATCCCGCTCGTCGGAACTGGCGGTAATATCCAGAAAGGTGATCTCGTCCGCGCCCTCTTCGTTGTAACGGCGTGCCACCTCTACCGGATCACCGGCATCGCGGATATCGACAAACTTCACCCCTTTGACCACGCGCCCGGCATCCACATCAAGACAGGGTATGATTCGTTTCGCTAGCATGTTTTGGCTCTTTTATGTTTTGGTCCGCAAATAATCATCAACCACTCAACTCGTCCGCCAATCTCTGGCCCGCTGCAAAATCCAGGGTGCCTTCATAGATAGCCCGTCCGGTGATAGCCCCCATGATGTTATCCGTATCCGCTTCGCACAAGGCCCGGATGTCGCTTATGTCGGTGATGCCGCCGGACGCCACTATCGGGATGCTGATGGCGTTGGCCAATGCTGCAGTAGCCTCTAAGTTTGGTCCGGTCAACATGCCGTCCCGCCCGATATCGGTGTAGACGATTGCGGATACCCCATCATCCTCAAAGCGCTTGGCCAGATCGGTTACTTCCTGGTCGGTTACCGTGGCCCAGCCGTCGATAGCCACCATGCCATCTTTGGCGTCCAGTCCCACGATGATATGTCCGGGAAACTCTTTACAGGCGCGCCCGACAAACTCCGGATCCTTCACCGCCTGGGTACCGATGATGGCGAAATCCACCCCGGCCTTGAGGTAGGCCTCGATGGTCTTTTCGTCCCGAATACCGCCACCCACCTGGATGGGAAGATCAGGATAGGCCGCGCCTATAGCCTGGATAACGCCACCGTTTACCGGCTCACCGGCAAAGGCCCCGTTCAGGTCCACCAGATGCAGACGGCGACCGCCGGCATCCACCCAGCGCTTGGCCACATCCACCGGGTCGTCCGAGAAGATGGTCTCATCATCCATGCGCCCCTGGCGCAGCCTTACGCAACGTCCATCCTTCAGATCAATAGCAGGTATCAATAACACGTAACAAACCTCAGATGTCCCAGTTAATAAAGTTTCGCAGCAGACGCAGACCGGCATCCGCGCTCTTCTCCGGGTGAAATTGGGTGGCGAACAGATTGTCCTTTGCGATCACGCTGGCGAAGGTGGCGCCATAATCTGTAGTCCCCGCGACCAGATCGCCATCGGAAGGATCTACAAAATAGCTGTGTACAAAATAGAAACGGCTATCTTGCTCAATGCCATCCCATAGCGGATGCGCGCACGCCTGCTGTACCCGGTTCCACCCCATATGCGGGATCTTTAGGCGCTGCCCATGGTCGTCCACCCCTTCCGGGAGATGACGCACCTTGCCTGGGAACAACCCCAACAGATCGGTGCCACCGTTCTCATCACTGAAGTCCAGCAACACCTGCAGACCCATGCATATCCCCAGAAAGGGTTTGTGGTGGGCTGCGTCCAGGATCGCCTCGGTCAATTTATGCTTCGAGATAGCGGCCATGCAGTCACGGGCCGCTCCCTGGCCAGGAAATACCACCCGGTCTGCAGACCGAATCAGTTCCGGGTCATCAGTGACATGCACCTTGTCTCCAACATCCGCCACATGCTCAATGGCCTTGGATACAGAACGCAGATTACCCATGCCATAGTCTATGACTACAATAGATTTCGCCATCAGCAACTATCCGACTTCAATAAAACAGTTTTCAGAGTGAACCCTTAGTGGAAGGGGTTATTCCCGCCATGCGCGGATCAGTCTCCAACGCCATGCGCAAGGCACGACCGAAGGCCTTGAACAGGGTCTCGGCTATGTGGTGTGCATTTCTCCCACGCAAACAATCCACGTGCAGAGTCACCCCAGCGTGGTTGGTAAACCCCTGGAAGAATTCATAGAACAGCTCGGTATCGAACTCACCCACCTTGGAGCGTGGAAAGTCCACATCGAATTCAAGGCCGGGACGCCCGGAGAAATCCACCACCACCCGGGACAGGGCCTCGTCCAGGGGCACATATGCATGCCCGTATCTACGAATACCCTTCTTGTCGCCTACCGCCTTGGACATGGCCTGACCCAGGCTGATGCCGATATCCTCTGCGGTGTGGTGTCCGTCCACATGCAGGTCGCCATCGGCCTGGATGCTGAGATCCATCATGCCGTGGCGCGCTACCTGATCCAGCATGTGTTCCAGAAACGGCATGCCGGTTGTAAATGAGGACTCACCCTTACCATCAAGATCAATACTGACCCTAATCTTGGTCTCCAGAGTATTGCGCTCGATCTCTGCGCTTCGCTGCATATTTATGCTCCGCCAGACAATTCGTCTAAAAGGAGCATTTTATGCGAAACCGCGGATAATTGCAGGTACCTTGGGCGGCCCCGCGAAAAGCCTGCCGTTACCTATAGCAGATCGACACCGGCAAACGATTTAGTCCTGCTGGATATCCTGGCCATCTTCCACTTGTTTCTTCTTGTCTTTGTTGAAGAATCCCACTACCTCTTCCAGCTTATACGCCTGCTCTGAAAGGGAATGACTCACGGCTGAAGTCTCTTCGGCCAAGGCCGCATTCTGCTGGGTTACTCCATCCATATCCGTTATGGCCAGGTTTACCTGCTCAACCCCCACCGCCTGCTCTCTGCTGGCCACGGCGATCTCGGAAACTATATCGTTTACCTTCTGGGCCGCCAGAACAATACCCTTCAGATTTTCTCCTGACTGGTTCACCAGCTCAGTCCCATATTCCACCTTGCTGCTACTGTTCTGGATGAGCTCTTTGATCTCCTTGGCGGCCTGGGCGCTACGTCCGGCCAGGTTGCGCACCTCGGTAGCCACCACAGCAAAACCGCGCCCCTGCTCCCCGGCACGGGCCGCCTCAACCGAGGCGTTCAAGGCTAGAAGGTTAGTCTGAAAGGCTATGTCGTTTATCACGCCGATGATATTGGATATCTTCTCACTGGAGGCGATGATCTCCTGCATGGCCCCGATGGCCTGATCCACAACCACGCCCCCCTTCTCCGCCAACTCTTTCGCGTTCGCCGCCAGCTTGTTGGCCTCCTGGGCGCTATCGGCATTCTGCTTGACCGAGCTGGTGAACTCCTCCATGGTGGAAGCCGTCTCCTCAAGACTGGCGGCCTGGGCCTCGGTGCGGCGGGACATGTCCTCGTTGCCGCTGGATATCTCGCCGGCCATGGTGGCAATAATGCTAGCGGCAGCCCGTATGTCGGTAACAATCTCATCCAACCGGGATATGGTGATATTGGTACTGCCTGCCAAGCGTCCAAAAGCCCCCTGTTTTCCACCGCGTATTCGCTTGGAGAGATGACCATCGGCCAGACTATCCAGGACCTCTTCCATCTCTGAAATACTATCTGACACCGTATTGGTTAATTGATTAATGCCTTTAGCCAAGGAGTGAAAGAAACCAGCCTTGTTGCTCATACTGATCAGGTGGTCAAAATCCCCTAATGCCACAGCCGATATAACGCTATCTATCTCCTGTTCCACCAGCACCTGATCGGTGACATCGGTCCACTCCATGGCGGTGCCAAGACGCTCCCGTTTCCTGTTATAAACCGGATTAGCGCTCACATCGAAGGTAAACCCTCCCATGGTTATTCTGGTCCTGTAGGTAGTTTGCAGATCATCCAGCATTTCACGCGAACATACCGGACAATGCAGGTCTTCTATAACGCCGTTCTGGATGGCTTCAGCAGAAAAATCTGGCTCCTCTTTCTGAATATCCTCTTCGGCACGCTGAAATAGTTCCAGGGCGCTTTTGTTCTGATAGATGATCGAATAGTCTTTATCCAAGACCAGTACGCTGGTCGAGGTATTATCCAGGGCCTTCTGAATCCGTAATGCCTCCACTGCAATCTTGCGATCCCGATCGATGCTCTCTTTGAGTTGCGTCTGCATCCGATCCAGGGTCTTTAACAGGGTACCGATCTCATCATTGGATGTGGCCACGATCGTGTTAGACAGATCACCTTCGGCCACATTGGAGCCTATCTCAACCGCACGCCGTACACCGCTCACAATTCCGCGCGCCGCAAACAGAAGCACGAGGCTTACCACCACGGCAACAATGATGATGGTTACAAGAAAGCGCTGCTGTATGGCATCCCTGGTCTGCACCAATATCCGGTTATTCTCGGCCAACATATCTTCGCCGTGCGCCTTCAGATCGGCCAGCACCGGCTCCACGGCGTTTGCGGCCTTCCGGAAGGTCTCTACTACTGCATTTATCTTACTGATTATTTCGTGAATCTTGAGGTAGTTTTGGCGATAGTTTTCCAGCTTTTTGAAAATGTCTTTCTTTAATGCTGCATTCATCCTGGATGCATCCAGCAGCTTCATAAGCTTTGCCTGCTCATCTTCCATTTTTTTGAAGAACCCCTCCTCCTTGAAGATAAGATAGTCCCTCTCATGTCCCCGCATAATCCCGACCTGATGCGCCAATACCAAGTCATCGCTGCTATCAATCTCTTTCTCAACTGCAGCTACCGCCTTACGCAACTTGCCGTATAGCCCTTTGCTATCACTGCTTCCAAGCCTTATCTTCAAAGACACCAATACCGCGAAGTTTCGGATATAGCCGTCCAGGGTTCCCTGCATAGAATGTATCAGCTCTATTTTCTGCTCCTGCACCAGCATGGGTTCCAGCATGGCCAGGTTTTCATAGGCGGAACGCAACAGCTTTTCATGCTCCTGCACGCTCTTCATATCGCCCACCAACAAAAACTCCTTTTCAGGTATCCGACTGGCAGTTATGTCGGCCCCAGCCTTTTGAATAAGACTTCCAATATGGTTGATCCTCTCGTTCTCCAGGTACAGTTTTTCTATGCGTGAGAGGCTGAAATAGTATTGTTGAACGATAAATGCAAAGGCAATCAATATAAGCGCAATGAACACAATAACCTTGTGCGCCAAGTGCATGTCGCGCAGATAAGACACTGCTTTTATTGGCATTTTATTGTCCTTCGTTATTTCTCTTTATCTATAAAAATCTGATCTTATGGCCAAAAGTCCCGCTGCTTGAGAACTTTGGCGGCAGGGATAATAAAAACTTTACTTCCTGCCGAACGTATTTGGCGGTCATGGCAACAGTTGCTTTATCAGCACTGAAGCCAAAATGTCACCGGCCCATCGTTGGTGAGAGAGACTTGCATATCGGCACCGAATATACCCTTCTCAACCAGTGGATGTTTCTCACTGGCCAGAGCATAAAGGTAATTGAACAGATACTGACCGTCGTCCGGCTTTGCCGCCATGGAAAAACCAGGACGATTGCCCTTTTTGGTATCGGCGGCCAGGGTGAACTGTGGCACCAGTAACAGACCACCACCTATATCCGTCAGACTCATATTCATGCGCTGATCAGCATCCGGAAATACCCGGTAATTCAACAACCGTTCCAACAAGCGCTCAGCCTTGGCCTCATCATCTCCCCGCTCGACCCCGACTAGCACTAACAGGCCTACTCCGATCTTTCCGACCACTTCACCATCCACCGCAACCTGCGCCTGGGATACACGCTGAAGCAGGCCGATCATGCCAGATGCCCCGCAAAATAGTCGGTTGCCTGAATCAATGCCTTGGTAATCCCTGGCTCCGTTGCCGCATGACCGGCATCATCTATGATCCTAAGATCGCTATTAGCCCAGGCCCTGTGCAACTCCCAAGCGGATTCCAGCGGACAGATGAGGTCATAGCGCCCATGAATGATGATGCCAGGGATATCGGACAACATGTGGGCATTCTCCAATAACTGATTTGGTTCCAGGAATGCATTATTAATAAAATAATGGCATTCGATACTGGCCAAACTAAGGGCCACATGCGGTTCGCTAAAATGCTCCACCAGCTCCTTGCTGGGCAAGAGGCTGGCGGTCCGGGCCTCCCACAAAGACCAGGCCTTGGCGGCAGCCATGCGGGCGATCTCATCTGCCCCGGTGAGGCGTTGATAATAGGCCCTGACCATATCCCCCCGCTCCTCCTCAGGTATTACAGACAGATAGTCCTGCCAATAATCGGGAAATACTCGATCAGCACCCTGTTGATAGAACCACTCTATTTCCCTGAGGCGACACAGAAAGATACCACGCAGAATCAGACCCAATACCTGACCTGGATAGGCCTCGGCATAGGCCAGGGCCAGGGTAGAACCCCAGGAACCGCCGAACACTATCCAGCCATTGATACCGAGCAGCTCCCGTATGGCCTCGATATCTGCGATAAGATTGGTAGTATTGTTCCCTTCCAGCTCGGCATGCGGCGTGGAATTGCCGCAGCCACGCTGATCGAATAGAACTATCCGGTATTTATGGGGATTAAAGAAGCGCCGGTGATAAGGATCGCATCCGGCCCCAGGCCCCCCGTGCAGAAACAGGACCGGAATACCTTCAGGTTCGCCCGACTCCTCAATATATATGGTATGAATGTCATCGACCCGCAACTGATGAGTCGCATAAGGTTTGATTTCAGGATAAGTACCAACCATACGCTAGAGTGTAGCTAGGTAATAGCGTTTGGTCATCTGTGATTTGTAGGAAATATCCTACAAATAATCGAGACATCGTTTACAAGGATGGAGTGAACTCTGTGGCAGACTACAAATGTCGCCAATCTAGGGATTGAATAAAAAGTCAGGGAAGGGTCTTACGGACAGGACAAAATTAGCCAACCAAGCACGGCGACAAAAAACCCCGAAGCAAGGACTGCTTTGGGGTTATCTTTTTTCAGACCTTGTTAACAATAATTATATTGTTTCCCGTGACGCCTTCTTGCGTTCGTGTTCCTTCAGATAGCGCTTGCGGATACGGATTTCAGTAGGCGTGATCTCCACCAACTCATCATCCTCGATAAACTCCAGGGCCTGTTCCAGAGAGAACTTTACCGGCGGGGTCAACAGAATATTCTCATCACTACCAGAGGCACGAATATTGGTAAGCTGCTTTGCCTTCAGAGGGTTTACGGTTAGGTCATTGGCGCGGGAGTGTATCCCCACGATCTGCCCTTCATACACCTGATCACCCGGGCTGGTAAACAACCTGCCACGCTCCTGCAGATTGAACAGGGCGTAGCCCAAGGCCTTGCCGGTGGAATTTGATATCAGCACCCCGTTCTTACGTGGCGCGATTCCCCCATGCTGAGCCGGACCATAGTGATCGAACACATGATAGATAAGGCCGGTGCCAGAGGTCAGAGTCATAAACTCGGTCTGAAAACCGATCAGTCCGCGGGAAGGTATCATGTAATCCAGACGCACCCGGCCCTTGCCGTCCGGGGCCATGTCCCGCAACTCACCCTTGCGCCCACCCAGGGCCTCCATGATGCCACCCTGGTGGATCTCCTCCACATCCACGGTGAGTTGCTCATAGGGTTCGCACACCTCGCCATCCACCTCGCGGAAGATAACCTCAGGCCGGGAGACCGCGAGTTCATAGCCCTCACGCCGCATGTTCTCCAGCAAGATGGACAGATGCAACTCGCCCCGCCCGGAGACTCGGAACTTCTCCGGATCGGTACCCTCTTCCACCCGCAGGGCCACGTTGTGGATCAACTCCCGCTCCAGTCTATCTTTGAGCTGACGTGAGGTCAGATACTTGCCGGACTTACCGGCGAAGGGGGAGGTGTTTACCTGAAAGGTCATGCTCACCGTCGGTTCATCCACGGTGAGACGCGGCATATTCTCGACATGCTCCGGATCACACAGGGTATCCGATACATTAGGCGCGGCTATGCCGGAGAGGGCCACGATATCACCGGCGCTAGCGGACTCCACCTCGACCCGTTCCAGCCCAAGAAAACCCAGCACCTGCCCGATCTTCTCCCGGCGTTCCGCGCCACTCGGTTTCACCACAGTGACCTGCATATTCTTACGCACCGTACCACGGGTGATACGTCCGATGGCGATGGCGCCCACATAGCTGTTGTAGGCCAGGGTAGAGACCTGCATCTGGAACGGACCATCTATATCCACATCCGGGGCCGGACAGTTTTTCACTATGGCCTCAAACAACGGCGTCATATCACCAGATCTCACATCTGATTCCAGACCCGCATAACCGTTGATGGCGGAGGCATAGATCACCGGAAAATCCAACTGCTCATCGCTGGCGCCCAATTGATCAAACAGATCAAAGGTCTGATCCACAACCCAATCCGGCCTGGCCCCGTCCCGGTCTATTTTGTTCACCACCACGATGGGGCGCAGACCATGTTTAAACGCCTTCTGAGTTACAAAGCGTGTCTGGGGCATGGGACCATCCACCGCATCCACCAGAAGTAGCACCGAATCAACCATGGACAATACCCGCTCCACCTCGCCTCCAAAATCGGCATGTCCTGGGGTATCGACTATATTGATGTGGTAGTCATTCCAATGGATAGCGGTGTTCTTGGAGAGGATAGTGATACCGCGCTCCTTTTCCAGATCATTGGAGTCCATCACCCGTTCGATCTCGCCGCAGCGTTCCCCCAGGGTGCCGGACTGCTGTAACAACTGATCCACCAGTGTGGTCTTGCCATGATCAACATGGGCGATGATGGCTATATTGCGGAGTTTGGTAATCACTGAAGTTAGGTCCCTGGGGAAAAATCGGTGGATTATAGCGGAATGGCGTTACAAATACAGACAATAGTGGATCTAAATCCTTGTTCCATAACGGCAGCCATTACTAATAAGAAGTTAAACGTTGTTTATTAAGATACACATTCAACATCATCTCTATCTCTATGTTATTCAAGGAATTGCTTTCTTATCCACAAATCCTGTGGATAACTCTGTGCAAAAAACCAGCCTGCTTGGACCTGAACCCAGAACATCAGCACCTTGTAGTCAAATTGTAAAAAAAATGCACAATTAGACAATACCCATAATAATCATATAGTTAACAGCAAATATGATAATAATTGCCCATTCTGGAACAAGAAATCCTTAACAACACCGCGAATAAAAAGGATGTGTGCATAACTCGTGATCTTTTTTGCCGCCAATCTGACATTTATCAGCTTACGCCAGAAACCAAGGGGCGTTAGCACCAGTTTGTAAAAACTATTTGGACATACTCATGGTGTTTTGGAAAAATACCCCCTACCCCTCAACACTGTTGCCAATAAGAACTATATAGTGAACAGAATAATTCCATTATTGTTGCTCTTTATAATCGGGACTCTCCAGGCAGAGACGCGCTATATCAGCGACCAACTCCAGATCACCATGCGGGCTGGAGACGGACCGGACACACAGATCATGCGCATGATCCCGTCCGGGGAGAAGGTCGATCTGATATCCAGCAACCGCGAAACCGGTTACTCACGAATTCGTGACGGCCAGGGACATGTCGGATTTGTCCTTACTGCCCATCTGATGGTCGAGCCAAGCGCCAGAACCCGTCTGGCCACCGCAGAAAAGAGATACGCCGACCTAAAGAACAAGACACAACAAATGGGTCAAACAGACAAGGAACTGGAACAAAAATATCAGGACCTGCTCGCGGAACACGAGAAACTCAAGGTATCGCAGGAAAACCTTGGTACCGAATTAAATGATGCGAAAGACAGCTCGTCAGAGATCAGCCGCCTCTCAGAAGAACGCAACGAACTGAAGAAAAAACTGGCAACTCAAATCTGGGAGACGGAAAATGTCAAACAGGAGTTACAGGAAATCAGGAATGAACGTTCAAAATACTGGTTTCTGATAGGGGCAGGGGTCGCCTTGCTTGGGGTCATCATCGGCATGATCATTCCCCGGCTGCAAGGCCCCACCAAAAAACAGCCTTGGTAATCCATAAACGCATCCGGCCATATGGCCGGACTGCATTTTAACCCCGCTTTAGCTGCGACAGATCCCGCACCGCACCGCGGGCGGCGCTGGTAGTCATAGCCGCATAGGCCTGCAACGCCTGTGATACCACCCGATCACGACCCTGCGGCTGCCAGGCGGCATCGCCTTTTGCCTCCATCTCCTCACGGCGCTGGGCCAGCACTTCATCGCTCACGGCTATGTTGATGCTGCGGGCCGGTATGTCGATCTCAATCACATCCCCCTCCTGCACCAGACCGATGTTGCCGCCCTCCGCCGCCTCTGGAGAACAGTGGCCTATAGACAGACCTGAGGTGCCACCGGAGAAACGGCCATCGGTAATCAGGGCGCAGGCCTTGCCCAGACCCTTGGACTTCAGATAGCTGGTGGGATAGAGCATCTCCTGCATACCAGGCCCACCCTTGGGACCTTCATAGCGGATCAGTACTACATCGCCCGCCTGGATCTTATCCCCCAAAATCCCCTCCACTGCCGCATCCTGACTCTCGAAGATACGGGCCGGACCACTGAACTTGAGGATGGACTCATCCACACCGGCGGTCTTTACGATACAACCGTCCTGCGCCAGATTGCCATAGAGCACCGCCAGACCACCGTCCTGACTGTAGGCGTGCGCCTTATCCCGGATACAACCATGTTCCCGGTCCAGATCCAGATCAGGCCATTGCTTGTCCTGACTGAACGCCTCGATGGATGGAATCCCACCCGGCCCCGCCAGATACCGCTCCCGCGCCTCTGCGTCAGCGCTGCGCGCTATGTCCCATATCTCGATGGCCGCACCCAAGGTTGGGCTGTGCACGGTTGGGACATCAGGATGCAGCAGACCGGCCCGATCCAATTCCCCCAGGATGCCGATCACTCCACCGGCACGGTGTACATCCTCCAGGTGATACATCTGGGTGGATGGCGCCACCTTGCACAGGTTCGGCACCTTGCGGGATAGCCGGTCGATATCTTCCATAGTGAAATCCACCCCGGCCTCCTGGGCGATCGCCAGCAGGTGCAGCACCGTGTTGGTGGAACCTCCCATGGCGATATCAAGGCTCATGGCATTCTCGAAGGCCTCGAAGGTAGCGACGCTACGCGGCAATACCGAGGCATCATCCTGTTCATACCAGCGACGCGCCAACTCCACGCTCAAGCGCCCGGCCTCCAGGAATAGCTCTTTACGCCTGGCATGGGTCGCCACCAGAGAACCGTTGCCCGGCAGACTCAACCCCAAGGCCTCGCTTAGGCAATTCATAGAGTTGGCGGTAAACATACCGGAGCAAGAACCGCAGGTGGGACAGGCCGAACGCTCGATGGCCACCACATCCTCGTCACTCTCATTGGGATCGGCGGCACTGATCATGGCATCGACCAGGTCGAGTTTGATATTGCCCTTGGAATCCAACCGCACCTTACCCGCCTCCATGGGACCGCCGGAGACAAACACCGCCGGGATATTCAGGCGCATCGCCGCCATCAGCATTCCAGGGGTGATCTTGTCGCAGTTAGAGATACAGACCATGGCATCGGCACAGTGCGCGTTAACCATGTACTCCACCGAGTCGGCGATGATGTCACGCGACGGCAGGGAGTAAAGCATGCCGTTGTGGCCCATGGCGATACCGTCGTCTATGGCGATGGTGTTGAACTCCTTGGCCACGCCGCCCGCGGCCTCGATCTCCCGCGCCACCATCTGTCCCAGATCCTTTAAATGCACATGCCCTGGCACAAACTGGGTAAAGGAGTTGACCACCGCGATGATCGGTTTGTCGAAGTCTCCATCCTTCATGCCAGTAGCGCGCCACAGGGCGCGGGCCCCGGCCATGTTGCGACCATGGGTGGTGGTACGGGAACGGTATTGAGGCATTGTTCTCTCCAAAAAGACAGATCGGCCGGATACTAACGGCCGGATATATTAACCGATTATCGAAGTTTCGTGCTTATATCCAGACCATGCATGGGTAGCGGAACCGCATCCGGGGCATCATAGCTGACCCCAAGATCTTTTAGTATCCCGTCACGGACGGTGTAGATGATCCCATGCACCGATAGTTCCTGGCCATTCTTCCATGCGTCCTGTACCACAGTGGTATGACACAGATTTATTACCTGCTCGATTACATTGATCTCACAGAGTATATCCGCCTTCTCCTCCTCATCCACGCATGCCCGGAACTGATCCTCATAGCGATGGTAGATGTCCTTGATGTGTTGCAGCCAGTTATCCACCAGACCATAACGTGCGTTCTTCACCACTGCGGTGACACCACCACAACCGTAGTGCCCGCAAACTATGATGTGTTTTACCTTCAGGACGTCAATGGCGTACTGCACCACCGAGAGACAGTTGAGGTCGGTATGGATAACCAGATTGCCTACGTTTCTGTGTACGAACAGCTCGCCTGGCAACAACCCCACAATCTCATTGGCCGGAACCCGGCTATCGGAACAACCTATCCAGAGGTATTCCGGAGACTGCTGTTCTGACAACTCATTGAAGAAGCGCGGCTGCCGCTCCTTGATGCCGTTAGCCCATTCCTGATTGTTTTTAAATAATCTTTCTAGTCCAGACATTTTTCTCAACCAACTCTAACAAGAACCTTAAGCATAACACCTTGCAACATACTGGTGGAGGGGCTAAGT
>JBNKSV010000029.1:0-27557 GCA_050297535.1 Sedimenticolaceae bacterium
CATGCCGAGGAGATCAAGGTCAAATACGCCTGCGCCCTAACGCAGCTGGCTACCAACGATGAGACTATTGAGGTGCCGAGCATAGGCGACCGCCCGCCTCGCCGCCTTTCACGCCAGACTCTAGCCGAGGTGGTGGAGCCGCGCTACGAAGAGTTGTTGACCCTGGTGCAGGCCGAACTGCGACGCAGCGGTTTCGAAGATCTTATCCCGGGCGGCGTGGTGCTGACCGGCGGTAGTTCCAAGATGGAGGGTTTGATCGACCTGGCGGAGGAGGTATTCCACATGCCGGTGCGGCTGGGGGTTCCGCAATACATCAGCGGTCTGGTGGATGTGGTGCGCAATCCAATATATGCCACGGGCGTCGGGTTGTTGCTGTTCGGTTCCAGTAACCGGTCGAGAAATATGCGGGACATGCCGAATGGTCCCGGAGCGAATGATGTTTGGAGCCGTATGCGTAGCTGGTTTCAGGGAAATTTTTAATGATTTTTTATTTTTTATCTGCTTGGGTCTTTGGCCTGAATATGAGGAGGGTGAGTGATGTTTGAATTAATGGATGCGCATTGTCAAAACGCGGTAATCAAGGTGGTTGGCGTTGGCGGTGGCGGTGGAAATGCCGTAAACCACATGGTTGACGCCAATATTGAAGGTGTGGATTTTATCTGTGCAAACACAGATGCCCAGGCCTTGAATAACAGCAGGGTCAGGACGCAGCTGCAGCTTGGTTCCAATATCACCAAAGGCCTTGGCGCAGGCACCAACCCGGATATAGGTCGGGGTGCGGCAATGGAAGATCGTGACCGCATCCAGGAGACCCTGGAAGGCGCGGATATGGTGTTCATTACCGCCGGCCTGGGTGGTGGAACCGGGACCGGAGCTGCCCCTATCGTGGCGGAAGTGGCCAGAGATATGGGCGTGTTGACGGTGGCGGTGGTAACCAAGCCGTTCTTCTTCGAGGGCAGCAAGCGTATGGCAGTGGCTGATTCTGGAGTGAAGGAGCTGGCCAAATATGTGGACTCGCTCATTATCATCCCGAATGAGAAGCTGCTGGCGGTGTTGGGTAAGGATATAAGCCTGCTCAACGCCTTCAAGTCGGCCAACGACATACTGTTGGGGGCGGTCCAGGGTATTGCCGAGTTGATTACCCGTCCTGGTTTGATAAATGTGGATTTTGCCGACGTGCGTACGGTGATGTCTGAGATGGGTGTGGCCATGATGGGTTCCGGTAGTGCCAGGGGCGAAGACCGGGCGCGTCTCGCGGCGGAAGAGGCCATTCGCAGTCCGTTGTTGGAAGATGTGAATCTGTCCGGGGCTCGCGGCATATTGGTGAATATTACCGCCGGGTTGAATATGTCGATCGGTGAATTCGACGAGGTGGGCAACACCGTAAAAGAGGTAGCCTGCGATGACGCTACCGTGGTGGTTGGTACTGTTATCGACCCGGATATGGAAGACGAGATGCGGGTTACCGTGGTGGCCACCGGTCTTGGGAATGCCTACAGCAAGCCTGTGATCACTGAGGTCAAGAAAGAAGAGGTCGCTGTGCTGCGTCCGGTCGAGCCAGAGGAAGAGGTGCTGGAACGTCCAGATTACAGTGCTATGGATCGTCCAACCATCATCCGTAAGGACCCTAAAGTGGTCAGGGCCTATGCCGAATCTGCGCATGATGAGATGGAGTATCTGGATATCCCGGCGTTTCTCCGGAGACAGGCGGATTAACGGAGGAGAACTTTTTCTGTAAATATTAGTCTTTGGGGGGTGATGTTTAGGGGTATGGGATGCAGGCCTATGCGGGTACGGTGTTTCCTTGCTTGAGAGAATAACTCGTTTGCCATAGTTGCTGCTTATGCTAGTATATGGCTCGTTTTTGCGGGGAAACTGAGTGGATAGAGAAACTATAATGATTAAGCAGCGTACGTTAAAGAATGTCATCCGTGCCACTGGCGTAGGGTTACATACAGGTGACAAGATATATCTAACACTCAGACCGGCAGCACCCAATACGGGAATTGTGTTTAGGCGTATTGATCTGGATGAGCCTGTTGAGATAAAGGCCTGTCCGGAAAATGTTGGCGACACCCAGTTGTCCACCACCCTGGAAAAGGACGGTGTCAAAATCTCTACGGTAGAGCATCTGCTCTCTGCTTGTGCCGGATTAGGTATAGATAACGCCTATGTCGACGTGAGTGCTGCCGAGGTTCCGATCATGGATGGCAGTGCCGGACCATTCGTTTTTCTGATCCAGTCTGCTGGCATAGAAGAGCAGAATGCCCCCAAACGCTTCATCCGCATAAAGCGTGAGGTTGTAGTGGAGGATGAGGGCAAAAGCGCGGCGTTCAAGCCTTTTGACGGCTTTAAGGTCTCCTTCGCCATTGATTTCGACCACCCTGTGTTTAACGAACGCACCAGATTTGCCTCCGTTGATTTTTCTTCCACCTCTTTCGTTAAAGAGGTTAGCAGGGCGCGTACCTTCGGGTTTCTACGCGATATCGAGATGCTTCGGGAGCGTCAACTTGCCTTGGGCGGCAGTATAGACAATGCCATAGTCGTGGACGACTTTAGGGTTCTGAACGAAGATGGCTTGCGTTACGAGGATGAGTTTGTAAAGCATAAAATCCTGGACGCTATCGGTGATCTTTATCTGCTGGGTCATAGCCTGGTGGGGTCTTTCATCGGAAACAGATCTGGTCACGCCTTGAATAATAAGTTGTTAAAGGCGCTGATTGCGGATAAAGAAGCCTGGGAAGAGGTTACCTTCGAAGAGGGTGGGGACGAGCCGATCTCGTATCTGAAGCCTATCCCGATTTCCTGATTAAAAGAACATTTATCTCAAGGTTCAGTGTGTCTGCTGAGCCGCCTTAGTGCTGCGCGCAGTTCCGGATCTGGTGTGTGATTAGCGACCTTTTGCAGTAGCTCTGAGTTGTTGGTGGATAGGAATCTGATTCTTTTTTTACCGGGTTTGTTAGGTGTTTGGCGATTGTCTATAGATATTTTAATGGATATCTTCTTGAAAAACAGTTGCTTGTGTCTGAGTTTTATTGCGAGGTCGTTGGAGAAAAAACGTAGGCGACTGGCCCACGCGGATGAATCAACGTACAAGATTAGCTGATCCGGTCCAGCAGCTACCGCCTCAATACAGTGTTCACTCATTGCTGGGGGTAATAGCCCCCTAATCTGCCCCAACAGCCCCTTATTCTGTTGCAACTTTGCCCGAATTGTGGCAAATTCTACCGAGTTTTTTAAGTAGTTATTCAGGGGCTGGAATTTTCTGTTCATGGAGGAGTTGTTATCGAGTCCAATGCCAATTAAAACTGAAAAAAAATATAACTAATGAAGATACTACTACTGTCCGATCGGTGCCACAAATCTGGAACAATTTCCATCTCTCCGCTGCTTCTAGCCAGCATAACCATAATCATAATCGCAAGCATCTCATTCGCCTCATCCTGGCTCGCATATGACATGGGCCATAGAGAGGGAATTGCGGAAGAAAAAGAGTATTCACGTCTTGCATCTATCACCGGTACAAATATTCAATCTAGCATTGATCAGCAACGCAGAGAGTGGGAAGAGACCAAAAGAAAGACCCGTGAACATTTGAATGCGATGGCCCTTAAGCTTGGTCAGCTGCAATCGCATATCGTACGTCTGAATGCACTGGGCGAGCGTCTGACCAAGATGGGTAAGCTCGACGTTGATGAGTTTGATTTCAAGAATGAACCACCACGGGGCGGTATTGATAGCGGTGGCGAGAAGTATGTGGAGTTGTCGGAATTGCTTGAGGAGATGGATACCCTCTCCAGGGTGATTGAGGATCGTGAGATCAAGCTCAATCTGATGGAAGACCTGATTATGAATAGGGATCTGCAAAAAGAGGTGCAACCCTCCGGCTATCCAGTGAAAGGCAGTTACATATCTTCAGGATATGGAGAGCGTTCCGATCCGTTTACCGGTGCCAAGTCATTCCACGACGGAGTCGATCTGGCTGGTAAGGCTGGCAACAAGGTAGCGGCCGCGGCCTCTGGTATAGTTATCTTTTCTGGCGAAAAGACAGGGTATGGAAAGGTTATTAAGATTCATCATGGCAATGGCGTAGTAACCCTCTATGCACACAATAATAAGCTTTTGGCCAACGTTGGGGATTATGTGACCAAGGGTCAGAAGATAGCGACCGTAGGATCAAGCGGAAGATCAACTGGACCACATCTGCATTTTGAGGTGCATTTGGACGGTAAAACCGTAGATCCTGAAAAATACCTGCACGCAGTCAATTGATCTGTAGGCAGTCCTGAAGCTCAATTTAACACTAGATTATCTCCAGATATCCGTATAGCCAGATTGTAATCTGGTTTTATGGCTCCATCTAACGTCTGTCCTGTGGAGGATAGGTAGGTTTTTGCGGTATCATTCCCAGCTTTAATTATTCCAGACGGAACATATTTCATGCTCACAAAAACATTCAGCAAGATCTTTGGCAGTCGCAACGAACGACTGATCAAGCGCATGGCGCGGGAAGTAGCCAAGATCAATGAACTGGAACCAGCGTTACAGGCCCTGTCTGACGAAGAGTTGCAGGAGAAGACCAAAGAATTTCGTGAGCGTCTGGAAAAAGGCGAGACCCTGGATAGTCTGCTGCCAGAGGCCTTTGCCGTGGTGCGCGAAGCCAGCGTGCGCACTATGGGCATGCGCCACTTTGACGTCCAGATGATCGGTGGCATGGTCCTGAATAGCGGCAAGATCGCCGAGATGCGCACCGGCGAAGGCAAGACCCTGGTTGCTACTCTGGCCGTTTATCTGAATGCATTGCCAGGCGCAGGCGTGCATGTGGTGACTGTGAATGACTATCTGGCGCGGCGCGATGCATCTTGGATGGGTAAGATCTACCATTTTCTGGGTTTGAGCGTGGGCATTATCAACTCCTCCGGTGGTATGGGTTCAGACGAGGCCTCTTACCAATACGACCCTCTGAATACAGGTACCCCCAGCGGTTTTCCGCATCTGTGTAAGATCACCCGCCAACAGGCCTACGCCTGCGATATCACCTACGGAACCAATAACGAGTATGGTTTCGATTATCTGCGGGACAACATGGCGTTCAGCGCGGATGAACGGGTGCAGAGAAGCCGTAATTTTGCCGTGGTTGACGAGGTGGACTCGATCCTGATCGACGAGGCGCGTACCCCGCTGATCATCTCCGGTCCTACCGAGGGCAGTTCCGAACTGTACAAAAAGATAGACCAGATCATCCCCAAGCTGACCCAGCAGGACCCTATTACCAATGATGAGGGTAAGCCTGACTTCGGCCCAGGTGATTACTCCGTAGACGAAAAATCCAAGCAGGCCTATCTCAGCGATGAGGGACATCAGCATGTCGAGGAGATGCTGACCGCAATGGGTCTGCTGGCCGCGGACTCCAGTCTCTATGATTCTGCCAATATCGGCATGATGCACCATGTGACTGCCGCCCTGCGCGCCCACGCCCTGTTTCATAAGGACGTGGATTACATCGTACAGGATGGACAGATCGTGATTGTGGATGAATTTACCGGCCGTACCATGCCGGGACGCCGCTGGTCAGAGGGCCTGCATCAGGCCATCGAGGCCAAGGAGAGGGTGGCGATCCAGAAGGAGAACCAGACCCTGGCCTCCATTACCTTCCAGAACTATTTCCGCCTGTATAACAAGCTCTCAGGCATGACCGGCACCGCCGACACCGAAGCCTATGAATTCCAGCAGATCTACGGGCTGGAGGTGGTGGTTATCCCCACCAACAAGCCGATGGTCAGGGCCGATATGGGTGATCTGGTCTATATGTCGGCCGAAGAGAAATACGAGGCAATTATCGAAGATGTACAGGATTGCGTCAGTCGTGGTCAACCCGTGCTGGTGGGCACTGCGTCTATTGAGACCTCGGAACTGATCTCTAAACTGCTCACCAAGAAGAAACTGAAACACAACGTGCTCAATGCCAAGCAGCATGAGCGCGAGGCCGCGATCGTGGCCGAGGCGGGGCGCCCGGGCGCTATTACCATCGCCACCAACATGGCGGGCCGCGGTACCGATATCGTGCTGGGCGGCAACATGGAGATGGAGCTGGACGAACTGGGCGACAAGCGCAAGGATGAGACGTTGGTCGAGAGGATTAAGTCCGACTGGCAGCAGCGCCATCAGCAGGTGCTGGAGGCTGGCGGTCTGCATGTGGTCGGCACTGAGCGCCATGAATCCAGGCGCGTAGACAATCAGTTGCGCGGTCGTTCCGGCCGTCAGGGCGATCCAGGTTCCACCCGTTTCTATCTGTCACTGGAAGACAACCTGATGCGTATCTTCGCCTCGGAGCGGGTATCGGCCATCATGCAGAAACTGGGCATGGAACGCGGTGAGGCCATCGAGCACCCCTGGGTGACCAAGGCCATAGCCAACGCCCAGAAGAAGGTGGAGGGGCGCAACTTCGATATCCGCAAACAGCTGCTGGAATATGACGATGTGGCCAATGATCAGCGTAAGGTGGTCTACCAGCAGCGCGATGAGCTCATGGAGATTGAGGAGATCGGTGAGACCGTCAAGGGGTTGCGCTATGACGTGGTGAATGAGCTCATCAGCACCTATATCCCCCCCGAGAGCATGGATGAGCAGTGGGACGTCCCAGGGCTGTCCCATGCCCTGGAGAGCACCTATGCCCTGAAGTACGATCTGCAGCGGTGGTTGGATGAGGATGATCATCTGGACGAGGAGGGCCTGCGTGCCCGCATCCTGGAGCAGATGGAACAGGCCTATGCCGAGAAAGAGGCCTTGGTAGGTTCAGAGCGGTTGCGCTATGTGGAAAAGGCCCTGATGCTGCAGATCCTGGATACCAAATGGAAAGAACATCTGGCGGACATGGACTACCTGCGCCAGGGTATCCATCTGCGCGGCTATGCCCAGAAGAACCCCAAGCAGGAGTACAAGCGTGAGGCCTTTGAGATGTTCTCCCGCATGCTGGACGACATCAAGCAGGAATTTATCACCGTATTGACCTTGATCCAGGTCCGCACCGATGAGGAGATGGGCGCCTATAATAGGTCTCAGTCTGCCGATGGCTTCGAGATGAAGCATGAAGAGTTCTCGGGTTTTGGCGATGCGGATGAGGATGGTCAGCAGGAAGACGGTAATCATACTCCTTACGTGCGTGATGGCCGCAAGGTCGGGCGCAACGAACCTTGTCCCTGTGGCTCGGGTAAGAAATACAAGCAGTGTCACGGGAAATTGCAGTAGCAACAGGGTGCATGGCCTAGGATAAATCGTGGACAATGAACAGCTAAATCACCTCCCAATCTCCGGCGTCCGGCTGGGTGTGGCCGCGGCCGGGATAAAGTATGCCGATCGGAACGATCTGGTAATTATAGAGATGTTCCCAGGCTCTACTTGCGCCGCCGTGTTCACCCGCAACGCATTCTGCGCCGCTCCGGTGCAGGTGGCAAAACAGCATCTGGCTAGTTCTTCTCCGCGCTATCTGTTGATCAACTCTGGCAATGCCAATGCCGGGACCGGCAGCGAAGGTTTGGCGGTATGCAATGAGAGCTGTGAGGCGCTGGCCGAGGTGGCGGATTGCAGCCCTGACCAGGTCCTGCCTTTTTCCACCGGGGTTATCGGTGAGCCGTTGCCGCTGACAAAGATCAAGGCCGCACTGCCGCAAGCCTTGGCCAACCTGGATGAGTCCGGATGGCCTACGGCCGCCCGGGCCATTATGACCACAGACACCGTTCCCAAGCTGGTATCACGCAGTTTCCAATCCGGTGGCAAGACCCTAACCGTCACCGGCATGGCCAAGGGCTCGGGCATGATCCGCCCGGATATGGCCACCATGCTGGCCTATGTGGCTACGGATGCCAATGTGGATGCCGGTCTGTTACAGGAGTGTCTACGACAGGCGGTGGAGCCGTCCTTTAACTCCATCACCGTGGATGGCGACACCTCTACTAATGATGCCTGTGTCCTGATGGCGTCTGGGGCAAGCGAGCATCCAGTCATCTCTCATACCGATAGTGATGCGTTCATGGCGCTATGTGATGCGGTCAAAGAGGTATGCATGGAGCTGGCGCGCGCCATCGTCAAAGACGGGGAGGGTGCGACCAAGCTGGTCGAGGTATTGGTGGAAGGGGCGGTTGATGCTGCCGAAGCGCGTCAGGTTGCGTACACCATTGCCCATTCGCCCCTGGTAAAGACGGCGCTGTTTGCCTCGGATCCAAACTGGGGGCGTATCCTGGCGGCGGTGGGCAGGGCCGGTCTGGCCGATCTGGATATAGATGCCATCCGTATTTGGCTGGGTGATGCGTCTATCGTAAAAGACGGCGGGCGCGATCCAGAATATACCGAAGAGGCGGGGCAGGTGGTGATGGATCAGGACGAGATTGTAATCCGGGTGGCGCTGGGCCGGGGAGGGGCTGAGGCCAGGATCCTGACCTGCGATCTCTCTTATGATTATGTGAAGATCAATGCGGAGTACCGCACTTAAGTAACCTCTGATTTGTTACATTTTCGCCATCCCCGCGTAGGCGGGGACCCGGGAAAATATAACAGATAGATTGGATTTGCCGTTGCCTGGGGCAATCCCGCCTTCGCGGTAATGACGAATTAATCAGGGATTCTTTGGATATAGATCTGAAACTGTAGGAGCCCGCTCCCGCGGGCGATTTTATCGCCCAGAGGACTGGGCTCCTACGAGAAAGCCGGTAGTTGTCTCATGCCATCCCCACGGCGCCCTTATCTAACCCCTCGAACACCCGCACCTGGAATGCCGAATCAGGGTCATCCAGTTTTAACCTATCAGCGATATGCTGCGCCAGATTCTCCACGGTAGAGTCGATATCAATCAGATAGCAGTATCGTTTCGGCAGTTCCAGCTGGAAATTACCGTGTTCTGCCTGATAGCAAAATCTCAGATACGCCTCTCCATCGGCAATAAATTCATCCTTAAGGTCCGCCTTCGTACCGATGTATATATCGCGCCATAGTTCCGCCCACTTCTTCTCAAGCGCATTGTTGCGTTTTTTATCTTGATATATCTCGATGCGTGACCTGTGCCCGTGGGCTATGCGCTGGCAGTTCCCACCGTGTAATTTGAGTCCATGACTATAGTGAAAACTTGGATCGGTCGTGGTCTCGTGTCGCAATATTATCTGAAAATCGCGTATATTTTTCGGAAGACCGGCAGCGAGCTTTTGGGTGATGGCGGCGGCCAGGTTCTCCTGGTCAATCCGGGTTGCCGCTATTCTACTGATGGCGGTTGTCGGAGAGTGGTGACGAATCCATGTCCCGGAACCGAGTTGGAACTCGATTTCAGTAGACTCTGGCTTGTCCGTAATTCTGCAGTTGGAGCTGGCTGATGGAACAAGCAGTTTGTGGTCAAAATGCTGATCAATGGTCTGCTTAACCAGCTTTTTTATATCAGAGAAATCCAGGACCATCCCTTGGTTGTTCAATTCACCTTCAATCTCCACATCCACGCGCCAGCTTTCGCCAACCAGTCCGCGTTCCGGATCCAGAATGGAAGAATCTATGATGGTAAGGTTATTTACGAACAGCTTTGCCATCTGCCGGGGCCAGTTACGGATAAGGGGTTGAGAACATGGAGCCGATGGGCGGAATCGAACCGCCGACCTACTGATTACGAATCAGTTGCTCTACCGACTGAGCTACATCGGCCCGGAGAGGTGGCAGTATAAAGAATCGTCGATACGTGGACAACAAGAACTGTTGCTCAAAACAGGCATATGTTTTGGCGCAATCTTGCATTTTGGTGTAAATGTTGGTCATTCGATACTTAATTTAGGAATCTTTTTTTGGCCTGTTGGTGCTTTTGCATGGAATTGAGGGGCATGTCTATCCGGTACAACCTGCTTCGTGGCGGTTATCTAGTTGAAGTTGTTGGCCATTTGTCGGTAAATGTATACAGTTTATCCTGCAACGTGCCATACAAACCAAAACAGGTGTTATACCTATGAGTATGAAAAGATCACACGGCTTTACCCTAATTGAATTGATGGTCACCATCACCTTGGCTGTTGTACTTCTGGGTATCGCTGTCCCGTCGATGCAGACAATGATCCAGAATAACCGACTTGCCTCATTTTCAAACACTTTTCTGGGTTCTCTGGTGATTGCTAGGAGTGAGGCGATCAAACGCAATCATGCGGTAAGGATGACAGCTATCACTCCAGTTGCGTCTAATGAGTGGGGTAATGGAGGTTGGAGAGTATGGGTTGACGATAATGGTGATGGTGCGTTTACCTCAGGGGCCGATACACTCATACGCCAGGCTCCAGCTATCAGTAACGCCTATCTCATTGATGCCTTTACAAACAATGTCTCAGATTTGACCTTCCAGGCTAACGGCTTCACATCGGCGGACGATACATTTCTGATCAAGCCTGTTAGTGACTGTCCTGGAACCACTCTAACCACTATTAACGGTAGAACGATCAATATTTCAACGACAGGTCGGGCGTCATCAGCTATTTGTTCTTGTGACTCTTCTGCTGCTGATGCATGCAATTAAGGATTCTGCTATGACGTTCATCTCTGATTCAACCAGAAAAAAACAATCAGGAATGACTTTGTTGGAAGCGCTGATCGCATTTCTGGTTCTATCGGTAGGGCTCTTAGGAATGGCTGGATTGCAGTTGACCGGTATGAAAATGACTAACGATTCATACTATCGCTCCCAGGCGACATGGCTGGCCTATGACATGTTTGATCGTATGCGCGCCAATAAGGACCAGGCAACGAACACTACTAGTTACAGGATTGCATATGATGAGACACCGTCTAGCGCAACAGATTGTAGCGCTGCTAGCTGTAACGCCTTGGCCATGGCGCAATACGATCTCAAATACTGGAGAGATGATATTACTGCGAAACTCCCGGCGGGTACTGGTGAAATAAGTTATCAAGATACTGGGAGCGGTCGGGTATTTACTGTTGCAATTCAGTGGCACGATGTTGAAAGACGTGATGAAGGCGATCGCAATGTGATAACAAAACGACTGCAGATAGTATCAGGATTGTGATGATGAACCATATAAGCAACAGAAAATGCGCGGGGTTTAGTCTGGTTGAATTGCTGGTAGGCATGGTTATTGGGTTGTTTTTGGTAGGTGGCATGCTTGCTGTGTTTACAACTTCTTCGACGGATAGACGGGTGACGGAAGGATTGTCACGTATGCAGGAAAATGGACGCTTTGCCATAGAGTTTTTGACCCATGATATCCGTATGGCAGGGTTTACCAGTTGTTACACTGCCAGAACGGCAAACGCTGTCGAAATTGTTACTGGTGCTGATGCTTATGCATATGATTTCACTACGGCGGTCAGCGGTTACGAGGGTGGTGTCGACACCTTTCCAGCTGCTGTAGCTGCCCTCACGGGTACTGATGCCATCGTAATCAGGCGTGGTGATGATTCGGATGATTATTTCGTTGAGGGACATGTGGCTATATCCGCGACTATCACACTGGTACAAAATCATGATCTGAGGCAGGGCGAGATCCTAATGATAGCCGATTGTAACAAGGGGCAGGTTGGTATATTCCAGCAGTCAAATGTCAATAACAATGATACGGTTTCAGTCGTGGTTCACAATTCAGGTGTTGGTACTCCTGGAAATTGCACCAAGAAATTATGGGGCTCAGGTGACTGCTCCGACCCGTCAGTTCTGTCTTACGAACCATATGGCGAAGAGTCCCGTATTATGCGTATGGTCTCTAACTCCTATTACATCGCAAACAATGCATCTGGGGTTCCCAGCCTATATCGCAAGGGATTGACCTCTTCCGGTTCCATTTCCTCAGCTGAAGAGCTGGTTGAAGGGGTGGAGAATATGCAGATTGAGTACGGAGTTGACAGTACCGCCGATGGCGTGGCCAATCAGTATAAAGCAGCGAATGCGGTTACTCCTACTCAATGGAAGGATCATAGCGTAGTCGCTGTGCGCATCAAGCTATTGCTTAGGAGTATTGAGGAGTCGGCAACCAAGCCGCAGGAATATAGTTATAACGGGGTAATATATGACGGCTCTTCCAATCCTCTGCCGAGTGATCGTTATCTGCGCCGGGAGTTTTCGACCACTGTTAAACTTAGGAATGTTGGTCTATGAGTGCACAAGCTATGATGAGCTGGCTGCCAAAATCTGAACCAGACTACACGTCCATAACCAGGCGCCAGACAGGTGCGGCGTTGATCATGAGTATGATGCTACTTATGGTAATGACATTGGTTAGTGTCGTAGCCATGCAGAGCACGGTGCTGGAAGAGAAGATGGCCGGCAATACCCGTGATCGTCACTTGGCCTTTGAGGCGGCCGAGGCGGCTCTGCGAGCTGGTGAGCGCTATGTTGAAAGTAACAAATTTGTCTATACCGACTATACGGACACTTGTGTCAACGGCCGTTGTACCCGCCGTGAGGATGACGCTTCATATAGTAATACGGCAGCTCCAGGCGATGCCGGCTGGGTGGATCCGCGTTGGGCGTTGGATGGCTCGTTGAATGTTTGGGCCGATGGAAGTAACAAATATCGCGAATACGGCGTTGATATTTCAGAAACATATCAGCGTCCGCGTTATATTATCGAATTCGCTGGTTATATCCCGTCTGATCCGGTTACGGGTACCACCACAACTCCTCCGAGTTGGTACACCAGCCCTCAAGTTCCTGGTGGTGCTGGCTGGCAAGCTGAGTGGTCTGAATTATATAGGATCACGGCGTTGGGCTATGGTGGTACCCCCAACGCAAGAGTGATGTTACAGGTCATGTATTCAAAGTCTTTGTGATATGGAGCGAATGATGAAGATAAAGATGAAACTGTTGGTTACGCTTTTCACGCTGGTTTGTTTTGGACTGCTGTCTGGAACTGTTCAATCCATGACGCTTTCTTCGAGTGTACCGGCGGAAGGAAATTCCAATGGCACCACTTATCTGGATGGATCATTCCAAAGCTGGGAAGACGACAACAAAACGCTGGTGACGTCGGTTGGAACCTACAAGATCACCCTTGGTGTCTCATTGCTAGACAAGGTGGGAACGCGCGCAGGTAAGCGAGAGACGGCTGATGGCAGCCCGATTAAGGTGCGATTGCAGTTTTTAAATCAGAAGCTAAAGAAGGTGGTCATTTATTGATCACTCGCATGGATTTTTAGTGAAGGTGTTGCTGGTCGCGCACAGATGATGAGGAGTGTTGGTATGATGAAGTCTGCAAAACTATTTCGTCAATTAAGGATATGTGGTGCTGTGTCCATCTGGACGTCACTGAGTATTGTCTCTGGGCTTCCTGCCACAGTCTATGCCGATGGTAATATGGGAGACTATACGGCCACCCCCCCGGTAATCACTGCATCGGCGGATACACCCAATGTGTTGGTCATCATCGATAATTCCAACAGTATGGACGAGGCCCCCAGTGGCGAGGCCGTGGGGAGTGATAATCCCGGAAGTAAATCCGAGATAGCGCGCAACGCAATAAAAGGCCTGGTAACTACCTTCACCGGTAAGGTGCGCATGGGGCTGATGGCCTATCAGCAGAGCGGTGTACAACACTATTACCTGTCTAACTCTCCCTACGATGTGAGCTATGATCCAGCCAATTATGATCCAGGCTTTACCGGTCCCCGCGATTCGACGACAAAACGCATGCGGATACAGCGGGTGAATGGAGATCCGGGTTATGTTTATTACAATGTCGCGTTGCCTTTCTATCACAGCAACTATCGTGATGCTGAGTATTGTTATTCTGGAACGGCAGATGCGTCGAATGATTTTGTTAATATGGCGGGGCCTAGTGGAACTCCAGGCGTATGTACTCCAGATGTGCATACTAATTGCCACTCCTACTATTGCTGGCGCCATAAAACTAATGACTCGGATACCCTTCCAGCCCCTATAAATGATGGTCCCAGTCAGGGTTTTAACACTTCTTTGACTGGTGGGATCTTTTACCCGACCGACAGTGATATAGCATGGGGTATTAATGATTTCGGTAAGCATATGGCGGACTACCCTGTTGGGGAGACTTGGTTTTCCAACTCATCACCAGGAAAGGGCTATCTGCATGTGCCTATCGCCAATCTGGATGCGACCCAGGCCGCACTGATCAATGCAAAACTGGCCACCTCCCAGTTCACTACGGCCACTGATACCCCGTTAAGGAATGCCGGTCTGACCCCACTACAAGGTACTCTGCAAACGGCCAATACATATTTTACCGATGCGACTCACTTGCCTGTAGCTGAGGGTGGCCCGGCCACGCCGCCTGCGGCCAGCACCTGTGGGGATCATGATTTTGTCATACTGGTAACGGACGGTATGCCGTCTACAGACGCGAGCGGGAATCCTATCAGCGATACCGCCACTGCCCTGGCAGATACTGCCGCAGCCGCTGCCACCCTGTATGCGAACGGTGTGAAAACCTATGTGGTGGGCTTTGCCTTGCCATATTCAGTGGATCCAACCCAGTTGGATACCATTGCCTCTTCCGGCGGCACCAACACGGCCTATTCTGCATCGAACGCGTCTGAATTGGACACTGTCTTCGATACCATTTTTAACGATATATTGAATCGCACCTCATCGGGAACGGGAGCGGCCGTGGTATCCAATAGCAGTTCTGGCGTAGGTGCGCTGTATCAGGCGCTTTACACCCCGGCCGTGAGTACCATAAATCCTAGCGAGGGCAGTAGCCGTAATGTTTCCTGGGCGGGCAGGCTGCACTCGGTTTTTGTGGATAGCTATGGATATCTGCGCGAGGATTCAAATCAAAATGATCAGTTGGATGATTATAGTACCGACCTTGTTATTGGTTTTGAGTATAACGCTACGGAAAAAAAGACCAAGATTCAGCGGTACTCGAGTGCAAGCAGTACTGAGCCAACTAGTCTGGCTGCAAGCGGTCTTCCTGTTGATATCGAGGGTTTGAAAACTATCTGGGATGCGAGAGATGGTCTGGATTCAGTAACCGACTATGTTACCCAAAGAACCTACTCGGATAGCGCAACCACCGGTCGCTATATAGTTACAAATCGACCCTATAGTAATACTCTAATAGATTTTACCGCGGCTAACTTTCCTGATACCCCCGGAGATAACATGTTTCGGTATCTTGGTGGAGTTGCTCAGGCGGATGCGCCGGATTTGATAAACTACATCCGCGGTTATGAGTGTGAAGATATATCCGATGCTACCGCAAAAGCCGCATGTAGTGCGGCATATCGTAATCGTACTATCGACTGGGATCTTGACAGCACCAATGAACGTTGGTTGCTGGGTGATATTATCCACTCGACCCCACTTGTGGTTGGCGCGCCTGCAGATGATTATGACATTAAATATGGTGATACATCCTACAACCAGTATCGGCAAAGATACTCCAATAGAAGGCAGGTAGTCTATGTGGGTGGCAATGATGGAATGCTACACGCATTCAATGCTGGATTCTGGGATACGACTGCCAGTTCTTTCGAGACTATAGATCCCACTTCATCTGGCCGTACTGCCCATCCGCTTGGTACGGAGTTGTGGGCCTATGTTCCAGGAGATCTTCTCCCACATTTGCAATGGCTGGCGGATCCAAGCTATGCACATGTTTATTATGTGGACGGTCCGCCTCAGGCGTTTGATGTAAATATATTCACTCCCGATTCAACCCATCCTAATGGTTGGGGAACAATTCTGGTTGTAGGTATGCGATTTGGCGGTGGGCCTTTCAGTTTAGACACGGATGGTGATAGCACAAATGACATTACCACTCATTCTGTTTACTCAGTGTTTGATATCACTGACCCGGAACAGCCCCCGGAGCTTCTTCGGACAATTTCCAGTTATAATGCCACCTTTACCACATCCGTGCCTCAGGTGATTAAGGAACGGGTGCCAGGTACCGGCAATGACTGGGATAACCCCTCAACTAACAATTGGAAGCTGGTTTTTGCAGCGGGGCCAACAAAGCTTTCCGATGCAAGCAGCACGGTGCTTCCGCGGTACAAAGTGTACAATCTTAAGACAGGTACCAGTGGTTCATCAGGTTTGGGGGTCTCGGATAATGGGTTCGGAGGGGATCCTAAGGTGGTCGATTGGGATAATGATTTTGTTGATGATGCGGTTTATTTCGGTGTTGTGACCGGAACGCCGTCTACTCAGGGAGGCAGAATTGTTCGAGTAGATCTATCAGATAATTCAGTGCATACATTGTATAGTCCTGGATCACCGTTTGTATCAGCGCCGAGTGTTAGCCTGGATGTGAATGGGGGGCATTGGATACACATGGGTAGTGGTCGTTTGTTTACTGTTGGCGACAATACCACTACCGACCAGCAACGTTTCGTTGGTATTAAGGAACCGTTGGATTCCGATGGTGAATTCACTTGGAGTTCGGTGAGTAGCTCTGATCTTTCCAATCACACATCACTGCAGGTGTTTGCCGATGCATCTATTCTTCCGAATCCATTTACTATCGGTAGTACTTATGTGTCGACATATTATGATGTCCTGGATGCAATGAAGACAGTTGATGGGTGGTATAAAATGTTCGAGGCTAATGGCACAGATCCCAGCACGCGTAATCTTAGTGCGGCAGTGCAGGTAAGCAAGATTCTGCTATACACTGATTATACGCCATCCGGTGATGTTTGTAGTCCGGAAGGTACGTCGCGGCTGAACGCTTTAGATTACAGGACCGGCACAGCTATGCCGCATGGTGCTTTGGGATTTACTAGTAGCACACAGAATAATGGGTATGATCTGTCACTGGAAAGCATCGATCTCGGGACAGGCGTTGCCTCTACTCCCGTGGTTCATTCCGGTAGTGGTGATAATTCATCGGTAACGGTTTTTACACAGAAGACAACGGGTGAAATAACTAGGACTGTAGTTGGTTTGCCACCTACCACTGGTGGAAGAAAGTCTTGGCGTGAAATTTACCTGGATGACAGTGGGAATTAAGGTAGTGTAAGAATGGGTGCTGCCATTGGAGGCTTAACAGTTTGTTAGGCGTAGATTACTATGTTGGGCGAAGAAATGAAGTCGAAAAAATTTATCTCAGGATTTTCATTGATTGAGTTGATGATCGTTGTTGCTATTGTGGGCATTCTGGCCTCAATAGCCTATCCAAGCTTTCGCGAGCAGATAATGAAATCCCGTCGCTCGGATGCTATGGATGCACTATCCCAGGCTGCATCTATGCAAGAGCGTTGGTTTACCGAGCATAGCAGTTATACCACTAATATTAATAATCTGGGTGGTGCCTCCTCGCCGGAAGGGTATTATACGATAGGTGTGAATGACATTACCATTGGTGACACAACATCCTGCACCTCCGGTGCCTACGTACCTTGTTTCAGGCTATCGGCACAGGCCACTGGTACCCAGGCAGATGATAATGACTGTGATATTTTCTATCTGGATAGCGCAGGGATGAAAAGCGCGGTAAATTCTGGCGGTTCTGACAATACTGATAGGTGTTGGGTTAGGTAGTTGATTGGGATATTCGAAATATATTTGCTATAGAGGGACACTACTGCAGTATCCTGAACTCTATGCTAACTCCTTGGGGAGAGAGAATTCCACTCTCTCCTCGCGTCCGGTTAGCTGTTCAACCTGTGCGGCCCCCCATTTCCTAAGTTTCTCAATAACCTGATTTACCAATAATTCCGGCGCGGATGCCCCGGCGGTCAGGCCGATATTAGAAACAGCGCTAAACCACTCCTGCTGAATATCTTCAGCGGTATCTATAAGGTACGCACGTGTGCCGTTTTTCTCGGCGATCTCACGCAGGCGGTTGGAGTTGGAGCTGTTGGGTGAGCCCACCACCAGTACCAGATCACAGCGCTTGGCAAGTTCCTTGACCGCATCCTGCCGATTTTGGGTGGCGTAGCAGATGTCGTCCCGTCTGGGTTTTTGGATGGAGGGGAAGCGTTGGCACAGGGCATCAACCACCTGCTGTGAATCGTCCACAGATAGGGTGGTCTGGGTTACGTAGGCCAGTTTCGCCGGATTCTTGATTCGCAGTTTGGCCACATCCTCCGTGGTTATCACCGGATAAATCCCGCCTGCGTCCCCCTGGCACTGATATTGTCCCATGGTGCCCTCTACTTCCGGGTGTCCTGGATGTCCTATGAGGATGACCTCGTAACAGTCGCGGCTGAATCTGGCTACCTCCATGTGTACCTTAGTCACCAATGGGCAGGTGGCGTCGAATACCCTAAGGTCCCGTAGTTCCGCCTCGCGCCTCACCTCCAGGGATACGCCGTGGGCGCTGAAGATCACCGTGTTGCCATCCGGTATCTCATCCAGTTCATCCACAAAGATGGCGCCGCGCTGGCGCAGGCTTTCCACCACGTAGCGATTGTGCACTACCTCGTGCCGAACGTAGATGGGTGCGCCGAACAGATCCAGGGCCCGGTTGACGATCTCAATGGCGCGATCCACGCCAGCACAGAATCCACGGGGGTTTGCCAGGATTACCTTCACTTGTTAGTTTCCTCGTATGTTCTGCCAGACATATTTTAATGATCGCTTTATCGCCCAGGGGACTGGGCTCCTACTATAACGCGCTGTTGTTTATGCGGCACATTGTGATTCTGTTGTAGGAGCTCTCTCCCGAGAGCGATGATTGCTGTTTACCGCCCAGGAGATTGGGCTCCTACTATAACGCGTTGTCGTTTATGCAGCACATTTTGACTCTGTTGTAGGAGCTCTCTCCCGAGGGCGATGATTGCTGTTTACCGCCCATGAGACTGGGCTTCTGCTCGATGCTATGTTGTCCATGCTAGCTATCCAGTTTTATATTTGGGGTGGTGACTTCCAGCACCTCTACCTTGAAGATCACTTCCATACCAGCCAGGGGGTGGTTGAAGTCGATCAACACCTCGTGATCGCGAATCTCCTGTACGATGCCAGCTACTTCGAGCCCATCCGGGGTGGTAAAGCCTATTATAAGTCCTGGCTCTAGCTCTATTTCCGGGCCGAAGTTGGCACGCGGCATAGGCTGTACCTTGGCCTCGTCCCTGGGACCGAAGGCCTGGTCTGGCGTCAGGGTAAGCGACTGTTCGTCTCCAGCGACCAGTCCGTAGAGCGCCAGTTCCAACCCTTGTGAAACACTGCCGTCCCCAATGATGAAGGTGGTAGGTTCATCATCAAAGGTAGATGCCGCCTCGGTGCCGTCTGGCAGGGATATGGAGAAGTGCATGGTAACCTGGCTGCCAGGTACGATGTTGTTGCTGTGGTCGTTCAATTAACTCTGTCCTATTAACGTCTGTGGTGGGGTTCAATTCTTCCAAAATGTCTCTGTGCCAGCGGCTAGGGTGCGTGCCAATACGAACAGAAAGTCGGAGAGGCGGTTGAGGTATTGCATGCCGGTATTGTCTGGGTTCTCTTCCAACTGTTGCATGCTAATTACACGCCGTTCGGCCCGTCTGCAAACTGTTCTGGCCTGGTGGCAGCTAGCCGCCGCTGCCGTACCACCTGGTAGGATGAATTGTGTTAGCGGTGGTAGCTCTGCATCTAGCCTATCAATCTCTTTTTCCAAAACCGCTATGGCGTCTTCTTGCAGCAAAGAACTGTTTGGCGTGGCCAGATCGGCGCCTATGGCGAAGAGATCATGCTGGATGTGTAATAAAGGCTTCTTTAGATCTTGCGGAATATCCATGGCAGCCAGGACGCCGATCAGGCTGTTCAATTCGTCCACTGTGCCAATGGCCTCCATACGGGCGCTGTCTTTCCGCACACGTTGCCCGTCGGCCAGGCCGGTGCTGCCGTCGTCGCCTCTACGGGTGTAGATCTTGGAGCGTTTTATAGACATATCAACCCCATTATATATGTTTTGGGCAGGGAATTTCTTCAAGAAACGACGCCCGGCGGGTTAAACTAGCGGCTGTTTTGTTATCGCAGGAGTTGGCGGATGTTGATTGAAGGCCCTTTACGTATAACTGTCGCAGAGGCTGCGGCCGGGCAAGGTTGGGTGCTGGTTCTCGCCTTTAAACCGGAGTTCCAGTCCTTGGGCCTGGAGGGGCAGGCGGCCCAGTTTCGGGATTATCTGCAAAAATTGCATTCGGATATCGCCGCTATCGCAGATGAAGACGACCGTAACCGCGCCGGGATGCTGATCATTCAGCAGGTCGTGGAGCAGTTGCTGCCCCACGTGGAGGCCGGAGAGTTGGAGCTGGAGGAGAGTATCATCATCCAGATTCAGCAGAACTCCCAGGTGGTGGCGCTCACCGATTTGTTGCAACAATAACCATAAAATATGAAAACCCAAACTGGATCTTTTCTCTATCCTGGGGGAGGTGTGTTGGCTATACCCCTCACCCCAACCCTCTCCCCAAAGGGGAGAGGGAGGTTAACTCTAGCAGTCTGTTGATATGAGTAGCTCTCCGCCACGCATCGGCTTCGTAAGCCTTGGTTGTCCCAAGAACCTGGTGGATTCGGAGCGCATCCTGACCCAGATGCGTGCCGAAGGCTATTTGGTTACGGATTCATACGCCGATGCTGATCTGGTGGTGGTAAATACTTGTGGATTTATCGACGCGGCGGTTGAGGAGTCGCTCAGCGCCATCGGCGAGGCCATAAACGAAAACGGGCGGGTGATTGTAACCGGCTGCCTAGGTGCCAGGGATGATATGATACTCAAGTCCCATCCCGAGGTGTTGGCGGTCAGCGGGGCCCATGCCTACGAGGATGTGATGATGGCGGTGCACAAGGAATTGCCGCCGCCCCAGCATCCATATCTGGATGCGGTTCCGCCCCAGGGGATCAAGCTAACCCCGCGTCACTACGCCTATCTGAAGATCTCCGAGGGCTGCAACCATAGTTGTAGCTTCTGCATAATTCCGCAGTTGCGTGGAGGTCTGGTTAGTCGACCTATCGACGCGGTGCTGCGCGAGGCGGAAAACCTGGTCCAGGCCGGGGTGCGGGAGCTGTTGGTGGTGGCGCAAGACACCAGCGCCTACGGTCTGGATATCAAGTATCGACCAGGATTCTGGGGTGGCCGCCCCCTGCAAAGCAATCTCAGTGATCTTGCGTCGGCGTTGGGTGATCTGGGTATCTGGGTGCGGATGCACTACATCTACCCATATCCCAGCGTAGACGCCCTGATCCCCCTGATGGCCGATGGCAAGATACTGCCCTACCTGGATATCCCCCTGCAACACGGTAGTGAACGGGTGTTGCGGGCCATGCAGCGTCCGGCCGCAAGTGAGAAGGTGCTGGAGCGTATCAGGTCCTGGCGCGATATCTTCCCGGATATCACCCTGCGCAGTACCTTTATCGTGGGTTTCCCAGGTGAGACCGAAGCCGAGTTTGAGGAGTTGCTGGATTTTCTGGCCGAAGCCAGATTGGACCGGGTCGGCGCATTCACCTATTCGCCGGTGGATGGGGCTAGCGCCAATGCCTTGCCGGATCAGATAGCGGATGAGGTGAAGCAGGAGCGTCTGGAAAGATTCATGCAAGTGCAGGCAGAGATCAGCAGGGAGCGTCTGCAGGCCAAGATCGGTAGCGAGATGTTGGTATTGGTGGACGAGGTGTACGCTGATCGAATCATTGCCAGGAGTAGCTCCGATGCCCCTGAGATCGACGGTACGGTAATCATAGAGGGCGGATGGGATATTGATCCGGGTGATTTTATGCAAGTCAGGATTACCGCTGCCGCCGAGCATGACCTGTTTGCGGTCCCGACCGATTTCGAGGAAGAGTGATGTCGCCCGTACACGTGGCAGCTGCGGTAATCTGCGACGACCAGGGGCGCGTCCTCTTGACCAAGCGGGGAGAGGACACCCATCAGGGCGGACTCTGGGAGTTTCCCGGCGGCAAGCTGGAGGACGGTGAGACGGTCGCGCAGGGATTGTGGCGGGAGATCAAAGAGGAACTTGGGATTGAGCTGCAGGTACAGCGTCCACTGATCAAGAATCTGCATCACTACCCGGATAAATCGGTGTTGCTGGACGTGCATCTGGTTACGGACTATCTAGGTACTCCACAGGGGCTGGAGGGACAGCCGTTGCAATGGGTGGAGCCTACGAGTCTGGCGGACTACCCCATGCCGGCGGCAGATCTGCCCGTGATAACGGCAATCAATCTGGCGGAGCGCTATCTCATAACCGGCCCTGATCCGAGACAGCCAGTGCAGTTCCTGGATAGATTGCAACTTGCACTGGATAGAGGTCTGCGTCTGGTGCAGTTGCGGGTTGGAGATATAACTGAACCGCAACTGCTGGAGTTGGGGAAGGGTGCGCTCCAGTTATGTCATGCCAAGGGTGCCCGCATGTTACTCAACGGCTCGCCTGAACTTGCCATGGAGATGGGGGCAGATGGGGTGCATCTAAATAGCAGGCGTCTGTTGCAACTGACTGCCAGGCCGCTATCGAAGGAGAAACTGGTGGCAGCCTCCTGTCACTCTCAAGATGAGTTGTTCCATGCCGCAGAGATCGGACTGGATTTTGCGGTGCTATCTCCAGTGCAGAAGACCAGCAGCCATCCCGAGGCCATGCCATTGGGGTGGGAGAGTTTTTCCGCCATGGTCGATGAGGTCGGCATGCCGGTGTATGCATTGGGCGGCATGCAGGAATCAGACTTGGATACGGCGTGGCGTAATGGCGCTCAGGGGATAGCCGGTATCGGTTGTTTTTGGGATTGATTAACGGTCTATGGTTCGTCCGTATCCGGTGCGCCTTTGTCCGGGATACGATGGTTTTCCTCTAACCAGTCTCCCAGATCAATCAGTTTGCAGCGTTCACTACAGAATGGTCTCCATAGTGAGGCTTCGCTCCATTCCACCGGTTTGCCACAGGTTGGGCACTTGGCTGTTATCTTCTCACTCATGGTGTTAGATGGTACAACAGGGTGGGTTGGGCAGCCTAATTCAGAATAGTTTTGGCGTTTTAGCTATCGCTATATTGGCGGCCTGAATTTGTACGTGGCGCCGCAAGATGGTTCGGGGCCTGTGAATTGCGCCTCTAGCTCAATAACGAGACACTCTTCACCTGGGCAAACATCCCTTTCCCTTCATGTATCCCCAACGCCACCGCGGAGCGGCGGGTGATGCGCGCTAAGAGTGTTTGTCCATCTTCCAGAGCGACCCGCACCATTATCTGACTGGGGCAGATCTCATGGGTGTCGATTACCTTGACCGGTAGGATGTTAATGATGCTGGTATCAGAGTGTGGCTTGAGGGCAAGGCTGACATCCCGGGCCTGGATCTCCACCCGGGCGCGCTTACCCACCGGCAGGTCTTCTCGCGTCACCGCGACCCGGCCGCCGTGCATGCCGATCCAGGTGAGGTGATAGCTGGTGTCGTGGGCCGAGACATGGCCCTCCAGGATGGAGGTGGCGTCGTCGAAGTTGGCCAGCGGCAGGTCCAGGCGCGTCAACAGGTCCGGGGCTGCGCCTTGCGCGACTACCTTTCCCTCCTCAAGCAAGACCAACTGATCGGCGAGGCGCGCTACCTCGTTGGGGTCGTGGGATACATAGATGGATGGGATGGCGAACTGATCATGCAGACTCTCCAGATAGGGCAGAATGGCCTGTTTCGCGGCGTGATCCAGGGCGGATAGTGGTTCGTCCATAAGCAGCAGGCGCGGGCTGGTTAGCAACGCCCGGGCGATGGCCACGCGTTGGCGTTCGCCGCCGGAGAGGGTGTGCGTGGCCCGGTGTAATAGAGGGCCAATACCTAGTATCTCCACAGCGTTGTCGAAATCCACTTTTCGTTGCAGCTTTGGCACCAGTTTGCGGCCATAATCTAGGTTCTTGCGTACAGACAGGTGCGGGAACAGGCTGGCCTCCTGAAATACATATCCGATCGGGCGCTGGTGCGCAGGCAGGAAGTGGTGATACTCCTGCCAGGTATCGCCATTGATCCTGACTAAACCCTGTTCCACCTGCATCAATCCCGCGATGGCCCGCAGGATGCTGGTCTTGCCAGAGCCGGAGCGTCCGAACAGCGCGGTCACTCCGCTGGCCGGGACGCTAAAGTTGGCGTCCAAATGCAGGTCGCCCAGGCGGTGTTTTAGTCTGACCTCGATGCCGCTCATATCCCGCTCCTGCGCAGGTGTTTCTCCAGAGCATACATGGTGAAGACCACGAGAAAGGAGAACACTAGCATGCCTCCTGCTAGCCAATGGGCCTGGGTCCACTCCAGAGATTCCACATGGTCATAGATGGCAACCGACAGCACCTTGGTCTCGCCCGGGATATTGCCACCGATCATCAGGATTACTCCGAACTCGCCCATGGTATGGGCAAAGCCTAGTACCGCACCGGTTAGTATGCCTGGTCTGGCCAGGGGCAGGGCGATGGTAAAGAAACGGCGCAGGGGCGAGGCGCGTAGGGTGGCGGCCACCTCCAGCGGCCGGTCACCCATTGCCTCGAAGGCGTTGCGTACCGGTTGCACCATGAAGGGCATGGAGTAGATGGCCGACCCTACCACCAGGCCGGCAAAGGTGAAGGGCAGGGTACCGAGTCCTAGGCTGGCGGTGATATTGCCAATCGGTCCTTCGGGTCCCAGCAACAACAACAGGTAGAAACCCAGCACCGTGGGTGGCAGCACCAGTGGCAGGGCCACCAGGCTACCGACCACCTCCTTCCAGCGGGCATGGGAGCTGGCCAGCCACCAGGCCACAGGGGTCCCTGCGATCAGCAGAACCACTGTGGTTATGGAGGCCAGTTTCAGGGTTAGCCAGACCGGTTCCCAATCCAATGTCATGCCAGAATACCCCTATTCGACGCCGTAGCCGTATTTTTCGATAACGACTTTGGCCGCGTCGCTCTTCAGATAGTCCAGCAGCGCCTGGGCAGCCGGGTTGTTCTTGCCCTTGCTGAGCAGTACTGCATCCTGACGGATGGGGGCGTATAGGTTGTCTGGGATAAGCCAGCGGCTGCCGCTGTCATTCAGGGCGATCTGGGCCAGAGCTACAAAGCCAAATTCGGCATTGCCAGTGGCGGCGAACTGGTGGGTTTGGGCGATGCTGTCGCCGATCACTAGTTTGGGTTCTATGGCTGCATATACCCCCAGATTCCGCATTATCTCCACCGCAGCTGCGCCATAAGGTGCGGTCTTGGGATTGGCTATGGCGATCTTTTTGAAGTCGCCGGTACGCAATGCCTCTTCGCTGGCGGTGCGCTTGGCGTCACTGCTCCACAAGACCAGCTTGCCGACTGCGTAGGTAAAGCGTCCGCTGGCGCCGCTCTTATCCTCCAGTAGCTTAGGACGTTTCTGATCGGCGGCCAGGAAAACCTCGAATGGTGCCCCGTTTTCAATCTGCGTATACAGCTTGCCGGTGGAACCGAAGCTGACTACGGCATGATGTCCGCTGGCCTGTTCGAAATTGGACGCGATCTCCTTCATGGCGGCGGTGAAGTTGGCGGCTACCGCCACGTGCACATCGTCCGCCTGTGCCATAGGGCTGCCCACAAGCAGGACTAAGGCGCTGAGGGTATAGGTGAATGTCTTGAAATGCATTTTGTTACTCCTTACTACTTTCTTTAAGAAAAGGGCGGTTAGTCCACCCCAAGAATTACCTGTGATGCCTTGATCAGGGCGCAGAGGGCCATGCCGTTGCGCAGGTCGAGCTGTTCTTCGCTGTCGCTGGTGATGATGGCGGCGATGTGTTTACCTCCTTCCAGTTCGATCACTACCTCGCTGTTGACCGGGCCGCGCTGGATGTGGGAGACGATTCCGCACAGGCGGTTGCGGGCGCTGGTGCGTAAGCATTCGTTGGCCGGGGCAAGAATCACTGCGCTGGCCTTGAACAGTGCATAGGCCGTTCGTCCCTCTTCCAGTTTCATCTCTTGCAGGCTTTCGCGGGTGACGGTGGCGGTCAGTTGGCTATCCCGGTTAATGGCTAGTGTGACCTCGGCATTTACCGGTCCGGCCTTGGTGGCAATTACGGTTCCGCGCAGTTGGTTGCGGGCGCTAGTTCGCATGGAAAGTCTCCTAATAAGTTGTTGAAGTTGTTCAAGGTCTGCGATCTCGCGACTCATTCCATCCAGCATCCTCCGGTATTCAGCCTCCATGTGGTGGAAGGCGTCGATCAGGTTGCGGCCCTGTTGGGTCAGCAGGGTTTCTCCGCCGCGCGATCCGCCGGGACGCCGCTCTAGCAGAGGCGGGTCGGCCAGGTTGTTGATGCTGTTGACCGCATCCCAGGCGGCGCGATAGCTCATGCCGAGTGACTTGGCGGCTGCCGAGATGGAGCCGTGTTCGCCTATGGCCTCCAACAGAGTCACCCGCTCTGCCGTCAGGTCGGCCCCGTTCTCTCCGGCCATCCAGAATCTGCCGTCTACATGGGATAGTCCCTTGCTCATTTTCCTGCCCCTCTGGGTGGATATGTCGATATGAATAAGGTTTGCATAACGCTGTCCGCAATAATTCATTTGTATGTTGCAGTTATACAGAGCAATGCCTGTGCCAATCGTGTAACTAATTGAAAAAACAGAGATAATTTAATATGAACGGTTGTGCGCTTTACGACATGCAACACAAATGCATAACGATTTGTAGGAAACCATACAGTTTCTTTAGGATCTGGAGCGGGGTTGCGGCTACTGTTTAGGTATCAATTTACAGTACGGCAGACCTGGGTTTGGGAAACGAATTTCCAGGGTCCCATTATGCAGGGTATGGCGTGCCGGTAGTAGGATGGGGTGGAGCGGGACGACAGGGGCATCAGCGCATTGAACTATATATCCCCGACGAAAGGCCCTGGTCCGGACGATGATTTCTTTACCTTTATTCTCCACCTGATATCCGCCGAATGGATTGGCCAAAGGTTCGCCGATGAAGATCCCCTGTCCCGGCATGGCGACACTCTTCCAATATGCCTCAATCAGACTTTCGCCCTGGGTGTAGCGATCTATGACTATGGCCGGGTGGGGGAACTTTTGTAGGAAATTGCATGGTTCGACCACGGTACCGTAACTTGCGGTGGCGCCTGCCTCCAGCCAGCGCAGGATGCTCATCTGCGAGTTATTTCCGGTCAGGTTTCCTCCAGAAGAGGTCAAGTGATCACCTATGGCGCCTGGCAGAAATCTATTGGTATCGAGATCCGGCACGTGCTTAGACCCGGTGAAATAGAAGAGTACATCTTGCTTGTGGGTGAGCGACTGGGAGTGGATCTGTTGTAGATTAATACGCGGCTTTAGGGCCGCTATGGTCGCTGCATAATCAATGGAGCGAACGCTACGCGCCCTGTCGTTGGTTGCTACCAGATAGCCGGTGCCGGACGGAGCAGTCCCGTCCGACGCAATCCCGCGATTGATCAATGCCTTGACCTCATCGGTGTCTTTACCTGCCAGACTCATGCTGGGGCGGATGGCAAAATCACTGAAGGGGCGGTGGCTGTTAGAGTTAAAATACGGTTGTGGCTTGGTCGGATTGCACCCCTTGGCGCAGTAGGCGGGATCAAACCCCAAGGCAAATGCGGATGTGATGGACATGCATCCTACCCGATAGGGAGAGGTCCAGGTCAGTACATAGGCCTGAACCTGGGGTGGTGTCAGGGCGTCGATCCGGGCCTTGATCCTCTGAAATGTTTTTACCGGCATGGTCGATTTA
>JBNKSV010000030.1:0-26991 GCA_050297535.1 Sedimenticolaceae bacterium
GGCCCTTCTTCAGATCCTGCACCTCGGCACTCAGGGCCCTATTGCGTTGCTGCATCGTCTCCAGCTTGGACTTCTGCTCATCCAGCTCTTGGCGCAAGGCATGCACCTCCGCCATACTGCCCTCTCCCACCCAGAGATGGTACTGAAGCAGCAACAGCAGTACGATCAATATTCCGATAACTGTGCGCATAACCAAATATATTATTGATACTCACGCCAATACGCAAAGAACGCCAGTAACACTGGCGTTCTTTGCGCGTCTGAGAGAATAAACCTTCCTACCCTAGGATAATGCGACCGGGGAATGCACCCATCCCGGCGTAGACCGCATCGGCGCCGAGCTGATCCTCAATGCGCATCAACTGGTTGTACTTGGCCACCCGATCGGAACGGCACAGGGAACCGGTCTTGATCTGCCCGGTATTGGCCGCCACCACCAAGTCGGCGATGGTGGTATCCTCGGTCTCGCCGGAACGGTGTGACACCACGGCGGAATAGCCTGCATCATGGGCCATATTGATGGCCTGCATGGTCTCGGTCAGGGTGCCGATCTGGTTGAATTTAATCAGGATGGAGTTGGTGATATTTTGCTCGATACCGCGTGCCAGGATCTTGGTGTTGGTCACAAACAGATCATCACCCACCAACTGAATGCGGCTACCGAGCTTATCGGTCAATATCTTCCAGCCGTCCCAGTCGCTCTCGTCCATGCCGTCTTCGATGGAGATAATCGGATACTGATCCACCAGGGCCGCCAGATAGTCTGCGAAACCTGCTGAGTCGAACTTGCGGCCCTCCGATGCCAGATCGTACATGCCGTCTTTATAGAACTCGGAACTGGCGGCATCCAGGGCCAGATGGATATCGCTGCCGGCCTTGAATCCGGCCTTGTCTATAGCCTCCAGGATCACCTCAACCGCGGCCTCGTTGGACGGCAGATTGGGGGCAAAACCGCCTTCGTCACCCACGGCGGTATTCAAGCCACGTCCTTTCAAGACACTCTTCAGGGCATGGAACACCTCGGCCCCATAGCGCACCGCCTCACGTATGGAGGGCGCGCCGGTGGGCATGATCATAAACTCCTGGATATCCACACTGTTATCGGCATGGGCGCCGCCGTTGATGATGTTCATCATTGGCACCGGCATGCGGTAAGGTCCAGAGGAGAGATAGCGATACAGCGGTTGGCAGGACTCCTGGGCAGCGGCATGGGCGGCGGCCAGGGATACGGCCAGAATCGCGTTGGCGCCTAGGCGATCCTTGTTTTCGGTGCCGTCCAGTTCGATCATCTTGCGGTCTAAGGCCTCCTGATCCGAGACCTCCATACCGCTGATGGCAGAGTTCAGCTCACCGGCGATATTCGCCACCGCCTGCAACACACCCTTGCCACCAAAACGGCCCTTGTCCCCATCCCGCAATTCCAGCGCCTCACGTGAACCGGTGGAGGCTCCGGAAGGGGCAACGGCGCGACCAATGGCGCCATCGGCCGTGATCACATCGGCCTCAACGGTTGGATTACCCCGTGAGTCAAGGATCTCACGGCCACGGATATCTACTATCTCAGACATTATTTTCTCCTGAACAGACAAACCTATTTAGATCTTTGTAGGAGCCCAGTCCCCTGGGCGAAAACAGAGGCTAATATCGCCCACAGGCGTGGGCTCCTGCACGATAAAATGATCCCGATTATAACGAACCAGGCTTAACAGTCCTATCAATCGCCTGCAGCATCACTAACAATTCTCTCAGCTTATCCAGGGGCCAAGAATTGGGACCATCGCTCAGGGCCTTTTCCGGATTCGGATGGGTTTCCATAAACAACCCGGCAACGCCAACCGCCACCGCCGCCCGCGCCAGGACCGGCACGAACTCCCGTTGTCCGCCAGAGCTTGCGCCCTGCCCGCCCGGCAACTGCACGGAGTGGGTAGCATCGAACACCACCGGACATCCGGTCTCGCGCAGCACCGCCAGGGAGCGCATATCCGAGACCAGGTTGTTATAACCAAAGGAGGCACCGCGCTCGCATACCATGATCTGTTCATTGCCAGCGGCCTTGGCCTTAGCCACCACATGCTGCATATCCCAGGGCGCCAGGAACTGTCCTTTCTTAATATTGATCGGTTTGTCGGTAGCGGCCACGGCCTGGATAAAGTTGGTCTGACGACAGAGGAAGGCCGGGGTCTGCAACACATCCACCACATCCGCCACCTCATCCAGAGGCGTATCTTCGTGTACATCGGTCAGCACCGGCACACCTATCTGTTCTCGCACCAGCTGCAGGATACGTAGACCCTCCTCTATACCAGGACCGCGATAACTGTCTCCGGAGGAGCGATTTGCCTTGTCGAAGGAGGATTTGAATACGAATGGCATACCCAGCTCAGAGGTAATCTCCTTGAGCTGCGCTGCTGTTTCCAGGATCAGCCCTTCACTTTCGATGACACATGGACCGGCGATCAGAAACAGCGGCTTATCCGGCCCTGCATCGAAACCACAGAGTTTCATGCCGGTTCCGCCACCCGGCACTGTCTGCCCTGATATTCCAGGGCGGCCTTAACAAAGCCAGTAAAAAGTGGATGTCCATCTCTGGGGGTGGAGGTGAACTCAGGATGAAACTGGCTGGCGATAAACCAGGGATGCTGCGGTATCTCTATCATCTCCATCAATCTGCCGTCTATGGAGCGGGCACTGATCTTCAGACCGGCCTGCTCTAGCTGTTCCAGATATTTATTGTTGAATTCATAGCGATGACGGTGGCGCTCCCGGATAACCGCCTTACCGTACATCTCATAGGCGCGACTACCTTCATCCAGACGGCTCTCCTGGGCACCCAGACGCATGGTGCCACCCAGATCAGAGTTCTCGTTCCTCTTCTCGGTCTGACCATCTGGGTTTAGCCATTCGGTGATCAGTGCGATAACCGGATGCGGTGTCTGACGATCAAACTCGGTGCTATGCGCCCCCTCCAGACCGGCCACGTTGCGGGCATACTCGATCACCGCTACCTGCATACCCAGACAGATACCCAGATACGGCACATCATTCTCACGCGCAAATTTAACAGCAGAGATCTTGCCTTCAACACCCCTGTCGCCAAAGCCTCCGGGCACCAGTATGGCGTCCACCCCCTCCAGACAGGAGGTGCCATCTGCCTCAATATCCTCGGAATCCATGTATATAATCTTCACCTTGGTACGGGTGTGGATACCTGCATGCACCAAGGCCTCGGTCAGACTTTTATAGGCCTCGGTCAGATGCATATATTTACCGACCATGGCGATCTTGACCTCGCTTGCGGCCTGCTCCAGGCCGTCTATTACCCGATACCACTCCGTGAGATCCGCAGGGGGAACGTCTAATTTAAACTGGCGCACCACGATCTCATCCAGGGACTGCTCATGCAGCAGCAATGGGATACGGTAGATATGGTCTGCATCCGGGGCGGAGATAACGGCCTCTTCCGCCACGTTGGTAAAGAGTGAAATCTTGCGGCGTTCACCATCCGGCAACGGATGATCGCTACGGCAGAACAGGATATCCGGCTGGATACCGATGGACCTCAGCTCCTTCACGGAGTGTTGGGTTGGCTTGGTCTTCACCTCGCCAGCGGTCTTGATATATGGCACCAGGGTAAGGTGCATAAACAGGGCGTTTTCATGGCCCATCTCCACACCCATCTGGCGAATGGCCTCCAGAAAAGGCAGGGATTCGATATCACCCACGGTTCCACCGATCTCAACCAGGCATACATCCGCGTCGCCTGCACCCAGCAACACGCTTTCCCGGATTTCATTGGTGATATGGGGAATAACCTGCACCGTACCGCCCAGATAGTCTCCACGTCGCTCCTTGCGGATCACACTGTCGTAGATCTGTCCCGTGGTAAAGTTGTTGCTCTTCCCCATGGTGGTGCGCACGAAGCGCTCATAATGCCCAAGATCCAGATCGGTCTCGGCCCCGTCATCGGTGACAAAGACCTCTCCATGCTGAAACGGGCTCATGGTGCCAGGGTCCACGTTTATGTATGGATCCAGCTTGATCATGGTGACTTTGAGACCGCGGGCTTCCAACAATGCGCCCAGCGACGCCGACGCAATTCCTTTGCCCAGAGAAGAGACAACACCGCCCGTTATAAATACGAATTTGCTCATGAAACCTACTTAATTTAGTTGTGGAAAACTTGCTACTTGGACGGCATTACAAGTTACCAGAACCAGGCTGCTTCTACAATCGCATATACGCCAATTATTGACCGTGTCTTGTTTAATGACTGCACGGTAAGGAAATAACCATGTGCTTTCCTTAACGTTCATATGTTTATTCATGATTGTTTTTTCTTGATCTACGTCAATTAAAATTGCAAAATGCCCCGATTATAAGAGACACAAGGTCCGAACTGTGACGAAGAGTAAGATCATTTCTATTGAGAGAAAAAGGCCGCGTTGTGAGGTATGCAATGTAGCTACCCTGATCCTTCCTGAATACCACACAGACGAAGAACTGGAACTGTTCGAGGCCATGATCACCCATTGTTACGCGGTGCATCGCGGTGACTACATCTTTCACGCCGGGGATACATTCAAGAGTATCTACGCCATTAAATCCGGTTCTATCAAGACCTATACCAGAAAAGAGGCCGGCAACGATCAGATAACCGGATTCTATCTCTCCGGTGAACTGCTAGGACTGGAGGCCATTGAGGAGGGGGTGCACCACTGCTCCGCCAAGGCCCTGGAGACCTCAGCAGTTTGCGAGATACCGTTTGATAGCCTGGAACAACTAAGCTCTTCCATCCCGCAACTGCAACGCAAGCTGTACCGCCTGTTCAGCAAAGAGATATACCAGGACACCAACCTCCTGACCCTGCTTGGCAGTAAAAACGCGGAAGAGCGGCTTGCGGGGTTCCTGCTGGATTTCTCCAGTCGTTTCAAGAAACGCGGGTTCTCGTCCACCGACTTTTATCTCAGTATGTCCCGCAATGACATCGGCAGCTACCTTGGCCTGGCCGTAGAGACAGTCAGCCGCCTATTCACCCGCTTTCACGATGAGGACATCCTGCATGTAGAGCGCAAACACGTGCAGCTAAAAGATGTAGACAGAATCAAAGATATATTCCACGGCAACGGCTACAACCACCAGAAAAAACAGGCCTAACCTTACCCAGTTTCACCACGCCAGACACAAACACCAGCAGTTTTTTCTATCGCATCCAGACGCTCATTGTGGGCCTGCAGCTCCTGCTCACTCGCGGCTACCACCCTAAGGGCCGGGCGATCACCGGAAACGGCCCTTATCTCTGCTTCTCCGGTTCCATCAATCCCAGAGGAAAAGCCATCCAGCAGCAGCGCGGTCTGACCACCGGTCATGGCCAGATAGACATCGGATAGGATCTCAGCGTCCAGCAAAGCGCCGTGCAACTCACGGTGGCTGTTGTCTATCTCGTAGCGTTTACACAGGGCATCCAGGCTGTTGCGCTGCCCAGGATGCATCTTCTTGGCCAGCACCAGGGTATCAACCACGGTACAGTAATCAGATAGCCGCCCCCATTCCCCATCCAGCTGAGACAATTCGTTGTTTATAAATCCCACATCAAACGGAGCATTGTGGATAATCAATTCCGCGCCCGAGACATAATCTATAAAGTCCTGAGCAATGTCGGCAAAGCGCGGTTTATCCTCCAGAAACTCATTAGTGATGCCATGCACATCTATCGCCGCCGCATCAATCTCCCGGTCCGGCTGCAGATACTGATGGAACTGGTTGCCGGTCAGGCGGCGATCCACCAGTTCCACACAACCTATCTCGATGATCTTGTGGCCCTGTTGTGGTTCCAGACCTGTGGTTTCGGTATCCAGTACGATTTGTCGCATATCAACTCCCTAACTCATCAATACCTTTGTTGGCCAAAGAGTCTGCCAATTCGTTGTCCGCGTGACCGGCATGCCCCTTCACCCAATCCCAGACTACATCATGCCTCACGACCAACTCATCCAGCTCCAGCCACAGGTCGCTGTTCTTCACCGGTTGCTTACCCGCAGTACGCCAACCATTACGCTTCCAGTTATGAATCCACTCGGTGATACCCTTCTGCACATATTTGGAATCCGTAGTCACCCGCACAGAGGCGGGACGAGTCAGTTGTTCCAGGGCCATGATCACCGCCTTCAGCTCCATGCGATTATTGGTGGTCTCCTTCTCTCCCCCGTAGAGCTGTTTCTCCTTACCCTTAAAACGCAGCACCGCGCCCCAGCCGCCTGGTCCAGGATTGCCGCGGCAGGCGCCGTCCGTAAATATTTCCACCCTATCAGACATAATGAATAGATCTTCTAACCTCTTGTCGTTGGCTCCAACATCTTGCCTCTCACTATCTTTGGCCTCTTGCGCCGGACCGGTTTTACCGGCGTAAATGTGGATGTCCGCTTTACCGCCTGAACCACATAGCCAGCCGAGAAAAATGGAAAATACTTGGAACTAAGTTTCTCCATAAACAGCAGCCGGTTCATCATAGACTCACTCTTCAACGGCGGACGGTACATCACCGGTTTTATAAGCTCTACATCAAAATCCAGCAGGCGCAGCCAATCCTGCAACCGAAACAGGGATATAAAATGCGCGCACCAGGGGATCATACCTTTACGCTGAAGCAAAAGCTTATACAACCCCCAGATACTCCAAGGGTTGAAGCCGGTGATGATGACACGGCCCTCCGGGATCAACACCCTTTCCGCCTCCCGCAACACCTGATGCGGATTAGCGCTGAAATCCAAGGTGTGGGGCAACAACACCACATCCACGCTATCTGAGGCTATGGGAAGACGCGGAATATCCACCTGGGCATCCAGCCTGACTGCATCTGAGCTCTTATCCGTTGCCAGCACCAGGCAACTGCCGATGCGGCACTCCTGCATGACATCATCCAGACAGCCAGCCATACCCAACTGAATCAGATAATAGCCAAAAAGCTGCTGAACCAATTCGTGCAGACAGGCCTTTTCCTGCTCCAGATAGGCCAGCCCCGGCTGTTGCCCAAACCATCTGCGCATACTCGTGGCAAGGTCTTGTTCCGATGTGTAAAAACGTCTCTTAGCCATGTTTCTGGAAATATGTGCCAGGGTAATTTAAGACCGATGGAACTATGATACTTGGAAATGGCCAGAAGGCCAGCGGCGTTTTTTGGATGGAAATGCCCAGGGTTATTCAGTATAGTTTGCCGCTCGTGTTCCACCCTAGTCATACATAAGAATTAAAGCAGTTAGCAGATTCATGCGCATAAGAACAATAACCTCTATCATCCCAATATTAATAACCACGGCCTATTTATACGGGTGTACATTCAACGGCCTGAGAAACGATTCCACACAGGACTTAAACTCCCAGACCACCACATCCACGTATGCCCCTGAACAACAGGATGCAATATGGCAAGAAACAGAAGAACTATTGGATGAACTGACGGCGGATGAAGGCCCAGAGGAGATAGAAGATTTAGCGGAAGATATCCCCGAGGAAGGAACAGAATCAAAAACCTCACATGAAACCGCCGCAGAAACAGGAACTGGAGTACTGCAAAACACTAACATTCTCAGCGCCACAAAAAAACTACTACACATACAAGATAAGGACCTGTGGCATAGGCTCCGCGCTGGACTCAAACTGGAAATACCAGATAACCAGAGAACAACCCAACACATAACCTGGCTTAAAAAGCACAAGGCATACCTGAGAAAACTGCAAGAACGCTCGAAACCATATATCTACTTCATCCTGACCGAGGCCGAAAAACGCAACCTACCCACCGAACTGGCCCTACTGCCAGCAGTGGAAAGCTCCTACCGGCCATTCGCCTATTCCCACGGTAGCGCAGCCGGACTCTGGCAATTTGTTCCCAGTACCGGACGCCACTTCAAACTGAAACAAAACTGGTGGTACGACGGCAGACGCGACGTAGTAGCATCCACCCATGCCGCCTTTGACTATCTGGAATCCCTGGCCAGACGTTATGACGGCAACTGGGAACTGGCCCTCGCCGCCTACAACTGCGGCTCTGGCAACGTCAACAAGGCCATAAGAGAAAACAGACGCCAAGGCAAACCTACTGACTTTTGGTCCCTGAATCTGCCAAAAGAGACCAGAAGCTACGTCCCCAGGCTGCTGGCTCTGAGCAGTATCATCAAAGACCCGGCAGTATCTGGAGTTGAACTGATTTCCATCCCGTATAAACCTTACTTCGAATCTGTCGATATCGGCTCGCAACTGGACCTGGCCATGGCGGCCAGCATGGCCGAAATAACCACGGATGAAATATACCTTCTAAATCCAGGCCTCAACCGCTGGGCCACAGCGCCAAACGGGCCCCATAGACTCAACCTGCCGGTAGACAAGGTGGAAGGATTCAAACAAAGACTAGCGGAACTAACCCCGAACCAGCGCATACACTGGGAAAGGTATCAGATACAAAGTGGCGACACAGTAAGCACCATCGCCAAAAAGTACGGCACCACCTCTGAGCTAATCAAACAGGCTAACGATCTGAACAACAACAGCATACGCGCCGGCAAATATCTGGTTATCCCCACCGCTACCAAATCACTTGAGCACTACACCCTCACCGCCGACAAACGCAAACAACGCATTCAGAACAGAACGCACGAAGGCAACAAGATAATTCATGTCGTGCAAGAAGGCGACAACTTCTGGGATCTGTCCAGGACATACCACGTAAGCTACAGAAGTCTGGCCAAATGGAATGGCATGGCCCCAAAAGACACCTTAAAACAGGGACAAAAGCTCGTGGTCTGGGTAGACAACAAGACGTTCAAGGAGACCAAGCAACTCCCGAACATCATGGATGTGCGCCCTCCCAGCACCAGCACGCGCAATTCTGTATATTACAAAGTACGCACGGGAGACTCCCTGTCTACTATCGCGCACCGTTTCAAGGTAAAGGTGGCAGACCTGAAAAAATGGAATGACCTCAGCGGCAAATACCTAAAGCCAGGACAAAACCTCAAGCTGTACGTGGACGTTACCTCGCAAGCGCTTTAGTTGGAAAAGCCAGGGTCGCAACATTTTTATCTGGGCTATATCAGCCAGCTGATGCGGAATATTGTCTCTTGATTATTTCATCCGTTTTATTGGGGAAATGATCAATACGATGATTTACTGACAATTGAGCATTATTTATTCCATCCGCCCCATTTTCCACCCTTTTCCAGAGTTACATGCTCATATGTTCATTATGGGCGCTGGGTGCAGGTTATCATTTTATTGTAAGTTCATGTCACATTGCGGTATGCATATATCATGTCTATCATTGTTTAGTATGATAATAAGCATTAAGGCCTTATATTCATATCAGTAATACCTTATAACAATAGGACTGGTTTACAGAAGATCAGAGAAGTTTCAGCAGCACTTCAGTATAAAACCAGATTCACAACGTAAAGTGGTCAGTTTGGTTTATGAATTTATCGCTGTTGAAATGGGGAAGTCTACAGGCTCGCATAACTATCGGCACAATATTAGCCATTGTGCTGGCGCTCTTGTTGGCATTATTCATTGCCCGTCATCAGTTGCGAGTAGAAATGGAGGCCACTATATCAGCGCAACAGTCATCTGCTGTTGCTTTAGCCGCAAAGAAGGTAGACCAATTACTGAATGAGCGTATTGCAACCATTAAAGAGCTTGCGGATTATCTGTCCAAAACCAAACAACCATTCAATCAGCAACGCTTTCTCGATGATTTAATGGTAGTACGCAATATGTTCAACTGGGGAATTATATTCCTCGATGCCAGCGGCGTTGCTCAAGCGAGTATTCCTTCGCATCTTAATCGGGTTGGCTCAAACTATTCCAATTTGGCTGATGTACAGTTGGCGTTAAATAGTGATCTGGTAGTAGTGTCTGATCCCTTGCAAGATGATGCAACTGGACAACCGCAAATACTGATTATGGCTCCAGTCAGAGGTGATAATAATGTTGTTCGTGGGTTGATTGTTGGCGTTATCAATCTGGCTATACCAAATATCTTTGACACGGTGAATGCCGCGAAATTTGGTTTTACCGGTGATTTTTTCATTATAGCTCCCAAAACCAGGAGGTATGTCGCCTCGTCTGATAAACGACGAGTGATGACACAAGGCCCACCGAAAGGGGTTAACCCACTATACGATCAACACATGCAAGGGCATGAAATGTCTGGTCTGGCAAAAAGTTCACGAGGCGTGATCGAGCTTGCATCTGCCAATCGTATTCCGTCAGTTGGGTGGATAATGGCTTCCGTTCTGCCAGCTGAAGAGGCATTTGCCCCTATTGATGGTATACAGAGAACTCTCTTGATAGGTACCGTTGTTCTAACTGTATTGGTAAGTCTAGTTACATGGTGGTGGCTCAATAAACAATTTGGTCCTCTGAGTGAGGCATCTTCATTGCTGGCGCAAATGAGTGATGGTTCGCTGCCAAGACAGCATCTTCCTATATATCATAATGATGAGATTGGACATCTCTCAAATGAATTCAACAATTTGTTAAGTAGAATAATTGAAGAAGAGGAGCGTGCCGCCGAACATGCCGCTAATGAACGGCTGAGCAAGATTGTGTCCCATGTTCCAGGGGTGGTATTCCAGTATCGCCTTTTTCCTGATGGGCATGGCAGTTTTATCTATGCCAGCTCGGCTTTTAAAGAAGTTTTTGGAGTTGAGGTGGAAGATGTTAGTGAGAATACTGATGCCATTCGTTCAATGCTCCACCCTGATGATAAAGATCGTTTCTTTGCTTCGCTTCAGTCTTCGGCAGATGCGCTCAAGCTATGGCGTGTTGACTATCGTATTCGCCATCCAAGCGGTAAAACAAAATGGCTGCTGATCGAGGCCATGCCTGAACTAGCTAACGAGGCACTTATCTGGTACGGCTTTATTTCTGATATTACTGAAGTAAAAAGGACAGAGGATGAACTCCGCATTGCTGCTACCACCTTCCAGGCGCATGAGGCATTTTTAATTACAGATGCCGAGCACATAATCCTGCGGGTTAATCCCGCTTTCACAAGAATTACTGGCTACACCTCTGAGGATGTAGTCGGGCTAACCCCTGCTATTCTCAGTTTTGAATTTGAGCAATATCAAAAGATTATCTCCGTATTGGATGCAGATGGAAGCTGGCATGACGAAGTTAGTCTACAGCGTAAGAGCGGTAATACTTTCCATGCCTGGCTGACCATCACTTGCGTTAAGGATAGAAATGGCACAACTACTCACCATGTAGCAATGTTCCAAGATATAACGGATCGCAAGGAAGCTGAGGAAAAAATTCGCAGTCTGGCTTTTTATGACCCGCTTACTAATCTTCCTAATCGCCGCCTTTTACTTGATCGCATTCAGCAGGCAATAGCTAATACCAGCCGCAGTGGTCAATACGGGGCATTACTATTTATAGATATTGATAATTTTAAAATGCTCAATGATTCACGCGGGCATGACATAGGCGACCAGTTGCTAGTAGAAATGGCGAAGCGTTTGCAATCCTGCGTTAGACAAGGAGACTCTGTCGCGCGACTTGGTGGTGATGAGTTCGTACTCATGATCCAGGGCATAGATGAGGCCGAGATGATGGAGCAGGTAGAAGTTATTACCAGAAAGGTTTTAGGTATCTTAGGCCAACCATGCCTGCTTGGTGGAAGAGAGTATCATGGCTCATCAAGCATAGGTGTTGCTCCGTTCAGTGGTCACGATGTTAGCGTTGATGAGTTGGTAAGGAGAGCTGACCTTGCAATGTATCAGGCAAAAGCTACAGGCCGAAACACTGTGCGTTTTTTTGATCCTAGTATGCAAGCCAAAATAGATCATCGGGCGATGATGGAGGGCGAATTGCGTCGCGCTATTGCCGAGAATGAGTTTGATCTACACTACCAGCCACAGATTGATCGAAATAATAACTGTATTGGTGTCGAGGCACTGATACGCTGGCAACATCCAACTAGAGGATTTATGTCACCAGATCAATTTATTCCAATAGCCGAAGAGTACGACTTGATTCAGCCGATCGGCCGGTGGGTAATTGAACAGGCATGTAATTGTTTGTCCGAGTGGAAAAATAGTGAGTTGACTGCCGGGCTAAGCATGTCGGTGAATATAAGTGCCAGACAGTTTTCTCAAGATAATTTTGTAGATGAAGTAAGTGAGATAATTAGACGCTTTTCTATAACGCCAAATCGCCTTAAATTTGAACTTACAGAAAGTCTACTATTGGTCGATATGAATGAAGCAATTTCCAAGATGCTATCCCTGCGCGGACTTGGTCTTGGGTTTTCGATTGATGATTTTGGTACTGGCTACTCCTCCCTCTCATACCTCAAGCGATTACCTATTGATCAACTAAAAATTGATCGGACTTTTGTCGACGAGATACTAACTGACCCTAACGATACCGCTATTTGTAGAGCAATTATTGCGCTTGGAAAAAGCCTTGGGCTTCAGGTTATCGCTGAAGGTGTAGAAACTGAAAAGCACTGGTTGTGGTTATGTGAAGAGAGTTGTGATGCTGTGCAAGGATATTATTTTTCACGCCCAGTAAACGAAAAAGATTTTATTGAATGGTTGCAGCAATACTCACGAAGCGCATAAAACCCAAGATTACTAGGATGTAACAAAACTTAAAACTGGTAGTGATAGTTGGGTCAGCGTCCCCTTTTCCAAATTTACGCCGATTCCAGTTGCTAAAATTGTAGCGGACAGGCGGACGGGGCAACTGGAATCATTTCGAAATTCATTGATTCATTTAATGACACTTATATGGGCTCTCACTATCAAGGTTTTCTCCCGTTTCAAGCGACCTAATATGTACCGTCGCATTTGGATATTGAGCACAAATAGCGTTGCGTGCCGAGTATATTTGCCGTCCCTTTACTGTAAAATCTATATTTACAGGTTGACCATTCGCCTCCACACCGCTAACTCGATAAACACCAGATGTCGTAACGCATCCAGATGCTAACATCAGTACCGCAAGCCACATATATCTTAATCTCACACTGTTCTCCTTTTGAAAAGACCACTGTTATTATCGGAATTTTGCTATGGCAAACATTCTGGAACTATATTTTTATAATCAATGCGTTTACACGCAGCAGGATTTGTCGCGGTTTTTACACAGTAGTCGTAACTGCGCTTTCTTTTACAATATTTGCTATTCAGGCGTCGTTTTACACTAGGCTTAGGTATATTTTTTCCCTGACAAGCAGGAAGCTCAGGTCGATTAACACAAGCGTCCGCTCGGTAGTGACCTTTGTATTTATATTTAAACCCTAGTGATTCCATACATGCATCAATCGCCTGTAAATCATTTAAAGAAAGACCGGCTCGCTTCGCAGCAGACAAACTTGTATTTGTAGCCGGATTCCCACATTCCAGAAGCGCCTTTTTTACCATTAATTCGTTAGTGTCGGTCTTCGTCCATAATTTATACTCTGGCTGGGCAGGTTGGAACGATTCACGAGTAGAACACCCAACAATCATTATTGCCATCATAATAACCAAAGCATGTTTCATGGCAATTTCCACAACCCTTTTAATCTTTGTTAATCTCTATGGTACTTGGAATACCATATGTGTCCTTGCATGCTTTACTTGCGGAGCCATAACAACTATGAACTGTCGGAGAATCCCCAAACATATTTATCCATTCCTCAAGTTTACTGCTATCTACTGGCCGCTGATCAAATGTTGCAGGATTACCTCCAATCAGAACACCAACGAAATCATCAGCATGATTTTGTAGCTGAACAGTAGAATTCGCACCACCACTTAAATAATAAAGCAAATTAGCAGCTTCTTGAGCATTATATGCCCCCCCATAAAAACTAACATCTGTGTTACTTAACGCACCAGCAGATCCTCCTTGTTCATAAAAGGCTTCCATAGCATTCCCTATAGTCATAGCCCCTCGACTGTGACCAACTAAATCAAGTCCAGACACCCCATACTGCTGCATCAGTGACAACGTCAGTTGCGTTGGGTTTGTTAGATCGAACACACCGCCTTCCATGTATTTCTGATAGCCAGCAACTATAAGCTCAGATAGCGCGTTATTAGCCTCTTGAAAATATACAAGATAGATATTGTCTTCTCCCTCTTCACTCATTTGAGAAGTGTAACCAGCAGCAGCATACTCATCATTATAAATACCGTTAGTAAAAAAATGCACTTTATTGTCTGATCCAGGCTCAAGGGCATTTTTCTCTTCATCCGTTAATTCATGCATAACAGGATTCCCGTTACCATCCAAGGCAATGTTGCCATCCTCATCCCGATCAACTTTATATATCTTTGCCTTTACCAGGAATGAGACACGATAGGCTTCATCGGTAAATTTAATGCCCTCAGCATAAATCGCCTGCTTAATTTTCCGCTCAGCCTCAACAGCATCCATGATAGCTTCCACATCTTGTTTTTCCGCGGCCACATGACTATTTGCGGTATCGCGATTCAGTGAAGCAATTGTAGATTCTGCTGTTTGACCAGTCTTTGAGAATTGACCAGCTTCGTCTGTTATAACAACTGTCCCTTCACTGATAGCACTACGTGTTTGCCCGCTGGAAGAGCTGGATTTTTCTGAGTCGAGCATCGTATTTTCTATTATCCCCTTAGCGATACCATATTTCCCTTGAGTAAACATATCGGTATCTAGGCCATAGCCGTCTGATGACGCATCCACCTTAGCTCGATTTTTTATATCGCTGGTGCTAATCGTCCCAGTACTAAAGCCGTTCTTGTTGTTGTCTACCGCCACATCGTTACTTGCAATGACCGCGCCGGTGAGTTGGGTATGGCCGTTAACATCTATCTGGAACCCTTCGTCTCCGGCCTTGATGCCGCTCTGTTCAGTTACGCTGGCATATTCGCTGTCTATGTTCTTTTTTTCACCATTGACGTTGGCCCCGAAGGTAGCATTGCCATAGATTGGGATGCTGACAGAGAACCCGCTGTTTTTGCTCTCACTGCTGTAGTCGTCTATGTCCTGCTGGCTTTCGATAGTAAGATTGCCGCCTATGTTTGCTTCTACCTGTTCGCCCTTGGCCACCGCGCCCTTCATGGTGGTGTCGTTGCCGGATTCTATGGTCAGTTTGTTTCCGGCGGTGACGTGGCTGTTATCGTAGGTCACAGCGTTGCCGGTACTTTTGCCTTTGCCTTTGCTGGCGGCTACGTCCAGGCCGACTCCGGCATTTGCCCCCAGATTGAAGCTGACGCCTACACTGGCGCTGGAGCTTTTGCTCTTGCTACTGCTGCTGTAGCGGTTCTCGGCCGATTGCATGGTTATGTCGTTATCGGCATAGAGATTGATGTTGTTGCCTGCGGTTAGATCGCTGCCTTGGATGTTGACGTTGCCGCTGCCGGTGGTTGTTGGGGTCGTGGAGCTATCTTCCGACTCTCCCGCACCTGTGGCTTCCAGGGCATTGATGTTTATGTCACCGCCAGCAACTAGAGTACTGCCTCTTGCAGTATCACTTGCGCTGGTGCTGGTCGATTTGCTCTTGCTGGCGCCGAAGCTTACGCTTAGTTTGACGCCCCCAGCCTGGTCGGCCAGATTGCCATCTTTCTTAGCCATCCCCTGATCAACCGCATTATAGGCGCCATAAGCAGATGATGCGCCTGCGGCCAGTGCTTGCATGCGGGCGTCGGTCTTATCGGTCTTGCCCATATTCTCGCTCATGTTCTGCGCGGTCTGAGCCATCTCTATAACTGGGTTGCTGAAATTGATGCTCAGCCCGCTCTGCTTGAACTTGGTCTTGGTGGTGTAGTTGCTGGTCTCTCTGGCTTCTTTGATGTTGACCTCGTCGGCGGTTATGTTGACATCGCCTTCCAGGGCGATCAGGTCGGAACCGGTCTGGTTGTATGTCTGGTCGGCCTGGATGTTTACGTCACCCTTGATACTGCCTACGGTGCTGGCAGCTGCAGTGGTGGTCTGGCCCTTGGTGTCAGTACTCATCTTCTGCTTACCGATGGTTACCCCGGAACCGGTGCTGAACACCCCGCTCTTTTTGGTCTTTTTGTAGTAGGTCTGGTTGTGGGTCTCTGTAGCCGCTTCTATATTTATATCGCCTTCTGCTCGTATATTGACGTCGTTAGTGGCTACTACGTTGCTACCCTCTATCTTAAGGTCATTACCTGCATCCAGGTTTATCTCTTCTCCGCTGAAGGTGCTTGCGATGGCTCCGGTATCATCCGAGGTCTTGTATACCGTGGTGCTCTTGCTAGAGAAGGTGCCTTTTTTCTTGTTCTTGCGGTAGCTCTGTTTGGAGCGTTCCGCTTCTCCCGCTTCTATATTGATATCCCGCTCGGCAACGGCATCAATAGCTCCCAGTTCACTACTGACGCTGGCGGCGCGGGCGTTGAGATCACGCCCTGCGGACATCGTCAGATCACCGCTGGTGCTGATGCTGCTGCCTGCCTCACTCTTGCTGTTGTCTCTGGCCCAGCTGTTTTTGCCTTTGACGTAGTTGTTGTTGCTCTCGGCTACGGTTCCAAGGTTGATGTCCTGGCCTGCCTCCAGATAGGTCTGGCCGTCTGCTCCCTGATTGCCGATCTTTGCCCCTAGCAGGTTGATATCATCTCCGGCGCTGGCTACCAGGATACCACCTGCGTTTTCTACATAGAGTCCGGCTACGCGGTTGATCTGGTTAATCTCTGCCGTGGCCCTGGCGCTACCATCTGTCTTTATGCCTTTGTGCTCCAGATTGGTGGTATTGGTGCTGCTAACGACATTCAGGTCATGCTCGGTGTAGACGCCAAGGGCGTCTCCGGCGCTGATTCGTCCGCCGACGTTGTTCAGGTTGTCGGCCTGGACTATCACTATCTCACGACCGCTTATATCTCCGCTATTGCCCAGGTCTCCGCCCACATCCAGCAGGACCTTGTTCGCCGTGATCATGGCACCGCTGCTGTTGACCTTCTGGGTCTGCGCTGAGACGTATACCTGCGGCACCAGCACCTTCTGGCTGCTGCCGTCGGCCAGGGTGACCTCTTGCTCCACCAACCAGATCATGTCGCTGGTCAGCTGCGCTATCTGTTCTGCGCTAAGGGCTACGCCGGGGGTCAGTTCATACTCCTGGGCAAATGTGACCCCTGCGTTCATCAGGGCCTTATATTGGTCTTCGTCGTTGGTGTAACCCGCCAGGTAACGATGCCCGGTCAACTCGTTGATCTGCTTCTGGATCAGTCGCTGCTCATAGAAACCATCGCCCATACGCTTTTGGCTTAATGTAGGATCGAGAGAGAGTGCTTCCAGCATGTAGTCTGAGCTTAGCCAGTTGCCATAGCTGGCAAAGCGCGGGTCGGTCTCCACCAGGTAGTTGCTGGTGGCGTCCGGATTGATGTGATACAGACTGTTGCTGGGGACATCTGCACTATCCAGCAGCCCTCCACCAACGCTATTAGTTGTTGGAGTGCTGTTTTCTCGGATAGATACGTTGTCGATACTGGCAGTGTGACTGCCCATCAGGGTACCACCAGCACTGATGATGGCAGGTACAGCCTCTAGCAGGGTACTATCCGTGCTGCTAGTGCTAGTGGTGCCGTGATCATTCTCGCCCCAATGAATTTGATGGTAGGTGGATAAGGTGTGGCTATCGTAATAGAGCTCTGCACCTTCGTTATGCAGGGTGCTTCCGGTGATGACCATGTCTCCGCCGGACTCTATGCTGCTGTAGTAGTTTTGTAGGTCGCCGATCGTGAGGTTGGCATCGCCTCCAGCCAGGATAGTAGCGCTGGGAGAATCGCTGGTTATGATCTCTTTTGTATCTGTTCGGTGGTGTTCTATGTAGTGTACATAGTCACAGCCAGGATCAAGACATTTTTGGTCATAGGCCACCAGAGGGAAGTCCAGTCCCGACAGACGCTGCGCCATGACATCGATCCATTCAGAATGATCTTCACTGATCTTGGTGATGAGCGTAGACCAAATGTTGCTCGTATTTTTGATACTTTCTGTGGACATGGCGTTTACCGCAGATACAAGTGCGTTGCGGTAGGCGGTATCCATGTTGATACCTGAGATACTAGCTATGTGATTGAGGTACAGGTTGAGGTAGTAATCACGCCACAGGCTGTAGGGGGCATCCTCATAGGGCCAAAAAGCATATAGGTCCGGGTCATACATAAGCAGTTCAAGTCCGCTTGGGAGTTCTCCCGCTACCTGGGCTGTACTGAAGATGCGTTTCTTGTTGATAAGGGTATCAGAAACTATGTTCAGGTCGCCCAGGGCCTCTATGCTGGCGCTGATGTTGTTGATGGTGGTGGCGCTACCACTGGCGTGATGTTCAACGTCCAGTTCGCCACCGATGTTGATGCTGTCCAGACTGAACAGTAAAGCGCCTTCCTGATTGTTGATGGTAGTAGCGCCTATATCCAAACGGGTACGTGCAGCTATTACCGGGGCATCACTGCCATCTCCCAGGTTGTTTACTGTGTCGGCATCAATGGCGATGTGGTCTCCATAGATCTGGCCTGTACTCAGATTGTTCAAGGTGGCTACTTCAATAACGGTCTCTTGACCATCTAGTGCTCCTCGGTTGGTCAGTTCTCCGGTGGTGGTTATATGGATATCTCCCTGGCCATAGATGACACCGCTGTTCTCTATGTTGTCAGTGGTGTTAACCGTAATTGCCTGGGATGATCTGATCTCATTGCTGTTGACCAGCTTACCGTCTGCCGAGATGGTTATGGCCCCGGCTGTTGAGCCTATTACACCGGCATTACGCACCCCTACCCCTTCTTCGGTACCTACCAGTTTGATCTTGCCCGCATACATGCCGCCCAGGGACGCCACATCTATGGCAAACTCCGGCTTGCCTCCTGGGGAGGCACCTTTGATTATCTGACTGTTGTCCGCACTGACACGGTTGATGCCTGTGGTGATCTTCAGGTCATTCGCCCAGATCCCAGCATTGATCTCTACCGCCCGGGAGATTAGGTCGGTGTAGTTCACGCCACTGGTATCCATACCATCACCAGTGATGCTAATGGTGCCGCCGTCTACCTGGAAGCCGTTGAGGGCTCCGTCTTCCATGAGCGGGGTGCCGGTGGTTAAGGTGGCTCGGCTGGCGTTGATGAAGCCGCAGCCGTTACAGGTGATACCGGAGGGGTTGGCTATGACTACCTGAGCCCTGGCACCGCCTATCTCCACATAGCCCAACAGACTGGATGGATTGGCGGAGTTGACTTCGTTCAGGATTATCTGGGCGGTACCGCCAGCCAGGTTGGGGTTGCCGTTTATCCAGCCACCCAACTGGGTGGAGACCGGGATGCTGGAGTTGTTGAGGATGACGCCGTTGCGGTCTACGTCGAACTGGGTGTAGACGTTACGGGAGACTCCGGCAGCGCTTGGGGTCTGGATATTTACCTGGGTAACACCGCTGGCGGTAGTTCCAACTTGTGGTTGCAGGGCACCGGGGGCGCTGGCGTCCGGAACCACATCTGCACGAATCTGCGGAACTATCACCATGCTGGCAGAGCCTAGAACCATGGTCATGGTGGATGCGAAACGGCGCATGTTGTGCAACCCACAATTGTTGCGGAGAAAACCAGGGATAAAGTTTTTTGTGCGTGCTCGAATAATAGTGGTCACGGTAATCCAGCCACTACACACGATATTAGCGATAATGTGGTAATAATTTCTGTTCATCCTTAGCCCCCTTCCTTTCTCTTAACTCTAGGGCAGCCGTTGGCTGCGCCTATGACCTATGACTTAATACTGCCAACTCAAATTAAAACCTGCGGTGGTGTCGTCTGTCTGAAACCCCTTCGGTTTCAACAGCGGTTTGCCTGCAAACAACTGGTAGCTGATGCCCTTTATGTTGCCCTGCAAACCAATCACTGCACCCGCCAATTCGGTACCCAACAGCAGTTCACTGCCACCACCGGAGACATGCCCGTAATCTATTCCGAAATAGAGTTCATGCTGTTGATTTGGGAATCTCCAAGCGATGTCGTTACTTAGATACCAGCCATGATCCGCCGACAGGGTCAGCTGGCCGTCGAACCCGCGCACACTCCAACGATTGCCGATAGAAAATCTGTCCAGTGGTGTTAGCAGGGTATCGGTCCACTGCCCTTTGATGGTTCCGTTATAACGGAACTGCTGTTCTCCAATCAGGAATGGGGTTTGAAGCTGGGCCTTGGCGCGCCAGATTCTGGGTAGTGCGGTGCCATTATCAGCCGCCTCTTCCGGGGCTGGAATGGCGCCAAACCAGCGGGCGCCCTGCCTATAAGTCAAATCCAGATCCAGAGTACTGTTACCGATATAATGGCGATGAGCCAGTGAGAGATCCCAGGCCGCGGTTCTTCTGCGTTGCACATCTATCTCTACATCTTCTATAAAGTTGTGGGATTCACGACGGGATACTTGCAGAGACAAAGAGGTTTTTGATTTGGCGGTGCGCCGCAGCACCCGGCTGACCTGCAGGGCAAAATCTTCATTGGTACCGCTATATTCATAATCCAGTCCGATACCGGCCACCGTCTGGTAATAATCATTGCTGCTGCCGGAGACACCAAACATCCAGTAGCCAATGGGCAGAGAGTAACTGAACGCCCAGTTCTCGGTACCCTGCCCATCTTTTTCAAACACGCTTTTACCGGTTGCGAGATAGAGCTGGTCGCTCAGCTTGATGGGATTATCCAGGAACAGAGCGGCATTGGCTTGTATCTTGCCGGTGGCCTCTGAGCCGGAATCATCCAGATATAGCGCCACGCGCCAGCTCTTATCCTGCTGGTAATCTACAACAAGGTCACTCTCTCCAGGTTGTTCTCCAGGCACAATCTCAAAGTTGGCGCTTGCCGTGGGAAAGCGTTGCAAATTTTCCAATCCTTGCTCTATGTCCCGAAGATCCAGCAGTTCGCCTTCCCGCACGGGCAAGGTTGTAGGTAGATAAACATCGCCGGTACTGGTATCTGATAGACGCAGGGCGGATACCTTTCCCGGCACTATAATCAGTTTCAATTCACCGCTATTAAGATCCTGAGTTGGGGCCAGGACGCGGGTAGTCACATATCCGGCTTCGATAAGACGGTTTTGCAGCGCAGACATCAGGTTACTAATGCCCTGCCCGCCCAGGCATTTCCCAAGCGCAGATGCAACCAACGGATCGAGAGCCACATGCTTAAATGTCTCGGCATTTTCCAGGACGATCCGATGAATATTGAAACAGGTGTCCTCTTCCGGGTAGGCAGCAATACCTGACTCTTCAGTGGGTAGTAAACGCACGTCATCTGCTTTGGGGGTAAGCTGTTGTTGCAGCGACCGTTGCCGCTCATATATGCTTCTTTGCTCCTGATCTATGGCGCCTGGCTGTGAGAGGTCAACAGCATAGGATTGGGATGGAATGAGAGCTGCCAGCACGACTAAACCCAGCACTCTAGTCAATTTAGCGTCTTTATAAGATGACCACAGCGCATGCAGACGTCTAACCGGGAGGTAGCGCCTGCGTGGTGAGCTTGACCTGGAAGGGATACTACTGGTTACTGCCATATTTCCCGTTTCTTATCATCCGATGTTGCGTGTCATCCCCTAGATCCGTGACACCTGGCACAACTGTTAAGCAAAGATAGGTTTCAAACCTGGCGGAACGTTATCACAACTTAAAAAATTGGATAGACAAAAACATCCGGCAAATGATAACCACGTCACATATTTTTACAGGTTAAGAAATTAGTTCCTACAACTCCAGAATTGTCTAGGGAAGTTCTGATTCATTCGTAGTTTACGCACAGGCTAAAACCTATCCGTTTGCTTTTCATGGACTCCATCCTTAGGTCCGTAAACGGTACATCCCTGTACCTCTCCTCTCGCCACTCAGAGATAACGAAAACGCAATAAATCATAGGTTCCTTAGTTTAAACAGGCCCTAACTCCCGTTGATATTCCAGTTATACGGAAGGTCAGCCCGCAGACCGATACGGTCAGGAATCTCCTTGTAGCGCTTCACGAATTCCCTAACCCCGCCGTAGCTGTCAAAATCATGTTCAAACCATGAGAACAGTTGCGATACCCGCACCTCGCCCGCGCTCCAGGCCAAACCCTTGCCCTTGTTATTCAGAAAGCGCCTGGTCTGATCATCAAGCTGCCGATCAAGTCGCCGGGCCGTGTAAGGCTGGGTGCGTAAATCGGGGCAACTGGTGGAGCCACAGGCCAACGCAAAGTAGCTGCGAATATCGCCCAAAGGTCGTAACTTATTCTGGCCTATATCTCTCAGAGATAGCCGCTTCCCAGCCACCCAACCGGCCTTTTTATTCCAGACCGGAGAGAAGATACTTCCGATATCACGGATACTTTTTAGGGGCCAGTTTTTGACTATCAACTGGATAGTCATAATGTTGTAGGCATTTATATAGAATGCAGCGCGTTCGCTCTTGGTCCTAAGTTTATGCTCCGGATAGTTCGCCAATTCTTGCAATACCTTGGGCCAGCGCTTATCCCTGGCGATGCCGGTGTAGTCAACCAGGTTGACCCGCACCCCGTTGCGCATGCCTGGCTTCACATAACGTTGCAATAGCACCCGGTAATCGGACCATCCTGGCTCTTGTGACACAGCGGGAGCGGATAACAGAATCAGAACCGGTAACAACAGAAGAGGTAGTATTAATCTGGACAGATACATAGCAGTCTCCAATGGCCCCAGAAGAACGGCCTGTTGATGAGTGAAACCACCGACACCCTTAAAGCTGCAATATCCAGACCAGCAGAACATCACACGAAGCTTATTCTTTAATTTTTATAATCAGCTTGTTACAACTATCCAAAATCCGATCACACAAACACATATTGCCGGATACCGGCAAGGGTTTGCAGCATGCTACCGCAACAATTCCAATGGAATTCATCTGCACTTATAGTTATGCTAGTGCGCGTTTATTCATCTTGACGGAAACCCCAATACGAATTACAGGAAATATGAATATGTACACATCCAGAATAAAAACCGGCCTGATCATGACAACCTTGCTCATGCTGGCAACCATTTCGTTCCAACTCTCCGCAGAAGAGAGTGGTAAAAGTTTTAAGGATTGGGGCTACAAATGCGAAACCCCGCAGGGCAGCGATCAGAAGATCTGCTTTATCTTCCAGCGCATATCCAGCAAGAAAGATGACAAGAGAGTGGCAGACGCAACCATCGCCTATTTGCCAAACGTGGACAAACCGGTAATGGTTATCACCCTGCCCCTGGGCGTATTCCTTCCGGCCGGCATCCAACTGAAGATAGACGACAGCAAGGAGGCCGCCAACGCCCCATACGTACAGTGCATCCAGGACGGATGTCAGGCCAGGATCGCCATGGATGACAAGATGATCGCCAATATGAAGGGCGGCAAGATGTTGAATATCGCCTTTCTGACCCCACAGCAAAAACAGCTGGGATTTCCTATATCTCTGAACGGCTTTACCGCGGCAATAGACAGCCTTAAAAAGTAGATCCAATGTAGGAGCCCAGTCCTCTGGGCGATCCTGACAACCAGCGGAATCGCTCTCGGGAGAGCTCCTACAACAAAATCGCCCACGGGGGTGGGCTCCTACACCACCCTGTCATTACCACCGTCGACCGGCACCTGGGCGGCGGTGGTCTTGGCAAACAAAGGCCCGCACATAGCCGCCGCCAGCTCCGCCACATCCCGGGAACCGATCTCGGTTTTTAGCAGATTCTTGGTCTTGTACTCCTGCACTGTCATCCCGTAGTGTGCGGCACGGTTTTGCAACACCTCATCGGTCCAGACTCCGGTATCGAACACCGCATCCGGATGCAGGGTATTGATACGAATGCCATCCGCACTCCACTCCAGGGCGGCGACGCGGGCCAGCTGATTCATGGCCGCCTTGGATGCGGAATAGGCCGCAGCGCCGGGACCTGGAGCTGGAACATTCTTGGAGCCGATCACCACCACCCGGCCATGTTTCGGGGCCAGCTTGAGCAACGGATAACAGTCGCGCATCAGCGCCATATTCGCGTCCAGATTCACCGCCATCACCTTGCGCCAGAGGGCGTCATCCAGTTCGGATATCCTGGCACCTCCCGGGAAGATACCGGCGTTTAGGATAAGAATATCCAATCCGCCGAAACGCTCTACCCCGGCCTGCAATGCCGTCGTTACCGCTTCTCTATCGGTTACATCGCACTGGATGCCGAGGAACGCCGACTGTCCTAGCATGGTCGTGATAGATTCATCCATATCCAGGCCAATCACGGCGGCGCCTCTGGCCAGGAGTGAATCCACACAGGCCCTGCCAATACCGGATGCGGCCCCGGTAACCAATGCCACCTCTCCCTGCAACTCCGGTGTAGACCCACCCTTGCGTAGCTTGGCCTGTTCCAGTTCCCAGTATTCCACTTCGAAGATACGGTCCTCGGGTAGTGCGGTCCAACGGTCCGCCAACTCCGCCCGCTGAATAACCTGCATGGTATGGCGATATATGTCTAAGTTTATGTTCGCATCCTTGATGCTCCTGCCCGCCGTTACCAAACCCAACTCCTGGTCCAGGATCACCCGGGGCGCAGGGTCCAGCATACTGACCTCCTGGCGCGCCATGTGTACGTTTGCGTCGAAGTAGGCGCGATATGCCGCAACATAGGCGTCCACATCCCGACCCAACATAGGCAGACGTTTGGTGCGGATCACGTGGTCCGGGGTGGCAGGTCCCTGCTGACTGATCCGGCCCAGGTCATCCCGGCGACAAAAGGTCATGGACTCAGGAGAACGGTCACAGGTCAGCAGAAGCGGCACCCCCGCTGCCTGCGATACCCGCGACCGCAAATCGGCAAGCTGTTCCATTTGCAATGGCGCTGCAACGCCTGCGGCCGTGGTCAGCTCCCAGGCACTCTTGTTCTTCAGGTACTGCTCCGCCCGGTCCACCAGCTCAATCATGGTCTCATATGATATGCTGGCATCATCGGCAAAGGAGAAGATGCCGTGGTGCATCAACACCAACCCGCGGGTGTTAGCGTTTGCCTCGGCGGCATAGCGCTCCGCCACCAGCCTTGCCAGGTCGAACCCCGGCATTTCATATGGGACGATCACCACCTCATCGCCATAGATCTCGCGGATGATATCCTCACCACCCGGCAGGTTAGTAACCGTAACCAACGCATCGGCATGGGTGTGATCTACAAACTTATAGGGCAGCGCCGCGTGCAGGATGGCCTCCACCGATCCGGTCGGCGCGCTGGCGATAGTCTGCTGGGTCTTCAGTTCATTCACCATCTGGGTATCGGACAGGGCATCCAATTTGGCCAGCTTCAGAAGATGCGCCATACGAATGGGGGTGAATCCTGGGGCTTCTATGGTGGCAAGATCCCAGCCAGAACCCTTCACATAGAGGATATCCTCCTCTTCTCCCAGCACATTCCTCTCGCGAATCTTTACCGAGGTATTTCCCCCCCCATGCAACACCAGTTCGGGATTGCTCCCCAACAGACGTGAGGTATAGACCCTTAGTTGTAAATCGTCTTCGCAGCAGGCTGCGTCCGCATCGTTCCAAAGGCTCTTCATAACTGATCATCAAACTCATATTAAAAAAGTGTGGGTATCCTAAACTACACTTAACAGAGAAGAAAGAGCCCAAAAGGAGTGGAAAGCCGTGCCAACAAACAGGTTAATCCCCAAGTTAGCCCTGAACACCAAACAGCTACTGGTCGTCTTAGTTGCCTTGCTTATCACGGCCGCAACATCCTACACCGTCGTAAACCTGGTTGAAGAACGTTACCGGACCTCGCTGCATAATGAATTATCCACCCTGCTGAATAGCATGACGGATGCCACCCATATATGGAGCCAAGAGCAGATTCTTATGGTGAAAAAACTTGCCGATGATCAGCACATACTCAAGATTACCCGGGAGCTATTAGCAACGCCACGGGAACAAAAGGCCCTTTTAGCCGCCTCGGGCCAAAAGCAGTTACATTATGAGATGCGCTCATTTTTGGAATCCATTACCTACGAAGGCTATTTCATAATTGCTCCGGATAATATAAGTATTGCCTCGTCACGCGATTCCAACATAGGCACCAAAAACCTGCTAGTGCGTTATCCTGAGTTGTTAAAGGAGATCTGGAACGGGAAAACCATGCTTACTCCGATCCAGCGCTCCGATGTACCCTTGAAAAGGGGTGCACAAGTCATTGCGTCAGGTCACGAAACCATGTTCGTGGCAACGCCCATCAGAGACGAAGATGGTAAAGTGCTGGCGCTGTTGACGTTGCGCATAAATCCCTACACCACCCTGTTTCCAATAATGGAAAATGCGCGTATCGGCGAAACCGGTGACAGCTACGCCTTTGACCGTTACGGCACGCTGCTGAGCAAGAGCAGGTTTGAAGATCAACTGGCCAGCATAGGATTATTGCAACCAGGTGAGTCGAGTGCCTCCATTCTAAAACTACGCGACCCTGGAGTTGATCTGACAAGAAAAGCCAATGATCTGACATCTAAGGATAAATGGCCGCTAACCAAGATGGCGGCAAGCGCCATACGCGGTGATGATGGTATAGACCTGAAAGGGTATCGTGACTACCGCGGCGTACCAGTAGTTGGCGCCTGGCACTGGTCCCAGGAACTGGGTTTCGGTTTCACCATTGAAATGGATGTTGCCGAGGCCTACGAGTTGTTCTACTTCATGCGTCTTACCACCTTTGGCGGCGGCGCAGTTGCCGCCATGATTATGGTCCTGTTGGTATTGGTATTTGCCTCCGGAAGACGCCAAATCGCCAGTGTCCAGAAACGGCTGCAGTCCATCGTAGAGACGGCAAGTGATGGAATCATAGTTATTGACGATAGCGGCCATATTGAAAGCATAAATCCGGCAATAGAGGAGATGTTCGCATATAGTGCCAAACAATTGATCGGCAACAATGTGAGCATGCTGTTGCCTGAGCCGGACCGCAGTTCACACGACGATTACCTAGCGCGTTATCTGGAAACTGGCGGCAACAAGGCCATAGGAACAGGACGAGAG
>JBNKSV010000030.1:27001-27274 GCA_050297535.1 Sedimenticolaceae bacterium
CGATCAAATGGCGAGCTGTTTCCCATTGAGCTGAGCGTTAACCGTATGGAGCTGGATAACAGACTCTACTTCGCTGGCGTGATCCGCGATATCAGCGAACGCAAGCAAGCCGAACTGGAACTACAACGGGAAAAAGAGACTGCCGAGAACGCCAACAAGATGTTGAGCGTAACCCAACATGCGCTTGATCGTACCGGTATCGGGGAATACTGGATTACCTCCAAGGATGGCCAAGTAATCAGGGCCAACGACTACGCCTGCAAACACCTGGGA
>JBNKSV010000031.1:0-26589 GCA_050297535.1 Sedimenticolaceae bacterium
ACTGGCAATATTACCCTGAACAATGGCGTCAGTATTGCCAAGACGGCCGGCGGTGACGCCACTCTTACGTTTAAGGCGACGGGCAACGTTATACTCGATTACAACAGCTCAATCACTTCAACCAGCGGGGCGTTGAATACTATTCTTTGGGCGGACTCAGACGCCACCAACGGCGGTTACATCAACATCAACGACACCACCATCAAGAGCAACGGCGGCGATATCAGCTTCGTTGGCGGAGTGGGCGGAACCGGGTATGCTGAGGGCACAAGCACCCAGACTGCATCTCCTCCCCACCAGGACGGCATTTCAATCGCGAGCAGCACAGTGGATAGCCGCGTTTACATCGCTGGCACCCCGCAAACCAGCGGGGGTGGAACAATCACGTTAAGAGGCAAGGGCTACGCAGGAAACCTGACCAATCATGGTGGTGGGTTGTGGGCCGGATTTAGTTCTATCGACACGGGTGGCGGCGACCTTATCATGGATGTGCAGGCGCAGGAGAGCATTGGTGCCACTGAGGTCGGCATACGCTATGGCGCCTATATTGACGGTACTACGATCAGTACCAACGGCGGAAATGTACAGATCAGCACGGCATCGCCGAACTCAACCTGGACGGGCTTCCATAGTAACAGCAGCCTGAACGCTGGCGCTGGTGACATCACCATTGCGACCGATCAAATCAGTCTGAGCGGTACATTTAGCGGCACCGGAACGTTGTCCATCCAGCCGATTACACCTGGCACCAGCATCGGGATTGGCACAACGAGCCAAATACTGGATTTGCCTGCCAGCTATTTTACCTCCAATTTCCTAGACGGTTTTTCGAATATCATTATCGGCAACAGTACCGCTGGTGCTATCACCGTTGGCGGAGCCACGACCTTCCGTGACGACACCACTTTGATCACCGGGTCTAGTGTGACCGCTTCGTCCAACATTGCATTGAACGGCGCCGATCTGATCATCAACGCAGCATTGGCCTCGACCATATCGGGTGTTCTCTCCGGCAGCGGTGGTCTGCAGACCATCGGCAGCGGGGCGCTGGGTGTCAGCAATGCCAACAATACCTACACCGGGCAGACCTCCATCGCCTACGGTTCCACCCTGGCTACGACCGATGGCTACGGAGAAAGCCTGAGTACGACCTCGCATATCCAGAACTCTGGTACGCTTGAATTCTCCAATTCGGCTAATGTGGCGACAATTCAGTCTGTAGCAGGTTCCGGAAATATCCAGCTCAATACCAGCAGCATTGCGATAGAAAACAACAGTGGAGAAGTCTCCGGCATCATTTCCGGCTCTGGCGGGATTACCCTGAGCGGCGGCGAACTGACGCTTTCAGGAGCAAACACCTTCACTGGTCCGCTGAACGTCAGCGCGGCAACCCTGACCGCCAAACATAATGATGCCTTGGGTAATAGCGGTAGTGGTACCACCATTGCCGATGGAGCAACGTTGATACTTGAAAATGATATCGCTGTTGCCGATGCTCTTTCCGTCGCCGGAACAGGGGTGGGTGGTAATGGAGCAATCATTAATCGGGGGACGAATACCTTGAACGGCGCTGTCACCCTGGTTGGCGCGGATGTCAACGTCGTTTCTGAATCAGGCACCCTGACCTTTGGCAATACAATCAACGGTGCTTATGGCTTAACCTTGACCGGTGTCGGCGAGATCTCCCTGCAGGGTGAGGTCGGCGGAACGACCCCGCTGTTGTTTCTGGATGCAGATGCGGGAGAAACAACCCACATCGGTGCGAATATCACGACATTGGGGGTGCAAACCTATCGCAACAACGTCTCCGCAGCCAACAATGTTATTCTCAGTGCTGTTGGAAGCGCTGGAGCAACGCCTGTCGTTGTTACTGCCGGTCTGCCAACGAGCGCCTACGATATCTCTGGGGGATCTTCTCCACCGGGTGAAACCGTCGAACAGGCTTTCGACGGAAACAACACCACAAAATACCTGAATCATAATGGAGAGGGGTCAGATGTGCTGATTGAAGGGTCAAGCCCTTTTATTGTGACAAAACTGAAACTTACCACTGCAAACGATGCCCCCGAAAGAGACCCGACTGCGTTTATTCTCTACGGCTCCAATACGTCAACAACAGCTGATATGGTTGAGATCGCCTCGGGATCACTTTCGGCGCCGGATGCCCGTTATACTGATTATCCTGAAGTGTCTTTCGAAAACAATACCGCTTACACCTTCTACCGATTGGTGTTTACAGAGATCAAGAATACGTCTATTACAAATGATGTTCAAATCGCTGATGTCTATCTTTCCGGCATGTCCTCCACAGGCGATATCAATCCCAGCATCACTTTTAGTGGTGCCGTTACATCGAGTGGCAATCTGAGTGTAGATGCCGTTAATGCGATCACGATTAGTGACACCTTCAATGTCGGTGGCAACCTGAACCTTATTAGCAACAGCGCAATCTCTTCAAATTCGGCCATGACCGTGGCCGGCACAACTTCTATCGACACAAGTGGCAACGACATAACCCTTGAAAATGCAACAAACGACTTTGCCGGTACGGTTTCAGTGGTCTCAGGCAATAACGTCAGCCTGCAGGATTCTGGTACTCTCGCCCTTACAGCTTCCACCATCGCAGGCGACCTCACCCTAGTGTCCGGCGGCAATATCACTCAAACCGGCGCCTTAAGTGTTACCGGCGCGACCAGTATCACGGCTGGGTCATCGAATGACATCACCTTTACCCATAACTCCAACGACTTTACTGGTGTGGTCTCGATCGTCTCCGGTAACAACGTTTCGCTTATTGACAGCAACACCATGACGCTCGGCGCGGTCAACGCTAGCGGCACGGTGGATATCGCCACCCTCACGGGCGACCTCACCCTGACCGGCGCGGTCTCCACGACCAATACAGCCTCCAGCGCCATGAAACTAAACGCTGGCAAGAGCACGGCGGCAGGTACATCAACTGGCGGCAATATCGTCGTCAGCGGTGGTTCGGTGAGCGTAGGCACAGGAGGTACGGCACAACTGTATTCCGGTAGTCTGTCCGGCAGCACGAATCTGGCAACATTGGTGGGAACGGGTAGTGGCAGATTCCGCTATAACGCAGATGAGACCACAGACTTTTCGGCAGGTAGCTGGACTGCGTTAGGCACCGGACTGTATGCAATCTACCGCGAGCAGCCGACCGTAACCATCACTGCAAGCGATGACACCAAGACCTATGATAGCGCAGCTTACAGCGGTGGCAACGGCTATACCGGCAGTGGTTTTGTCAACGGAGACACCATCGCGAGCATTACCGGCACGCCAGCCTATGGTGGCACTTCCCAGGGCGCGACCAATGCTGGCACATACACGCTCAGCCTCGGCAACCTCGATAACGGTTTGGGGTATGCCATTTCCTATACAGACGGCACACTAACCATCAACAAGGCGGCTCTGACGATTTCCTCCGCAGACGTAACCAAGACCTATGACGGCACCACCAGTGCGGCAGGTTTGGCCACAGTGACTGCTGGGACGCTGTTCGGCTCAGACGCAATTTCCGGCGGCACCTTTGCCTTCAACGACAAGAACGCAGGCACCAACAAGACAGTTACCGTTTCCGGCGTCACCGTCTCCGACGGCAATTCGGGCAACAACTACACGGTGACATACACCGACAACACCACCAGCACTATCAACAAAGCGGCTCTGACGATTTCCACCGCAGACGTAACCAAGACCTACGATGGCACCACCAGTGCGGCCGGTTTGGCCACAGTGACGGCTGGGACGCTGTTCAGCTCCGACGCAATTTCCGGCGGCACCTTTGCCTTCGACGACAAGAATGTAGGCAGCAACAAGACGGTTAGCGTTTCCGGCGTCACCGTCTCCGACGGCAATTCGGGCAACAACTACACGGTGGCCTACTCCAACAACAACAACAGCACCATCAACAAGGCAACGCTGACAGTCACGGCAGACGACCAAACAAGGCCCTACGGCGCGCCAAACCCTACGTTCACACAAACCATCAGCGGCTTTGTGAACGGAGAGAACGCGATCACCGCTGGTGTCACAGGTTCAGCCATCGGCAGCAGCACGGCCACCGCCACCAGCGCTGCAGGCGCATATGTCATCAGCGGCAGTACCGGCTCGCTAGCGGCTGGCAACTACAACTTTATTGCTGCTGACGGCACGCTGACGATCATGGCCACGTCACCAGCACAACAATCAGCAGTGCAAGCAGCCCAAATGCTGCCTCCAACCGGCGCGCTCCCTCTCAGTATTTCTGGTGGTCTGGAGCTTGTGAACGTGCCGGGCGGAACGAGCGACAGTATGGCTCCGTTAGTAGCTCAGCTACCGGAAGGTGGCACAGAGGCGCTAGCCGAGATGGTGCGCCTGTTCGTGGAAGACGGCGGAATTTTGTACGAGCGGGACAAGCGCCAATAATAAATTGATCGAATCTTATCCGGAGTTCATTGATGAATTTTCTGAAAACCATACTGGCCCTTGCTTTGGCCAGCGCCCTGCCCGCATTCGGACAGCAACCCCCCGACGCCGGGCGCGTCCTGCAAGAGAATCGCTCGCCGACGCTAACGGTACCGCAACCGAGCACGAGCATTTCCATTCCCTCACAACCTGCAAAGGAAGTCGCCCCCGGCGGGGCGGCCGTCGTGCTGAAGGGCGTACAATTTTCAGGTAATAGCTGCTTCACTGAAGCGGAACTCCAGCAGGTTGTCGGTGATATATCTGGCCAATCCTTCGATCTCGCCGGATTGTATGGCATCGCAGAAAAGGTCACTCAGCACTACCACGCGAACGGCTTTCCCTTTGCTCGCGCCTTCCTTCCCAGCCAGAACGTTACCGATGGTGTTATTCGTCTCGAAATCGTAGAGGGGCGGTTCGGCAAGGTGCTGGCCCAAGGCGATACAAATCTGAGCAACGGCGCCCAGCGTTTCCTCGCCTCGCTGGAACCAGGAGCGGTGATCGAATCTTATCCTCTGGAGCGCGCCATGTTGATCCTCAACGATCAGCCCGGCATCAGGACGATGCCTATCCTTCGCCCCGGGCAAGAACTGGGCACCGGCGACCTGCTCGTCGAGGTCAGCCGCACGCCCTTGATCCGCGGCAACGTGGGTCTGGACAATCACGGCAACCGCTACACTGGCGAGGCGCGTATGCGCGTTGATCTCCAGATCGACAGCCCTTTCCTCTTGGGCGACCAGATCACGATCCGCTCGCTTTACAGCGAGGAAGACCTCTGGCTTGGTAGCCTTGGTTACAGCGTACCGCTTGGCGCATCTGGGCTGCGCGCCAATGCGTCCTATACTCACACCAGTTACCAACTCGGTGAGGACTTCGCCAGTCTGGACGCCCACGGCACGGCAATGGTAACCAACGCCGGGCTCTCCTACCCAGTAATTCGCTCGCAGCAAAGCAACCTGACACTAGCCGCATCCTGGCAACATAAGAAACTCAATGATCGGCAAGACAGTGCCTATACGGATAACGACAAATCAAGCACTAGCGGCGTTTTATCCATGTCGTTCGATCATCGCGACGGTCTGGGTGGTGGTGGCATTACTTACGGTGTTGCGTCTTGGACAGATGGCTATCTGAAGCTGGACTCGGAACTTGAGGCAATCGATCGCAGCAGCCATAACGACACGCGCGGCAGCTTCAGCAAGTGGAATCTTGATCTAGCCAGGCTACAGGCGCTTCCGGCCAATTTCAGCCTATTTAGTCGACTATCCTTCCAGTGGGCTGACAGCAATCTGGACAGTTCGGAGGATTTCAGCCTCGGCGGCCCCAACGGCGTGCGCGCCTACCCGGTAGGTGAAGGCATCGGCGACGAGGGCTGGCTCGCACAAATCGAACTACGCTATAAACTGGGCAATTTTAGCCCCTACCTCTTCCACGACGCTGGCGGGGTGAGAATCAATGCGAAACCGGGTTCCATCACACCCTCAGTGACGGACAACACGCGTAGCATTGCCGGATCGGGCGTTGGGGTTCGTTACGCGAACGATGATTGGAATGCCGATCTGAGCCTTGCGTGGCGCAATCATGGCGGGGAACCAATGTCCGATACCAGCGATCGCAGGCCGCGAGCCTGGGCAACGGTGTCCTACCGGTTCTGAGCAAACCAATGGATCTCGCGTTGATGTTCTTCAACGCAGGACGCCATGAGCGATTATTTAGATTCAGACCGCAGTGTGACCAACCACCACTACCTCAGAAAGCCCAAAAAGTTGTGGGGCTGCGCTGTGCGGACGGGAACGTGGGCGGGAAAAACATAAAGGGTTAGCAAGCACTAACTTGCTAACCCTTTATTTATATGGTGGGTCGTATAGGAATCGAACCTATGACCAATGGATTAAAAATCCACTGCTCTACCGTCTGAGCTAACGACCCGAAATTATCAAAGCGCGTGATTATACCGGACGATACCACCCTGTCAAAGCCATATTAGACAGCTTGATAGCGCGTAGGGTCAATGACTCCGGCATCATTGAATCCCTGGGCCCGTAAATAACAGGAGTCACACACCCCGCAGGCCCTGCCATCGCTATCGGCCTGGTAGCAGGAGATGGTCTCGGCATAATCCACACCCAGGCGCACCCCCTCCTGGATGATCTCGGCCTTGGTCATATTCACCAATGGGGCATGAATGCTGAAACCATTGCCCTCAACCCCGGCCTTGGTGGCAAGATTCGCCATGGCCTCATAGGCCCGCAGATACTCAGGACGGCAATCAGGATAGCCAGAATAATCCACCGCATTCACCCCGATGAATATATCCCTGGCGCCCAACACCTCTGCCCAACCCAAGGCCAAAGACAGAAATATGGTATTGCGCGCCGGGACATAGGTCACCGGTATACCAGTACCCCTCTGCTCCGGCACTGCTATGGACATATCGGTCAGCGCTGAACCCCCGAACGTGTCCAGGGCAATGGGTACGGTGCGATGCTCGACAACCCCGATTGAACCGGCAACCCGTTCCGCGGCCTGTAACTCAATCGAGTGGCGCTGTCCATAGCGCATGCTAAGCGCATAGCACTCATAGCCCTGCTGTTTGGCTATCGCCAGGGTAGTGGCCGAATCCAGACCACCGGAAAGTAAAACCACCGCCTTATTCATCTTCTACCTATCACCATCTGTTACCTGCCCCTTGCGTCGCCCCATAGCTGCTTATGCAACTGCATCTGAAAACGCACTGGCAACCGGTCGCGCAGTATCCATTCTGCCAGTTTCTCCGGATCTTGCTCCCCGTATGCCGGCAACATAATTATCTCAACCTTATCCACCAGCGCCTCTTGTCCTATGATCTGCCTGGACCAAAGGTAATCAGCCTCATCACATATCACGAACTTGATCTGATCTGTGCGCGAAAGATACCTTATATTGGAAAACAGGTTATTATCCACCTCACCAGAACCGGGCGTCTTGATATCCATGACCTTGATCACCCTGGGATCGACTCCCGACACATCCAGTGCGCCGCTGGTCTCTAGGGCAACCATATAGCCATCATCACATAATCCGGTAAGCAGGTCTAAACACCCTTTTTGCGCCAGCGGCTCGCCACCGGTGACGGTTACCAGTTTACAGTTATACGTTGCTATCCGCTCGGTTATCTCGGCAACAGTCATCCGCTCACCGCCACTAAAGGCATATTCAGTATCGCAATAATTACAGTGCAAGGGACAGCCTGTCAGACGCACGAATACCGTCGGCATACCGACGCTGTTGGACTCACCTTGCAGCGAATAGAATATCTCGGTTATCTGTAGTCCAGACATATCTAGGATCTGTTAACACCAATAGATAAAGCAAAAGAGGGGCATCAAGATGCCCCTCCAAATCTATACCAATAGTAGCTTTCTTAACGGCCCTGTGCCCGCATCTGTTTCAAACGTTTTTCCGCCAGTTGGCTCGCAGTGGTGTTTGGGTACCTGTTCAATACATTATTCAGAGTATCTTTCGCTGCTGACCACTGTTTCTGTTCATACTGGATATAACCCACCTTCAATAACGCATCCGAGACCTTTGCGCTATTGGGATGCGCCTGTATCACCTTATTAAACTCAGTCAGGGCAACATCAAAATTCCTGGTCACGTAATTAGATTCCGCCAGCCAGTATTGGGCATTGTCCGCCAATCTGCTGCGAGGATATTTACTCAAGAACGCACGGAACCCCTGCTGGGCCTGGTCATACTTTCTATCCATCAGTAGATTGAAGGCCTGTTGATAGCTGGCCTTTTCCCCCTCTGCCTCCTGGTAAGAGGACTGAGGCTGCGTGATAACCACCGAGGTAGTCTGCAACTGTCCAGGGGGTACAGCATCAGCCGATTGATCAGGAGAGATCGTCGCTGCTGATGGATTAGAGGAACTCACCACCGGAGGCAGATTTGACCCTGCAGGCCGCTGCGACGCCCCAGATGGCGCCATCTGTCGCTGACCTTGCATCGCACCGGAGTTTTGGTTGGAGGCGGATGAAACCGGACTGGATTCCCAGTTGGGTTCGCTGGACGGCTCAGACATCTGGGACTGAGGAGTTGCGCCGCCTGCCGTTGCCTCAACTGGGGGTGTAACTTCAGCCGTTGCATCAATCGGTTGATTGGTTGGCACCCCCCCGGACATCCGCTGATCCAGATCGGCTTGAATCTGTTTCAGACGCTCCATCTCATGACTCTGCAACTCCATATCACCACGGAGTTGCTGCATCTCCTGCTGCAGGCTGTCCAGGCGCAACACAATGTTAGAGATGGTGTTGATCCTGCGCTCTAACAGTTGTACCCGCTGTTCCAGAGATGTTCCACTGGCAGCAGTGCCACCTTCCTCTCTTTTAGACGAAAAGAAGTCCAGTGCAGACACTGGTGCTGCCAGGGCCAGAATCAAAACGCCAACCAGAAACCTCATGCCAATCTTCCCCTCAGGATTAGTAACGCAACTCTACCCGGCGATTAGCTGACCATGCTGCCTCATTGGATGCGATGTCTGACGGACGCTCTTCGCCGTAGCTAACCGTGGTAATCTGGCTTTCAGATGCACCCTGAGCCATCAACAAACGCTTAACCGCCTTGGCGCGATCTTCGCCCAGGGCAATGTTGTACTCTCTGGAACCACGCTCGTCAGCATGCCCCTCAACCGACACCCGTACCTGTGGATTGGACGCCAGATAGGCACCATGTGCTACCACAACATCACGATAATCCTCCGGGATCTCGCTGATGTCATAACCGAAGTAGATTATCTTGGTCGCAAGCGGGCTATTAGGATCATCCAGCGGGCTACCAGTCCAGGCGCCGCCTTCAGAGGCACCGGAGGCATCCGCAACATCGGCGCCATCATCACCACCCATACCTGGCATACTGGAACAGCCTGCCAGCGACAATGTCGCCGCCACAGCCAATACCGGTAATAGTTTTACCATTTTCAATTTCATCTCTATCAATTCCTCTAATTTGAACGACTAAACGGGGACCACGCTGGCTCACGCACATCACCAACCTGCAAAGCCAGCCTTTGTTTTACACTTCCATCTACAGAAACAGCTGCCAATTCACCCTTACCACGAACCTTGGTTGCATATATTACCATACCGCCATTAGGAGCGAAGCTAGGTGACTCATCCAACCGCCCCTGACTCAAAAACCGCATGGATCCTGTGCCGAGATCCAGTAATGCTATACGAAAAGACCCTCCTTCTCTGTTAACCATCGCAAGTAATTTGCCATCAGGAGAATAGGTCGCACGGGCATTATACTTGCCCTTATAGGTAACACGCTCGGACTTTCCACCAGCTGCCGATACCTTATAGATCTGTGGCTGCCCGCCGCGATCAGAGGTAAACGCAACAAACCTGCCATCCGGAGACCAGGTAGGCTCGGTATCAATCCCGTAATGATCGGTAAGCCTGAGCAATGCTTTGCTTTGCAGATCAAGCACATAGATATCTGGATTACCATCTTTGGATAGGGTCAGAGCCAGCTTTCTGCCATCCGGCGACCAGGCTGGCGCCCCATTAATACCTGGGAAAGAGGCAACCTTACGGCGCTGTCCGGTATAAACGCCCTGCACATAGATAGACGCCCTTCTGCCCTCAAAGGATACATAGGCCAGGCTTCTGCCATCCGGCGACCAGGCAGGCGACATCAGTGGTTCGGTGGAGGTGACAATAGTCTGTGGATTGTAACCATCTGCATCGGCCACCTGCAGCACGATCTTTTCCTTGCCGTTGCGCTGAATAACCGAGGTTACATACGCGACCTTGGTAGAGAATGCGCCGCGCTTGCCGGTGATCTTCTCGTATATGATATCCGCTATATAGTGGGCGGAGGCACGCAGATCACGCTCGTTGGTCGGAACGTTGTAGCCAGCCAACCGCTCCTGCTTGAACACATCCAGCAGTTGAAATCTGATCAGATATTGCCCGCCCCCCTGTGACTGCACCTGCCCCACCACCAGGCTATCCATATTGAGCGCCCGCCAATCCTTGTACTGCACCTCTGCGGCATCCTTGGGACGGGCCAGCATATCCTCGGGCGGCATGGGCCGGAACAGGCCGCTACGCGCCAAGTCCGCGCGGATGATATCGGCGATATCCTGACTTGGACCCTGGCCACCACCCGTCCAGGCGAAAGGCACCACCGCGATAGGCATGGCGCCCTTAGCACCCTCGGTTATACGAATGGTCAGGGGGTCCGCAACCGACGGCAGGTAGACCAGACAAAGCAATACGGATAGTAAAATTTTTCTCATAACGTTTTCAGTTGTCCCCACTTGGTGCAAATACGAAATTTATATCTCTAAACTTTTCAAACAATCTACCTGATGGCACAGGGAGCGGATCGGCTCTATGCACGGCCGCCTCGGCAGAGCGGTCAAAGGCGCTGTTGCCACTGCTCTCAACCACCTGCACCGCTATCACACTACCACCCATCGCCATACGAATCCTAACAGTACACTTCAGCCCATCGCCAACGGTACTCGGCCGCAACCAACTATCCGTAACCGCCATCCGTATCTTGTCATAATAAAGCTCTATCTCAGTCGCGTCGCGTTCCGCCTCCATGTCGGCCTGCATCTGGGCCTCCAGCTTGGCCTGTTCCGCCTGTTTGCGCTTCTTTTCATCTTCCGCCTTACGCTTGGCCTCCTCGGCCGCCTTACGCTTCTTCTCTTCCGCCGCCTTGCGTTTCTTTTCCTCTTCCTTCTTTCGCTTGGCCTCTTCAACCGCCTTCTTCTTCGCCTCCGCCTCCTTACGTTTTCTCTCCTGTTCCAGCTTGAGTTTCTTCTGCTCTTCAATCTTGCGCTTCTTCGCTGCGTCGGCCAGTTTCTGCTCTTCCACCTGACGCTTCTTCTTCAGATCCTCAAGCTGTTGCTTGGCCTCCTGCTCCTTCTTCTTTTTGTTTTCGTCAGCCAGCTTTAACTTTTTCACCTCCGCATCAACCTTGGATGCATCTATCACCGTGGCCTGCACCACATTCACCCTGGGTATGTTTTGCTGCGGCTTCTCCAACCAATCCAGCCCAAAGATCATCAACAGGATGATGATCAGATGCATGCCTATGGCGAAGGCCGCGGCTAACGGATTGGTCTTGAGAATCTCAAACATCTGGTTCTCTGCCCTATTCTTCCGGCGTTTCCGTTATCAGTCCGACATTGGGCGCACCTGCCTGTTGTATCATCACCATCGCCTTCACTACATGCCCGTAATCCACGTTGCGGTCGCCCCGCACCATTATGGGTGTTTTCGGCTTGTACTTCAGTACCGCTGCAATCCTGGTCGTCAATATCTCCGGTTCCACCGGTGCGTTCTTGCCCTCGCCTACGTCGATAAACATCTCACCCTTGGCATTCACCGATACTATGACCGGATCGTCCGCATCCGGCGGCAGAGGGTTGGCATCCGCCACCGGCAGATCCACCTTCACCCCCTGGGTCAGCAGAGGCGCGGTGATCATAAAGATCACCAGCAGCACCAACATCACGTCGATGTATGGCACCACATTAATCTCGGCCATAGGACGGCGACTTTTCTTCTGGTGGCGGCTCATATGTACTCCTGTGGAGGGCAGAGCCTAGTGACTAGGCCATTATTAAACATGCGCCTGCCTCTGGAGTATGGTGGTGAACTCATCCAGAAAGTCCTCGTAGCGACCGTTTAACCGTTCCACATCATTTGAATACCTGTTATAGGCCACTACCGCCGGGATAGCTGCGAACAGACCCATGGCGGTCGCGATCAGGGCCTCTGCGATGCCGGGAGCAACCAAGGATAGAGTCGCCTGCTTTACACTGCCCAGGGCCATGAATGAGTTCATAATGCCCCAAACAGTCCCGAACAGGCCTACATACGGGCTGGTGGAACCTACGGTCGCCAGAAAGGAGAGGTTGTTCTCCAGGCCATCCATCTCTCTGCTCAGGGCCACATGCATGGCGCGTCTGGCACCCTCCACCACGGCCATGGGCTCGATGTCCGCATGCTGACGCAGACGGGTGAACTCCTGGAATCCCGCATAAAATATATTTGCCAATCCGGAGGAAGAGTCACTCCCGCCAACCTGGTTATAGAGTTCCCCCATATCACCACCGGACCAAAAACGTTTCTCAAAGGCATCTGCCGCCTTGCGCGCCTTCTTCAGCACCCTGGAGCGGTCGAAGATCATGGTCCAGCATACGATTGAGGCCAACATCAAAGAGGCCATGACCAGCTGCACCAGCGGGCTAGCCTTGAGCACCAGACTAAAAAAAGACAGCTCAGTTGACATCCGGTAGCTCCTTCATAATTGAATCAGGTATTGGGTGGGGACGAAATTTAATTGTATCCACACAGGTTGTTTTTATCTTTCCACTACAAAGCACGCGTCCATCTGCTGCATTGATTACCTCTTGTCCAAACACTATGCTCGCTCGTCTACGTTCAGCAATCCACACGCGCACCTCCAACGCATCATTGAATCTGGCGGGAGAGAGATAATCCAACTCCGCCTTGCGCACCACAAAAATAATACCTTCTTGCTCCACCAGTCGATCTTGTTCGAACCCCAGACTGCGCAACCATTCCGTCCTGGCCCTCTCCATAAACTTTAGGTAGTTGGCGTAGTACACCACCCCCCCAGAGTCCGTGTCCTCGTAGTAGACCCTGATAGGCCAAATAAATTCATTCACCGCTGTCATTTTGCTGCCAGATCGTTCTTTCCAAACCTCTACGCCAGATAACAGTGGCCAGAAGTAGACTTAACCGTCCATTAAGAATTGAATTTGGAATTAGTGTGAAGCGTTCTTCTTACCAGGCACGCCAGTTTAATAACCGCGTATTGTCTAATAATTTATCCTTTCCTAAAAGACATTTACCAGTAAATAGAGCAATATTTTTTACTATTCTGAGAATAAATCCGGGATATCCGGTTCAACCGGATCTGAACTCGGGGTCAGTCCAAAATGCAGATAGGCGGCCCTGGTGGCAACCCGCCCACGTGGGGTGCGCATCAAAAAGCCTTGCTGGATCAGATAGGGCTCCAACACATCCTCGATAGTGCCACGCTCTTCGCCTATGGCCGCAGCCAGGTTATCCACCCCGACCGGACCACCATCGAACTTATTGATAACCGCCGAGAGCAGCCTGCGGTCCATGTTATCGAAACCGTTGTTATCCACCTTGAGCATACCCAGGGCCTCATCAGCGACCTCTTTGCTGATGACCCCATCCGCCCTTACCTGGGCGAAGTCGCGCACCCGGCGCAACAGGCGATTGGCGATACGCGGGGTACCGCGGGAGCGGCGGGCGATCTCACTGGCGCCTGAGTCATCTATACCTATGTGCATGATACTGGCGGAACGCTTAACGATATGGGCCAGATCAGCAGTGGAATAGAACTCCAGCCGCTGTACTATGCCGAAACGATCCCGCAACGGCGAGGTGAGCAGACCTGCCCTGGTAGTCGCCCCCACCAGGGTGAAGGGCGGCAGGTCCAACTTAATGGAGCGTGCCGCCGGTCCCTCCCCAATCATGATATCCAGCTGAAAATCCTCCATGGCCGGATACAGCACCTCTTCCACCACCGCGGACAACCGATGGATCTCGTCTACGAACAGTACATCGTTGGGTTCCAGATTGGTCAGCAGCGCCGCCAGATCCCCCGGCTTTTCCAGCACCGGACCGGAGGTCTGACGCAGCCCCACCCCCATCTCGTTGGCAATGATATGAGACAGGGTGGTCTTGCCAAGACCCGGTGGGCCGAAGATCAGCACATGGTCCAGGGCCTCTGCCCGGCCTCGGGCGGCCTGGATAAAGATCTCCATCTGATCCCGCACTGCAGGTTGTCCCACATAGTCGTTGAGATATTTGGGGCGGATCACCCGATCCACGGCGGCATCGTCGGAATCGGACTCGGGGATAATTATTGGGTCATGTCCGGTCATTAGTCGTTATCTGTCAGTTACTCACCGCAGCCTTGAGGGCGGCGCGGATGATCTCCTCGCTGCTTAGTCCTTCACAATCCAGCGACCGCACCATGCGGCTGGCGTCGTTGGCCTTGTAACCCAGGGCGATCAGGGCTCCCACCGCGTCAGCCACCGGCGTATGTTCCACAGGCGCTGCTGATCCCATAGGCCGCAGGGTGACATCGCCCAAATCCAGCTTATCCAGCCGATCTCGCATCTCCACGATGAGCCGCTCCGCGGTCTTTTTACCTATACCTGGCAGCCGTACCAGGGCAGCTGTGTCATTGGCTTGCACACAGGCGGCAAACTCGTCGGCACTCATCCCGGACAAGATCGCCAACGCCATCTTGGCCCCCACCCCGCTCACCTTGAGTAGCCCCCGAAACAGGGAGCGCTCGGATTCGCTGGCGAAGCCGTACAGCACATGGGCGTCGTCCCGGATCGCCAGGTGGGTAAACAGGATTACCTGCGCACCCACCGCTGGCAGGTTATAGAAGGTGGACATGGGCGACTCCACGTCATACCCCACCCCGTTCACCTCCAACAGCAGGAATGGTGGGGTCTTGGAGATCAACTCTCCGCGCAGCCTCCCGATCATCTCCTGCCACCAGCCTTCAAATTTAGCAAGGCGCTGTTGGAGTGGGCATGGCTGATCGCCACCGCCAGGGCGTCCGACTGATCCGCAGCCAGCTTCCCCTTCAGTTGCAGAATAAGTTTGACCATATGTTGCACCTGTTCTTTGTCAGCAGCCCCGGTACCTACCACCGTCTGTTTGATTCGGCGCGGGGTGTATTCCGCGATGGGCAACCCGGCCATGACCCCGGCACAGACCGCGGCCCCGCGGGCATGGCCTAGTTTCAGGGCAGACGACGGATTCTTGGATACGAACACCTCCTCCACCGCCATCTCGCTCGGGGCATAGTCGGCGATCACCTGAGAAACAGCCCGGAATATCTCCCCCAATCTTTCCGATAAATCCGTCTGTTCTAGACGGATACAACCGCTCGCTATATGTACGCTCTTGCTGCCGTCGCTCTCGATCACGCCATAACCGGTTATGCGTGAGCCGGGGTCGATGCCCAGTATGCGACGCATGGCCAGCAATTACCCCAGGACTTCCATGATCTCTTCCGAGATCTCGGCATTGGTGTAGACCTCTTGTACGTCGTCCAGGTCCTCCAGGAGATCAACCATCTTCATCAACTTCTCCGCCGTCTCCTGATCCAGTTCGGCGCTGGTGGATGCGGCGAAGGTGACCTCAGCGTTATCCGGCTCATGACCCGCCGCCAGCATACCGTCCTTGACCGCAGTGAATGCCTCCGGCGTGGTCATCACATCTATAGAACCGTCATCATTGACGACCACATCATCGGCCCCGGCCTCCAGGGCCGCCTCCATGATGGCGTCCTCATCCGCCCCTGGGGCATAACTGATGATGCCTTGCTTGTTGAACAGGTAGGCCACGGAGCCGTCAGTACCCAGGTTGCCGCCGTGTTTGGTGAAGGCGTGGCGCACCTCAGATGCAGTGCGGTTACGGTTGTCGGTCATGCAGTCCACAATAACCGCGGTCCCACCCGGACCATAGCCCTCGTAACGGATCTCGTCATAGTTCTCACCTTCACCGGCACCGGCGCCACGCTTGACGGCACGGTCGATGGTGTCCCTGGGGACATTGGCTTGGTTGGCCTTATCCACCGCCAGACGCAACCTGGGATTACAATCTATATCTCCACCGCCCTCTTTCGCCGCAACCGTCACCTCGCGCAACAGTTTGGTCCAGATCTTGCCGCGTTTCTTATCGTTGGCCGCCTTTTTATGTTTGATATTGGCCCATTTACTATGTCCAGCCATGTAGCATCCTCAAATAATCAAAATAATCTATAACCGCGAAGTCTATCATTCCCGAGGGTTATCAGGACATATCTACCATTCGTTTTTTGTGGCTGATGCAGCAAAGCGGCCAGAAAATCTGCCTGTTCGTAAGAACCGTATCGATTCAGACGTAACCGCAGTCGAGAACAACATACCCATGTGACCGACCGGGATCTGGCAATAATCGCTGACTCCCTCCAGCGTGGTCTCAGATAGCGAAACCGTACCGTCCCCGGGTCCAGACAATCCCCCAAACAGATATCCCAGACCTATACCGGACGCACCAGCGATAACCCCCAGATCACGCCCACCTCTCCATGCGGGGGCGCCTCCGAGCAGACCCTGTTCTCCGCTGCGCCCGATCAGTCCTCTGGTCAGAGATCGACTATGTAGCCTCCTCGCTACACCGCTGCCCAGCACCGGAGATCCTAGAAGCACCAGCCGTCCTGGAGGAATATCATTATATTTATCAAATAGATGCAGTAATACAATCCCACCCAGGCTGTGCGCCACTAGATGAATAGTCTCGGCACGTTGCTGTTTGATAAACCTATACAAACGCGCCGCATTCTCCGCCGGGTTGGCAAACAGCGAGTGGTAAAAGAAACGTTCGGTATCATAACCGTCAGAACGCAGCCTATGGGCCAGCAGGGACATCTCCAGTCCGGTCATCCAGATCCCGTGTACCAGGATCACAAGCTCCCTGTTTTGCTCTATAGTTGTAGAGTTGTTTTCATCCGAGCTTGGTTGTATTTTCATTTCAGCCTGAGATAACGAGTAGGAATATAATAAACGATGCCAATTTCTCTTGAGGGTCTGGTTGCCCAGCTGGCAAAACGCCCTCTTCCGGCGATGGCCGTAACAATCGGACGGGTCATACACCTGATGCACGACCCACTTACCGACAACCATGACCTGTTGGAGGTTATCGGTCTGGACCCCGGTTTTACCTTGGACATCTACCGCAGCTTCGGGGCATCTCAGGCCAACAAACGTGGACCGGCCAGCGACGTGGCCCATGCTATCTCCTTGCTGGGCCCCTTGCCAATCAAGATCGCAGCCAAAAACCTCCCGACCCTGGACAAGACCCTGCCGGATGCGGCCAAGAGCGGCATCTACCAATGCTACTCGCGAGCCGTCCATGCCGCCATATACGCCCGACACATAGGCGAGATGCGGGAAGATAAGAATCCTGACGAAATGGGGCATGCCGCCCTGTTGCACAGCTGCGGTGAAATGGCCTTGTGGGCCCATGCCAACAAACCGATGCTGGAGATATTCAAACTGGTGCAGAAAGGGGCAGACTGGGGCTCGGCATCCCATTCTGTCCTTGGCTTTACCCTGAAACAACTTAATACCGCACTGGCCAAAGAGTGGCATCTATCGCCCCTAATCACCGAAACCACGGATCACACCTGGTTCAGAAGATCCCGTTCTATGGCGGTACAAATCGCCTGTTCCATTGCGCGGGAATCAGCCACGGGGTGGAACTCCCCTGAGGTGGAGGACCTGATTGAGATCCTGGGCGAATATATACAGCACAACAAAAATGTCACCACGGCCATCGTCCACTCGCTGGCGGCCCAGGCCGACCGGCAACTGTTCGGCATGCCCCTACCCGCATCCACATTTAATATGCTGCGACAACAACCGGTCACCATTATTACCGAAACCAAAAAACCGGCTACTGGATCTGGAACTATAGAGATCATCCCCAAGAAACACCCCAAGAGACCCATGCGCATAGAAATTGAGCAGGTACCAGTCAAGACGAAGAAGAGAGAAGACAAACCTTCTTTGGCGGAGCTGCTGAAGCAAATGCCTAAAGAAACGCGCAAACAGGCCAAACCCATCAGCCTCACAAAACCGGATACAAAGATGGATTTCAAACCGGTCACCAAGGCCCATGATGAAACTCAACCAATACAGTCGGCCCCAACAAGAAAACCTATTCCAGAAAAACCGACCCTGCCCAAGGTCATGCAAAAGGCAAAGATGCCACTACCATGGGAAGAGGATCTGCACAAATATATGCGCAAGATGCGTAACGACATCGGCCTAAAACGCATCATGTTTGCCATGGTCAGCCCAAATAAGAAATATGCCAAGGTCAGCGAGGTAAAGGGAGTGGACGCAAACTCCTGGCTCAACAACTTTATAGTCAACATCGAAGAACCAAACCTGTTCAAACTCCTGCTGGAGAAACAACAGGGATTCTGGCTTAAAGCCGACAACCGGGAAAAGTTCCTGCCCATGATCCCGCAAGATCTTATTGATGCAATAGACGGTGACGAGTTTTTTTGTATGTCTATCTTTGTCCGCGGCGCAGCGATCGGCTTCATTTATGCGGACGGAAAATCCATATTGAACGAAAACAGATACTCCGATTTCAAACAACTGTGCGCCGAATTAGGCCTGGCACTGAGCAGCAAATGAATCAAATCAGTTATCAGATAGAGGACCGCCTCTACCTAAATATCACAGACCGCTGCACCCTGAGTTGCGCCTTCTGTCCCAAAAACAACGGCAGCATGCAACTGCGTGAATATGACCTGAGTCTGGATCACCGTCCATCGGCACAAGAGGTTATAGACTCCATAGGCAACGTATCCGACTACGCCGAATTTGTCTTCTGCGGTTATGGAGAACCTACATTGCGCCTGGATGTGTTGCTGGAGGTGGCGCGCCACATCAAGGAACATGGCGGTAAGGTGCGCATAAATACCGACGGCCTAGCCAATCTGGTACACAAGCGCAATGTCCTACCAGAGCTGGGCGAATATGTGGACGCCCTCTCGGTCTCCATGAACGCCCAGAACGAAGAGATTTACAACCGGCACTGCCTGCCCGCCATGGAAGGATCGTATCAGGCAATGCTGGATTTCCTGCGCCTGGCCCCGCAATACATTGAGAATGTAACCGCCAGTGCGCTGGAAGGTCTGGATGGTGTAGATATCGCCGCCTGTGAACAAATCGCCGCAGACTGCGGCGTCAGATTCAAAAAGAGGCTGTTGGGGATAGTGGGTTAAGCGATAACAGACCTGAATCATAATGAGGTATAGACATGAAATACCATCTAACAGTTGCCGCTTGGCTATTAGTGTTCGCACAAGGCGCGGCGAACGCAGGGGTAAGTGCAGAAATCCTGGCGCAGGGTGCAACCGGTTGGGATGGCGGGGCCATCACCTACCCCAAAACCACCCCAGAGATGACGGTGCAGAAGATCAGCATAACCACCGACGGCCAAGAGGTGGTCTTGCCTATACACTGTCACAGCATACCTCTGGCGGCCTATGTGCTGTCAGGCAGTGTCAAGGTGGTAAAGACCTCTGGAGAAGAGAAGCAATTCCAGGCCGGGGACGCCTTTATCGAGGTAATGAAGGCCTGGCATAAAGGCATCTTTACCGAAGACACGGAGCTTTTGGTCTTCTACGCCGGGGAGAAGGATGTACCTCTGTCTATAAAACAGGATGGAGATTCTGAGCTGACAAGGCTGTGTAACTGAGTGACGACTTGAACCGGTAGGCAGGCTGTGTAACCATCCCGCACCCTATCTTGAAATCTATTGGTTTATGGCCAGTGACTTGATTGGTTATTAGGTAATTTGTAAGTTTCCCCCTCATCCCCGACCCTTCTCCCCAAAGGGAGAAGGGAGCAAAATGCCGGATATTGATGAATTAAGACAGTGAATTAGAGACAAGCCATGGCAGACAACGCTACAAAAGTAACCCCCACAGCCATCAACCTGCACCAGAAATCGCGCATTTTGGCGATCGAGTTCTCAGACGGCAGCGCCTTCCAACTGCCCTGCGAATACCTGCGGGTGTTCTCCCCCGCCACTGAGATAAAACATCAGGACATCCCGGTGACCGGCAAGGAAGGGGTAAATATCGCTGACATTGAACCCCAAGGCCAATATGCCGTAAGGCTGATATTTGATGACGGCTACGACAGTGGCATCTACTCCTGGGACACCCTCTATGATCTGGGCCGTAACAGAGAGCAAAACTGGCAAGGATATCTGGAGAGACTGCAACAACACGGCATCGACCGGGACAGCGGACCTGGAGAGATTACCGGACCACGCAGGATCAAGCTCCTCTACTTTACCTATCTGGTGAAGAGTATGGGCAAAGAGATGGAAGAGCTGGAACTGCCGGAGTCTGTCACAGACGTGCAATCACTCCTGGAGTGGCTCAGAAAAAGGCTGTACGCAAAGGCATATCTGTTACAGGAAGGCTCTTTGCGCGTGACGGTAAACAAGCAGTTTGCCGAACCCTTTACCCGAATTGAGGACCGGGATGAGGTAGCACTGGTGCCAAGCTCGCCCTATCCGCCCACGCAATCGAATGACAAATAACAGCCCCACAAATACGCAAGAGTGGGCAACCCCCGGACTGGCGCGCCGCCTGGCCGCGATCTTCTATGATAGCTTCCTGGTCGCCGCCATACTCTTGGTGGCCATAGCGCTGGTGGTGATGCCGCTCAACCTAATCTACGGCGGAGAAAATTTCGACGCCAGCAACTTACGCAGCAACCCGTTCTATATCGCCTATCTGTTTTGCGTCATGGCCGGTTTCCATATCCTGTTCTGGATGCGCGGTGGTCAGACCCTGGGCATGCGCTCCTGGCGGCTGCGGGTGGTACGGGAAGACGGACAAGGACTGAGATTTAGAGACGCCCTGCTACGCTACTTCGCCGCCATGCTCTCCTGGACCGCGTTAGGCCTGGGATTTATCTGGGTACTGATAGACAAGGACGGACTTGCCTGGCACGACCGCATATCCAAGACTAGGTTGGTTCTGATAGAAAGGAGACAATCCTGAAGATTCATTCGGCGCAATTCGCTTTGCGATTGCGTCCTATGGGCTGGATTACTTCCTTTGGTCCGTAAACCGTGCATCCGCACACCACTATTTCCCCCTCACCCTAACCCTCTCCCCAAGGGGAGAGGGGAATGAGTAGAATTTAATGCACCTTACGGATCATCCAGAATGCCAACCCCAACATCACAAAGGCCGGGAATGTGGCGGCGAAGAGCGGGTTCAGTTCATATATAACCGCCATATGACTAAGGATCTTGCTTATGAGGAAAAAGCCGGTACCGAGCAACGATCCCGCGAACACGCGCTGACCTATACCAACACTGCGCAACGATCCAAATACAAAAGGCACCGACAGAAACACCATAACCAACGTCATTATGGGCGAGACGATCTTGGTCCAGAACGCAACCTCAAACGGAATCGCGGTCTGCCCGTTATTGTGCAAAAAGCTGATGTACTTAAACAGCCCCCAGGCCGCCAGCATGGTGGGCCTGACCACAACCACGCTCAGCACACTCGGGTCCAAAATTGATTCCCAAGCCGCCCGCTCCATATTCCTGCTGACCACACCATCCGAGGTAAACTGCGTCTGTTTAATATTGTTCAGCAGCCAGCGATCATCCCGGTATTGGGCGAACGCGGCATAGCTGGCCACCTTAAGCTGCCGGTCATCGGAAAACTCATAGATATAGATATCCTGCAGCCTGGCCCCTGGCAATATTTTGCGGATATTCACAAAGGTGTTCCCATCTCTGGCCCAGAAGCCGTATTCCGACTGCATGGTAATCTGATCAGACATCTTGGATGCCCGCATGGTCTCTGCATACTGCTCGGTGTTCGGGGCTATTACCTCGCCGATCACCACTATAATACACATCATTACCAAACCGGCCTTGAGGGCAGAGAGGATTATCTCCTGTAACGACACCCCGGCGGCGCGCATAGCAGTCAGTTCCGAATTACTGGCCAATCCACCCAACCCGATCAGACTGCCCAACAGCACTGCAATGGGGAAGATCTCATAAGTCCTGCGGGGAATAACCATCAGCACATAGATAAAGGCATCCGATGTCTGATAATTACCTTCACCCACATCCCCCAGTTCGCTCACAAAAGTTCCCAGAGACACCAGTCCCAGCAACACAATCAATGCCAAGACAATATTGACGATGACCGTCTTGCCGATATGCCTTTGAAGCAACCTCATACGCCAAGCTTCCTTAGCTTAAGGAACAAGCGCCTGCCAACAAGGGCAAACTGCTGGGTTCGAATAAGATACAACACCCATATCAACAGCAGGATTACGATATACACCCACCAGCGACCCAACCACGCAGGCGTCGCCCCTACCCGCATCCAGGAATTGGATACCGCCTGCAGATTGAGGAATATTGAATAGAACATTATGGATAGGATGATGCGCCCAGAGGTGCCTTCCCGCGGTAAGGATCTGCTGAGGATCACCCCGGCCAGGGAAAACACAAACACCGATAGCGGCAGCAACAGACGGTTTTGCAGTTCCGATTTATGGCCTATTTCATCAGAGCCTAGAAGGAATGAGGTACTAAGGGCCTCTCTCTGCGTAACGGCGGCCGCCTTCTCATTTGTAGTCACCCTAAAACCTACTTCCTTCATCTCACCAACCGAGAACTCGGTATCGCCAGGATTCCCCACATAGCGATGGGCATTCTGCAGTACCACAAAACGGTCGCCGCTGTCCTTTTCGACATACTGATAACCATCGGCCGCAGTGATCAAACCCAACTCACCCTGCTGCCGGTTTTGCACGAAGATATTATGAATCTTGCTCTTGTCACTGGACATCTCTTCGGCGAAGAACAGAACATTACCCTGTTTGAACTCGTTGAAACGTCCGGCGGTAGCGTTCCCCATCTCCGCCTCTTCCTCCTGACGGTCGTAGATACGTTCCGAGACATTCAAGGTCCAGGGGATAATAAGGATTGTCAACAGGGCCACGACCACAGCAACCGGGGTTGCCGCATATGCGACTGCACGATACACCCTCCTGAAACCGAAACCGCAACTGGCCAGGGCCGTCATTTCACTATCACGGTACATACGCCCAATGGCATATAGAACGGCAAAAAAGAATGCTGCTGGCATGACCGTGCCCAGGATATCGACTGATTTCAGCGCCACCAGCTGGAACAAAACATCATTGCTTATAGTGCCAGACACCGCCTTTTGCAGTATCTTTATGAAGCTGTTGCTGGTGAATATCAGGAGCAGCACCGCAAGGATGGCGAGGAAAGATTTAAGCACCTCCCGCAGGATGTAGCGATCAATAATCGAAATCATGTTGTGGCGAATGTACCATTATTCTTTGTAGACTAGCCTATAAGGCTCCATCCTATCGAAAAATGGGTGGTTAGAGAATACGGGGCCGGTTATCAATTAGCTGAAAACCGCAGATTATGTTCAAATTACGTCGATCGCAAATGCGACATCCGGACCAACGCACAAGTTCACATAGTTATAAACCCAGCAATAATACCAGGGAGTTAAAGTGGAATTTCAAGTAAAGACCGGCGACCCATCCAACCAACGCACCGCATGCCTGATCCTTGGCGTCTTCGAAAGGCGTAAGCTACCAGAATTATCAGCCCAGGTGGACACGGCCAGTAAAGGTCAACTACGACAAATACTGAGAAGCGGCGACATTGATGGTAAGCCTGGACAAACCCTACTCATCCACAATCCGCAAGGCCTGCCATGCAAGCGCATACTGCTGGTGGGCTGCGGCAAGGAAAAGGATTTCACCATAACCGCCTACCGCAAGGCGGTCGGCAAGTCCGTTTCCGCATTGAAGCACGGCGGCACTACTGAAGCGGTGCTCTGCCTGCCTAACCCGGCAACCATATCCATCTATTCGCTATTTCGGGATACGATACAGGCGTCCGAAGAGGCGATGTATAGCTTCAGCCAGTGCAAGAGCGATGCTAGCGGCAGTAAAAGCGGTCTGAAAAGGCTCGCCATCATGCTCATGGACAGCAAGCAGAAGAAGAAGGCGGAATTGGGACTGGCGCATGGCCAAGCCATCGCGTCCGCAATCACCATGACCAAGGACCTGGGCAACCTGCCGGGCAATATCTGCACCCCAACCTATCTGGCCGATCAGGCCAAGGGGCTAAAACGCAAGTCACGCAAACTGAAGGTAGAGATACTGGAAGAGGCCCAGATGCAGGAATTAGGCATGGGTTCTCTGCTCTCGGTGGCAAAGGGTAGCCGACAACCTGCCAAACTTATAGTGATGGAATATCGCGGCGGCAAACCCAGCGCCAAACCGGTGGTACTTGTTGGCAAGGGCCTTACCTTCGACGCCGGTGGCATATCCCTGAAACCGGCCGCCGGTATGGAAGAGATGAAGTATGATATGTGCGGCGGCGCCAGTGTGCTGGGCGTCATGTCCGCCTGTATCGAACTGCAACTGCCGATCAACCTGGTCGGCCTGGTCCCCACCTCGGAAAACCTGCCGGACGGGGCCGCCAACAAACCCGGTGACATAGTAACCAGCATGTCGGGCAAGACCATCGAGATTCTGAACACCGACGCTGAGGGCAGATTGATCCTGTGTGACGCCCTCACCTACGCCGAACGTTATAACCCGGCGACAGTGATCGACATCGCCACCCTGACCGGGGCCTGTGTAGTCGCGCTGGGCAAGCATGCCTCTGGCCTGCTGGCGAACAACGACGATCTGGCGCAAGAACTGCTGGACGCCGGAACCGCCTGCGGCGATCGCGCCTGGCAACTCCCCCTCTGGGACGAGTATCAAGAGCTGATCGACAGCAAGGCGGCGGACATCGCCAACATCGGCGGCAAGTGGGCTGGCACCATCACCGCTGCCTGCTTTTTATCCAGATTCACAGAGAAGTTCAAATGGGCCCATCTGGATATCGCCGGCAGCGCCTGGAACAACGGCTCCACCAAATCCGCCACCGGACGCCCGGTGCCACTGCTCACTCAGTTCCTGCTGAAACGCTGCCGCATGGACGGATGATCCGGGACCGGTCATGACCCAAGTGGATTTCTACATCTTAAAAGAGCAGTCGGCGGGAGACCGCTTCATCATGGCCTGCCGCCTGGCCGGTAAGGCCTGGCAACAGGGACACCGGGTCTATATGCACACCAACTCAGATTCTGAAGCCAAGCATATAGACAGACTGCTCTGGACCTTGCGCCAGGACAGTTTCATACCTCACTGTATATTTGAAGGGGCCGACCCGGAACTCAACCCAGTACTGATCGGTCATCAAGGAAACATCGGAGACGAACATGATGTCCTGATAAACCTCGCTCCAGAGGTCCCGCAATTCTTTAGCAGATTTCAGCGCGTGGCCGAATGCATAGACCATGACCCTGAGATAAAACAGTCCGGGCGCGGCCGTTACTGTTTCTACCGTGACCGCGGCTATCAACTTAAGACTTACGAGATATAGACCATGAGTAATGACCGCTTTGATAAGGAAACAAACAGCGATTGCAACATCATGCTCGACGACATGGGTATACCCATCCTGGAAGATATAATCCTGGATGATACGGAGGCCCTGTTCGAGGACACCACCCCAGGACCAAACCTGTCTCTACCAGACAACGATGATTTGGTCGAGGCTTTAAGAAATCAGCTAAGGTCACACATCCAACAGAACCTGGACGACATTACCGCAAAAGTAGCCAACAAGGTTGCGGACAAGGTAAGAGAAAGCTTGGAACGCAAGATAAACTCGCAATTAAACAAAATACTCACGCACAATCTGGACAAGATCATCAACAGTGCGATCGTTGATGCCCAGAGAAAGCTATAAACAGAACCAAGCCATCCCGCATCAGATTGAACTTACAATTCAATACCTCACCCCTGCCCCGGCTTTGGCTTCCAGCGTCGCTCTACCTCCTCTATCCATAGAGTTGCACCTCATCATTCCATGTATGAAATGCACGCCAATTACCGCAAACAGACGTAAAACATAGTTCCCTCTCCCCTGAGGGGAGAGGGTCAGGGTGAGGGGGAAATATAGATAACTCACCCTCACCCCAGCCCTCTCCCTCAAAGGGAGAGGGAGTTGCTACGCGGTCAAGCCGCGGGGTGACGGTGGTTTATAAAACCCAGCCCTACCTAAACCACCACTTCTCTGATAACCTCAACAACAAACAGGGAATACCCCCTTGGCAGGATGTACCAAGCGCAACCTCATTCCACTGCCCAGCCGGGTATTTCTTTGCGGCATATTTCAATATTGGTGCCAGCGTGATATTACGATATCGGAGCTGGCGTGATAATTACCTGTTAGCTCTATACGAATGCCTGACAACAAGAAACATCATTATGTTCCAAGGTTTTATTTAAAGAGATTCTCTTCCGATGGGCGAAGCATCTGCTTGTGGAATATTAAAAATCAAATAAAAATTGGTTCAGCGAACTTAAAACACCAA
>JBNKSV010000032.1:0-26425 GCA_050297535.1 Sedimenticolaceae bacterium
TATTCCTATCGCAAAGATAGCCGCGCTCATGGAAGAGGATGATTTTATCGGTAAGGTGGGGTTGGATGTGCGTCGTCCAGTGCTTCCTGCGGTAGTGGGGGAATTGGTGCCGGGCGAGTCCGCGCAAGCATCCGGCCTGCAAGTCGGGGATAAGGTCCTATCCGTCGCGGGCAAAGAGGTTGCGGACTGGGTGGGTTTTGTTACCTATGTCAGTAAACATCCAGAAGAGACCGTAGCGATATCTATAGAGCGTAACGGTCAGGTGCAGGCGCTCAATCTCAGGATCGGCAAGCGCACGGATGGAGATAAGGTGATAGGCCGGATCGGAGCTGGGGTCCATGTGCCGGAAGGATTGTTCGATGAATATAGGTCTGAAATCAAATTGAACCCTATTGCTGCAATTGGCGCGTCTTTGACTCAGACCTGGGATATGTCGGTATTTATGCTAAGAATGATGGGTAAGATGGTGACCGGCAAGGCGTCCTTGGATAATTTAGGCGGTCCAATATCCATAGCTCAGGCCGCTGGAAAGACCGCAAGTTTTGGCGTTGTTCCATTTTTGAAGTTTCTGGCGATGGTCAGCATCAGCCTGGGGATACTCAATCTGTTACCGGTTCCGGTGCTGGATGGGGGGCATCTCCTGTTCTTTTTTATTGAAGGGATCAAGGGCTCACCGCTGTCGGAACAGGCGCAGCTTGTGGGGCAAAAGTTTGGTATTATTGCGCTATTGCTATTGATGGGAATCGCTTTTTATGTTGATATTTCAAGGGTGCTGGGATAGTTATTAAAGTTCCACTATAATGTGGCGGAATGACTGCTCGGCAGTCATTTGTGTTGCGCGAATGGAAAATTAAATATTCTTTAATATACAAGAAGTTATAATAAATGCAGCGAACAAACAGAAAATTGGCGGCACTTCTCATTACAGCCTTATTGTCGTTTCCGGCGTTGGTTGTGGCAGAGGTGTTCGTGATTAAGGATATCCGCGTTGAGGGATTGCAGCGCATTTCCGCGGGTACCGTATTCAATCATATTCCTGTCAAGATAGGCGAACGGATAGAGTCTGAACAGACCTCTTCTATCATCCGTGAGCTTTACAAGACCGGCTTTTTCAAGGATGTCAGGCTAGAGAAAGAAGGTGATGTTTTGGTCATCTTCGTGCAGGAGCGTCCTGCCATCGCCAAGATCAATATCACCGGTAACGACTCCATGGAGACAGAAGAGTTGTTAAGGGGTTTGAAGGATATAGGTCTGGCCGAGGGTAGGGTGTTCAACAATTCGGTGCTGGACAAGATAGAACGCGAATTAAGGAGACAGTACTTCAGCAATGGTAAGTACGGCGTGAAGCTGCAATCCACCATAACCCCGCTGGAACGTAATCGCGTAGCCGTTGATATTACGATCAAGGAGGGCGCAGCCGCCCGAATTAAACGCATCAATATCGTTGGTAACACAACGTTTGAAGAGGAAGACCTGCTGGAAACGTTCAAGCTGGGCACCAGCAATATGCTGTCCAGGGTCACCAAGAACGATCAATATTCAAAGCAGAAGCTTTCTGCGGATCTGGAAACACTGCGTTCCTATTATTTGGACAGGGGCTACATCAACTTCAAGGTGAACTCTACCCAGGTGTCCATAAGCCCGGACAAGAGCGACATATACATAACCATCAACATCACCGAGGGCGATGTGTACAAGATCAGCGATATCAAGCTGGCCGGTAAGATGGTTGTGCCAAAAGAGCAGATATTCCCGCTTATCCATCTGAGCCGTGGCAGCGTGTTCTCCCGCAAGGACGTAGTGAATAGCTCCGAGCGGATCAACAGCCTCATGGGCAACAATGGTTATGCCTTCGCCAACGTAAACAGCATCCCGGAGATAGACGAAGAGAAAAAGACCGTTGCTATAACCTTCTTTGTCGATCCAGGAAAGCGCGTGTATGTGAGGAGCGTAAACTTCCGCGGTAACAGTAATACCAGAGACGAGGTGCTACGGCGTGAGATGCGGCAGATGGAATCAGCCTGGTTCTCGTCTGAGCAGGTCAAGATGTCTAAAGAGCGTTTGCAGCGTCTGGGCTATTTTGATGCCGTTACCGTTGAGACGCCAGCTGTTCCCGGTTCTACCGATCAGGTGGATGTGAACGTTACGGTGAAAGAGAAGCAGACCGGTAATATCATGGCCGGTGTTGGCTGGTCCAAGTCCGACGGCATCATGTTCAATTCCAGTATCTCCCAGAACAACTTCCTGGGTACCGGTAAGCGCGTCATATTCGCCTTTAACAACAGTGATTCCCAGCGCCACTATCAGGTTGGATACACCAATCCCTACTACACGGTGGACGGTATAAGCCGTGGTTTTGATCTGATGTACAAGAAGACCGACTTTGCCGATGTTGATACTGCTAAATACCGTACGGACGTGGTAAGTGGTGGGGTGAACTTCGGTATCCCTCTGAATGAATTCGATCGGGTCAGGTTTGACTTCAAGGTCGTGAGTACCGATTTTAAGGTCAATGATGATGAGGCGTCAGAAGATGTTAAAGACTTTGAAACTGACAACGGCAATAGCTTCCTGGATTACCAGGTCGGCGTAAGATGGAGCAGCGATTCCCGCGACTCCTCTCTGTTTCCATCCAGGGGAGGTGTACAGGAGTTGTCCGCCGAATTTACGTTGCCAGGAAGTGACCTGGAGTACTATAAGATCGAATACTCCAACAAGCGTTATTTCCCGCTGTCGGATTCTCTTACCCTATCGCTTAGTGGAGAGATTGGATATGGCGATGGTTATGGCGACACCGATAAGCTTCCGTTCTTTAAGAACTACTTCGGCGGTGGTGTAAAGACCGTTAGGGGATATAAGGACTATAGCCTTGGACCACGTGATTCATTGAACGACCCGTTGGGTGGCAATATGAAGCTGTTTGCCAATGCCGAGGTGACCTTCCCGGATCCATTAGGTCTGGCCCCTGACACTGTACGTATGGGCGCCTTCTTCGATGTGGGTAATGTCTACGATACGGACGACGATAGTGTGGATATTGGTGACTTGCGTTACTCTACTGGTCTCTCACTGAAATGGTTATCACCTATGGGGCCGCTCGGGTTTGTCGTTGCGCTGCCGTTGAATGACGATAGCGACGATGAGACTGAGAATTTCCAATTTACCTTTGGTTCAGCGTTCTAATAATTCTGGAGAATAGTTTTGAAAAAGTCAGTAATCCTAATGGTGGCTATATGTATGTTTGGCGTGCTTGGGGTGGCCCACGCAGAGAAGGTCGCTTACATTAATACTGAGAAGGTGGTAAAGGAATCGCCGCAATCAGCTGCAATCATGAAAAAACTTGAGGCGGAATTCAAAAAGCGCAACGACGAGCTTTTGAGTAAGCGTAAAAAACTGAAGGTGCTGGAAGATAAACTGTCTAAGGATCGCGCCGTAATGAGTGCATCTGAGGCACAGAATGTCGAGCAGGATATCCGTCGGCATAGACGGGATTTGAATACCGCCAGTGCTGAATTCAGAGAGGACCTGAATCTGCGCCGTTCCGAAGAGATCAACAAGCTTCTGCGCAAGATATCAGAGGTGGTACAGGGCATAGGTAAGCGTGAAAACATTGATATTGTCTTTAGCGCCGGAGTAGCCTACGCAAGTCCTGCTGTCGATATCTCTGATAAGGTATTGAAGCAGCTGTCCCAAGAGAAATAAGCGCTAAGGCTGGAGATGCATTCCGGCTTGAGTTTTCGACTGGGAGAACTGGCCGAACTGGTTGGAGCCAGGCTGCAGGGTGATGCAGAGGCGAGGGTAGATTCTGTTGCAACCCTGCAGGATGCAATGCCTGGTTCCATAAGCTTTCTGAGCAACAGTAGATACCGCAAGTATCTATCCAATACACATGCTACCGCGGTAATACTCGCCGAAGAGCATGCCGGAGATTGTCCGGTGACTGCCCTGGTGAGCGATAATCCATATCTGGCGTATGCGCGCATCAGCGCATACATGCATCCTCAGTCAGAGATAAGGGCCGGGCAACATCAATCATCGTGGGTGTCGGATAGCGCTGTTGTGGATCCGACGGCATGGATAGGTCCTGGCGTCGCGGTGGAAGATGGGGCTTGTATAGGTCCAGAGGCACAGATCGGGCCCGGCTGTGTTGTTGCTAAAGATGTTACCGTAGGTGCCGGTACTAAATTGGTAGCGAATGTAACCCTGTGCCATGGCGTGACCATAGGGCAGAGGGTGCTGGTTCATCCAGGAGCGGTAATTGGCAGTGATGGTTTTGGCATAGCCAATGACGCAGGTGTTTGGGTAAAGGTGCCGCAGCTTGGAAGCGTGGTGGTAGGTGACGATGTTGAAATAGGCGCCAACACCACTATTGACAGGGGCGCCTTGCGCGATACGGTTATTGCTGATGGGGTAAAGTTGGACAATCAGATCCAGATCGCCCACAACGTAGAGATCGGCGAAAACACGGCAATAGCTGCATGTACCGGAATCGCCGGTTCTACCAAAATCGGAAAGAATTCAACCATTGGCGGCGGCGTGGTTGTGGTGGGGCACCTGGAGTTTTGCGACAACGTGCATTTTTCGGCAGATACCCTGGTGACCAGATCGTTTGATGAACCCGGTTACTACAGCGGCAATCTACCTGCGGTATCGAATAAAGAGTGGCGTAAGACGGTAGCAACTTTGCGTAATCTTGACGGGATGATGAAGAGACTTAAGGAGTTAGAAAGATCGGTCTCCAAGCTAACTGACAATAATAACGAAACAGATGATTAAATATCGGTATTTAGGACAGTGCGCTAAAAGTGCGTGGAGGTAGTTTTGATTAGCATGGATATACAGGAAGTGTTGCGCATATTGCCGCATCGTTATCCTTTTCTGTTGATAGACAAGGTGGTTGAGTTTGAAAAGGACAAGCGTCTGCTTGCGGTTAAAAATGTCACCTATAACGAGCAATTTTTTACCGGGCATTTTCCGGTAAAGCCGGTTATGCCTGGTGTCATGATCATAGAGGCCATGGCGCAGGCCACCGGGCTGTTGGCAGGTGCATCTAATCCGGAGTCGGTGACCGATACCTCGATATATCTGTTCGCTGGCGTGGATAAGGCGCGCTTTAAAAAGCCAGTAGTACCAGGTGATCAACTTTATATCGAAGCGATACTGACCAACATGAAGCGGGGAATAGGGATGTTCGATTGTTCCGCCATGGTAGATGGAAAAGTAGTCGCCACCGCAGAAATTATGTGTACATCGAGGGATACCAAAGAGTGATAGACCCGAAGGCCATCATAGATCCAAATGCTGAAATAGACGAAGACGTGAGCATAGGTCCATTCAGCATAATAGGTGCTGGAGTCAAGATAGGAAAAGGGACGACGGTCGCCCCTCATGTGATCATAAAGGGCCCTACCAGCATAGGCGTCGATAACACGATATTACAGTTCTCATCCATCGGTGATGATCCGCAGGATAAGAAGTATGCCGGGGAAGATACATATCTGGAAATAGGGGACCGTAATGTTATACGCGAGTATGTGACGATAAACCGTGGAACCACTCAGGATGCCAAAACAACCAGGATCGGACACGATAACCTGCTGATGGCGTACTGTCATGTCGCACATGATTGCCAGATAGGAAATAATACCATATTCGCCAATGCGGCCTCTCTGGCCGGACATGTACATGTCGGTGATTGGGCGATCCTTGGTGGTTTTTGTTGTGTACATCAGTTCTGCCATATCGGGGCACACAGTTTTAGCGGTCTTGGCAGTACGATCAAACAGGATGTTCCTCCCTATGTACTGATAAACGGTAATCCAGCCAAGCCGCATGGCATTAATTCTGAAGGTCTTCGTAGACGTGGTTTCAGCGCTGAGGCCATAAGGGAAATCAAGCGGGCATACAAAATAATATATAAAAAGCAGATGAAGCTGTCTGAGGCCATTGACGCTATTGAAGAGATGGCGGTTGAGTGTCCGGAACTTGCCATAATGGCGGCCTTCCTTAGTAATCGTGAAAGAAGCATTGTCCGCTGAGGATGATGCCTTGAGGATCGGTATAGTCGTCAACGAGGTCTCAGGCGATATCCTTGCGGCCGGTTTGATGCGGGAACTTAGAGCCAGGGTGCCGGATGTAGTATTCGAAGGCGTTGCCGGTCCACGCATGCTGGAAGAGGGGTGCAGATCTCTTTACCCGTTGGAAAAGTTTTCCGTTATGGGCCTGGTCGAGATTCTCTCCCATCTGCCGGGACTGCTATCCATGCGGCGAGATATCCGCAATCATTTTCTTCAAAATCCACCTGACCTGTTTATTGGTGTTGATGCCCCGGATTTCAATCTAAGCCTGGAGCGGGATTTGAGGAAGGCCGGGATTCCTACTGTACACTACGTCTGTCCCTCGGTTTGGGCCTGGCGTACCGGAAGGGTTAAAAAGATTCGCACGTCAGCAGACTTGGTGTTAAGCCTGTTCCCCTTTGAAAGACAATTTTTGGAAGATCATGCTGTTGCGTCTGTGCATGTAGGGCATCCGCTAGCCAATACTATTCCACTGGAGCCTGATCAGAACGGTGCCAAGGAACGTCTGGGACTGGATATGGAACACAGGGTTATAGCCATCCTTCCTGGCAGCAGGTCGAGTGAGATCAGATATTTGAGTGAGGACTTTATCGGAGCCGCCCAAATCTGTAGCGAGAGATATCCAGATTTGCAGTTTGTGGTGCCGCTGGTGAACCAGCGCGCACGTGATATGTTCGACGAGACTCTGCAGCGCATCGCCCCCGACCTTCCAATCACCCTGCTGGATGGCAATGCCGGGGATGCACTACAGTCGGCGGATGCGGTATTGATTGCGTCCGGCACCGCAACCCTGGAGGCCATGCTGCACAAGAAGCCGATGGTTATTGCCTATCGGCTACACTGGCTTACCCATTGGATAGTTACCCGCTTTAAGCTGCTTAAATCCCCCTTCGTATCCCTGGCCAACATGCTGGCCGGCAGGGAGATTGCCCCGGAGATACTTCAGGATGATGTGCAACCGCAAATCCTGGCTGATGCCCTAATCAACATACTTGAGTCAGACGAGATAGCGCAAACCATGCAAGAGATCGGCGACAAGGTGCATCGTGAACTGCGCCAGGATGCCAGCAGCAAGGCGGCAGAGGCGGTGTTGGAATTGCTTGCAGCAAGGCAAAAGGCATAACCGACATGTCAGCACAGTTTTATATCGCGGGAGTAGATGAGGTTGGCCGCGGTCCTCTTGCCGGACCTGTGGTGGCGGCTGCGGTGATCCTGGATCCGGAACGGCCGATAGCTGGATTGGCTGATTCCAAAAAACTATCCGAGAAAAGACGCGATGCTATGGACCAGATTATACGGGAGAATGCCCTGGCCTGGTCCCTGGGGCGGGCCGAGGTAGCGGAGATAGACAGCATGAATATCCTGCAGGCCTCACTGTTGGCTATGCGGCGCGCTGTCGAGGCCCTGCATATCGCACCCTCCCATGCCCTGGTCGATGGCAACAAGTGTCCCAAGCTGGCATGTAGCGTGGAGGCAATCGTGGGTGGGGATAGTAGCGAACCGGCAATCAGCGCCGCATCCATTATCGCCAAGGTGGCGCGGGACCGGGAGATGGTGGAACTGGATCTGAAGTACCCAGGCTACGGACTGGCTAAACACAAGGGATATCCAACCAAGGTGCATTTAGAGGCGCTGCGGGAGTTGGGGGTGACGGAGATTCACCGCAGATCCTTTGGCCCGGTGAGGCGACTCATCGTTGGATGACCGATTCCAACAAAGCCAGGCTTATTTATTCGTGCAAAGCAATACCGCGTAAATTCAGGTCATATTTCCTTAACGCTCATCGCGCCTGGGCACGGGAATAAAGAATCTTTTTATTACACCTCAAGATAAGCATCTTTAATGTAGTATCTGTGCAGACAGGGCAGCGCCAATTTCGGTATGATAGATGCCACTATGGAACCCACATTTATCCATCTACGCGTACACTCAGAATTCTCCCTGGTAGATGGAGTAGTCAGAATAAAACCCCTGATCAACGCCGTGCGCGCGGCCGGGATGCCGGCGGTGGCTATCACCGATCAGTCCAATCTGTTTGCCATGGTGAAGTTTTACCGGGCGGCCATCTCTCAGGGGATTAAACCGATTATCGGTGCGGATTGCTGGCTGCATAATGAGCAGGAAGCAAACCACCCCAACAGAATTTTATTGTTGGTACAGACGGTTACAGGATACCGCAACCTTACCAAACTAATATCTCGCAGTTACCGCGAAGGTCAGCACCTGGGCCGTCCCATGCTGGAGCGGGCCTGGCTAGAGGGTAACAGCGATGGACTAATCGCGCTCTCAGGCGGGCGTGAGGGAGATGTAGGACGTCTGCTGATTGGTGGCAATACCGAGCAGGCCAGAGAGTTGCTTGAGCAGTGGCGAGGACTGTTTGGAGATCGTTACTACCTGGAGGTGAACCGCACCGGACGGCCTCAGGATGAAGAGTGTCTGCACGCCAGCGTGGAACTATCTATTGCCAGCGGTGTGCCTCTGGTTGCAACCAATGATGTGCGTTTTCTGCAGCAGGAAGATTTCGATGCCCATGAGGTGCGGGTCTGTATCCACGATGGCCGAACCCTGGATGATCCGCGCCGCCCCAAAAACTACAGTCCACAGCAATATCTACGCAGTCCTGAAGAGATGGCCGAGCTATTTTCTGATCTGCCGGAGGCCCTGGCCAACAGCGTGGAGATCGCCAAGCGCTGCAATCTGGAACTGACCCTGGGGCAGAATTACCTGCCGGACTTCCCGGTGCCTGATGGCATGAGTGTGGAGCAGTTTACGGTGCAGGAGGCGGAGCATGGCCTGGAATTACGCCTGCAAGAGATAATCGACCGCTCCTCACCTGACTATGCCGAGAAACGTAAAGAGTACGATGAACGCCTGAAGCTGGAGCTGGATGTGATTATCCAGATGGGTTTCCCAGGCTACTTCCTGATCGTGGCGGATTTTATTCGTTGGGCCAAGCAGAACGGTGTTCCGGTAGGTCCTGGTCGTGGTTCCGGTGCCGGTTCCCTTGTGGCCTATGCCCTGGGTATCACCGATCTGGACCCTATAGAGCACGACCTGCTGTTCGAGCGCTTTCTGAATCCTGAACGCGTCTCCATGCCTGACTTTGACGTGGATTTCTGCATGGAGGGACGCGACCGGGTCATAGAGTATGTTGCCGATAGATATGGCCGGGACTCCGTATCCCAGATCATCACCTACGGCAGCATGGCGGCCAAGGCGGTGGTGCGGGACGTGGGGCGGGTGCTGGGTCATCCATACGGCTTTGTGGACCGCATAGCCAAGATGATCCCGTTCGAGATCGGCATGACCCTGAGCAAGGCCCTGGAAGATAATGATGATCTTGCCCAGGCCTACCAGAATGAAGAAGAGGTCGCTGAGCTGATCGACATGGCCTTGAGTCTGGAGGGTCTTTCCAGGAACGCCGGTAAGCACGCCGGAGGTGTGGTCATCGCCCCAACTGTCCTGACAGACTTTACCCCGCTTTATTGCGAGGCCAGCGGCGAAAACTTGGTCACTCAGTTCGATAAGGACGATGTTGAGGCGGTCGGGCTGGTGAAGTTCGATTTCCTGGGCCTGCGCACTCTCACCATCATCGACTGGGCCCTGAAGACAATCAACGCCCAGCGTCGCGAATCTGGTGCATCAGATATAGATATCACCAGGATAAAGATGGACGATATGCAGGCCTTCGATCTGCTCAAGGCTTGTGGCACCACGGCGGTGTTTCAGTTGGAATCTCGCGGCATGAAGGATCTGATTAAGAAACTGCAACCGGACTGCTTCGATGATATTACAGCGCTGGTGGCCTTGTTCCGCCCCGGGCCACTACAGTCAGGCATGGTGGACGACTTCATCGCCCGTAAGCATGGGCGCCAGAAAGTGGAATATCCCCATCCGGCCCTGGAACCGATCCTCAAGACCACCTATGGTGTCATTCTGTACCAGGAGCAGGTGATGCAGATCGCTCAGGTACTGGCCGGTTATACCCTGGGTGGAGCGGATCTGCTGCGCCGAGCCATGGGTAAAAAGAAGCCGGAGGAGATGGCCAAGCAGGGCGAGATCTTCCGCAAGGGCGCGGTGGAGCTGGGGGTAGACGAGAACACCGCCAGTTATATCTTTGATCTTATGGAGAAGTTCGCCGGTTACGGCTTCAATAAATCCCACTCTGCTGCCTATGCCCTGGTCTCGTATCAGACCCTCTGGCTCAAGGCCCACTATCCTGCGGCCTTTATGGCGGCGGTGCTCTCCGCTGATATGGATCATACCGACAAGGTGGTGGTGATGATCGACGAATGTCGCAACATGCGTCTCAAGGTCAACCCACCCCATATTAATCACTCCGAATACCGCTTTACCGTGGATGGTCACGATACCGTGGTCTATGGTCTTGGGGCCATCAAGGGGGTGGGCGAGGCCGCCATTGAGGGCATTATCGAAGAACGGGTGCGCGGAGGGGAATATCAAGACCTGTTTGAGTTCTGCCGCCGGGTCGATCTGCGCAAGGCCAATCGTCGGGTGTTGGAGTCGTTGATACGCTCAGGCGCCATGGATGAGCTGGGGGCAAACCGGGCCAGTCTTATGAACCAGCTGCCATATGCACTGAAGACGGCCGAGCAGCACCATGCTATGCAGGAGGCCGGGCAGAATGACCTGTTCGGTATGTCGGACGCTAGTCCTGAAGCGGTCCCGGAACAGATCATCCCAGACGCCAGTGAAGAGTGGGATGAACAACTGCGGTTGCAGGGCGAGAAAGAGACCCTGGGCCTCTATCTGACCGGCCATCCCATAAACCGCTATCTGGGCGAGTTTTCCGGGATAGGCATATCCCGCATCTCAGGCCTCTCTTTGGATGACGGCAACAACGGCTTCAAGTCCAGCGGCAAGAAGGGGGGTCTGAAGGTGATGGTGGCCGGACTGGTGATCTCCAGCAGCCATCGCATGACTCAGCGCGGACGCATGGGTACGGTGATCCTGGACGACAGCACGGCCAGAATCGAGGTAACCCTGTTCTCTGAGGCCTACGAAGAGTACCGGGAATTGCTGGCGACGGATAAGATTTTGGTGGTCACGGGTAGTCTGGCCCACGATGAATATCGCGGCGGTTTGAGTATCCGTGCTGATCAGGTGTTGGAGTTTGAGCAGGCCAGGTCGCTTTATGCCAAGAGCATCCTTCTGGACACGTCGCAGCTAAATGGGGCCCTTAATCCTGACCTCTTGAATACCATACAAAGTATTCTAAAGACCTACAAAGGCGGAACCTGTGGGGTGCGGATGCGCATGGTTAGGGCCGACGCCCTTGGTATATTGGAGTTTGGTGATGACTGGCGGATTACCCCGACGGATGAACTGTTGCGCCGACTGGAGCGGGTGTTTGATAACGCCGGTGTAGAGGTCATATATGGCAACAGGCATAATTTGACATAAACAGATGCACTGATGCCCAAAGTGGAATATCATAAGCCCACATATATAAATTACATAATTAAATAACCTCCTGTTTTCATAGCACTATTTCTACCGCTTAACAACAGTGTCATTCCAAGACCGAATCCGGTATATTTTCGCCCATGGACCTAAATTTCCTTGAATTTGAACAGCCCATCGCCGAACTGCAGGCCAAGATTGAAGAGTTGCGTCTGGTCGGTGATGATAATGAGATAAACATCCAGGATGAGATCCAGAGACTGGAGAAGAAGAGTAGGTCGCTGACTGAATCCATATTCTCCAACCTGACCCCTTGGCAGATATCCCAACTGGCGCGGCATCCGCAACGTCCATATATGCAGAACTATATAGACGGGGTGTTTGAGGAGTTTCAGGAGTTGCATGGGGACCGTGCATTTGCTGATGACCACGCTATTATCGGTGGCGTAGCGCGCCTGGAAGGACGACCGGTGATGTTGATCGGTCATCAGAAGGGACGTAACACCACAGAGAAGATATATCGCAATTTTGGTATGCCGCGCCCGGAGGGATATCGCAAGGCGCTGCGTCTGATGGAGATGGCAGAGCGCTTCAAGATGCCGCTGCTGACCTTTATCGACACCCCTGGGGCCTATCCTGGTGTGGGTGCCGAGGAACGTGGTCAGAGCGAGGCCATTGCCCGTAATCTGAAGGTTATGGCGGGGCTCAGAATACCTATTATCTGTACCGTGATGGGCGAGGGTGGCTCCGGCGGCGCGTTGGCCATAGGCGTGGGCGACCGGGTCCTGATGATGCAATACAGCACCTATTCGGTGATCTCGCCCGAGGGTTGTGCTTCCATCCTGTGGAAGAGCGCGGATAAGGCCTCTTTGGCTGCGGAGGCAATGGCTATTACCTCCACCCATCTTAAAAACCTTGGTCTTATCGACGGCATCATAAATGAACCTCTGGGTGGTTCGCATCGGGATATTCCAGCAACCATTAACAACGTCAAACACACCCTGGTAGAGACCCTGGAGACGATCTCCAGGACCCCGATCGACAGCCTGCTGGAACAGCGTTATCAGCGTCTTATGAAATACGGCAGCTTTGCCGGATAAGGACCACAATGGCTTTTGATCAAAGCCAGCTGTTGCAAACCATCTCTGATCTTCCGGCCTGTAAACGCCTGCTGGTTGCCTACAGTGGCGGCATGGATTCCCATGCGCTGCTGCACGCGTTATTGGCTGTTCGCCATGAATTGACGGCGGAGATCCATGCGGTTCATGTGAATCACGGGCTGCAGTCGCATGCCAGCCAATGGGCAGAACAGTGCCGTGGATTTTGCCAGACAAACGATATTCCAATTACCGTGCTTGAGGTTGATGCCAAGAGTGGGAGGGGTGAAAGCCAGGAGGCGGTGGCGCGTGAGAAGCGCTATCAGGCGATCTGCGATCTTGTACAGGAAGGCGATATCCTGCTCACCGCCCATCATAGCGAGGACCAGGCAGAGACTGTCCTGCTACAGTTGCTGCGCGGTAGCGGCCCCAGCGGTCTCGCAGCCATGCCGATGATTAATGGTTTCGGGGCGGGTTTTCATGCCAGGCCATTACTGCCGCACTCGCGGGCAGATCTGGCCGAGTATGCCAGGCAGCACCGGCTGGAGTGGGTAGAGGATTTCAGCAATCAGGACATCTCCTTTGATCGCAATTTCCTGCGGCATGAGGTAATCCCTTTACTTAAGCAACGCTGGCCTGCTCTGGGTCGCACCATTTCACGTAGCGCCAGTCACTGTGCCGAGGCCCAGCACCTGATCGAAGAGGCGGCCAGGGATGATCTGCTGCATATGGACATTGATTCGCATCGTAGTATGAGTATCAGCGCCTTGGCAGCTCTTCCGCCACCACGCGTCCGAGCGGTAATCCGTACCTGGATTCGGGATGCCGGTTTACAACTGCCGGATACCGCCCGCATGGACCGGGTGTTGCTGGAGATGCTGACCGCACGGGAGGATAGAAACCCGGTGGTAGATTGGCCCGGGGTGGAGATGCGCAGATATCGTGACCGTTTGTACCTAATGCCAACCTTGCAAGAGTTGGATCGGGATATTGAGATTGAGTGGGATGGAGGTTCTGATCTTGAGCTGCCATCTGGTCTTGGGACTATCTCAGTGCAAGAGGCCGCAGAGGGAATATCCATGTCGGCATGGGAAGCTGGCAAGATAACTGTTTGCTTTCGGGCGGGCGGGGAGCGCTGTAGACCGGTAGGGCGGGATGTTAGCAAGAGCCTGAAAAATCTGTTTCAGGAAAGAGGTATTCCACCCTGGGAGCGTGGCAGGATGCCGTTGATCAAGCTTGATGGACAACTGGCTGCGGTCGGGGATATATGGGTTTGTGAAGGATTCATGGCAGATGCGTCAGGCAGGGCTGTATGTCTGCATTGGCGGCGCGGGGATTGATTTCAACTACCGGCAATACCGCCTTCTATAACGAATACCTCAAGTCCCATTTCGCTTAGCAGGAAGGCAGCAGTGGAGCTGCGTTGCCCGGTATCGCAATAGAGTATGTAGCGTTGTTCCGAATCAAGCTCTGGACCATTTTGGCGGACGAGTCCAAGGGGGAGGTTTATGGCTTTTTCCAGGTGAGAGTTCTGGTATTCGCTTTCGAGGCGTACATCCAGCAGGCAGGCCCCCTCACTGAGCATGGCTGGTACATCATCCATGCTAATCAGGTTGCGAATGGGGTCGTTAAACAGGCCGATAAAATCCTGCTTGGACAGACGCATCAGTTTGCCGTCAGATAGCATGGTTATGGTAGCGTTGCGTGGCGCCTGAGATATCAGCGATTCTTCTCCGAAACTGCTGCCTCTTCCCAACTCTGCCAATATCTCAACACCGCCTTCCGCTGTAGGACGACTTACCTGACAGCGCCCGGCCTTTACCATATAGTAAAAGCCGCCATCTTCACCGTGTCGTACTATTACATCTCCTTCCTTGACGTTAAGTTCATCCATCCTGGAGAAGAGTTCCTGGATATTCAGCGCCGGCAGCCGTTTGAATGTCTCGGTCTGTAACATGGCCATCATCCACTCACTATCGAGAGCAGATGGGCCTTTATTCATATCAGTATTATCCGAACCATCTTTTTCGAATACCTCTGATTCACCCCAGGCCAATAGGCGCTCCAGCAGCACCCTATCAACGGATACTATACAGGCATGTTCAGATGTAACGATTGCATCATATTTGCGTGGGGTATTTGCCGCCAGTGCATAGCTCGCGGCGTTGCTGCCTGCGACTATCTCTTTCTCTTCATTGTTTGAAGAGGTGAGTTTAATGGCCCCGGAGATTAGGAAAATAGAGACCTGATCCTGATCTCCTTGGCGAAAGATAACCTCGCCTTTAGATAGTCGGTTCACCTGGGCCTGCTTGGCCAGTTGCATAAGATTGTGCTCATATAACGCATTAATGGGGATCAGCGTGCGGAATTTGTTTAGGTCAAGTTCCATTTTTTCTCTCATGCAGTACGGTAGTCCAGGTAATCTTAGAGATAATCTTTGAACAGTTCTAGTATCTCTTCCTCAGAATACTCCTTTTCCCTGACCCTGATTGTTTGTACCTCTTCCCTTATCTTGTTTTGCAGATAGTTATGCACTTCGCGTTTTTTATTCAGTAATGGAAAATTCGAAACAACCGGTCCGCGTAATTTGTGTATGGTGCCGTTTCTTTCCGGTATCTGAATATCGGACCATTTATCAATGATTATTGGGGTGATGCCTATGCTGAGAAGGAATTCATACACCTTATAGTAAGAGCCTGTGACCTTCCATAGGGATACGTTGTTGTCATTTTCAATGTTCTTAAGCTGCTCACTGATCTTCGCCGGAATCTTCTTCGTCATGTAAGAGGCGCCGTAGAAGGTTAGGGTATCCCAGCAATAGGATTCTAACGGGCTTGATAGTACGCCTATAGGAGCTATGGGCCCATCCAGGCGGATATTTTGAAATTGTGGGCGGAACCCCAGGTGTTTATCGTCGGCGTCAATGTAGCCTAGTATCAGTTCGTCGCCATTTCTCCGGGCAACCAGAAGTTTTTCCAAACCAATTTCAAATAGATTTTCCATTATTTATAGGAAGATACCACGGAGAACAATACATACCTTAATATTAATAGCTTTGTGGAACGGCCGCTAATGTTATTGACTTATGTCTGAATATTTATGCGTATAGATATGCAATAACTTATTGATTTAGCGAATTAGTTCCGCTCTGCGCTGCATGTAGTCATCTACAACTTGGTTGATTTCCTCTTGTATAAACGGTTTTAGGCCGCGCAGAGACATATATTTAACGCCGTTACCTATGATTTTATCGTCCTGTTTCAGGCGGAACTCCAGCTTTACTTGACCTTTTTTTCCATTTGCCTCAAAAGAGGTGTCGGCTAGTTCTAACTCTGGTTTAGTTATATCCAGGGTGTTGAGGTCTATTTCCATGCTTTCGTATATCACCATGGGACGCGCCGGGTTGATCATTAGGCCTTTCTTTTGCATCAGTGGTACCAGTATGTGGGGAAATGTCTTGCCTGAAAATTCCACATAACTTTTGGCCAGAGCTGTTACAACCATAGCGTCTCGGGATATTTCACCGGACCTGATGATTGAGAGGCATGTCTTTCCCGTGTTATCTCTTACCTCAATAGAGCCGTTATCTATATTATGAAACTCTATACTGGTAGCATCGTTCACCATGCCGGAAAAGGTGAATTTCATTTGCGTACTCAGGCCGGTCTTGATGAGGGCGACTGAGAATAGCAGGTCTCCAGGGACGCAGAACATCTTGTTATCTGGATCGTGCAGGGGGTTAAAATCGCCTGCGATATACTTTGCGAAATCACTTGCCTGAGTGCGGGTGAATTGTATACCGTCATTCGATTCGGAGTAGTAATTGTCAAGAAGCATAATAGATATCTATTGGTTTTTACGAGTGATATTCTCTTGTTGTTTGGCCGTGATTGTGCGGATGGGTGATTTTAACCGTAAACGGCCGTGTTATACCACTTACCAATTACGATGATTAGAAGATGAATACCCTCAAGACCCTTGAACAGACCCTGCATACAGAGGTTCCTCTAACCGAACAGATGGGGATGCGCGTAGAGTCCCATGATGATAATGAACTTGTTCTGCATGCGGATTTTGCACCCAATATAAATATACATGGAACCGCATTTGGTGGGAGTCTCTACAGTCTCTGTGCCGTCACCTGTTGGGGTATGTTGCATCTTAAATTTGACGAGGCAGGAGTTGATGCCCACAGCGTTATAGGGCAGGCGAATATTGTCTATCTGAAACCGGTGAGGGGCGACATAAAGGCCAGTTGCAGATTACCGCATGATGGATCATTTGAGGAATTTATGCGGCAGCTCAGGATGGGAGAGAGGGCCAAGATCGAACTAAAGGCGGAGATCTATGCAGAAGAGGCCCTGGCTGTTGTCTTTACCGGACACTACTCAGCGTTTTTTAAACGCTGCTGATGCGGGGTTAAAAGTATAGCCTCAGAACTGTCTCAGCTACGCAGGCTGGACGTACGCGGTTTTCCACTTCAATGCTTACTTCGTTTACTACTTCAATGCTGCGTTTTTTTGGCGTTACGCTAATTAGTTTTTTCCTGGCTCTAACCCTGGAACCGGACTTTACAGGGAAAGGGAACCGAACCTTGTTCAGGCCATAGTTCACGACCATCTTGGCTTCAGGATATGGGTTATTGTCCGGGTCTACTGTCTCAGTAAGGGTTGGAATCAGCGCCAAAGTCAAGAAGCCATGAGCGATGGTTGATTTAAAAGGCGAGTCCGTTTTCGCCCGCACCGGGTCTGTGTGTATCCATTGGTTATCGCCGGTTATATCTGCGAATTTGTCAATACAGTCCTGGTCTACGGTGTGCCAATCACCCAGAAACGTCTCTTGTCCGATCTTTTCTTTTAGCTCTCTATAGGTGGCCGCAATAGAGCCAACAAGTTCCTGTTCATCTTCAGAGGAATCGTCCTCAAATGGATTGAAGCGTGATATCCATGGGTTGTTAAGGGTGTTGGCTATCCTGTCGTTAAGCAGGTGCGACAGATTACGGAATTTCGGCTCTAATTTGGCGATAAATTCCGCGTTATTTTGTTGAATATTTTCAGTTTTTTCCCTGATAAACTCAATAACATTCATAGCGTATTCCAAAGTCAAAAGTCACGAAGCCAGCGCCTAACTGCGTTAATACTACCATCTGTACGGTGTAAGACTAAAGTGGCTCATTCGATGGTCATTTTATTATCAGGATAAGTATAAAAGATAAGGACCACCATATGGTGGTCCTTTCTTGAGGTATGCCGGGGGCGCGTTATATCAACCGCATTTGGATTCCCCGCAATTTAGGCATGTGAGGCAGCCGTCCATCTGGATCATAGCCTTGGTATTGCATTTCATGCAGAGCTGGGCTCCTTCCGGGAATTCGCTGCAGTGTTCGGTATCCTTCATTTTTATGGATTCTTCATATTCCGCCCGTTTTTGCTCGATCAATTTCTTTTGGTGCTCGTCCGGACCATCTTCCTTCAATAGTCCGATCATAACCAGATGGCAGTGTATGACATCACCGATTTCGGCGACCAGCGACGGCATGTATTTACCGCCTTTCTTGAAATAACCACCGCTGGGGTTAAATACCGAACGCATCTCCTCCACCAGGAATGTAACGTCACCACCCTTGCGAAATACGGCGGAAATAATCTTGGTGAGTGCGACGATCCACTGAAAGTGGTCCATGTTTTTGGAGTTGATGAATATCTCGAAGGGACGGCGCACCTCATGCTCGGTTCCCTGATTCAGGATTATGTCATTGATGGTCACATAGAGTGCATGCTCTGACAGCGGGGTCTTGATCTTATAGGTAGAGCCAAACAGCATCTCAGGCCTTTCGACCTTCTCGTGCATGTGTATGATATTGCTTTCTTGCTTTTCTGCTACTGCAATATCAGCGGCTTGTTCTTCCTTTTCTTTCGCTACTGAATAGTCGACGATCTGTTTTTCGATTTTGATAGCCATTTTCTCTGCCTCTTCTTTGGTGTCCGTCTATGGATGCCGGTACGAATATGTTTACTTTATTTTAGAATTTGCCGTAGTAGCCTTCTTTCAATGCATCAAAGAGGTTGGCGGCAGTGTGTATTTCACCGTCGTATTCGATCTCTTCGTTGCCCTTGACCTCTACGGTGCTGCCGTCGTCTAGGGTGAATTGATAAGTGGTGTTCGCCAGGTCTTCTTCCTTTACCAGTACGCCCTGGAACGCCTCCGGGTTAAAGCGGAATGTAGTGCATCCCTTTAGGCCTTTTTCATAGGCGTACAGGTATATATCCTTGAAATCTTCATAGGGAAAGTCTGTGGGGACGTTTGCCGTTTTCGAGATGGATGAATCTATCCACTTTTGGGCGGCGGCCTGGATGTCTACGTGCTGTTTGGGAGCAATATCGTCTGCAGATATAAAATACTCAGGCAGTTTGTCATTCTCGTTTTCTGCGTAAGGCATGGCGTTGGGATTGATAATTTCCCTATAGGCAAGAAGCTCGAAGCTGTATACATCCACCTTCTCCTTGGTCTTCTTTCCTGCCCGTATAATGTTGCGCGAATAGTGATGCGCAAAGCTAGGCTCAATACCATTGCTGGCGTTATTGGCCAGTGATAGAGATATGGTTCCGGTAGGGGCGATAGAGCTGTGGTGGGTAAAGCGGCACCCTTGTTCGGCTATTTTTTCAACCAGTTCCGGGTCTTCCTTAGCCAGTTGTTGCATATAACGGCTGTATTTGGCGTGGAGCAGCTTGCCCTTTATCTTATCTCCGACCTTCCAGTTGTCTTTACACATCTCCGGGCGTTTGCTCAGCATGGCGGCAGTGACGGTAAATTCCTCGTCCATGATAGGGGCGGGGCCTTTCTCTTCGGCCAATTCCAGCCCGGTGCGCCATCCCTCCAGGGCCAGTTCTCTGGTTACGCGCTCGGTAAACTCCAAGGATTCTGGATTGCCATATTTCATACATAACATGGTTATGGTTGATCCAAGACCTAGATAGCCCATGCCGTGGCGGCGTTTGTGCATGATCTCCTGTTGCTGTTGTTCCAGTGGCAGGCCATTCATGTCCACCACGTTGTCCAGCATGCGGGTAAAGATCCTTACTGTTTCGCGGAAGTTGTTCCAATCGAAGCTGGCGTCAGGGGTGAATGGATTGCGTACAAACTTGGTAAGATTGATAGATCCTAGTAGGCATGCGCCGTATGGTGGGAGCGGCTGCTCGCCGCAGGGATTGGTGGCCCTAACATCTTCACAGAACCAGTTGTTGTTCATCTCATTGACCTTGTCGATGAGTATGAAGCCGGGCTCTGCGTAATCATAGGTGGAGGACATGATTACATCCCACAGACGGCGGGCGCGTATGCTCTTGAAGATTCTGCAGGCGACCTTGCCGCTATCATTTGTCACATACCCGTCTGTATTTGGCCAATCACGCCACAATACCTGCTGACGGTTATTTAGGTCCAAATCGTCCGTTTCCAGCTCTTTTTTATCAATGGGGAAGGCAAGATCCCACTTTTCATCTTTCTTGACGGCTTCGACAAACTCTTCCGTTATCAGCAGGGATAGGTTGAATTGACGTAGACGTCCGTCCTCACGCTTGGCGCGGATAAAATCCATTACATCCGGGTGGCCGATGTCGAATGTAGCCATCTGGGCGCCGCGTCGTCCTCCTGCGGAGGATACGGTAAAACACATCTTGTCGTAGATATCCATAAACGACAGAGGTCCGGAGGTGTAGGCGCCAGCGCCGCTAACATAAGCGCCTTTAGGCCGCAGGGTCGAGAATTCATAACCGATGCCGCATCCGGCCTTCAAGGTCAGTCCAGCCTCATGCACCTTTCCCAGGATCTCGTTCATGGAATCCTGAATGGTGCCGGATACCGTACAGTTGATAGTGGAGGTGGCAGGCTTGTGTTCTTTGGCTCCGGCGTTAGAGGTGATGCGTCCGGCCGGGATAGCGCCATTGCGCAGGGCCCAAACAAATCTCTCTTCCCACTTTTCCTGTAGCTCCGGGGTTGCCTCCATCTCAGCCAACGCCTTCGCCACGCGCTCATAAGTAGCATCAATATTAGCATCTACTGGTGATCCATTTTTGGTCTTCAACCGATATTTGGTATCCCATATATCCAGAGATGCGGCCTGCAGCGGTATGTTGGTGGTCTTTGATGGAACAGCTTTGAGATGGGCGCCTTTCATTTATGTAATTATCCTATTAATTGTCGTTATATTGACGGTTTACACCTGGTATTGAAACGTTGGTATAAACATCCTCCTAGTGGGTTTACACATCCCTTTATTTTGGAAATAAGTCTGCGCTTATCCAGTGTAAATCGGGTATGTGACAAAGCCTTTTTTCGTGGAACACTATATATTGTGTTTTGCACGTGGAAGAGTATGTATTTCTTGGGCCAATGTCAAGGCTGTAATTTAAAAAGTATTAAAATAAAAACCTATAAATAACAATGAGTAACATTGTTTTCTAATATTCTACTAGAGATTATTTTTTAAAAGTGTGAACTCTATATATAGTGTTTCTACTAACCGCAAAAAATACCCTTAAATAGCAGAATTCGTGTTAACGATAACGTGAAGAGCGTATTTATTGTGTTAAACAACGCAAAAATGATACTCATTATTGCAGTATAATGCCTTTGTTATGCTCGGTTTTTCGTATTTTGACTTTGTGAAAAGGTGCGAATATCTTGTGTCGTCTTAGAATGAGCAGGAAGCTGTAACTTAATGATTAGAATAATGTTAGTTGATGACCACGAACTGGTGCGAACCGGTTTTAAGTTGATCCTTGATGACGCCGAGGATATTGACGTGGTTGCAGAGGCGTCATCCGGTGAAGATGCCATTAAGATGATCCCGGAAGTAAGTCCTGACCTGGTCCTGATGGATATAAATATGCCGGGGATAGGTGGTATTGAGGCAACCAGGACGATTAAACGCAAACATCCTAACGTTCAAGTAATAGTAGTTACCGTACATTCAGAGGCGCCATTCCCATCAAAGTTACATGAGGCCGGGGCGCTTGGGTATCTGACTAAGGGTTGCCCCTCCAGCGAGTTATTAGATGCAGTGAGGACTGTAGTTAATGGGAAACCGTTCTTATCTGCCGATGTGGCGCAAAAGTTGTCGCTGGCCAAGCTCTCAGGAGTTGATTCTGAACTGCCGTTTGAGTCTTTGTCCAAACGCGAGATGCAGGTATTGATGCTTATAGTGCAGGGGACGAAAAATCAGGATATATCCGACACCCTCTGCGTAAGTCCAAAGACCGTGAGTACCTATCGCCATAGACTGTTCGAAAAACTTGGAATTCAAACAGACGCAGAATTGACCATGCTGGCTATCCGACACGGGATTGCCGAATACGAGGGCTGATGCCGTTGTTTGATATTGATTGTCGTACCTGTCCGCGCCTGGCCACATTCCTTGATGATGTGAAAGGGCAATACCCCAACTACCACGCACGTCCTGTTCCGCCTTTTGGCGATTCGAATGCTAGATTGCTGATCGTGGGTTTGGCCCCGGGGATGCATGGGGCCAACGCAACCGGCAGGCCATTTACCGGTGACCACGCCGGAATACTTCTGTATGAGACTATCCATAAACATGGATTCAGCAGTGCGCCAGTTTCTATCTCGAAAGATGATGGTCTCATCCTGGAGAATTGTCGTATCACTAATGCGGTCAAGTGTCTGCCGCCGCAGAACAAACCGGTCGGTAGCGAGATAAACAACTGTAACGCATATCTGCGACAGGAGTTGGAGGCGATGCCGGACGCCTCTGTCATTCTAGCTTTGGGTTCTATTGCCCACAGCTCCGTGATAAAGGCCTTGGCGCTACGCCAAAAGGATTTCCCCTTCGGCCATAACAGCTTGCATCAGATAAGACCAGGTATGCAGCTTCTGGATTCTTACCACTGTAGTCGCTACAACACTCAGACTCGCAGGCTTACGCCTGAGATGTTCGACGCGGTGTTTGCCCATGCCAGCCAGCTGCTTGGATAAACTTGTGGCTGTGGCTATATAATTTCTGGCATGCGGCCTGATTCTGAACACAACCTATTCGACCACAAGGCATTCCTCAAGACCCTCACCCAGAGTCCCGGCGTCTATCGTATGCTGGATGCCAAAGGCAAGGTGCTATATGTGGGAAAGGCAAAGGATCTTAAGCGCAGGGTCAGCAGTTATTTTACCCGGGCGCAAAATCGTCGTATTCAGCTGCTGGTATCCAAGGTAAACCACATTGAGATCACCGTAACCCACACCGAGTCCGAAGCACTTATCCTGGAAAACAACCTGATCAAGAGTCTGAAGCCGAGATATAACATTCTGCTCAAAGACGACAAGAGTTACCCCTATATATATCTATCCGCTGATCCATTTCCACGTCTGGCCTTTCATCGTGGCGCCAAAAAGGCCCAAGGGCGCTATTTTGGGCCGTACCCTAATGTCGGGTCACTGCGTGAGACCATGCAACTGCTGCAAAAGCTGTTTCCGGTGCGGCAATGTGAAGATAGTTTTTACCAAAATCGTTCGCGTCCCTGCCTGCAGTATCAGATAAAGAGGTGTACTGCACCCTGTGTGGATTTGATCGCTAGAGAAGAGTATGCGCGGGATGTGCATGATGTTGTCCTGTTTCTGGAGGGCAAGACCAACACGGTGATCGAAGAGCTGGTAGAAAGGATGGAACTGGCGGCAAGTAAACTGGAATACGAACAGGCCGCCAGATACCGCGATCAGATTGTGCGCCTGCGGAAGATCCAGAAGAAGCAGTATGTAAGCGGCGAGAGGGGTGATCTTGATATCGCCGCCTGTGCCGTGGATGCCGGAATGGCTGCAATCCAACTCTTCTTCATCCGGGGAGGCAGAAATCTGGGGAATAAGGTCTTTCATCTGCGCTGTAGCGATGGCCAGGGAGAAAAAGAGATTCTGGAGGCCTTTCTGTGTCAGCACTATTTGGGGAAACAGGTCCCAGCTGAGATCATAGTTAGTTCCAGGCCAGGAGGGATGGAACTGATACAGCAGGTGCTATCCGCGGAGAGCGGACACAAGGTAAAGATAAGCACCAATGTGCGCTCAGAAAGGGCCCGCTGGCTGCAGATGGCGGTGCATAACGCCAAGCTCTCTCTGGAGGCAAGGCTGGCAAGCCGGACGGGATACGGGTCCAGGCTGGAGGCGTTGCAGGCTGTATTCAAATTGGATGAACTGCCGCAGATTATGGAATGTTTCGATATCAGCCATACTTCAGGAGAGAAGACGGTTGCCTCATGTGTGGTGTTTGACCAGCAAGGCGCGGCCAAGCATAGTTATCGCAAATTCAATATCAAGGACATTCCACCTGGTGATGATTACGCGGCTATGGAACAGGCCCTGATGCGGCGTTATCGGAGGATCCAATCCGGGGAAGGGCGACTGCCTGATATCCTGTTTATAGATGGCGGTAAGGGCCAGCTTGGAGCCGCCGAGCGGGTACTGAACGAATTGGCGGTAACCGGGGTGACGCTTATCGGTGTCGCCAAGGGCAGTGCCAGAAAGGCGGGCATGGAACAGCTGTTCTTGTCCGGCCGCGATACCCCGATTATACTGCCGCATGATTCTCCCGCGCTGCACCTGATACAGCAGATAAGGGATGAGGCACACCGTTTTGCTATCACCGGACATCGTCAAAGAAGGGAGCAGACTGGTAAAATCTCGATACTTGAGGAAGTGGAAGGAGTTGGACCCAAACGGCGGCAACGCCTGCTGAAGCAGTTTGGAGGTATTCAAGAGTTAAGGAATGCCGGGGTGGATGATCTGCGTCGAGTAGAAGGCATAAGCCGCACGCTCGCGGAAAAGATCTATGACCATTTTCATAGTGACGGTTGAATATTCACACCCGCATAATAGTAACTAGACTATGCTTTTTTTATGGAATGATGTTGTAACAGATGATGCCTAATATCCCCAATCAACTGACCCTACTGAGAATCGCGCTGATTCCGGTATTCATGGTCTTCTTTTATCTCCCTGTTCCCTACGGCCATGAGGTATGCTCCGCCATATTCGCCCTGGCCGCGGTCACCGACTGGTTTGACGGCTATCTGGCGCGCAGACTTGGACAGACATCTGCGTTTGGGGCATTCCTAGACCCGGTGGCAGATAAACTCATGGTGGCGACTGCCCTGATCCTGGTGGTACAGGCCGATCCCACACCGGCCTTGGCCATACCAGCCATCATCATTGTCGGACGCGAGGTATCCATATCCGCCCTGAGGGAGTGGATGGCGGAGATGGGTGAGAGGGCGTTGGTCGCCGTTACCGTGATCGCCAAATTCAAAACTGCAACGCAGATGCTTGCAATCCTAATGCTGATCTATAGGGATCCGATCTTGGATTTGCCAGTATATACAATAGGATATGTTCTTCTTTATGTGGCTGCTGCACTAACGGTATGGTCCATGGTGGTCTACATCAAAGCGGCATGGCCCAGCATGAATAGTCCGACAACAGGGCAGGATATGCACCAGGAAGATGATTAAGAAAGCTTTTTGGTAAACTTCTTTCTTGACAGCGCATACAGGAACATTAAAATAGCCGCCTTCTAATGACGCGGGAATAGCTCAGTTGGTAGAGCACAACCTTGCCAAGGTTGGGGTCGCGAGTTCGAGTCTCGTTTCCCGCTCCAGATTTCGGAAAACCCCGGGCGCTACGCAGGGGTTTTTTCGTTTAGGGGGTGGAAAGTTACATGATAATCCATGATACTTCCCCACCTCTGTACAGATTATGGCTGAGTGGCAGAGTGGTTATGCAGCGGCCTGCAAAGCCGTGGACCTCGGTTCGATTCCGGGCTCAGCCTCCAAAATCACGATAACGTGGTTCGCTCCCATGCCCGGGTGGCGGAATTGGTAGACGCAGCGGACTTAAAATCCGCCGGAGGAAACTCTGTGCCGGTTCAAGTCCGGCCCTGGGCACCACAACTCTCGTATCACACGGCATCACATCTGCCCACAAATAATACATTTCAGCTACTTATTACCCATAAGTGCCGATGTCTGGTGCTTGCTAAGAGCACAAATAACCGCTTTCTATACACAAAAAAATATAAACTGGCACCATTCTGAATTGATAAATATTTTCGTAACGGCCAAGAGCTGACGGTTGGGAAGGGCTTTATTGATAGCTAATAGGCTGATATTCTACAAAAAAAGTGGGGTATAAGGATAAGACGGGATGCGCACTCATCAGAGGCATACTGCCTGAGACCTAACCGAAATGAGAATTGTTATACTGGCTGTATAACTCAATATTGGTGCCAGCGTGATATTACGATATCGGTGCCAGCTGTATAATCTACTGTTATGTGTGGGCGTGCCATGAAACATATTTTGAATAGGTTAAAAGTGCAGTGACTGAATTTAGGTCTTTAATCGAATGGAATAGACCAAGCTACGTAGCTGTATTGAATGTATGTAGAGATCGCGATCAAGGTGTTGCGACAGTATCAGTTTCATTAAATAGCGACGATAGATATATTGGGTTCGAGCTGATCGGCTTGAATGATTATGATTCCTTAGGTTCGCTGCTCGAATCAGAAAGGATAGTTATCTCTGAGGAAATTGGATGTCAGAGAGAGTTCGGGTCTATTAGGGTAGAGTGCTTCAATGATGGCTGTTACTCTGAATATTGGTGTGACAAATACCGGGAACGCACATAACAAGTTGGTGAACGGGACCCACCTACGCTCCACCAGCATGTGGTTCGCTTCGCTCACTCTACCACATGCTTGTTCTGCTCCGGCGGTCCCGTTACCAAGGCGTTAGTAGCCTATGAGAATCGAAGAATATCGTAGCCTAGTTAAAG